>JAEURC010000077.1 GCA_016789025.1 Anaerolineales bacterium
CTCGTTGCCCGTATGCTCTGGAATGTGCGATCCGATTATTCGTGTACTGTTTCAATCGCAGGCAACTTTACAAACAACAGTTTCCAAACTACTCAGCCCATGTGATGGACTTTGTGAGCCCACCTATTTAGCCACTCCCCCGTTTCAGAGCGACGAGCTTCGGACGCCCTCTTATGGTAAAATTTCGTCCGCCTCAACTGGTGGGGCTTCGTGGAGGGATGGCCGAGCGGCTGAAGGCGCATGTCTTGAAAACATGTTTGGGTCACACCAACGTGGGTTCGAATCCCACTCCCTCCGCCTGAGAGTTGCAGGTTCACAAGTTGAAAGTTTGAAAGTTTTCATTTTCAATACCTGCAACATGCAAACTTGAAACTTTCAAACTGAAAATTGGGGAGGTGCCAGAGTGGCCGAATGGGCTCGCCTGCTAAGTGAGTGCTGGGTTAAACCAGTCGCGGGTTCGAATCCCGCCCTCCCCGCCACATAACAAAACGCGTTCCCGCTTATAGCATGGAACGCGTTTTGGTTTTATTTAAAGAAAAGCAAGACACGTCTTACTTTTCATCGTTGTTTGGTCAACTCAGCAAATTGCGGATTCCGACGAATATACGCTGCAACATACGAGCACATCGGAATCACCCGCAAAGACTTTCCACGCGCATATTCCAACGCGACCTCGGTCAGTTTGCCAGCCACGCCATGCCCGCGCAAGTCGGGGTGCACGCCGACGTGCGTCATCACGATCGAGTTCTCGTCTTCCAGATAATCAAGTTTGGAGAGTTTCCCGTCCATCCATGTCTCGAATCGCTTTTCGGCGAGGTTGTGAATGATTTCTAGCTCATCGGAGTTATTCTGCATGGCGCCTCTTTGCTCATTGTAGTCCAGTTAATTGAAAACTGACAGCAAGGGATTCTTACCATTTAGTCGTGTCTCTCGCCGCTACTCCCCGTTCCATTCAATGTCGAATGTAGATGCCTCCAGCGCGGAAATTTTCTGCCTCATTCCTAAAGTCAGATAAGCGAGGATGCTCCGCCACTGTAAGAAGAACGGGAGCGGGTCACGAAGATCCCAGATCACATCATCGCCTTGCAGGAAAGTCTTCAGCCATAAGCCGAGGCTTCTCTTTTTGAGCGCATCCGTCAAACCGTAGATCAGCATCGCAGAACTCAACATACGCGGGGAGGTCTGCGTCGGTCTGACGCAATCTATTCCCGAATTAAAAAACGATTCGACAAAACGAGGATTCGAAGTCAGCAAATGGACGCCGCTCGTCGCGCGCGGGTTGCACTCCAACGCATACGCTTCCCCGTCGGGCGATTCGATGAAATCAAACGCCATCTGTCCCGTTACCTTGAAATGGTTTACAAGCGTCTGCACCCATTGAAATATCTGCGCATGTTCGGAAGGTTGAAACGCAATCGTCGCGCCCTGCCCAGCCGTGAAGATCGCCGGGTAAACCGCATGCGCAACAACGCGCCCTTCCTGACAGACCGAATAACTGCAAAACTGCCTGCCCGGAACAAACTCTTGAGCAATCCACGTCCGGTCAAATGTCAGCGTGGCTAAAGCCTCACGAAGCGTTGGCAGGACCAAAGTCCGCGAGGCGAAGCGTGAATAGACCGGCTTCAACACCAATCTCTGCCAGCGCGCGAACGCATCCGACAGCGCATCTTTATCCGCGATCAATAGCGTATCAGGCGCAAGCAACCCACATGCTCTCGCGCTGTTCGCAAAATTCCACTTGTTGTGAAAAAGATTCAACTTATCGAGCGGTTCAGCGAACACGCGGCACGGCAGACTCTCCAACCCTTTTACGACATGGAAGACTTCTTCACACGTCGGAATTAGCAATTCGATTTGATTCTCTTCGACAATCCATTTCAACGACGACAAAAACGCTTCGGTCTCCTGACGTGGAGCGGGCACCACAAAGTTTTGCTTGATCGCATTCGACGGCTGACTCAAATGCCCGCGCGACGATTCCGCCATGAAGACGTTATGCCCCGCGCGATGAAACGCGCGAGCAAGATCAAGCGTCACGGGCGCGCGCCCGCCGGTGAAGAGAACGTTTGCCATTTTATTTACCGCGAAGAACGCTAAGAACCCAAAGAAAAACTTTAAAAATCTTTGCGGACTTTGCGCGCTTCGCGATTAATCAAAACGTCAACACCATCCCCCCAAGGGACAACCCCGCGCCGGTGCCTACCAACAGAACCTTGCTTCCTCGTCGGATGCGTCCATCGCGCACCCCTTGATACAACGTAACCGGAATAGACGCCGCCACGCAATTACCGAGCGTCTCGATGGTTCGGATGATCTTATTTTCCTTCCAACCAAAACGTTCCAACATCATCAACCCCACTTTGCTCGCCTGATGCGGCACAACGACATCCACATCCATCATGCTTTTCGACAGACCCGGGTACAGTTCTTCAAGAAACTCGTTGCCAACGCCGCGTACCATTCGCAATACAGCGGGACCGTCCATATGGAACAGGTCATCTTCAGGTTTATGATTTGGGAAGCGCGGATGAAAACGCGAGCCGCCGCCCATGATGGCGGTGAGATACGCGCCATCGCCATACGTTCTGAAATGAGCATGATGAATCATGGACGGTTCGTCCGCTTCCGCTCGAGTGACGACTACCGCCGCCGCCGCATCCCCAACCAACGAAGCGGACTCTGGCTCCTTGGGGTTGATGCCGCACGACGCCACGTCCGCGCTGCAAATCAAAATATTTTTATATCGCCCGCTGTGGATGAAATTAGACGCCACATCCATACCGGCAATAAAGCTCAAACATGTTGTGTGCACAGTCATCGCCGGGATGCCTGAATCGCCCAGCCCCAACTGACGCTGAATCAAGGCGCCCGTATCAGGGATCGCCTGCTCGCCCGTGCCAGAGGCATTGATGATGAGATCAAGTTGATGCGGCTTAAGATGCGCCTCGTCCAACGCCTCTCGCGCCGCCTGCGCCGACATAAGGGACGATGTTTCATCCGTGACCCAGCGGCGCTCGCGCACGCCGTTACGCCGTTCCACCCAACCGGCGGGAACTCCGCACATCGCTTCCAATTCCGAACTGAGGACAACGCGTTTCGGCAAATATCTTCCCAGACCGATTATTTTTAATGGGATATTGACTTGCATGAATGCTCCTTCAATAAAAGTTCAGTGGCCGAGTAGACGTCGCCGCCGCAATGAGACCACCACAAGGTTAGAAATCCATTTTTTTGAAATATGGGATCGCAAATTTCGAAAGCCTGCCGATCAACTTCCACGGCGATTGCCGCCTCTTCGGCAAATGCCCGGTATACACCGCATTGTACTCCGTCACCGATTCGCCGCCGCGCGCTTTTTTGAATCTGCCCACCCCGCCGCTAGCATGAACGAGTAACCCGCGCCTTACGCCTTCTTCCAGAGTGATCAGCGTGAGCAATCGATACAGACCTTCTTCCTGCGGAAGCGCGGTGTCATACCCGAACAGCGGCTGGGTCATCGCGCCGTTGCGGACGAAGAATCCCATAATTCCGTTTAACTGCCCGTCTTTTTTAAGCCCGCGCATATAAAGGGTTTTTTGATCTCTTGCGAATTTTAGAAATTCAAATGTGAATTGCGGATTGTAATAAGAATATTTTCGCAGGTAAAGCAGTTCATATAGATGCACCGCGCGATGCAAGTCGTCATCAGACAAACCCTCGCCGTTCACAACCTCGAAACCCGTTTTCTTCAACACGCGCCGATCCTCCTTGCATTGACGAGTCTTCAACGAGGCGAGAGGGTCCATGTACCAGACTTGGCGACTAAGGACCAAGTCATATCCCAGAGACTTCAATGTGTCGAACACGTGAGGATTCTTCTTCCGATCAACGGAGCGGAACACGATTGCCCGGTCTGGGAACCGCGTTACCAACATTTTACTCATCGCCAACAGTTGATCGCTGGTTACCGACGGATACAAGTTCGTGGAGAGCAGGTAATTATTGACAAAGACTACTTGATCCAACTCTGTAGATCGAAAATACCGAGCGACGGGATACAGCGCCAATCTCACCAAAAACTCTGCCAGCGGATTTTTCAAATGCTTCACTTCTTCCAACCCACCGTAGGAGACATAGTGACTGTACGGGGAAACAGTGTATGTGTTCTGCGGGTGAAAATCTGTGACGGTAACAGGAACGATCGTCTCGCCGACTTCGACCGCCGCTAATTGCGTGTTGTAGACATTGCGAATATATTTTTGCAAGCCGCCTGTCATCAATGGGATGAGATAGCGTCGAGCGTAGTCGCCATCTTCCGTTTGGGGGAATTGGAGGGTGTGGATGTTCTCGCGGGTGAAAAGTTCGGCCTGCATGGATTCAATCAAAGTGAGTGCTGTCTGTCATTTTCAAAAGAACGAATCGTCTTTTCGCAATGAGACGGGACGATGATCGTATCAGGATGAGTCAAATAATAGGAATGTAGATTGCCCAAAGTTTGGCGATAAGCAGCAGAATCGGAGAAAAGGAAATCTGCCATCTTGTGCGGTGGGCGATTTTCCACAACAGACTGTTTGAGCCATGCGGCGTCCGCCACAAAGAAAAAAAGTTTGTCGTCGCCGTCGCGGGCGAAGACGCCCATCTGCCCATCGGCGTGACCGGGGAGCTCGACGCCGATGATGGATCCGTCGCCGAGCAGGTCGTAGCCGGTCGTGAACGGCGCATAATCCTCCGATAAAAGAATCGGCTTGGTCATGTCTACTTCGCGGGAACGAGAATCAAAATCGGAGGGGATGAGTCCGCGCAGGAAGGCGTGTTTGAGGTCTTGCGAGGACGGCGAGTTGCGGAGGCGGTTGAGGGCGTGAGGAAGGTAGACGAAGCGCGACCAAGCCAGATCGGGGAGAGAGGCGATGTGATCCGCATGGAAGTGGGAGAGGAAGATGTGGGTGATATCCTTGAGTTGCAGGTTGAAGGTCGAAAGTCGATTCGCGATCAAGTCTTCCTCATGCAGGGTCACGGGGGTCATCCAACGATACAAGCGGCTCGGGAATTGTTTCGTCTCGTCGAAGAAGCGCTGGGAATAGCCCGTATCGAAAAGCATCGCGCCGAATTTTGGATGGCGAAAAAGCGCGAACATGGCGGGAAAGCGAATCGAGCGCCAGCGTCCGCCGCGAATGGCAAGGCATTCGGGAGCTGTGCAATAACCGGCGTGAAGAATGTTGATCTTCATTTTTGATTCTTCCCTTTCCACCATTTCAAGAATCGCCCCACGCCTTCCTCGATTGAAATTTTGGGCTGGTAGCCGAGCTCGTTTTGCGCCGCGGAAATATTGAGTGATGAATTATTCGCCATCATGCTTACAGAAAATCTCGTTAGCGGCGGTTCGGGGCTGAATGGAATAAGCGAAAAAACAGACTCCATCACTCCCGCAGCGACGTAAGCGGCGCGATAAGAAATCCTTCGCCTCGGGCGCAGATATTTCAATTCATCGCAAATGCGTTCGATCAATTTCCAAATTTTCACTGGCTGGCCATTGGAAATATTGTATTTCTTCCCAAGCGCGCTGTCCGGCGATTCGGCGCACAGTAATAGCGCATCCAGCGCATTTTCGATGTAGGTAAGGTCAACCATATTTTCGCCATCGCCAAGGATGGGAAGTCCGCCGGACTTTAAACGCCGAATCAAACGCGGAAAGATGACTGTATCACCCTCGCCAAACAATGCGCGCGGGCGGATCGAGATCACGGCGAGCCCGTTCGCAAAGCCTTTGTCAATTTCTTCCTCCGCAAGAAGTTTGGTACGGGCATAATTGCTAACCGGTTCGGGTAACGGGTCGCTTTCCTTCACATTCATCCGTGAGTTGTAATCGAAATAAATACTGGGCGTGGACACATACACGAGTCTTTTGACTTCATTTTCCAAACAAGCCCGCACGACATTGCGCGTGCCGATCACATTCGCCTGATAGAACAATTCGTAATTCCCCCATGGCGAGGGGAACGCCGCGCAATGGAAGACGATCTCCTGCCCTTTCATCGCGCCGAATACCTGTTCTTTCTTGCTGATATCCACACGAAGCGGAAAAATGCCCAGGTCTTCCAGTTCGTTCAGTTTTTTCGGGTTGCGTCCTAGCCCGGTCGCGTTCCAGCCCATGTCATGCAGGCGGCGGATCAACGCGCCGCCCAGAAAGCCCGTCGCGCCGGTAACTAACGCTTTCATGCAAGCCTCTTTTCTGCCAATGCCTTTAATTCTTCGCGAATGATCTTCGAGTTATGCCGCACGTCGGTCGGAAATTTTCTTGCGAATAGAAACGTTGAGATCTGCGAAGCCTGGCGATGATCTTTTGCCAACTTTTTCAATTCATTCAGCATTCTATCCTGGCTAGTTTTCGTACCGCGTTCCAATTCCACCCATAGAACGGGTTTGCGTTTCACCTCAACCAGCGCGGTACGCTTTACAAGGGAATGGGTATTGAAGATGTTTTCGACCTGCTCGGTAAATAGAACGTCATCCTGTGTGACCACACGATGAGATTTTCTCCCACAATACCACAAACGTCCCTCCTCATCGAAATATCCCACATCGCCCATGCGGTGAATAATCTCATCGCCAAGTCTTATTTTGGATAAACGATTCGATTTTTCCCGATGGAAGTACTCTCGTGTCGTGGCACAGCTTTGTACCGTGATCTCGCCGACGACACTTGATTGCACTAAAAGCGAGTCCATCCACTCTTCGATTGACTCGTCAGTGATCGGAATGATCCGCACGATGACGCTTTCGATGGGTTTCCCCAGGCAAATGCCCGCGCCTTGTTCAGTTTTTTCTTTCAAGGCAAATATCTCGCGGCTTTCGACTTTGGCGATGGGCAGGGTCTCCGTCGCGCCGTAGATGCCGAATAGATCGGTATGATCATCGAGAAGTTGACGGAACACCTCTTGCAAATGAATCGTCGCGGGCGCGCCGGCGGTGATCACCCGTTTGAGCGAAGGCAGTTTACCGATGATCGAGTGACGGGTCTCGTTCGCCAGAATTTCCAGCACGACAGGCGAGGCAAACATATTCGTGACGTTGAATTGTCTAATAGCGGAGATGGTCTTCCGCGGGTTCGTTTTACCGGGGACAGGGAAGGAAATATCTGGAATGACCACGGTGACGCCGAGCAAAAGATCGATCAAGGCATACAGCGGAAATGCGGCGAGGTCAACTTCATCCGCCGAGATATGAAACGTATTTTTGAGCGACTCTAATTGCGCGGCAAAGTTGGCTCGCGTATACACCGCCCCCTTGGGAAGCCCTGTTGAACCAGAGGTGTAAATTACGGCGACAATGTCACTAGGCTTGGCGCTCTGCGAGACAGGGGCCTCGTGATCAGAGGCGCGTAAAAGATTGTCAAGCATTAAGTTATGTTTGATCGAATCCCTTCCCCAGCCGAACAAGATACGCAAAGCATGAGTCAACCGATTGCCGAAAAATATCTCCGGCTTTGATTCGTTGATCACCTCACCAACTTTTTTCAAACCCATGGCCGGGTCGAAGATCACGGGCATGATGCCAAATTTGAGCAGAGCCAGGGCAAAAGGGAAAAACTCCGCGCTAGGCGGGATCATCACAATGGCGACAGCGCCCGGGGTGAGCGAGCAGGCTTGAAGTCCCGAAAGGAAGCGTTGCGTTTGATCAAAAAGCGAGCGATAGGTGGTCTGCTTCCAAACATTTGTCTGTTTTGAAGAGTAAATTATGGCGGGTTTATCGGGCTGTGTTGCGGCAGTTTGTTCAAAACGGGAGAGGAGTTCCATTCATGCCTCTGCAAAGGTTCGAGTTCATCAGTTATACACCGATACTAGGGTTAAGGTTCCAAATTCTTTTGTTCGCTAATCTCGCTAATCTGCGCTAATTTTTTTGTACATCCACGGAGGTTATGTAGGTGAGTGGATCAATCCATTATACGGCTTCTGAAATTGATGTTGGGCAAACCTTTTGAACCGCCAAGTCCGCGAAGAGCGCAAAGAAAACCATTAAGACCATATAACCCGCCAAAAGGGACATTGACCCTATTTTTGTTTGCCCGTACAATTCAATTCATTATGAACGCGTTTGTGTATAATGCTGGGTTCTTCCGACCCGACCACGATCCTCCATGCTGTGATTCCTACCTGTCTGTTTGAGTTGCACAACTAACTTTAATTACTCTCGGAGGAAAATCCCATGTCTGAACCTTTTGTTTCCAAACGCGCCCCTATCTACGCTGACGTTCCCGATGAAAAGTGGAACGACTGGCGCTGGCAATTAAGTCATCGCCTAAACAGTGTTGAGGAAATCGAAAAAATCATACCCTTGACCGACTCGGAGAAAAAAGCGCTCCAAACACAAGGGTTGTTCCGCGTCGATGTGACGCCGTATTTCATCTCGCTCATCGACCCGAACGACCCGAACGACCCCACCCGTAAACAGATCATTCCGCTCTCGGAGGAGATGCAGTCCTTCACCGCCATGATGGAAGATTCATTGGCGGAAGATCGCCACTCCCCGGTGCCCGGGCTAGTTCACCGGTATCCCGATCGAGTCCTCATGCTGGTGACCACGCAATGCGCGTCGTACTGCCGTTACTGCACGCGTTCGCGCATCGTCGGCGACCCCGGCCAAACCTTCTCGCGGCAGGAATTCGAAATGCAGATCGAATATCTGAAGCGCACACCGCAAGTGCGCGACGTTCTGCTCTCCGGCGGCGACCCGCTCGTTCTCGCGCCGAAAATTCTCGAAGAAATTCTCAGCCGCCTGCGCGAAATCCCCCACATCGAGATCATCCGCATCGGTTCGCGCGTGCCGGTCTTCATGCCTATGCGCGTCACGCAGGAACTGTGCGACATGCTGGCAAAATATCATCCGCTATGGCTGAACATCCACGTCAATCACTCGAATGAAATCACGAAGGAACTCGCCGAAGCCTGCGACCGTTTAACGAGGGCTGGCATCCCGCTCGGAAACCAAGCCGTGCTCCTCGCAGGGATCAACGACAATGTGCATATCCAGCGCAAACTTGTGCAAGACCTCGTTCGAATCCGCGTGCGTCCGTATTATCTCTATCAATGTGATCTGGTCGAGGGGGCTGGGCACTTCCGCACCCCCGTCGCGAAAGGGATCGAGATCATGGAAGGCTTGCGCGGTCACACCAGCGGTTACGCCGTCCCGCAATACATCGTGGACGCGCCGGGCGGTGGCGGAAAGATCCCCGTCATGCCCAACTATTTGATCAGCATGTCTGACCACAAGATCATCCTGCGCAACTACGAAGGCTACATCACCACCTATGAAGAGCCAACCGACTACGTCCCAAGTGATGCGGCGAAGTTCAAAGGCGAGAAACGCATGGAGCCCGGCCAATCCGGCGTGTTAGGCCTGCTCGATGGCGAGCAAATGTTCATCAAACCCGAGAGTTTCGACGAAGTTCACGATCGTCACGGCATCCAGCATCGACTTAAAGACGAGAAAAAATGGCAGCCGCTTGGAATCGGCAGCGGCTCGTCCACACCGAATCAGAAGTAACCAACCGAAGGAGATACTATGAACCAAACCAAATTACGTTTTCTACTCTCAGCCGTTCTCGTGATCATGGCGGTGACTGCCTGTTTTCCGCAGGCGGCTACGCCGAACCCACAGGATACGGCGAACCAGATCGCCACCGTGGTCGCGCTGACCATCTCTGCGGCAGGGACTCAAACCCAAGCCGCGCAACCCATCGCGACGAACACCACGCTTCCTACCCAAACCGATTCTGTTCCCCCGACTGAGACTCCGTTCGTCCCTTCGGCAACTCCGTTCGTGCTCGTCCCGCCAACCCCAACGCTTGTAGTAGGCGGAGGCGGTGGCGGTGGAGGCGGCGGAAGCGCTCCCGCTCAACCCTATCAATGCACACCCGTCAGCAACAAACCGCGCGATCTGACCGTGTTCAAGAAAGGCAACGAGTTCGATATTAAATGGACTATCGTCAACACCGGCACAAAGACCATCCCTGCCAAGCACGATATTAAATACTTCAGCGGCACAAAACTAATGAAAGACCCCACCGACACCTTCCGTGAATTTGGCGTGGATCTCAAACCGGGCAAATCTGTAACGATCATCATAGACGCGGTAGCCCCCGCGGAAAAAGGCAAACATGTGATGACCTGGGTAGTGGAAGGCAATATGTGCTACCCGTACATCGCGATCGTGGTTGAATAAACCCAGAACGGTTTCAGATATGTCGAAAAAGAACGTGTTGACCGGGCTGGTATCATTAGTATGGATGATAGCTTGTCTACCAATTGCGGCGGGTCAAAATCCCATCCCAACGACCGACCCCGGCGCGATCAACACGTTCATCGCGCAGACGGCAAACGCCGCGTCCACACAGACCGCGGCGGCATTGCCCACCTCAACCGCCACGGCAACATTTACTTCCACCCCGGGTCCAACTGAAACAGCATCTCCCACTCCAACGAACACGTTTATTTTCATCCTGCCCGGACTGGGCCCCTCGGGCACTGCCACCTTAACCAACATCACCAGCGGAACGAGCAACTCCGAATACGGTTGTGAGGTACGCGAGGTTGACCCGATTAAAGGCACGATCCTCGTGGCACGACAGGATTTTACCGCGACCTGGCTGGTGAAAAATATCGGCAGAAACGACTGGTTCCGCGTCAACATGGATTACGTGTACACTGGCGGCGATAAACTTCACAAAGTGGAATCGTACAGCATCCCTAAAGGTGTGGAACCTGGCAAGCAAGTGTACCTCCCAGTGGAAATGGAAACGCCGAAAAATCGCGGCACGTACACAACTCGCTGGTCATTGGTTGTCGACAACCACTACTTTTGCCCAATGATGTTGACCATCGTTGTACAGTAGGAACAAATCACAAAAAAAGACGGCGACCACATCTGGTCGCCGTCTTTTTGCTATTCTGTAGTTGGCGGAGTCGCGTCTGCCGAATCTGTCTTTTTGCGAAGGGTGAAGAAACCAACCGCCACTGGGACAAGGATGGCGATCATCGATAAACATAACATAGCGTACCCATACGCAGGCGGCGTCTGCCCGGAGGAACCGCCTAATTGGAACGTCCCGTTCCCTGTAATCGTGCCGATGCCCATGACGCAGGCGAATAAAGCGCAACATCCGCAAATCAGAGCGGTGGCAACCGTCGCGATCATACCGGTATTTTTGTTGTTCATTTTTTCTCCGTTGAACTGAATTTTCTCAAGTATACAACACTCGACGTTAACTGCGTAGCTTCGCGCCGACCTCATGCTCCAGCCGCTTGACGATCTTCGTGCGAATCGTCGCGGCTTCGGCATCGGTCATCGTCTTCTCCGATTGATACGTGAGACTATACGCCAGCGACTTCTTCCCCGCGCCGATCTTTTCATCGCGGTAGACGTCGAACAAGCGGACGCGAGTCACGATCTTTCCGCCCGTCTGCTTGATGAGGCTTTCGACACGTTCTGCCGCCACTGATTCATCCACGATGATGGCGATGTCTTCGAGCACCGGCGGGAATTCTGAAACAGGCGTAACGCCATACGTCGGCTGTAAATTGCGGAGGGTATCCAGATCAAACTCAGCAACGATGACTGGCGAATCTTCGAAATCATATTTCTCTTTCACCAGCGGATGCAACTCACCGAACACGCCGACGGTTTGTCCGTTCACGCTGACTTGGGCAGATTTGCCGGGGTGGAGAAAGAGGGACGAATCGGTTGGGGTGTTGTAGGAAATGCCGCTAAGGCGCAGTCCGCTCAACAGGAGTTCGAGGCGTCCTTTCATGTCGTAGAAATCGAACGAAGCGGAATCCTTCACATCCCATGCGGTTTGAGTCCGTAATCCAGTCATTGCGATTGCTAACTTGCGAGGCTCATTAGGAAGATTGTTTTTATTCGGCTCGAACACTGAACCGATCTCGAACATCGAAATGGATTCGGCGCGCGCATTCTTTTCGACATTCTCCAACAGCGACGCGAGCAGACTGCGGCGCATCACGCGGCGTTCGGGCGCGATGGGATTCGCCAGCGCGACATAATCATCAAACGAAATGAGTCGGCTTTCGCGTTCGGGCGAGGTCATGCGATAACTGACGACTTCCTGCACGCCGAGGCTGGTGAGAATATCGCGGGCGTGTTCCTCCCATTCGTGCTGCGGATTGCCCACCTGCGGCGGAAGCGAATCGGACATGCGCATTTCGGGGATGCGGTCATAGCCATAAACGCGCGCGACTTCCTCAAGCACATCCGCGAGACCGACAACACCTTCGCCAATGTCGAGACGATGCGGCGGAGTTTTCGCTTTGACAGAATCTTTTTCCACTTTACATTCAAACTCGAGGCGCGTAAGCAGTTCGGCAATTTGTTTCGCAGTGAGATCAATGCCGAGCAAACGCTTCACATCTTTCGTCGTGACGGTGATCGTCGGGTCCTTCGGCTTGAGCGGATACACATCCACGAGGTCAGGCGCGATCTGCCCGCCCGACCATTCTGCCATGAGTTCAAGTCCGCGCTTCACGCCTTGCTCTGCCATGGCAGGATGCACGCCGCGTGAAAAACGGAACGACGCTTCAGAGGGCAAATTGTGTTGCTTCGCCGTCTTGCGGATGTTGATGAAATTCCACGCCGCGCCTTCAAGCAGAATTGTGCGAGTTTTATCCGTCACTTCCGATTCTGCGCCGCCCATCACGCCAGCCATCGCCAGCGGACCGCTTTCATCGCAGACGAGAACATTCTCAGAAGTCAGGACTCGTTCTTTGCCGTCCAACGTGGTGAGTTTCTCGCCACCCTTCGCGGCGCGGGTGATGATCTTGATCTTCTTTCCGTGGGGCGGGATGTTATCCCGCTCACCGGGCGGATTGGCAATCCGCCCCACGAGCACATCATAATCAAACGCATGAAGCGGATTACCGATATCGAGCATAGCGTAGTTGGTCGCAACCACGATGTAGTTGATGGGACG
The DNA here is from genome assembly GCA_016789025.1 of Anaerolineales bacterium. Taxonomy (GTDB): domain Bacteria; phylum Chloroflexota; class Anaerolineae; order Anaerolineales; family Villigracilaceae; genus Defluviilinea. The sequence continues at coordinate 12,959 of JAEURC010000077.1, forward strand.
CATCCCAGCCAATCGCAACCGCCGCTGAATGTGATACGGACTCGGTTTGATCTCAATATCACGGATCAATCCCGCCACAAAGCGCGGATTCAATTCAGGGTTGGTGATCTCGATTTCAACGAGTTGGGTGACTGACTGCTGCGTACTGCGTACTGCGTTCTTTCCTTGTTTACCTGTTTCCTTGTCTACCTGTCTACCTGTTTCCCTGTTTACCCGTTTCCGCAACTCCCTCCCCGTCAACGCCGCGAGTTCCCGCGCGATCCCGATCACATTCGCATTCCGCGCCATGTTCGGCACAATGGAAATATCCAGCACGGCGTCGCCCATGTAATCGGCGAGCGGAGTTCCAACTGGCGCGTCGTCATCCAGCAAAATGATGCCTTCGTGTTCCTCGGAGATTCCCAGTTCCTTTTCGGAGCAGACCATCGAATACGATTCGACTCCGCGGATCTTTGTCCGCTTGAGGGTCATCAACTCCAGACCTTCCACGTGACCATCGTAGAGAGTTGTCCCCTCTTTGGCGTACGCGGCTTTGATCGGCTTGGCGAGTTTGCCCGTCCCTTTCAAGTGGAAGATGTTCGGCGCGCCCGTCAACACGGTTTGATTCTCTTTCCCGTCGAACAAGTCGAGCAACGTCAACCTGTCCGCGTTGGGATGCTCCTTCACCTCGCGGATCTCCGCCACGACAAGTTTTTCCTTGTCCCACGCAATGCCGCTCGTTTTGAACTCATGCTTCTCGCCGTTTTTATATTCAGGCATCGCCAAACCCGCATACTTGATCTCATCCACCTCGAGACCAGCGAGCGTTAATTTACGAGCAATGTCTTCAACAGACAAACCGTTCAAATCTATGTAATCACGCAACCATGAAATAGGTATCTTCATTTTCAAAATCCTTCTACCGAGACTGGAGACTAGAGACTGTCCAGTCTCCAATCTCTAGTCTCTAATCTCTAAATTAGAACTGCTCCAAAAACTTCAGGTCGTTGCCCCAGAAATATCGGATATCGTCAATCTTGTACCTCAGCATCAACTGACGTTCAGGTCCCATGCCCCACGCGAAACCAGAATAACGCGCGGGATCATAGCCTCCGTTTTGCAGAACGACGGGATGCACCATGCCGCAACCGAGAATTTCGAGCCAGCCAGAATTTTTGCACACGCCGCATCCCTTGCCGCCGCAGACGAAACATTCCACATCCACTTCGGCGGAGGGTTCGGTGAACGGAAAATACGACGCGCGGAATCGCACGCGCGCGTTCTGCCCGAACATCCTGCGCGCGAAATCAGCAAGCGTGCCTTTCAAGTCGGCGAACGTGATGTTTTCGCCGACGACGAGTCCCTCCACTTGATTGAATTGGATCTCCGAACGCGCGGTGATCTGTTCATGGCGGAAACACATACCAGGTGACGCGATTCGAATCGGTGGCGGGT
>JAEURC010000091.1 GCA_016789025.1 Anaerolineales bacterium
GGCGCAAGTGGCGGAGGAACCGCAGGTTATCCGTTACGATATCCCGACCGAGGGGTATCCCGCTTTTGGTCCCGAAGACGCGCCCATCACCATCGTCGAGTTCAGCGATTTTCAATGTCCGTTTTGCAAGCGCTGGTTCGCAGAAGTGTACGAGCCCCTGCTCGCGGAATACGAGGGACAAATCCGCTTTGTGTATCGGAACCTGCCGCTCACGTCCATTCACCCCGACGCGTTCTCAGCCGCCGAAGCCGCCCTGTGCGCCAATGAACAAAACGCCTTTTGGGGTTTCCACGATAAACTGCTCAGCGGGGATCTGTTGGGAAGCAGTGTGTATACCCAGTATGCAAGCGATTTGAACCTGAACGCATCTTCCTTTGAGGCTTGTATGAAGGCTGGAACTTATCGAGCAATGATTCAGGAGGACAGCGACTTTGCCATCAACATGGGCGTCAACTCCACGCCGACCTTCTTCATCAATGGGCTGGCGGTGATCGGGGCGCAGCCCATCGAGGTGTTCAGGCAGGTGATCGACAAGGAACTGGCGGGCGAATTTCCGCCATAGTCTTTATTTGCAATAAGGGACAGAATCTTTCCGGATGCCGAAGAACGCAGACGTAGAGAGTGTTTCTTAAATCCAAAACCTTATTCTTTTTGTACACGGATTTCACGGAGCGCGCGGAAAAAGACGATTTTTAAAAGATTCATTCAGTGAAATCCGTGGCGTCTGTGTCTAAAAAGAAGTTCGGGTAGGGTCGGGTACGACACAATTTTGAGGAGGAATGCCGTGAAAAAATTTGTCGCGGTGGCTGGGAATATCGGCGTGGGAAAATCGACGCTGGTGCAGATGCTTTGCTCGCGCATGGGTTGGGAGCCGTTCTATGAGCCGGTGGCCCAAAACCCATACCTCGCCGATTTTTATGCGAACATGGATTCATGGTCGTTCCATTCGCAGGTCTTTTTTCTCACACACCGACTGCGCTCGCACTTCCAACTCACGCAACATTCCGACTCAGTAATTCAAGATCGGAGCGTGTATGAGGATGCCGAGATCTTCGCGCAAAACCTGTATCTACAGGGGCACATTCAAGAGCGTGATTACAATACCTACCGCGATCTTTACGAGACAATGCTCCGCTTCCTCCCGCCGCCCGATCTGGTAATTTACCTGCGGGCTTCGGTCTCCACGTTGATGGGACGCATCTCGAACCGCGGGCGCGACTATGAGCGCACCATCTCCGCCGATTACCTGCACGGACTCAATAACCTGTACGAAACATGGATCGATAACTTCACCCTGTGTCCCATCCTTGCGGTTCCCGCCGACGATTTGGACTTTGTCTCACACCCCGGGCATTTGCGCCTCATCGTCCAAAAAGTGGACGAGAAACTGACCGGTAAAGAGGAGGTTGTGTTCGAACCCGAGGAAGTGGCAAACGCGGCGCAGGATTAACAAGTACGGCGGTCTCATTACAAGACCGCCGTTTTTTTAGTCTAAAAATATCTCCCATTTGCCCGTGTAATTTGGCAGGGGCTGTTCGCCAAACCAGCCGGTGTCATCCCAATAGGGACGGCTCCAAATGTTATTTCCAAACGGAGCGCATTCTGCGATATAAAAATCCAGCGGGAGAGTGTCTGCCACTGGGCAGAACGAAGTATCCGCGCTCGAGCCAACGCCGGGAGCGCCGCCTGATGAATTCTTCAAACCCGGGGTAGGGAAGCAGTTCCGGTTCCAATCGTCCAGCCCGCCATTATCCGGCAGGCGGCAGAAGGACTGATCGGGATAGCGGGCAAGCGAGTAGTTGTAAGCGTCCATCAACGACCCATTCGGTTTGAGCAGACGCACCCCGTCGCCGCCGTCGCTCAACAGTAAGCCCGTTTTGCTACCGTAGAACACGATCCGTTCGCCGGGCGCCAGCGTGATGGAGGGAAGCGCAAATGGTTTCGAGCCGACGTTCGCTTCATCGTCCAATGTATACCCGCTCAGGTTGACGGAGATCGTGCCGTGGTTGATGATCTCGATAAATTCATCGCCGGTGTTGACGAAACCGTCGTTGTTCCAATCGCGCCCCGGGCGCGGCAGGAATTCGTTGATGGCAACGAGGGGAGGCGGGGGAGGAGGTGGTGGTGTGGCTGTCTTGTTTTTTGTCGGTGTGATAGTTCCGATAGGAGTTGGCGTCGGGTTTCCACAAAGCACGATTGTACTTAAATAGTTTTGCGGCTCGCTAGGGTTTCGTTGGAAAAAATCAGAAGCATTATTACCTGAATCAACACAGTTCCCCCCTGTACCCGATTTGCGTTCGTAACTTCGATCTGTATCTGAATTCAATGACACTAACGCAGTTTCCTCCTTAAATGCTGAACCTGCGCTGAGACCAACTTGGTCAATAGGTGTATTATTACCTAAGGTCAAGGCGACACCGCCATCTGCTGTAATTCCTGTAGAGTAGGTTGCGTCTGCCGCTACGCCATCCACATTTGAAATATTTGCGAGGAGGTAATGTTGGCCTGGCGCCAAAAAAACATCTGTTGTAAACACGTAACGATCAGAAACAGAACCAGCGCTATTCGACCCTCTGATTTTCATACCATTCAAATTTACTATTACGCTAGTGGTAGGATTATATAGCTCAATAAATTCATCGGAAGCCCCTCCTGAACCTCGAAAACGAAGTTCACTGATTACAATTGATGTTGCTAAGGTAAAAGGAGTGGTTGTCCTAGTTGGAGTAGAAGTTCTCGTAGGCGTAATGGTTGCAGTAGAGGTCGAAGTTACTGTTGGAGTAAGTGTTGGGGTTAAGGTAAGGGTCGGGGTTGGGGTTGGATTGCCGCATAACGTAACCGGGCTCAATAAGTTTTGCGGATCACTATCACGAAGAATAAAATCTGCAAGGTTGTTGTCTGTGTCAACGCAATACCCTGAAATATCGGGGATTCTCTCGTATCCTCGATCCGCATTATTTGTTAGTGGAGATAAATTGGTCGGATCAACATACGTGGTGGCATTGCACATGCCAACTTGATCCACCAGAGTGGAACTACTATCAAAAATAGCGATCCCGCCGTCATCATCGATCGCCCAGTTGCTGTTGTGACGATAATCGGGTGCCACAGTTCCTGAATAGGAAAAAGCGGAAAGCAGGTAATGTTGTCCTTGATTTAAAACAGGAGCGGGAACGCTCGGAATTATCGCCAATATTTCTGTCGTGGTACCGCACCCACTGGATTTTGCTATTGTCCACCCGGAAATATCGATAGGCGAACCCGTCGGATTGAACAATTCGATAAGCTCGTCATTTACCCCGCCCGATCCTCTCGTTCTAAATTCACTGATGACGATTGTCGTCGCCGCCTGTTTCATCGGCGCTGCCCTCACCGGCTGAATGACCGGCGCAACCAAACCTCCGCACACCGCGGCGATCAACAACACAAAAGACAAACTGCGCCAGAAAAACTTCGATTTTTTCATGGGTACAAGACGAAACAAAGACGGTGAAGTGACATCGTCTTTGGAGAATTATAAACCACCCTGTTTGAAATGCCAGCGTGGCTTAGCGAGGATGAGTGGCGAAACAAGTGTGTAAAAATCATCTTTGCCACAGAGAACACTGATCCCATAGAGAGAAAAACTCATAATCTCTGTGAACTCTGTGGCTTTACACACCCAAATAGCCGCTCCCTAGCGCGGCTCAACGACAAACTTGATGGCAGTGCGCACCTTATCGTCGATCGTCACATCCGCAAATTCCGGCATACAGACTACGTGGATATTGTCGTTTTTCAAATACCCAGTTGCCAGAGCCAGAGCCTTCACAGCCTGGTTCACTGCTCCGGCGCCGATCGCCTGCACTTCCGCCCGTTTGAACTCGCGCACCACCCCCGCAATTGCCCCGGCAACGGCAGCGGTACGGGAGTTGGCTGAAACCTTGATCATGTCCATGATGGACCTCCCAAAGGGTAAAGAGGGGCCGATGTAAAGATTGTACAGGATTCGTTAAAGAGATTCAAGCATATATTATAAGAATAATATGATTTAGTATCAGTAGTAGGGGTTGTGGATGATGTGGATGAGCGAGAGTCTGCCTCATATGTGGGATATCCGCTCGCGCCTCCCTCCACGAGTGGGGCTGAATCGCCACTGGCAACGCCGCCTCACTTGTGGAAAGAATCGGGATGAATCTGTCCACATCCCATCCACAAAAAGTGAAAAGTTACCCACAAATCCATATATTGGAAGTTTCGTCCATCTCCCGCCCATATATGGGGGTTCCATATCGGGCTCAAACAAGGAGGCTAGACTACTTCTCCACAAGACGTGCCACTTATCCACAAAAAGAGGCAACTTATCCACAAAAGGGATGTCTGGACAACGATCGAAGAAACGGAGAATCCCCTAAATGTGGCTGGGCGGGGTCATTCTGCGAATAATGGAATAGGTTCGCCCAGCACTGGAATGGGCTCCGAAACGTACAGATCGAGAAATGCTCCCACCGTGGCGAGTAACTCTCGAAAATTCCAGATCATCAACGAGGAACTCCAGAAACGGCGGGTATTTGCTTCCACGCCTACAGCCTCCACCCCCAGCGCATTGCAAAGAAACAAGGCGCGCGGCAAATGAAATTTCTGCGTGACTAGAAGCACATCGTCTGCCTGAAAGACCTCTTTCGCCCGGTAGCAGGTATCGTAGGTGCGTCTACCGGCATAGTCCAAAGCAATCGCTTCTTCGGGAACGCCAATCGAAAGCGCATATTGACGCATGGATTCGGGTTCGTTGTATTCTAAAACGCTGTTATCCCCGCTCATCAGCAGTTTTTCCACCTTGCCTGAAAAATACAGGTCGGCGGCAGTTTCCACCCTGTCGCGCAGTATGGTGGTCGGGGTTCCATCCCTTCGCAAGCCGGCGCCGAACACGATGGCGAGTTGTTTTTTAGGCGCATTCTCTTTCTGGTAAATGCGGTTTATGGAATGGACAGCTGTCACCAGGCGCGGAAAGACCAACCCTGAGAGGCCGATCAGCCCCAGAAGCGCCACGCCGCGTCGTATAATTTTTTTGCTCTTATTTTTTCTCATATTGAATGTTGCAGACGTTTTTTGTGTCCGAATGTTACAGGTCATTTTCGCCGTAAAGACTAACAAACCTGTAAATGAAGTGAAACCTTTTAAGTCTTGAATTTTTGATGGAAATAGATATACTGTAAAAAGTTCTGAGGATGTCCCTCAGGCAACCAATTTATTAGAAAGGAATAATACCATGTTGTTCGCACCCAAAGAAAAAGGCCAGGGCCTCGTCGAGTACGCGATTATCATCGCTCTCGTGGCTATCGTCGTGATTGCGGTCATGCAGTTGCTCGGACCCAAGATCGGCAATACCTTCTCCAGTATCAATGACTCCCTGCCGTAACCCGCTCAAACGAGCACAAAAAAGCCCCACCGTATGGTGGGGCTTTTTTGTTGTAACCATCCCTGTATGAACATCGTCCTATTTGAACAAGTGACAGCGCTGTAGGACCTCCCCAGCAGGGCGGCTACAGCCATCTCAGGAAGGAATACAGATGTTATTTTCGCCAACAGAAAAAGGACAGGGGCTGGTAGAGTATGCGATCATTATTGTTCTCGTGGCTATTCTTGTGATTGTTATCGTCGGGGCGCTCGGTGAGAAAACCGGCGGCACATTTAGTTCCATTAGTAATTCACTGCCCTAATATTACTTGAGCAGGGAAGCCAGATCGATAGCAGACGCATCGACCAGAGCGCGGAATTCGGCATAAAAACCGTCATTCACCTGCTGAAATTCGTCGATATTGTAGGCTGTCTTGAATGCAGATTTTCCGTCCGTGGTTTGCATGACGACGGGGATAGCGCTTGCAAACAGGTCTCGCATCGGCTGGGGCATGGCGGAGGAAAATACAAATATGTCGTAGGGGATAATCTCGGGAATCCTCCAGATCACGATCACCTGTTCCATCAAATCGGGGAACTGATCTTCCAGGGAGGGGAATTTCCGCGCATCGATGTACGTGGCGCCAAATTCACATATTCCGCTTGCATATAGCGAACGCACAACGGTCGGATGCCCCTCCACGAAGGCGGCGGGTTTGGTGGTAATGCCGCTGGACTGCAAATACCCGAAAGGGATCACGTAACCGGAGAGCGAACGTTCATCGCTCCAACAAGGTTTCCGATCGTTGAATTGGGCGAGGGCAATCGCCGGATCATCATCCGTGTTCATTTCGCTCAAAGGGTTGAAGAACGGGGTAAACCCAGCCTTGCGTTGCGCAAGGAATTGCGCGCCATACTGACTTTTTCCATCTTTCAAAACCGCATAAGCGGCTTTTACCGTTTCGTTTTGATATGCCAGCGCATAAGCATACGGATCGAGAAGCGCGATATGAGCATTCCCTTTCTGAAAGGCTTCCACGAGCGCCATCTCAGAGTCGGGAAGGATCGTGACCACCGTGTACCCGGTGCGCTCTTTCAGTTGGGAGGCTATCAAGTTGGCAGACTCGATCGCCTCTTGCGAAGATACAGATGGCGACAGGGCGAGGATCAGTGGATTTTCCGGCGTGCCAAGTTCAGCGGAGGAAGGCGGCGGGGTGAACGTCTCAGTGACGATGCCGAGAACCGGGGTTGGCGTCGGTTCGGCAGCGCCCAGGCGCGGCAAATTACAACCGACTGCCAGAATAAAAGCGACTACGAAAATCAACCGGGGAAAAGGATTCCGATTCATGTCTTTGCCGGGGGATTATAATATGTGCATGAAAAATAATAATTCTCTCTCCATCCTGATTCTGATCGTGATCGGAGTTGCCGCGTACATGATCGTGCAGACCGTGCGCGAGGGAGCCAAAACTGCGACCCAACCCTTCCAGCAGGTGAATGAGGCGAATCGCGCCCTGCAAACGCAGATGGCGAACCTGATGAACCCCACGCCGACGATCATCCCCGACCCGATCACTTATATCAACGAGATTCGCGCATTGGCGCGGCTCGAAACGATCCAATACAGCGTGGAGAAAGTGATCACCGGCGAGACCGGCGGCGGGACGTTCGCCACATTTTTCGGCGATAAGATTTTGTTCGTCGGTCACGGCACTGTCATCGCCGGTATCGACATGGAAAAACTCGCGCCCGAAAATATGCGCTACGAAAACGGCGTGCTCTCTGTGCAATTGCCCCCGACTGAAATTTTCATCGCCACCCTCGATAACGAAAAATCATACGTCTATGATCGGCAAACCGGCGTGCTGACCAAACCCGACCCGAACCTCGAAACCCTCGTCAGACAAAAGGCGGAGGAGGAAATCCTCAAAGCCGCATTGGAAGACGGCATCCTTAATCAAGCGCAGATCAACGCCGAGACCTACCTGTTCAAATTTTTTGCCGCGCTGGGTTTCCCGAACACGATCTTCCTCGATAACCCCAACTAAACTCGTTCTGTCCACGAGGGGTGATCGTATTTTGCGCGGACGAGTTCATCTGTCATTTTAGATTCGGATTCAGATAACTTGCCCTCTTCCAACTGGATTCTCAACTGCGCCTCAAAAGCGCGAACGTAAGCCTGCGCCGCCTCACCCCAACCGACAACACGCCCCAACGCCGCTTCGACAGTGATCGCCCGCTCCAGCAATCGCCTGGATGCGTTTTCACGAGCCGATTCGTCCTCAAAGGCAAGCGCCCGGCAGATTCGCGTCAGGTCGCCTGTCAGCGGCAGGGAGCCATGTTGCAGAACGCCCTCTTTTTTGCGGGCTTGCGCCGAGCCGATCAATTTTTTCCCGTTCACTGTGATCTCATAAGTGGAGGGGACTTCAAAGCAGACCGGGTTGTTGTTTGGCGCTTCGCTCGCTTTTTCCTCTTTCATTTCCACGGCAACATGTAGAGATTTCACGGCGAGCGCCAACGCCTGCGCGAGGCGGTTGTAACTTTCGAGCACAGTTCCCGCCACGCGCGGCTCGTCATTGGGAGCGATGATCGAATAGGTTAACTCGTCGGTGTGGAGGATTGCCCGCCCACCGGTGACGCGCCGCACCACTTCCCAGTGTTGCGCTTTCAGTCGCTGAGTGTCCACATCTGCGAAGGGCTGGGCGTACCCAAGTGAGAGACAAGCCGGGGTCCAGGCATACAGCCGTAAGGTTGGGGGCGAATCGCCGCGTCCAATGTGATGAAGGGTGGCTTCATCTACCGCCATGTTCCACGCTCCCCTTGCCGGAGGGGTGATGAGAAGCCGCCAGAGTGTCATGTCAATATTATAATAGTCGCGTGAAGCGAGAGGGGAATGAGGTAAAGTAAGAGAAGGACTTTCTTATATTTCGGAATTTCAAGCGATGAAAAAGGAAAATAAATCGAAGACGAAGCGAAAAACGGTGAAGCCTGCGGGGGAGGCAGATTCGCGCCGCTTGGATGAGGCCGGAAAGAAAGAGCCGAAGCAGGTGGGGAATAGAATTAACCTCAACGAAAAAGGGGTGCGCCAGCTCATCGACCTGGACCCGCATTATATTTTTGCAAAAGACGCGGAGGGGAGGTACATTCTCGCCAACCAGGCGATGGCTGGTAAGTATCAGCTCACTGTGGAGGAGTTGATCGGCAAAACCGACGCGGATCTTCCCATTGTGCCTGAGATCACCGCGCGTTTCCGCTTGCAAGACCTGGACGTGATTCGTTCTGGAAAGCCAAAGCATATTCCGGAAGAGTTGGTCTTTGACCAAGATGGGACGCCTCGGATTCTTTCAACCACGAAAATCCCCTTCATATTTTCCGACACGAATGAACCCGCGGTGTTGGGAATCTCGGTGGATATCACTGAACTCAAGCGCATTGAAAAGGAGTTACGCGAGAGCGAAGCGCGTTTGCTCACCGTTCTTGAGTCTTCCCCTATTCCAATGATGTTGAATTCGCTCGATGATGGCATTGTGCTGTACGCTAATTCTGCCACGGAAGAACTATTTGGAAGGTCGCTTTCCGATTTGGTGGGTAGTAAGGCGGCGGATTATTATGTGAATCCGAAAGACCGTTTCCACGTAGTGGATGAGATCGCCCAACATGGATCGTTCCGCGATCATCAGGTATTGCTGAAGAAGTCGAATGGAGCCGGGTTTTGGGCGTCGCTTTCATCTGAAAAAACGGTGTTGGAAGGAAGAGACTGCATCCTGAGTTGTATTTACGAAATCTCCGAACGTAAGCGCGCGGAGGCGTTGCAGTCGGCGGTTTATCAAATTAGCGAGGCGGCAAATAGTTCCTCCAGTTTGGATGAGTTATATCGTTCGGTTCATTCGATCATTGGGCAGGTGATGCCCGCCCGAAATTTTTTTATCTCTTTATACGATGAAGAGAACGACCTGTTGAGTTTTCCATATTACGTGGATGAGATGGATGATGAGCCCTCCCTTGCGCCATCCAAGCCGGGTCATGGGATGACCGAATACGTTCTTCGCACAGGGAAGCCGGTGCTGAACGATCAGGCAGATTTCGAAGAATTGGCGCGCCTCGGAGAGGTTGAATTGGTGGGGTCTCCCTCACCGATCTGGATTGGCGTGCCTCTCGTGATTGAAGATCGTACGATCGGCGTGATCGCCTTGCAGGATTATCACGACGCCAACGTATACACCGAACGCGAATTGCGGATGCTGGAATATGTTTCAGAGCAGGTGGCAAAAGCCATCGAACGGACGCGCCTGTATGAAGAGGCACAACGAAAGAACCGCATCCTGACGGCGTTACAAGAGGCGACTCTTTCCATCGTCAAGCAGACTGAACTTTCAGAAGTGCTTCAGGCGATTTTGACCCAAGCGAAGGTGTTGTTCGACGCAAACAGCAGTTATATCTACCTCGTCTCGCCGGACGAAACGGACTTGATGTTCGTGCTGGCGATCGGGCAGGGGCAACACAACACAGGAGCGCGACTCAAGCCCGGTGAAGGGCTTGCCGGAAAAGTGTGGCAGACCGGTGAGGCTATTTATGTGCCGGATTATCAATCCTGGGAGGGCAGGTCGTACCAGTTTTCAAATACCTCCTTCCATTCAATCGCGGGTGTTCCCTTAGCTTCTGGCAATAAAGTGGTCGGTGTGCTGGGCGTTACTTATCAAGAGACGGGACGGCACTTCAGCCAGAATGATATCGAGTTGCTCGCGCGTTTTGCGCAACTCGCATCCATTGCGTATGAAAATGCCCGGTTATATGCCTTGAGCCGCCAGGAACTCGCCGAACGAGAGCAGGCTGAGGCGCTTCAAGCCGCCATCTATCGTATCAGCGATGCGACCAGTTCCGACATCGGCATGGAGGAGTTTTATGGCGTGATCCATGAATCCTTGAAAGGCGTGATGGTCGCAGAGAATTTCTATATCGCTTTTTACGATCGTGAAACAGGACTCTTGAGTTTTCCATATCACGCGGATGAGAAAGATGAAACGCCGCCGCCCGCCCCGTTAGGCAAAGGTCCCACTTCCTATGTGATACGAAACAGCAGATCGTTATTGGGGAAATCTGAAACCATGAAGGAGTTGGAAGAGCGCGGTACCCTGATCCCCAACGGCACGCGTTCCATAGATTGGCTGGGGGTGCCGTTGAAGATACGGAATGAAACGGTCGGCGTCATGGCGGTACAAGCATATGATGAAAACGTTCGCTACACCCAGCGCGACCTTGATATCTTGAGTTATGTTTCCAATCAGGTAGCATCCTCCATCGAACGCAAGCAGGCAGAGATCGCTCTGAAGGCAAGCGAGGAGCAATATCGCGAGCTGTATCAAAACAACCCGTTGATGTTATTTACGTTGAGTTTAGATGGAACGATCCTTGCCATGAATCAGTCGGCGATCACGCAATTGGAATATCCGCAGGATGAGTTGATCGGAAAACATATCCTGTCCGTTATCCATCCTGAAGATCAGGCGGTTGTCTGGAAGGCCCTGAGAGAGTTCGCCTTGAGCCCGGTGCAAGAGGCGCCCTGGGAATTCCGTCAGGTGACCCAAAGCGGCAAGATAATCTGGATATCGGAAACATCGCGCATGATCTCGGTGACCGGCGGCGGGCAGGCGATCCTGGTCGTTTGCGATGATATTACCAAACGCAAACAGGCGGAGGCAGACTTACAGACCAGCGAGTCGCGGTACCGTCTGTCGGCGCGCGCCACGAACGATGTGATCTGGGAGTGGGATATCCTGGCCAATGACAAAGTTTGGAGCGAGAATCTCCAAATTTTATTCGGGTACAACAGGCAGGAGTTGAAAAAAGATTCGCAGTGGTGGGAAAATCACATCCACCCTCATGATAGTCAGCGAGTTTTGGAAAAGTTGAACAATGCGCTGTTGAATGAAGAAACGATCTGGGAGGATGAATATCGTTTTCTGCGGAGCGCCGGATCGGCGGCATATGTGATCGACCGCGGTTATATCGAGCGCGACTCCAGCGGGAAACCCATCCGCATGATTGGCGCCATGTCTGATATTACCGACCGTAGGCGCCGCGAGGATGAATTGGGCGCTCTGGCATCGGTCAGCGCGGCGCTCCGCGTGGCGGGTCCGCGCAATGAAATTTTGCAGGTTGTGCTTGATCAGGTAATGCTACAGTTCGAGGCGCGAGGCGGGGCGCTTATACTCAAACGCGCGGGAACGGATATCCTTGTTGTTGAAGCGGCGGGCGGAGAATGGAGTGGATGTGTAGGATCCAAAGACCCCCCCAGCGGAGATGTAAGTCGCCAAGTGATGGAAAGCGGAACTCCCTGCGTCATCGACGATCTGGCGCAGGATGTGTCGATGAGTTTGAACGCGGGTATGAAAAAAACAGGCAGTTTCATTAGTGTGCCGCTTAGCACACCGGCTGGCATGATCGGCGTAATGAATATCGTGCGCGCGGCGGCGTTCCGTTCGGAAGATATGCGTCTCATGATGAACATTGCCGATATGGCGGCAAATGCCATTCAACGCGCATCCGCGTACGAGCAACTGAAACGGCAAATTGAGAGTATCAGGATATTACGCACCATCGACATGTTCATCGCCAGCGGCGCCGACTTACACCTGACCCTGCAGGCGATCGTCAACCAGGCGATTGCGCACCTCGGTTGCGATGCCGTCAGTATCCTAATGCTCAACCAGTCTATTCACGCCCTGGAATTTGCGGAAGGGACCGGTTTCCGCACAGCCGGCGTCAGGCAAACCTCGCTGCGTCTGGGAGAGGGGTTCGCCGGGCAGGCTGTATTGAAACGAGAAACGATCAAGGTGGATGATCTGGCATCCCTAAAAGATCACCCGCTGCATGTGTTGGAAGGGTTCGCCTGTTATTATGGCGTGCCATTGATCGCCAAAGGGGATGTAAAAGGCGTGATGGAGGTTCTTCATCGAACCAACATCGAAGCAGACCGGGAGTGGCTGGATTTTCTCGAATCGCTCGCCGCTCAAGCGGCGCTTGCCATAGACAACGCCTCCCTTTTCAGCAGTCTCCAACGTTCGAATATGGAATTGGGTATTGCGTACGAATCCACGCTCGAGGGATGGTCTGCCGCGTTGGATATGCGTGACCGGGAAACCGAGGGGCATACCCAGCGTGTGACCAATCTCACTTTGGTTCTTGCCGAAGCAATGGGAGTTGGTGAAAAGGATCGCATGCAGATCCGCCGGGGCGCCCTCCTGCATGATATTGGCAAAATGGGCATTCCCGACCGTATTCTCCTCAAGCCCGACATTCTGACCGGCGATGAGTGGGAGATCATGCGGCAGCATCCGGTCTATGCCCAGCGATTACTCTATCCTATTCCACACTTGCGCCCCGCGCTGGATATTCCGTATTGTCATCATGAACGGTGGGATGGTTCCGGTTACCCGCGTGGGTTGAAGGATGAACATATTCCGCTGGCGGCTCGTATCTTTGCAGTGGCAGATGTGTGGGACGCGCTTTGCTCCGACCGTCCCTATCGTCCGGCGTGGGAACGCGACAAAGCGCTGAGTTACATTAAATCGCTTTCGGGCGTACACTTCGACCCGAAGGTGGTGGAAGTCTTTATTCAGTTAGTTGGGGAAGGAAAGTAATTTTCTACATAGTCTCAGCGGGCAGATTGAACTGTCTTCATTTCAGCAAGGGCTGACTGGATGTTCTCTTCCGTAAGATCTTCCAAGGGAGGTCTCACCGCCCAGCGCGGCAAGCCATGCAATTGGCGCATCAATGCTTTCAAGGCAGGCGGGAATGGCAGATACTTCTCGAGAATATGGCGCTTCTCGGTTACCCGCGCCTGTGCCTGACCGGGGTCTTTTCCGGCTTGGATCAAATCCCACACTTCACGCAGATCGGGCGAGATCAAATTGGCGGGCGCGGTGATGCAACCAGCCGCATGATATTCCATTGCCATTTGCAAATACGAATCGGTGCCGTTCAGCACGAGCAGGTCCGAGCCGAAGGTATCGCCAACACTGCGGGCAAAATCGGCATCGTGCGACGAATCTTTGATACCGGCAAACTGATTCGGGAATGCATCCTTCAACCGCTTAAGCAAAGGGATGGAAAACCCGATTCCGATCAACGGGGGAATGTGATACCCAATTATAAATTTGTCCGCAGGAACGGCTTTGCGAATCACCTCGCTGAACCAGGCGAATAACCCGTCATCGGTTGCTTTGCGAAAGTAATAAGGCGGCACAACTAGCACAGCGTCGTACCCTAGGTCGAAGGCAAGTCTCGTTAATTCGATCGTCTCCGTCAGGCTCGGGGTACCGGTGCCGGCGATCAGGCGGCTTCCCGCCGGTTGGTTCTCTTTGAGCGCGCGCATCACGTCTTCGCGTTCCTTTGAGGAGAATGAAGGGCCTTCACCGGTGGTGCCGAAGAGAACGATGCCATGACAGCCTCGAGAGGTGAGAAAATTTGCCAGGGCTGGCACAGAATCAAGGTCGAGAGTGGAAGCGTCTTTGAGCGGCGTGACCGCCGCGGCATACACGCCGGCGAGTGGGTGGGATGATGTCATGATTTTTTCTTCTCCGTTTTTTGTTTTTTCTTTTTCACCGTCGCGGCTTGATCGCCTTTCATGCCGAAAAAATCGCGCGCGGCGGCATCAGGCGGTTGTAAAGGCATGCCTTCCTGCGATTCCAAGTAATGCTGATGGTCGAGTACCCAGAGGTAAAGATCGCCTTCAGTTTTGTCTGGAAATTCTTTGATGATGTTGGTTTCGCGGATGACATGCACGATCGGCATGTACACATGATCGTACCAGTGGTTGATCGCTTCCTCTTCGGAGATATCCCGTTTCCAGTCCAGCCCCATGAAGTAACGATGCACGGCGATGTGCTCCAACATACGCTCGAAACCATCCGGGATGGTGAGCTTGATATTTGCTTCGGGTTTGAGTTTATCCAGCGACGTGCGTTCGAGAAAGCGAACTTTGTCGTGGATAATCTCCAGGTCTTCAGGGCGGATATCCGGCGTGATGTTGACGCGCGTCGAACATTCGCGCACCTCCGCGTCGATAAATATTTGATTTTGTTCGCGCGCCACCGAAACCCGGTGATGACCGTCGACAACAAAGTACACCTGTCCCACTTTGTATAGCACAACGGGCGGCAGGCTCACATCTTCGTAGAACGCGCGGTTGACGCTTTGCCAGCGCGAGGAAAGGGCGCTGGAGGCGGGCATGAACACGCGGTCGAATTCATGGTAGCGGTTCAGGCTTCCCGCGATCTGATCGACGCGCACGGTTTGCACGCCACGGTAAATGGGACCGCCGATGTGAAGTTTCTCTTTGATATCTTCATAGGAAAGCAGTGTCGTCCGGTGACCGGAGAGCGAATCCCAGACGCGGTGCATGAACGCTTTGAAACGCGCCCGTTGAAAGTCGGCTTGTGTTTTTTCGTTCAGTGGATCAGACATGGTTTGTGTTAGTGATTCACTTCCACTATTTTGTAGGGAAAGATGTTCATGATCGTTGTCAATCCGCGCCTCGTTTCGGATGGCGAAAGGTTGCGCCGTTGGAAGTGGGTGTGACCGTGGAAATGATAGCGCGGCTTGGCAATACGGAGAAGCCAGTTGATGGCATGGATGCCGCGATGCGCCTGTGATTCTTCATCGTGGATGCCGTAGGGAGGCGAATGCGTGATGAGAATATCGAGGGCGCGGCCGAATTTCACGCGATTAACGAGCAAAGCGGGGAGCAGTTGCAAGGCTCTGAAATATGCTTCTGCCTGACTGTATTGGTTTACTCCATCCGGGCGGTAGCGGATGGAGCCGCCGAAGCCGCCGATCAAAAACCGTTTATGGCGGACCAGCTTCAAGTCGATGTTCGAACCGCCTTCCGCATGGGCGAGCGGGTTCGACGGGCTGAAGGCGGGGTCATGGTTCCCCGGTACATAAAACAAGGGAACGTTTAGCATGCTAACGATGTTTTCCAGGTAGGTGTAGGGCAGGTCGCCGCACCCTACAATGAGTTGCACATCCTTGAATTGACCGTTCGCGCACAGGTTGTACAAACGCTCGATCACTTCATCGCTGACGGCGAGGATTTTCACAAACGGTATTGTGCCGCAGAATGAGCAAGTCTGCAAGGCAAAAGAACACCCTACGAATTTGAAAGTACAAGCGTTTAGGTAGTTGTCAAACGAAGCGTGGCAAACTATAATTTGCCAACCTAGGAGACCGGTTCTGGAAACTAGAATATTTCCTGAGTTATCCGATGATCGGGGTGGCAAGAATTCTTCCGCTCCGCGTCAACTTGTGGCTGGCGTTACGCTTGTCAACCGTTATTCGATTCAAGATGTGATCGGCGTCGGCGGCATGGGGTCGGTGTATCGCGCGCGCGACATGCACTTCCCAAACGTGACCAAACTTGTGGCGGTGAAGGAGATGATCAACTCCGCGCCCGACCCGCTTGTGCGGCAGACCATCGTTCAAAATTTCGAGCGCGAAGCGAACTTGCTTGCCACGCTCAACCATCCCTCCATCCCGCGCATCAACGATTATTTTTCCCTCGACAGCCGCTCGTACCTTGTCCTTGATTTTGTTCACGGCAAGGATATGGAGGCGATCATCAGCGATACCAATGGGTTCCTTCCCGAGGAACAGGTGTTGGGCTGGGCGGTCGAGTTGTGCGATGTGCTGGAATATCTTCATCGCCACAAACCAGACCCGATCATCTTCCGCGATATGAAGCCATCCAACGTGATGATCAACAGCAACGGCGATATAGTGCTCGTGGATTTCGGCATCGCTAAAACATTCCAAACTGGAATCAAGGGGACGATGATCGGCACAGAGGGGTATTCGCCTCCCGAGCAATATCGCGGCGAAGCCACCCCTTCGGCGGATATTTACGCTTTAGGCGCGACGATTCACCACGCCCTCACCCGACGCGACCCGCGCCTCGAGCCTCCTTTTTCATTTGCCGAGCGCCCGCTTCGACGCATCAATACGGCTGTTTCAACCGAGTTGGAGGCAGTCGTCGCCCGAGCGTTGGAATATAACCCGGAAAGTCGTTTTCCCACCGCGGCAGATATGAAGCAAGCATTGTTGGGCGTAGCGAAGAAGACCGGCGCATTAGGACGGATGAAGACGCAGACCACTCCCATTACGCAAGCCGGCGGGATCAAACCTCTGTGGGCGTTCAAATGCGAAGATGAAGTGCGCGGCACGCCCACCATTCACCAGGGCGCGTTGTACATCGGATCGTACGATAACAATCTCTACGCCTTGAACGCGGCAGACGGCAAATTCCAATGGAAATACCCGGCCGACGGCGGGATCGTTTCGCGCCCGGCTTTATATGACGGGAATATTTACTTTGGATCCGAAGATAAACGCTTGCATGTGGTGAGCGCGCGCTCGGGCAAGGTGGTGTGGACGTATTACACGGAAGGCCCCATTCGGTCTTCACCTCGCATTGCTGAGGGACATGCCTTTATCGGTTCCGATGACGGCTATTTGCATGCGGTGAACCTGAATTCGGGCAGGGCTTCGTGGCGGTTCGAAGCCGCAGACGCTGTCCGTTCCACGCCGTTTGTTATGAACGATCTTGTGTATATCGGGTGCGAGACTGGTGATTATTACGCTGTAGATTATCGCGGGGAGTTGAAATGGCGTTTCCATGCCAAGCGGGCGATTACCTCATCCACAGTAGGGTCGGCAAACACGATTTACTTTACCTCCGTTGATGCCACTTTATACGCGCTCGACCCCAAAAACGGCTGGCCCCTCTGGCGTTTCCGTCTGGGCAAGCCATCCATCAGCACGCCATGTATCATCGATGATTTTGTTTTTGTCGGCGCGGCGGATGGATTTATCTACGCTGTCGATGCGAGAAATTCCAAAGAAGTCTGGAGATATCGCACCGAACATCAGGTGAACGGTTCGCCAGTGATCTACAAAGATTCTTTATATTGTGGATCCGTCGATGGAAATCTGTACTGCCTCGAATATCGCACAGGCCGCCTGCGTTGGAAATTTGCAACGCAGGGAGCGATCACAGGTTCGCCGCTTGTGTATGATGATATTGTTTATGTTGGTTCCACCGATCATCAAGTGTATGCCCTGCTTGCATGACAAGGAGTCTTTGTGCTAAAAAAATTTTTCGACTGGTTGTTTGGAAGAAAACCCTCCCCTGAGAAAACCCAGGATGTAACCCAAACCGCGCCTCTCACCGAGGAACAAATTCAAGCGATCGTAAACAACCAGAATCCCCACTTCGATCTTCAACAACTGATCGCAAGTTGCGGACAATCTGTAGGGAAACAGCGCGAGTTGAACGAAGACAGCTTGCTGGCACTTACCGCAACCATGGCGGGGAATTCCGGTAATCTTCCGTTTGGTTTGTACATTGTGGCCGATGGCATGGGCGGACATCAGTTTGGGGAGGTGGCGAGCAATGCCGCGATCCGCGCGGTGGCAGGGCATATTTTGAAGAAATTTCATCCTTACCTGTTTCAAGTGAAAACCGACACCATGGATGAATCGTTCCAGGAGATCATGCTTGAGGCGGTTCGAGACGCACAGCGGATCATCCAGCGTGAAGCGCCAGGAAGCGGCACCACCTTGACCGCCGCGTTGGTGATCGGGCAACAAGTTACTGTCGCACATGTGGGCGATAGCCGGGCATATTTCGTTTTCCCGGATGGGCGTATCGATCCAATCACCCGCGACCATTCTCTAGTCAAGCGGCTGGAGGAGTTGGGACATATCACGCCGGAAGAAGCGGTGAATTATCCGCATCGCAATGTGTTATATCGCGCTCTAGGGCAAGGTGAGTTGCTCGACCCGGATATCTTCACGATCGCCTTTCCACAACCCGGTTACTTGATGATCTGTAGTGATGGATTATGGGGCGTGGTTGCCGAACAAGATATCGTCCGTTCGGTGGTTGATGCTCCCAGCCTTCAGCGCGCCTGCCAAAATCTCGTTTCTGCCGCAAATGCCGCCGGCGGACCGGATAACATCAGCGTTATCCTTGCCCAGCTCATTGGGTAATCATGTCGGACCATCTACGGGATTATTATGATCTGCTTGGGCTTTCCCGGGATGCCACGCCGGAAGAGATAAAGCGCGCATACTTTGAGTCGGCGCAGAAGCTTCACCCGGACAAAAACAAAGTTGCCGGTGAAACAGAAATCTTCCTTAACGTCCAGCAGGCGTACGAAACGCTCTCGAACTCCACCCGCCGCGCTCAATACGATGCGACCCTGCCTCCCGCAGCGCCAACACCGTCGCTCCCATATGAGCATAAAATAATTTATAGCCGTCGCAATCTCGGGAAGATCAACGAACCGCAGATGCTCTACGCGATGCTCAACTTGGATGCCCCGCAGGAAACGCGTCGAGCTTCGTCTGCTCCATTGAATGTTTCACTGGTGATCGACCGTTCCACTTCCATGCAAGGAGTAAAAATGGACACGGTCAAAGCCACCGCCATCCAGGTTCTTCGCAACTTACGCCCGCAAGATATTCTGAGCGTTGTCATATTCAGCGATCGCGCTGAGGTTGTCATTCCAGCCGCCTATCATTTGGACCGTGCGCGCCTCGAATCGCGAGTGCAGATGATTCAAACCTCCGGCGGAACCGAAATCTATCAGGGACTGGAAGCGGGCGCGCGGGAGATCATGCGGAGTCTCGACCCGAAACGCATCAACCATCTCATCTTGCTAACCGATGGCCGCACCTATGGCGATGAACAACAAAGCCTGGAGCTTGCCGCCAAACTTGCCGAGCAGGGAGTGGGCATCAGTTGCATGGGTATTGGAAGCGAATGGAACGATATCTTCCTGGACGCCATTTCCACGCGCGCTGGGGGAAGCACCAACCTGATCGTCGAGCCGCGCGATATCAATCGCCTGCTCCTCGAAAAATTTGACGCGCTTATCCAAACCTACGCCGAGGATGCCACGCTGGAATTTAAACCGATCACAGGCGTGGAACTCAGCCGGGTTTTCCGAATTCAGCCAGACCCGGCGCCTGTTCCGCTGAACGAAGGGAAGATCCACCTGGGTCCAATATTGCAAGATACTTCCACTCGAGTGATTTTTGAGTATATAATCCAGCCAACAGAGGTACAATCAGGCGAGTTGACCTTCATGGAAGCATCGCTTAAAGTAGCTATTACTTCGCATCCGTTTCCCGTTCCATCCTTGCGTTTGCGTTTACAGATGCCTGTGTCGGATCCATCGAGCCCCGGCGCGCCGCCTGCTGAAATCCAACAAGCTTTATCGCGACTGATGCTGTATCAGATGCAAGAACAGGCGCGTGAGGAACTCAAAAAGGGCAATGTCGAGAAAGCCGCTCGCCATCTCGAACGGCTTGCCACCAACCTGCTCACACAGGGCGAGCGTAGTCTTGCGCAGACGGTGATGTTCGAAGCAAATTCGATCAAGAACAATCATTCCCTCTCGGAAGAGGGGAGTAAACGAATGAAATATGGCACTCGCATGTTATTTCTTGCGCCGCCGAAAAAGGAGCTTGCCCAATGATTATTTGCCCAAATTGCCAGCATGAAAACACCAATGGATCCGTGTTTTGTGCGGAGTGCGGCGAACAACTCGACGGAGTTGAAACGCTCGTCACTCAGGCAATTACCGAGGATCAAATCTCGGAGGATTTGAGGAATCAGGCTCCCCGTCCCGAAGCGGAAGCG
>JAEURC010000079.1 GCA_016789025.1 Anaerolineales bacterium
ATCGTCATTTGGGGCGCGCTGGGATTCGCGTGAGCGAATTATCATTGGGATCGTGGGTCACGTTCAAAAATCAGGTGGATGTGGACGCGGCGGTTGAGTTGATGGCGGCGGCGTACGATGCGGGTGTGAACTTTTTCGATAACGCGGAAACGTACGCGCACGGCAAGTCGGAAGAAGTGATGGGCGCGGCATTGAAGCGTTTGAATTGGAGACGCAGCAGTTACCTGATAACGACCAAGTTCTTTTGGGGAATCCATAACAACATCAACGAGCGCAATACTTTGAATCGCAAACGGCTGATCGAGGGGATCAACGGCTCGCTTTCTCGCCTGCAACTCGAGTATGTGGATGTGATCTATTGTCACCGCGCCGACAAAACCACGCCCATCGAAGAAACCGTGTGGGCGATGCACAACATCATTGAATGGGGCAAGGCAATGTATTGGGGCACATCGGAATGGAGACCAGACGAGATCGTCGCGGCGATCAATATCGCGGAAAAACATCATCTGCACAAACCGATCACCGAACAGCCTGAATACAACTTGTTCGCGCGCGAACGCTTTGAAAAGGAATATGCGCGAGTATTTCAAGATTACGGCTACGGCACAACCATTTGGAGTCCGCTGGCTTCGGGTATGCTGACAGGCAAATACTTGAAGGGCATCCCGAAAGACAGCCGCGCAAATCTCAAAGGGTATGGCTGGCTTCAAAAGCGGATGAAGGACAAAGACCAACTTGCCAAAGTGCGCGCGCTGCAACCGATTGCGAAGAGTCTCGGCTGTACTCTCTCGCAACTCTCGATCGCGTGGTGTTTGAAGAACCCGAACGTAAGCACGGTCATTTTGGGCGCGAGCCGCGTGGAGCAGTTACGTGAAAATCTCGGGGCTGAAAAAGTGGTCGCAAAACTGAACCCCAAGGTTATGGAGAAAATCGATAAGATTTTCGGCATTGCAAAAGACGAGGACGACGATTAGGGCGCTCTTCTCGCAGATATAATGCCTACGGTTACAAATTGCGCTTTCCCCCTTCTAAAAAAGCGTAATTTGTGACCGCGCTGGGTATAAATTCGGCTGGGAGAGTTGCTCCTAAACTCAGAGAAAACGCATGACTTTCGTCAGCCGCTTTCTCAGTCGATGTTAATGTCTCCATGTACAATGAAATCGGATACAAGCGATAGGAATTGAAACTATAATTTTCTACATGGAGCATGAACATGAAACTCAATAAATTTGTCATCGGCGGACTGCTGATCCTCGGCGCGGTGGTATTTCTGATCGCCAACGCTACCAAGGACGCTTCGCAATACTTCATGACGGTGGATGAACTCAAAGCGGAAGGACCAACCATGGTCGATAAGAATCTACGCGTTTCCGGCGCGGTGATCGGCGACACGATCCAATACGACCCATCCACATTGACTCTCACCTTCGAGGTGGCGCACGTTCCGGCGGAAGATGCCACATTAAAAGATGAAGGCGGGCTTGCCGAAGCCCTGCATCAGGCGACCATCGATCCCTCGCGTTCGCGCATGACGGTGGTGTACGTAGGCGTCAAGCCCGACCTGCTCCGCAACGAAGCGCAGGCAATCGTCACCGGGTACGTGGACGCGGATGGAGTTTTCCATGCCGAAGAGCTTCTGCTCAAATGCCCCACCCGTTACGAAGAAGCCGTACCAGAACAGGCTGGGTAGATTAACGAGAAACCTCACGGGGCTCACATGACTTGTGAGGTTTATATTGAGGAAATTTGATGATCGCCAATCTTGGTTTTGGAATCCTGCTTGTCACATTTTTTGTCACCGTCTACAGCGCGGTTACCGCGGCGGCTTCAAACCCCAAGGGGTTGGCTCGCTTGCTCGGGAGTATCCCCTCGCCTCGCGCCAAACGGTTTGCAGATGAACTTGAAAAGATGGAAACGCCTCAACGCGCCGCTTCGATGGCGGA
Source organism: Anaerolineales bacterium (assembly GCA_016789025.1). Classification (GTDB taxonomy): domain Bacteria; phylum Chloroflexota; class Anaerolineae; order Anaerolineales; family Villigracilaceae; genus Defluviilinea. The sequence goes on from JAEURC010000079.1 coordinate 1,947, forward strand.
GAGCGCGCGGCGGGCAATGTTGCTCACCTTCCCCCTGCTCACTATCACGTCGCTTCTATTAATTTACCTGCTCGTCAACGACCATTACGAAGTGCAGTTCGTGTACGAAGTCACGAGTCGCTCGATGCCCACCTACCTCAAGATCACGGCTTGGTGGGGCGGGCAGGCAGGCTCGTTGCTGTTCTGGTCGTGGCTCATGTCGGCATTTGCCTCGCTGGTCACCCTGCGCAAATGGGATCGCGACCGTGAATTTCTCCCCTGGGTCATCTTTGTTTCCTGCGTCACACTCGCCTTCTTTGTGGGCATGACTGCCTTTTTTGAGAATCCGTTCCGGGTGTTTTACCAGACCGAAACGGGAGTCGAGGCGCATTTCTTTCAGCCGGCGAACAGCATCCCCTTCACGCCGGAAGACGGGCGGGGACTCAATCCGCTTCTTCGACATCCCGGCATGATCATCCACCCGCCGCTCCTCTATCTTGGATTCGTTTCCTACGTCATTCCATTTGCGTTCGCCATCGCGGCGCTGATCACGGGACGCACCGACGACCGCTGGATCCGCCTCACCCGCCGCTGGAGTCTGTGGGCGTGGCTGTTCCTCACCTTCGGCTTGGTTCTCGGCGGGCGCTGGGCTTACGATGTGCTCGGCTGGGGCGGTTACTGGGGCTGGGACCCGGTGGAGATCGCCGCGTTCATGCCATGGCTGACCGGCACCGCCTTCCTGCATTCGGTGATGATTCAGGAAAAACGCGGCATGTTGAAACACTGGAACATGCTGTTGATCATCCTCACGTACGATCTGGTTATCTTCGGCACATTCCTCACGCGTTCGGGCGTGTTATCTTCGGTACATGCCTTCGCGCAGAGCGCCATCGGGCCCTTGTTCTTCGCCTACATTGCCATAACGCTGATCGTTTCTGTTGCCCTCGTGATCTATCGTTGGGGCGAGTTAAAATCGGAAACCGAGATGAACTCCCTGCTTTCGCGCGAGGCATTGTTCCTGTTCAACAATTTGTTGTTCATGAGCATCCTGGTGGTGTGCTTCTGGGGCGTGATCTATCCGCTGACCTCGGAACTGTTCACCGGTTCGAAAGTGACCGTGGGACCCGCGTTTTATGAGCGCGCAAACGGACCCCTATTCGCGGGGCTGATGTTCCTCATGGGCATTGCGCCGCTTTCCGCGTGGGGACATTCGACAGTGAAAACCCTCGGGCGGGCAATGTGGCTCCCGACGGTTGCGGCGGTTCTCGTCACTGCCGCGATTTTCGTAACCTACACCCACAACGTGTATGCGTTGATCGGCTTCTTCCTCGTGGCGTTCGTCATCTTGATCACGTTGTATGAATATTGGCGCGGCTCGAGGGCAAGGATGAAGATCCACGGTGAAAATATTTTCACCGCCTTCTGGAATCTCACCGCCCGCGACCGCCGTCGCTATGGCGGATACATCGTCCATATCAGCATGATGTTGATGGCGATCGGCATCCTTGGCATTGAGCTCTTCCAAATGGAAACGCAGGGAACGCTCGAAGTTGGTCAACAAAAGAGCATCGGCGGGTACGATGTGGTGTACAAAGATATTGCCCGCTTCACCGGCCCCGATGGGCGCGAAGTGACGCGCGCGGTTCTCAGCATTTATCGCGGTCAGGAATATCTCGGCGACCTTCATCCACGCATCGACTACTATTGGGACTCGCAACAATCCATGACGATTCCCGGTCAACGCGCCACGATGAAAGACGACCTGTACATTTTGCTCGTCAACTGGGAGCCTGCCGCCGCCACCGGAGCGACGTTCAAGATCTATGTCAACCCGCTGGTAAATTGGCTGTGGATGGGCAGCCTGCTCTTCCTCATCGGCATTATCATCGCCGCATGGCCCGATAAGGACCCGGAACGAATCGCTGTGCGAACTGAAAAACGCGCGCGGCAGGCAAGCGCGGCGGATTGAGGTTGGCAATCTATAATTGGTAACTCACCTTACGCGCTGTTCCGTACCGTAAAGTTATGGAAATTAACAAATAAATATCGTAATCGCGTGTAGTTGGCGTTCTCTAACGCCAACAGGCGCGTAAGACGCCTACGGCGCGCGCCCTGCACAAATTGCATGATTTTTTTTCTTAAAGTTCATCACTTTGCGACCAGGCTGAAAAAAACGGGCGAATGGCAAGATAAATCTTGCCGTACTACGTAATACGAAATTTATTTCGCGTTTCAGGCTATTCTTGCGCGAGAGCGACATGAATGTCGCGTTACGGAGACCAGGCCGGATTCAGCCGCGTAACATCAGTTGGTAATTCGCGGCGACTGATAAGAGCATTGGAGAGTTTGAGATTGGAGATTGATTTGATGAAGGCAATGATTCGAACAGATGTAGCGCGCAATACGAAGTACGCAATTCTCTTCGTTCTGCTTGCCGCTTTGCTTGCATCCATCCCAGTTGTTTCCGCCCAGGGACCCACCCCCACCGATGACGATGTGAACAAGATCGCCAAGAAATTATTCTGCCCGGTGTGCGAGAACACGCCGCTGGATGTGTGCCCCACCGAGGCGTGCCGTCAGTGGCGGGAACAGATCCGCCAGATGCTGATCGAGGGCAAAACCGAAGATGAGATCATCCAGTATTTCATCGACACCTATGGCGTGCGCGCTTCGGGCGATCCGCCAAACAAAATTGCGTCGTATCTGATTCCGGTGACAGCGATCCTTTTGGGGACGGCGTTCCTCCTGCGGGCGTTGCAGATGTGGAAAAAGCCGAAGGCGGCAGAGTCAACTGTCCCTGCGGGCGAAGCGAAGCAAGTCCATCAAGATGAATATTTCAACAAACTCGAAGACGAATTAAAGAAGAGAAAATAGATGACCGAGACAACCCCTTCCCGCCGGGCAGTCCCGCTGTGGATTCAGATCGTGATCTGGGTATTTTTGGCTGGCTTGCTTGCGCTGGTGGCATTGGGACTCAGCCGCCGACAGCAAGGCACCGTGCAACCCGGCGAAGTGATCGACGATTTTTCGCTCACGTTCTACAGCGGCTACGAGTTGGATGGAAAAACAGAGATCAAGTTCAGCGACTTGCGCGGCAAGGTTGTGGTGGTGAACTTTTGGGCATCGTGGTGTAAACCGTGCGAGCAGGAAGCCGCCGATCTGCAACAAGCGTGGACGGAATACGCGCCGACAGGCGAGGTGGTTTTCCTCGGCGTGGATTATGTGGACACCGAGGCGGACGCGCGCGTGTACCTGAAAAAATTCGGCATCACATACGCGAACGGAGCAGACCTGGCGACAAGAATCTCACAATATTTCCGAATCAAAGGCGTGCCAGAGACGTACTTCGTGGACCGGGACGGCGTGTTGCGCTATGTGCAGATCGGTCCCTTTTCCGGCGTGGATCAAATTCGGGAGCAGATCGATCTTTTGTTAAAGTAGAGGGCGAATGGATATTGCGGCAATTTTCCTGACACTGGCGGTATTGTTTTTCGTTGGAGCGTATCTATACGCGCCGTTCGCGCGCGGATATGGCCGGCGCGTAACAGCGGAAGAGCGGGAACTTTCCGCGTTGCTGGCGGAGCGCGAGCGCGTGTTGAGTTCTTTGCAGGAACTGGATTTCGACTACAAACTCGGCAAGATTCCCGAGGATGATTATCCCATCCAGCGGACGAACCTCCTGCAAAAAGGCGCGGATATTTTGCGCAAGATGGACACATTGACGATCGACGAAACCGACCTGCGGCGCAAGAGCGCAAAGAAATCATCAGCCACAAAGGAAATTACAGATTCTGAACTTGAATATTTGATCTCGCAACGCCGGGCATCGCGCAAGAACAATTACGATGGTTTCTGCCCCAAATGCGGCAAGCCGGTCTTGTCTAGCGACAAGTTTTGCGCGTCATGCGGGAAAGCATTGAATTGATTTACGATTCGCAAAACACGAAGTACGAGACACTCAATATAAGTTACTCTGATAAGGCAAAACACGAATGAAGTTTCGCATCGCTTTTATTGCAACACTCGCCATCCTGCTCACCGCCTGCAACATGACGTTGGCGGAAGATATCACACCGCCGCCGGGGTACGTGGCGCCGACGCCGTTACCGACCCTCGCGCTGTATCCATCGCAACCCCCGAGCGTGGAAAACGGGAAGCTCATCTACGTTGAAAAATGCGCGCCCTGCCACGGAGACACCGGACTCGGCGACGGCGAGCAGGGTATTCAACTGGGCGTCACCGTCCGCGCGTTTGGGCTGGCAGAGATCGCCCGTCCCGCCTCGCCGGCGCAATACTATGCCATGGTCACGCGCGGCAACCTCGAGCGCTTCATGCCGCCCTTCAACAGCCTCACCGATCAGGAACGTTGGGACGCGGTTGCCTACGTGATGACCCTGCACACACAAGCGCAAGAGATCGAAAAGGGCAAAAAACTTTTTGAAGCAAATTGCGCCGGCTGTTCGTTGGATCTTTTCAAAGACCAGCAAAAAATGTCGTCGTTCACCGAAGTGGAACTCGCCCGCCTCGCCAGCCAGGGCGGCAACGGACTGCCAGCCTTCGGTTCAACTTTAAGTGAAGATGAACTCTGGGCAGTCGCCGCATACTTGCGGACTCTCTCCTTCGATACCGCGCCGCTTGCGACGCCTCCGCCTCTCGTTCAAACCCAGGGGACGCCTGCTTCAGCCGCCTCAACCTCTGCCACCCCTGAGACAACGCCGGCAGGGACGAGTCAAGCCTCCACGGCGGGTGAAGCGACAGCCACTCTGCAACCCGGCTTTGGGAGCGTCAGCGGAGTCATCGACAATCAAACCGGGGCGAGTCTGCCGGCTGATCTGGTCGTCACCCTGCGCGCATACGATCACGATGCGAACGATCCGAACGCGGGGCCCGTTGAAACTTTTTCTCTCGAGGGCGCCATTGAACAAGACGGCGCGTATTCCTTTGCAAACGTCGAAATCCCTGCCGGCAGAATCTTTCTGGCGGAAGTGACATACGAGGGCGTGGAGTTGCAATCAGAATTCAGCGTTGTTGAAGAAGGCGCGCAACTTGTCAGCATTCCCTCGTTGACGATCTACGCCTTGACGGAGGATCCTTCGGGCTTGGTGATGGATGACGCGCAGGTGATCTTCGAATACGCCGCCGATTCGATCGCCGTGTACACGCTGTACTCGTTCCGCAACCCGACCGATGAAATGATCGTCGTGCCGCAGAATGAAACAGGACAAATCCCCTTTATCAAATTTCCCAAAGGTTCATCCGGTTTCGGTTTCGAGCCGACGCAGGACAGCGCAAAGTTTCTCTCCACCGCAAATGGATTTGCCATTCCCCCCAGTGACGCTTCGTACGGGCTGGTGGCATTCTCCTCGCTGGCAAAAACGGATGAATTAAATTTCTCGATGCCGTTCGACCTGCCGATTGCATCTGTGAATATCTTCGTCCCCGTCGGCACAACAGTGGAAAATGCCCGGTTGACCGATTTGGGAATTCAAACGATCCAAAACTTTACCTATCAGATCTACGAATCAGACTCCATCGCGGCGGGCGGGTCGCTTGCCTTCACGTTGAGCGGCGAACCGTCGGATGCGCCCGTCTCCGCATCGAATAACACCGCCATTTTGATCGGGGCAGGCGTGTTGGGCGCGGCGTTGCTGGTCGCCGGTTTCTGGATGTATCGACAAGACGCTCGCAAAGCGCAAGTCGCCGAAGAAGATGAGGGTGAATTCGAGTCTGCCGAAGAGGTGATGGATGCCATCATCGCGCTCGATGATCTGCGCGGGAAGAAAAAGATCGGCGAGAAAGCCTATCAGAATAGGCGCGCGGAATTGAAAGAGATTCTGAAGAATAAAGTAAACGAGTAGAAAATAGAGACTAGAGACTTGAGGTTGGAAAGTGAAAAATAAATCTTCAGGCTCAAACGTCCAATAACCATGATCACCGTCAAAAAGTTAGTGAAACGATTTGGGTTGAAGACCGTTCTGCGCGGCATGGATTTTGAGGTGAAGCCGGGCGAGTTCGTCGCGTTGCTCGGACCGAACGGCGCAGGCAAAACAACTTTTTTGAGAATCCTGGCGTCGCTTTCGCGTCCATCGCTGGGAGAGGTGAACATCGCCGGATTCAAACTTCCCAACGAAGCCGCGCAAGTCCGCGCGAGGCTGGGTGTGGTGTCGCATCTTCCGCTTTTATATGGCGATCTCACTGCGGAGGAAAACCTCCGCTTTTACGCCCGCATGTACGGAATTACCAATGCCCAACTACGAATCACAGAAGTTCTGAGAATGATCGGGCTGGAAAACCGCCGCCGCGACCTCGTGCGCACCTATTCGCGCGGGATGCAACAACGTCTCGCCATCGGGCGCGCAGTCTTACACGACCCGGAGATCATGTTATTTGACGAGCCGTACACCGGGCTGGATCAGGACGCCTCCAGCATGTTGGACGATGTTTTGAAAACAGTCGCCGCGCAGGGACGCACCGTGGTGATGACCTCGCACGATCTGGCTCGCGCGGAGGAACTGGCTACCCGCTTCGACATCCTTTCGCGCGGAGTGATCGCCGACTCCGCAACACGCAGGCAGGTGAAGAAAAGCAACCTGCTTGAATTTTACAAACAGGCATTGGCGGGGTGAACATGGCAAAGCAAAAGACCATAGACAATAGACAGCGGGCGATAGGCGACGAGCGGCAATCATCTGCCAGTTTCATCCAAGCCATCGGCGCGATCGTGTGGAAAGATTTGCGCGCCGAGTTCCGTTCGTGGGAATTGATCTCCTCCATGCTCGTGTTTTCCCTGCTGGTGATCCTCATCTTCAACTTTGCGCTGGAGTTGGACGTGAAGACGCGTCAATCGGTGACGGCGGGCGTGCTCTGGGCAACCTTCGCCTTTGCCGGCACCCTGGGCTTGAACCGCTCGATGGCGATTGAAAAGGATCGCGGCTGTCTCGATGGTCTCCTGCTCGCGCCAGTAGATCGCTCGGTAATATACTTCGGCAAATTTTTCAGCAACCTCGCCTTTATGCTCATCGTCGAAGCGATCGTCCTGCCGGTATACAGTGTGTTATACAATACCAACCTGTTCCAGCCGGGGCTGTTGCTCGTCATCCTGCTTGGTTCGATCGGTTACACCTCTATCGGAACGTTGCTCGCCGCCATGTCGGTGCAAACTCGCACGCGCGATATCCTGCTCCCCATCCTGCTGTTCCCGGTGGTGTTCGCGGTTCTACTGGCGGCGGTCAAAGCCAGCGGCGGGCTCTTGGATAACTCAACCTTCGCCGACGTTTCGTTCTCGATCAATCTTCTGATCGCCTATGATGTCATTTTCGTTGCCGCTTCATTTATGTTGTTCGATTCGATTGTGGAAGAATAAGATCAGAGACTAAAGACTGGAGATTTTCCTGACGCTAGTCTCCAGCCCCAAACAAAAGGAATTTACATGAATCAAAAACCTCTCGCATTAAAAGTTCTCGATATCGTCTCGCTCATCCTGCTTCTCGCCGCGGCATATCTTGCCATCGTTGTCGCGCCGACCGAGAAAGTGATGGGCGACGTGCAACGCGTGTTTTACTTCCACGTCGGCACGGCATGGGTCGCGCTCATCGGCTTCGTGTTCACCGCCGTTTTAAGCGTGATCTACCTCATCACGAAGAATCTCAAGTGGGATCGCATCCAGGTTGCCGCAGTCGAAGTGAGCGTGGTGTTCTTCCTCATCACCATCATCCTCGGCTCCATCTGGGCGCGCCCCGCCTGGAATACCTGGTGGACGTGGGATCCGCGCCTCACCACCGCCGCGATCGCCGAGTTGATCTACATCGCCTACTTCATGCTCCGCCAGGGCATCGACGATCCCGACAAACGCGCGCGATTTGGCGCGGTCTACGCCCTCATCGGCGGGTTGAGCGCCCCGATCACCTTCTTCGCCATTCGCCTGTTCCGCACCATTCACCCGGTGGTCATCGCCGGCGCAAACGCGGAAGCGGAGGGCAACTTCAGCATGTCGGGCGATATGCTCAGCGCGTTCTTCTTCGCCTTATTTGCCTTCACCGTCATCTTCATCGATCTGTTCTGGAACCGCATCCGCCTTGGAGAATTCCAGAACGAGGTCGAAGAGATGAAATTAAAAGCCTCATATTAAACGTTCACGTCGCCCTCAACCAAAGGAGTCAACATGTTCTTCCAGGAAATCACCCCCGATACATCCGGCTACATGATCGCCGGGTACGCGACCACATTCATTATCCTCGCAGTCTATGTGGCGAGTCTATTCCTCCGCCAGCGTAACCTCAAGCAGGATATGGATATGCTCGCCGAGTTGGAGAAACCCGCCGAGAAGCCCGCCAAGCCTGTAACCAAAAGAGCCAAAAAGAAATAGGGCAATCGATTGAGAGTCCGCTATAATTGTGGCGGGCTCTTTTTATTTTATGCGACAGAACGATGGGATTCGGACCGGGTGGCGATTCAGGTTCCTACGGTGGAGCCTGCTCATCGTCCTTGTGGGAAGCGGGTTCGCGTCCAACCCCAGTGAATCTGCTTCGCCAGTGGCAGACCCGCCCGGCCCCGACCGGTTCTCCGTCACCCTCGTCGAATATACCGAATACACCTGGTGGATGATCCGCTGGGGCTCGAACAAATTCATCTGCGAGCTCAAGACCGACCATGAGGGACTGCCGACCATCGCAGACGTATACTCCGATTGTCTCCCAGACGATTATGACGATTGGGTCAACCAGAAACCCTGCACCGAGCATGATGTTAGTTTATGCAAAGGGAATTACCTTGTGTTGATCGACAGCCAGCCTGCTCAAAAAGAAGCGGCAACCAAACTCCCCTCGTCTTCAGTGCAAGTATCTCTTGAGAACTGCAACCCCGTTTACACATCATCAACAAGCATCTGCGAAGCCGCGCCGATCCTGATCCTGAATGGCATCGAACCGCTTCCTGAACATCAAATCATCCGCATCGAAGGGTTGTATGCGGGGCAATCGTTTGTGTGCGATGCCCATTGCCGCCTGCGCCTGCCTATCACCGGCGAGAACGGCGAGACGTTGCAATTTTGGGCATTCTCCAGCTACGGGGATAGCAGTCCCATCTTCAATGCGCTCGTGCGCGTTTCCCAAGCGGACAGCAACGACCCCGATCAGGTTTTTTGGTATGTGGATGTATTGAGCAGTCAATGGATGGGCGTGCCCGTGGCAAGTTGCGTAGAAACATGGGGAACCCTGCCGCCGATCGGCGGTCCGCAAGAGTGGTTAAGCACGCCCACGCAAAGTGAAACGCTGGGCACCGACATTCCCTACAACTATCTCGCCGCCAACTTGATCCGTAAAGGCGTGGTAGACGCGGTTACCTGTGAAAACAACGGTTTGCAAGAAGACGGTAACGCGTCTGCATGCGGAATGGATAAAGCGCGAGACGCCGTCACCGCATGGCAAAACCAGTTCGATGGAATTATTTTAAATGTGGCAAAAGATACGGGTGTGCCAGCAAACCTGCTGAAAAATCTATTTGCCAAAGAGAGCCAGTTCTGGCCCGGCATCGGCACAAAAGCCGACGTGGGTCTGGGGCAACTAACCGAACAAGGCGCAGACACGACCCTGATGTGGAATCCCCCGTTCTTCAACCAGTTCTGCCCGCTCGTAATGGATTCCGAAGAGTGCCAAAAAGGCTATCTCGGCTTGGAAGAAGACCAGATGCGACACGCGCGACTCGCGCTCATTCAGGCAGTCAACGCAACATGCGAAGATTGCCCCCTCGGCATCGACCTCGACCGCGCCAATTTCAGCATCGGCGTCTTTGCCCATACCCTGCTTGCCAACTGCGAACAAGCCGGGCAATTGGTAAAAAATGTCAACGCGACACAATCGGCAGGAGTGGTATCCACCTACGAAGACTTATGGAAGTTCTCGCTGGTCAACTACCACGCCGGTCCCGGGTGCCTCGGCGACGCGCTCGACCTCACGTATGCGAAAAGCCTCGCAATGACCTGGGAAAACGTTTCATCGAATTTATCCGCCGGGTGCATCGGCGCGCTCGAATACGTCAACGACATTAGCGAATAATTGATTTCGATTCAATCCTCGCGGAGGCATTTGCTTCCGCGTTTTGTTTTGTGCTACACTACAGACCTCACCCCAACCTGCGGAGTTGCCATGCTCACCCTCGCCGAAAAAATCATCTTTGCGATTTTCATGATCGTTTCCGTCTTCCTCACATATCGAGGCGCGAAGCGGATCGCTCAACAGATCTCCAGCGGACAAGGCAAGGTGGATTGGTCGCTCGCCTCAAAACGGACGGGCGAGTTGGTCGCCAAGTATTTATTTTTTACTCCCGTCTTTCGATCCCGTCCGCTCCCGAGCCTGTTGCACGCATTCATCGGCTGGGGGTTTTTCGTTTATGTGTTCGTCAACCTCAATGAATTGATCCTCGCCTACACCGGCGTCAACGCGTTGCACCACAGCGGCATACCCGGGGATATTTTCCGTTCGCTCGCCGAATTCATCTCGTTCGCATTGATGCTCGGCATGATCGGCATGTCCATCCGCCGTTACATCCTCAAACCCGCCACGCTCACCACGCGCGACACTACCCTGCTCAATCCCAAAGCCCGCTCAGGCATAACGATTGATTCGGCAATCGTCACCACAACATTCTTCACGCATACGCTGGCGCGGGTGTTCGGCGAGTCGTTTTATCTCGCTCGCCATGAAACTCGGGACGCATGGCAACCGATCACGTCCGCGCTGGCGGGCTTGTGGGCGAACATGCCCGAGTCGCAACTTTTGTTCAATGAGCGGTTGATGTTTTGGATCTCGCTGGGATTAGTCTTCGCTTTCCTGCCATACTTCGCCTATTCAAAACATATCCATTTATTTGTCGCTCCGTTGAATTTCGCGCTCAAGCCCGAACGGAAATCCATCGGCGCGTTGAGCTTCGTCAACCTCGACGATCAATCCATCGAACAGTTCGGCGCGGCAAAGATGAAAGACCTCGGCTGGGAGCAGATCATGGACGCGTACGCTTGCATCCAATGTTTTCGCTGTCAGGAGGTCTGTCCCGCGTACAACACGGGGAAAATTTTGTCGCCTGCCGCGCTGGAGATCAACAAGCGCTATCACTTGAAAACTGGCGACACCGATGTGCCGATGCTGAATCTGATTTCGGAGGAGGCGGTCTGGGCGTGCACCTCCTGCGGCGCGTGCGTGGACATTTGCCCCGTCGGAAATGAACCGATGCGCGACATCCTCGACATCCGCCGAAATCTTGCGATGATGGAGAGCCAATTCCCGAAGCAACTTGAAAACGCGTTCAAGGGGATCGAACGCAACGCGAACCCGTGGAATGTTCCGCAGTCTGATCGCCTGAAATGGGCGGAGGGACTCAACGTGCCAACCATCGAACAAAACCCCGATCCCGACGTTTTGTGGTGGGTCGGTTGCGCTCCCGCAACAGACGCGCGCGCGCAAAAGACCGCGCAAGCATTCGCCAAAATTTTGAACGCGGCTGGCGTCAACTTTGCGGTGCTGGGACGCAACGAATCCTGCACGGGCGATCCCGCCCGCCGCGCGGGACGCGAAGATATTTTCTTCGCAATGGCTTCGCAGAATGTGGAAATATTGAATGAAGTCAAGCCCAAACGGATCGTCGCTACTTGTCCGCATTGTTTGCATACGATCAAGAATGAATATCCCGCGTTTGGCGGAAATTACGAAGTTGTTCATCACACGCAATTTATCAACGAGTTGGTGGGGGCGGGGAAAATACAGTTACAAGTTACGAGTGACGAGTTACGGGTGACATTCCATGACCCGTGTTATTTGGGACGGCACAATAAAATTTTCGACGCGCCGCGCGAGGCGTTGAAGTCTACGGGCGCGTTGACGATCGAGATGCCGCGCAATTCAGCCAAGTCGTTTTGCTGCGGCGCGGGAGGGGCGCAAATGTGGAAGGAGGAAGAGAACGGCACAGCGCGAGTCAACCTGACCCGTTTTGCGGAGGCGAAGTCCACGGGCGCGTCCACGCTCGCGGTGGGATGTCCATTCTGCATGGCGATGATGACCGACGCATCCAAAGCCGACGGAGGGGAGATCCAAGTGAAGGATGTGGCTGAGTTGGTGGCTGAACGATTGAAGAGTTGACAAAACATCCATGCCTATTTTTCAAAACAAAGGCGATTATTTATTGGTCGAGGTCAACGAGCCATATTCGGTGGAAATGATCGCTTCGGCGATCCATGAAGTTACCGCGTATTGCAAAGAACACAACTTGAATAAGGCGCTGGTAGATATGAGAAATATGCCTGGCGCGCCGAGTATTCTTGAACGTCATCGTTTTGGAATTGAACTTGCCAAAGAGTGGGGTTCACGGATCAAAGCGGCTTTGATCCTGCGACCCGAAGATCTCAGCCACATGACGGAGAACACAGCCGTCAATCGCGGCGCAAATTTGTTATCCACATCTGATGCCGCCCATGCCATGAAATGGCTTGGCGTTACAGGGTAATTCGCCAAAGCAAAAGGTTCAACATAATGCCTGCCAATAAAGTAGAGAGATGCAAATAACTAGCTAAACAATCTGAGGTCATTCATGTTTATCTGGCAAAACAAAGGCGAATATTTATATGCGGAGATCAGCGGGGTGTATTCGCTAGAGATGTTCATATCGGCTATTCATGAAGTTGCAGAACACTGCAAAAGCGAAAATTTGAAAAAAGTATTGATCGATCTGAGAAATGTGGATGGCAACCCCAGCATCCTTGACCGATATCTTTTCGGCATCGAGATCGCCAATACATGGGGGCCAATAATTAAAGTTGCCGCTGTTGGGAACACAGAAGTGATCAATCAAATGGCAGAAAACACCGCCGTCAATCGAGGCGCGAATTTGTGGGCTACGCCCGATATGGAACTTGCTCTTACATGGCTCGAAATTGAAAATCGATGACAGGAGAAACAACATGCTGAACTTGAACACGAAATTCGGGCGCGTTGCAAAGAAACATTTGAAGAACGAGTATTTCGTCTGGTTGACGACCGTTGACTCGACAGGCACGCCTCAACCCAGACCAGTATGGTTCATCTGGGAGAAGGATTCGTTCCTCATCTTCAGTCAGGAAAAAGCATACAAACTGAAGCACATCCGCAAGAATCCGCAGGTTTCATTGCACTTCAACTCAGCGGATCAACAAGGCGATAAACGATTGATCATTTTCACAGGGACCGCAAAAACCGAAAAGAGATCGTTACCCGCGCACAAAGTCCGCGCGTATATGAAAAAGTACAAAGAAGGCATCAAGGGGTTGGGCACAAGCCCCGAACAATTTTCCGACGAGTATTCCGTCGCCATTCGAGGGGAGTGGCTAAATAGGTGGGCTCACAAAGTCCATCACATGGGCTGAGTAGTTTGGAAACTGTTGTTTGTAAAGTTGCCTGCGATTGAAACAGTACACGAATAATCGGATCGCACATTCCAGAGCATACGGGCAACGAGA
>JAEURC010000080.1 GCA_016789025.1 Anaerolineales bacterium
TCTCGTTGCCCGTATGCTCTGGAATGTGCGATCCGATTATTCGTGTACTGTTTCAATCGCAGGCAACTTTACAAACAACAGTTTCCAAACTACTCAGCCCATGTGATGGACTTTGTGAGCCCACCTATTTAGCCACTCCCCGAAAACATGACAACTACCAAATTTCTCGAACGGAATGTATATGATTACAAAACGACCGAATACATTCTTGAACACGTAGATAAAACTGACCGCGTGCTTTTTCTCTGGTCGGGGCAGGGATATTACTGCGATTCCCGGCGCCTTCCGGACGATGAGCAAACTATCGCCATTCTCTTGAGCATGGATTCCCCCACCCCGGAAGCGCTGGCTCACAGATTACGATCAAACGGTATCACCCATCTCCTTCTCGGCAGGCCCGATGCCTATTGGTTCATCAGTTTGCACGATCCAAAAAACCTCCACAGAGACGCGTTGGAATATTTTGAAAACACTTTCCTTCCAACCTGCGGTGAGTCCATTTTCAAAGACAACCTGATTGAGTTGTACCAAATAGCTTGCAATTAAAGAAATTTTCCAACATAAAATATCCAAAGCCTCAGCCGCGAATTGGCGCGAAAGACTTATAAAATTCGCGATCTTTGCACAATTCGCGGCAAAAAGAACTACCCAACCACCCGCATCTCCCTCGGCATATCGGACAACACATCCGCTCCAGTTTCAGTAATCACCACGTTATCTTCAATGCGCACGCCGTTTCTGCCTGCCAGATAAATTCCAGGCTCAACGGTGAACGCCATGCCGGGTTCGAGCAGTTGCATGTTGTCGCCGCGCATGTACGGGTCTTCGTGACCTTCCATCCCAATGCCGTGACCGGTGCGATGCGTGAAATATTTTCCGTAACCGGCTTTCTCGATCACATCCCGCGCGGCTTTGTCCACGTTCGCGCATGGGACGCCGGGTTTCGACGCGGCGCGACCGGCAGCGTTCGCCTCCTGCACAATTTTGTGAATCTTTTGATATTCCTCGTCAACATCGCCCACTGCAAAAGTGCGCGTCAGGTCAGAGATATAACCAGCGTGCGCCGCACCCCAATCCACGACGAGCAGATCGCCCACTTGCAAATTCCGATCGGAGGGCGAGGCGTGCGGGTTCGCCGAGTTCGGTCCCGATGAAACGATCGGCGCGAAAGGCATTTCGGATTCCGAGCCGTGTTTGAATAATTGAATCATTAGTTCCGCCGATAATTCTTTTTCGGTCATGCCGAATTTGATGAGCGGAATCGTCGCTTCAAGCGCGGACTGGGCGATCTGCACCGCGCGGCGCATGGCTTCCACTTCCGTTTTATCTTTTCGCAAGCGCAACTGCGCCAACACGTCGCTCGCGTCGGGGAAGTCCGCTTCCGGCGTGGCGTTCTTTACATGGCGAAATTCCAGCAAACGCAGTTGACGCGGCTCGACTCCGATCCGCTTCCCATCCAGACCGAGAGCCTGCGTCGCCTTTCGAAAGGCGTTATCCCATTCTGACGGGTCCTCGGGATAAGAAAACACCTGCAACGGATAAGAAAGATTCGCAACCTTTAGCGATTCCAATTCGGGTATCACAATTGCAGGCACTTGGTCTTTTGCGACAAGCAATACAACGGGACGCTCCATCAAGTGGAAGTTCAGCCCGGTGAGGTAGCTGAGAGTTGGACCCGGATTCAGAATAACTGAATCAAGTCCCCCCGTCGAGAGAGAAGCGTTGAGTTTGTCCAAGCGGGTTTGAGTCATGTGAGTCTCCTAATTTATGCTCAGAACGCCGTCCTCGGCGTTCGTCCGATGTAATTCGCCGCCGAGGACGGCGGCTGAAGCAAGTTAATCCAAATTATGATTCTTCTTCGCGAAGAAATATAAAATCCAATCCACTGCGACGGGGAAGAGCGTGTCGAAGGTGGTTATGACGAGGAACCACCACGGGATGACCAGCGTGCGGCGCGGACGTTTGGCGACATCCACCACGCGTTGCGCGACATACTCGGAGGTGAGGTGCGGATATTTGATGCGTCGAATCGTTTTGCGCGCTTGCGTGCGTTCGAGCTTGTCGCCGAACTCGGTGACTGCGGGACCGGGATAAATGCCCGAAACTTTTATGCCGAGGTGACCCACTTCGCGGCGGAGCGCGTCGGTGAATGCGCGCGCGCCGTACTTGCTTGCGGAATATGATGTGATGGTCGGCGCGGCGATGAGACCCGCAACGGAAACCATGTTGATGACGTGACCTTCGCCGCGTTCGAGCATGTGCGGAATCACCGCGCGCGTGACGAGCATCGTGCCGATGAGGTTGACGCGGATGAGCGTTTCGATGTCGCGTTCGGGTTTGAGATTCTCGAACCAGTTGACCGCGCCGTAGCCCGCGTTGTTGAAAAGGATGTCAATTTTTCCATAGAGGTCGAGCGCGGTTTGCACCATCACTTCGATCTCAGCGCGTTCGTTCACATCGGCAGGGACCGCGAGCGCTTCGCCGCCTTTGCTTTGAATTTCAGCCGCGAGCGTTTGCAAGCGGTCCAGTCGACGCGCGGCGAGGATGACTTTGCATCCCTCTGCGGCAAACAATTTCGCGGCATCTTCGCCGAATCCCGACGATGCGCCAGTGATGAGAACGACTTTGTTTTTGAGGGAAATAGACATGGCTTTTTTAAACACGAAGGACACGAAGGTCACTAAGGTTGGAAAAGTGATGAGCCGATAACCTTTCCATGATTTTCTTCGTGTCCGTTGTGTCCTTTGTGTTAAATTTACTCGCTCTCTTCTTGCGATTCTTCTTTCGTATTCTGCTTCTTCGGTCGCGGAGGTTCGATGACCGCGTCTTTGCCAAGCGCGATTTGCAGAACATCGTCCATGTGCTTGACTGGGATGATCTTCAATTCTGATTTCGCGGTCTTGGGCAACTCGGTTAAGTCCTTCATATTCTTTTCTGGGAGAATCACTGTCTTCAGCCCAGCGCGATGGGCGGCTAGCACTTTTTCGCGCACGCCGCCGATGGGAAGCACGCGCCCGCGCAAAGTAATTTCACCCGTCATGCCGACGTGCTTGAACACGGGACGACCCGTCAGCGCGGAGATGATCGCGGTCGCCATCGTGATTCCCGCCGACGGTCCGTCTTTCGGGATCGCGCCTTCGGGCATATGGACGTGGATGTCCATACGCTCAAAAACTTCGAGATCAATTTTCAATTCAGCCGCGCGAGATTTGATGTACGTCAACGCGGCTTGACCCGACTCTTGCATCACCTCGCCCATCTGACCCGTCATCTGCAATCCGCCTTTGCCTTCGAGAACCGCCACTTCGACGGGCATGATCTCGCCGCCGTTTTCCGTCCACGCGAGCGAGGTGGCGACGCCGACCTCATCCGCGCGTTCGGCTTCCGTTTGAAAGACCTGTTGCGGACCGAGATACTTTTCCATCGCATCGGCTTTGATCGTTGACTCGAACTTCTTCCCCTCCGCTTTCATCCGCGCCACTTTGCGGCAAATCTTCCCGATCTCGCGTTCCAAATTGCGGACGCCCGCTTCGTATGTGTACTCGCGGATGATCTTCCGCACTGCGTCGGGGTCAAACGTGAGGTTGAGTTCCTCCACGCCATTCTCTTCGATCTGGCGCGGAATGAGATAGCGATTCGCAATCTCAAGTTTTTCCTCCTCGATGTAGCCGGGGAACTCGATCACTTCCATGCGATCCAACAGCGGAGACGGGATGCTTCCCAATGAATTCGCCGTTGTCACAAACATGACCTTCGACAAGTCGAACGGCAACTCCAAATAATGATCGCTGAACGTGTTGTTCTGTTCGGGGTCTAGCACTTCGAGCATCGCCGAAGCAGGGTCGCCGCGAAAATCGGAATACAACTTATCAATCTCATCCAGCATGAACAGCGGATTCGACGTGCCAGCGCGTTTCATCGTTTGGATGATTCGCCCAGGCAAAGCGCCGATGTACGTGCGGCGGTGTCCGCGTATCTCGGCTTCGTCGCGCACGCCACCCAAAGAGACACGCGCAAATTTTCGTCCGAGCGATTCGGCGATGGAACGTCCAAGAGAAGTTTTGCCAACGCCCGGAGGTCCGACAAAACACAGGATCGGTTGTCGTTCTTTCTTCGGCTTCAACGAACGGACGGCGATGTATTCCAAAATCCGTTCTTTGGGTTTCTTTAAGCCGTAATGGTCTCGCTCCAAAATCTTCCCCGCGTTCTTCACGTCCAAATTATCGGGCGAGAAGTTCGCCCATGGCAGTTCAAGAATCCAATCAATGTACGTGCGGATGATTCCCACTTCAGGCGCCATCGGCGGCATCTGGTTCAAGCGTTCCAATTCTTTCAACGCGACCGCCCGCGCCTCATCGGGCAGAGACGCGGCTTCGACTCGCTTTTTCAAGTCGCCCGATTCGCGCGTGAAGATGTCGCCTTCGCCCAACTCGTTTTGGATCTGCCGCATCTGTTCGCGCAGATAAAACTCGCGCTGGCTTTTATCCACCTCGCTTTGCACCTTCGAGTGGATCTCGTCTTCGAGTTCCAACACGTCAACTTCTTGCGCGAGGATTTTGTTCAACGCTTGCAAGCGTCCGCGCACGTCGAGCAACATCAACAGGCTTTGTTTCGCTTCGTAATTCAACGACAGCGAAGTGGCGAGCATATCCGCCAGCCAGCCGGGTTCGGAAATATTCATCGCGAACAAATGCGCTTCTTCGGGGATCGAACGATCCAACTGCACGCAGTGATCAAACAGGTCCAGCGCCGAACGCATGAGAGCGCTCGTTTGGCGGTCGGCAGTTTGAGGTTCCGAAACGACGCGGGCTCGCACTTTCAAATACGGCACACTGCGGATGAACTCCACGATCTCCACGCGGCGGCGTCCCTGCACAAGCGCCGAGTGCGAGCCGTCTGGCATGGCGAGCAAACGCCCCACCGCCATCTCCACGCCGACGGGCAGAAAATCCTCCGCGCCGGGGTTGTCAATGTCCGCGTCGCGCTGTGTCAGCCCGATCACGGTCTGTCCTTTGCGTTGCGCCTCTTCCACCGCAAGCAGCGACGATTCGCGCCCGATGAAGATCGGCGAGACCATGCGCGGAAAAACAACAAGATCGCGCAACGGCAACACCGCGGCTTCAATCATGCCGCTTTCATCCGCCTCGCGATTCGCAATGCGATACAACTCCTCCGTGCGCTGCGAGAGGGTCAGGTCAAAATTTTCTTCTTCGGTCCAATCTTTTGGGTGACTCATTTATGCCTCATGTCGTTGCGAGGAGGGCTTCAGCCCGACGAAGCAATCTCCTCGTAACAAGAGATTGCTTCGGGCTATCGCCCTCGCAACGACATCGAATTATTCCATGCTCTCATCACTTCCGCCGTCACGAACATGCTTCCAGCGGATAACACAATGCTACCATCTTTTGCGGATAACTCCAACGCCCGCGCCAACGCAGACTCAACGGGACTCAGCGCTTCATACGGGACCTCAGCCTGCCTCGCCAACTCGGAAATTTTCTCCTCCTCCAGCGCCCTCGGATGGTCGGCGCGCGTGACGATGAGTCGCTTGATCTTCGGCTGCATCGCGGCAAACATGCCAGGGATATTCTTATCCTCCGACGCGCCGAAGATGAGATAGGCTTTCTTGTCTGGAAAATACGCGTCAAGCGTCTCGCGCAACTTCGCAAACGAATCTTCATTGTGCGCCGAATCAAAAATGACGGGTGGCTCGCGTCGAGCGATTTCAAATCGCGCTCGCCACTTCACCTGCGCAAACCCTTTTTGAATTGCTTCGTCTGAAATCTCCAACCCGCTGACTTTGAGCGCGGCATACGCGGTGGCGGCGTTTTCGAGTTGGTGGGAACCGAGCAATGGAAGTTGCAGGTCGAAGGTCAAAGGTCGAAGGTTATCAACGAGACGAAGTGATTGTCCATCCAAAGACAAATCAATTTTCTCAAACTTTATATCTTTTCCAACCAAAATGAAACTTGATTCCTCCAGTTTGGCTACGCGCTCAAAAACTTCGAGGGCTTCCTCCTTTTGCGAAGAAGAAACCACAGGCACTCCACGTTTGATAATCCCTGCCTTCTCCCCCGCGATCTTTGCCAACGTATCGCCAAGCACCGCCATGTGATCGTACGACAGCGACGTGATGACCGAAACCCTCGGCGTGACGATGTTCGTCGCGTCCAGCCGACCGCCCAAACCGACCTCGATCACTGCCGCGTTGCACCCTTGTCTTGCAAAGGCGAGAAATCCAAGCGCGGTTGTGATTTCAAATGTGGTGAGTTTAGGAATCTTCGCCACCGCTGGCTTGATCTCCTCCACCAACTCAACCAGCAATTCATGCGAGATCGGCTCGCCATCCACTTGAATCCGCTCGCAGAAATCTAACAAGTGAGGCGATGTATACAATCCAACCTTATAACCTGCAACCTTCAAACCTGAGGCGCAAAGCGCCGAAACAGACCCTTTCCCCTTCGTCCCTGCCACGTGGAAGATGGGATATTTGCTCTGCGGATTCCCCAACTCCTCCATCAACGCGAACATGCGGTCAAGGTTGAACTCCGCCTTGGCAAGTTCGGAGGAATGTTTCAGGCTATAATCCACGAACGAGTAGAGATAGTCGAGGGCTTTGTTGTATTGGGCTTCGATGTCCATGCGAGGGATTGTAAGACGTAATTGGTGATTCGTAAATCATAAGGTGTTCGATGAAAAACTGTTTCATCTGCCGCAAACACAATGGAATAGAAGCCACCCCTCCGGGTGAATACATCTACGAGGACGACCACTGGATGGTTTGTCACGCGCCCGCGAAATTAGGTCCATTGGGCACGTTGTTCATTGAGTCGAAACGCCACTTTCTTGATTATGCCGAAATGACAGACGATGAATCCGCGTCACTTGGAAACGTAATGAGAAAAATTTATCACGCGCTCAAATTGCACACAGACGCGGAACGCGTTTACCAAGTCACTCTCATGGATGGGGTTCCGCACTTCCACTCATGGCTAGTTCCTCATCGAAAAAAAGATTCAGAAAAGGGCATGAAATTTCTTGCTCGGGACGATTCGTGCAGGGACGAGGACGCGTCCGCGCTGGCGGAGAATTTGCGGGAAGCAATGAGATAGGGGGAATATGGAAATTTTGCAACAAGTTTTGCTTTGGTTCTTTGGTTTTCTTTTGGTAGTATTCTTACTATTATCAATAGCTTCTCTATTCATGGATGGGCTTTCAATATCTGGAGTGAGCGATAAAGCGAATAAAACATCTCATTTCTACGGTCTGTTAGCGGTATTCAGCGGCGTGGCATGGTTCATAGTTTTTATTCCCGAAGAAAGCAAGACTGCAATCTTTTGCTTGTTACCTATGCTCCTATTTATTGTTGGAATGTCATACACAGGCAATGTACTTAATCGAAAATTCGTCAAATGGCTATTTAATAAATTAAACGACCGCTATTTCAAAGAAAACAAGTAACATGCTCGCCACCCTCACGATTCACCTCCCCGCCTGCGCGTCCCTCAAACAAAAGCGCCACAATTTGCTAGATTGACAATATACATGGTCGAACGTACAATATGTACAAAGTATACAATTTGTATATAGGAGATCGAAATGCCAAACACAATCATAAAAAGCGGCGAGGCGCGCATCAAATTCCGTGATCTGCTCGATCAGGTTCTGGCTGGCAAAGGCGATGTGATCATCGAGCGCAATGGAAAGAACGTGGCGGTAATGATTCCCGCCGTTGATTACGAAAAAATCCGCGAGGAGCTGGAGGAATTGCGCGCCGTGCGCGAAGCCGCCGCTTCCTATGAGGAGTGGAAGAAAAATCCTTCCGTCGGGCGCCCTTTTGAAGAGGTGGACGCGGAGTTGGATAAACCTGCATGACGGGCGCGCAATGGCAAGTCATCATCCACCGCAAGGCAGAGAAGATACTCAAGCGGCTGGATGGCGATGTTTTGAAGCGAATCCGCGCAGCGATACGTGAACTGGCAAGCGAGCCGCGTCCTACTGGCGTAAAAAAACTGGCGGGATATGAAAACCTTTTTCGCATTCGTGTCGGGGACTGGCGAATCATCTATGCCATCGAAGATGATAAATTGATCGTCCTCATCCTTGAAATTTCCACACGCGGCGGCGCATACCGCGATCTTTGATGCTCGCCACCCTCGCCATTCACCTCTACCTCCCTGCCTGCGCCCAAACGTAAGGCGGGATGGCATCCCGCCCCACGAAAATTATGCTCGCCACCCTCACGATTCACCTCCACCTCCCCACCTGCGCCTCCCTCAAACAAAAGCGCGGACGGATCAAGCCGCTCATCTCGCGTTTGCATCGCGAGTTCAACGTCTCTGTGGCGGAGATGGATTTGCAGAACAAATGGGACGAGGCGGTCATCATCTGCGCGATGGTGGGGAATGACGCCGCGTTTTTACAGTCCGCGTTGGGGAATGTGGCAAAATGGGTCGAAGCGAATTGGACGGATGGGGATGTGTGGGAGAGTCGGATACAGGTGGAGAGGTAAACACGAAAACGCGTAGACAGGTAAACAAGTAGACAAGTAGACAAGTCACGTGTGTACATGTATACCTGTATACTTGTCTACGTACCTCATGGAGAGCTCATGGACTTACAACTCAAAAACAAACGCGCGCTCGTGGCAAGTTCCTCCCGAGGATTGGGTTACGCCGCCGCGTTATTGCTTGCAAAAGAAGGTTGCAGCGTGGCGGTCAATAGCCGTGAGGAGGCAAATGCAAAACGCGCGGCAGAGCAAGTACACAGGGAAACAGGTACACAAGTAGAGGGGTTTGCAGGCGATGTGAGTCTGCCCGATGTGCCTGAGAAATTGATTCAACAAACTGTGGACGCGTTCGGTGGACTGGACATCCTCATCACCAACGCGGGCGGACCAAAATCAGGTTCGATCGATTCGCTCGACGATGCCGCGTGGCAAAAAGGGATTGATCTGTGCTTGATGAGTCATGTGCGGCTGATCAAATCTGCCCTGCCCCATTTGCGAAAATCGGATTCGGCGAGCGTGTTGACAGTCACATCGTATTCGGTGAAGCAACCGATTCCGAATTTGCTCATCTCGAACAGCGTCCGCGCGGCGACGGCGGGACTCACCAAGTCGCTGGCGTTGGAACTGGGCAAGGAGGGAATCCGTTTAAACTCCATTCTGCCAGGCTGGACGGAGACGGAACGCGTCGAAGAGTTGATGAAGGCTCGAGGAGAGCAGAACCAGACCTCCCCGTCGGAAGAGAAGCGTATGCAAGTCGAATCCACCGCGCTGGGCAGGATGGCGCGTCCTGAAGAGTTTGCCAACGCCGCCGTGTTTCTCGTCTCGCCCGCCGCGTCATACATCACGGGCGTTTTGCTGAACGTGGACGGCGGAATCATTCAGGGAACGTTTTGATGAAAAAATATTTATTGATCATCGTACTCTTCTTTGCCAGTTGCGCTCCGCGAACGACACCCGCGCCTACCTCGTTACCCTTCACAGCCAGCGACGCGCAGACATTGTTAATCCAATTCTTCGATCTGTTGAACGCAAAACAATATGCCAAAGCCGATCTGTTCTACGGCGGCGGGTATGAGCAATTGCGGGTTTTCAATGCGTCGGCGGACCCCGAGGACCACGCCGCGCTGTGGAGTTGGGCTTGTGAAAACGCGGGGTTGCAATGCCTGACCGTTCGCACAGCCACGCTAAAGAATTCTGATAGCGACACCTTCGCCTTTCTGGTGGAATTCAACAACCCGGACGGAAGTTTGTTCGTGTTGGGTCCGTGTTGCGGCGCGGATGAAACCGAGATGCCGCCCGTTTCACAATTTGAATACCGCGTGGCGCGAGACAGCGACGGGCAATTGAAAGTTATGGATTTGCCTCCCTATACTCCATAATAAATCGCCCCGCAGGTTTTCTGTGAAACCACAAATGATTCGAACCACCCTGCGGGACGTGAGCAGTTATGAATAAATTTTCCTTTTTAGCGCGCACCTCCATTTTGATCGCGGCCTTCTTCGGCTTGGACAAAGTCCTCGCCTTTGCGCGCGTGGGTATCATCTCGCGTATCTATACCGATGAGGTCGGCTTGCTGGATGTGTTCAACTCCGCCAACAACGTGCCAGATGTGTTGTTCGCGCTCATCTCGGGCGGCGCGCTGGCGATGGCGTTCATCCCATTGATGAGCGACTATCTCACCACCAAGGGGCGAGAGGCGGCGTGGGACTTGTTCTCGCGCGTTGCCAACCTCGCGTTTCTGGTCACGGGTTCGATCGCGGTGTTAATTTTTATTTTCGCGCAACAAATTGTAGATCACGCGATCGTACCGGGCTTCACCGCAGAGCAACGCCTCCTTGTCGCTGAACTCATGCGATTGAATCTCGTCAGCACGATCATCTTTTCGATCAGCGGATTGGTGATGGCAAGCCTGCAAGCCAACCAGCATTTTCTTTTGCCCGCGCTCGCGCCCACCATGTACAACATTGGTCAAATTTTTGGCGCGATCATTTTTGTGCCGATTTTTGGTATTCAAGGTCTCGTGTACGGCGTGATCCTCGGCGCGGCGTTGCATCTTGCGGTGCAAATCCCCGCGCTATTCAAATTCGGCTTCAAATGGACACCTGTGCTCGACCTGCGCCACACCGGCTTACTCGAAGCGCTCAAACTGCTCGCTCCGCGTTTGCTCACCATGGGAGGCATTCAACTCATCGTGATCGCGCGCGACTATCTCGCCTCGTTGACCGGGCAGGAGGGCGCAGTCACCTCGCTCGCCTTCGGTTGGATGATCATGCAGGTACCGGAGACTCTGCTCGGGACGGCAATCGCCACCGCCATGCTCCCCACCCTGTCGGAATTCGCCTCGCGCGACAAGTGGCATGAGTTCCGCTTGGCGATCGAGCGCGCCCTGCGAGTGTTGATCGCCCTCACGATCCCCATCGCGGCGGTGATGGCGGCGGGGATCAATCCGCTCGTGCGCGCCGCATTCGGCTTCGAAGCGGAAATGTCCGCGCTGATCACATGGACAACGCGTGCCTATCTCATCACGCTCACAGGATATTCGATCCACGAGATCGCGGCGCGTTCGTTCTATGCGCGCAAAGAGCCGATGTTCCCGTTATACGCGGTTATTTTGAGGCTTGGGTTATTCATCGGCATCGGCTATCTTGGCATCACGATGTTCAAGCATATCGGAGCGCCGGTCATTGCCTTTGCGGAGATCGCCCTGCTCATCGAATCCATCTTCCTCTTCATCTGGCTCAGCAAGCGGATGCACGAACCCATCGTCGTGTGGAGCGCGGCAGTCAAGGGACTCGTCGCGGCAGTGTTCGGCGGCGTGACGGCTTACCTGCTCGCGGTCTACATCCCCGGCTCTGCGGTCCTCACCGCATTGATCGGCATGGTCGTCGGCGGACTCATCTGCCTGCCCATCATTTGGTCCGAAATTAAATTGTTGTTAAAACTCTAAAATCAAGGCTGATATAATCTTCTGCTGTGTAGGAGACGTTCTCTAACGTCCCTGGTGGCGTAAGAGAACGCCAATTACTCTCCGGAAAACAAAGTGAGAAAAAATTCAAATGTCTGAAGATCTTGGAAGCACACAACCAAACATCAAAGTTACAAAACCCAGTCGCGGAAAACGATTCCTGTTCAACGCGCTGGGCGTGATCGTACTCCTCGCCATCGCCATTTTTAGCGGATTTCGTTCCGGCATCGGCACGCGCCAGAGTTACCAATCCTCGGTAATGAGCGAACAACTCAGCGAGCAATTCACCTTTGCGCTCGTAGACATTCAATTCGGACGATACGAAAACGCCAAACAACGCCTCGAGTGGATCATCCAACACGATCCATCCTTCCCCGACGCGCAACAGCAATTGACCAACGTGCTGGTGTTGATGAACCAGCCAACACCCACGCCGACTCCCTCGCTCACGCCCACGCCTGACTTCAGCGGCGCAGAGGAAGCCTACGCGCGCGCGCAACAACTCATTACCGCGCAAGATTGGCCCGGCGCCATCGGCGCGCTCGATGAAATGCGCAAACTCGACCTCACCTACAACACCTCCCTCGTAGACGGCATGTACTACTTCGCCTTGCGCAACTACGGTGTGAACCTCATCAATTCGGGAAATCTCGAAGGCGGCATTTATCAGGTCACACTGGCGGAACGATTCGGAACCATCGACCGCGACGCCAACGGACTGCGCGAAGGCGCGCGCATCTATCTCATCGGCGCCTCGTTCTGGGAATTGGATTGGGCGCAAGCCGTCTTTTACTTCGACCAGGTCTATCGCGGCTGGGCGGGCCTGTGGGATGGCACCATGTACGCCACCACCCGCTATCAATACGCCTCCATGCGCTACGGAGACGAACTGCTCGCCAAAGGCGATTATTGCGGCGCGTATACTCAATACACCAACGCGCAGGGGGTCGGCGCGCTCGATAGCGCCGCTCAAAAGGGATTCAACGAAGCGACAGAAGCCTGCTACCCTGCCACCGCCACACCCGAGCCTCTCATACCCACCGAAACCCCCACCACCGGCGGACCGCCGCCCGCCGACACACCAACCGAAACGCCGACAGAAACGCCAACACCCTCCCCATGACGCATCCTCCCAATTGGGCGATCGTAATCACGTATTGGCTTCATTTTATTGCCACGGTAATGTGGGTGGGCAACCTTTCGGCAATCGCATTCCTCCTCCTGCCTGCCATGAAGCGCGCGCTCGAACCGAACGCGCAACTCGCATTGATCGAAGCCATACAAAAACGATTCGAACCCCTCGCATGGTTCAGCCTGAGTTTGTTGGTGCTGACCGGTCTGTTTCAAATGAGCGTCAACCCGCATTACGACGGTTTTCTCGCCACCAGCACACAATGGTCGCTGGCGATCCTTGCCAAACACCTTCTTGGTATGCTTGTCATCGTCGCCACCGCCATCCAAACCTGGGATATCACCCCCGCCCTGCACCGCGCCCTTGTCCGATCAAAAAAAACGGACAATTCACAAGAACTGGAATCTCTGCGCCGCCGCGAAACGCGACTCATACAAATCAACCTCGTTTTGGGAATACTCCTCCTCGCCGCGACGGCTGTCGCAAGAGCGGCATAAAATCCTTGTGAAGGTTGAGAGCTTTCGCAAGGATAACCGACCAAACGGACAGCCCGCCTCTTTCTCAGGGGCGGGCTGTTTCTGTTTTCGTCAGCCAAATCCACTTTCGTACCGCAAAGTTCACTTTGCGATTGCGCATCAAAATAATTTCAACAAATGGCAAGATGCCCTTCGACAGGCTTAGGACAAGAATCTTGCCGCACGGATTACAACCGAATCCACTCGTGAAGCGCTTCGTACCGCAAAGTTCACTTTGCGATTGCGCATCGAAATAATTTCAACAAATGGCAAGATTCTTGCCGTACGGATTACAACCGAATCAACTCTTGCGCAGGGACTCCGGTCAAGTCGTACGCCATTGCGCCGGTGATCTTGACCGGCACGATCTCGCCGATCCTCGCTTCCCCTTCAATGAACACCAAGCCGTCAATCTCCGGCGCGTCGCGGTACGAACGCCCAATGGTAATTCCTTTATCGCGCCCCTCCACCAACACATCCAACGTCTTGCCGACGTACGATTGATTGACCTGCATGGAAATCCCTTGCTGAAGTTCCATCAATTGCTCGTAACGCGCTTGTTTCACCTCGGCGGGGATTGGGTCGCCAAGAGGCTCGCTGGTCGTGCCGGGCTCGAAGGAGAATTGGAACGTCCCCACGCGGTCGAAGCGAATTTCCTTCACGAAATCAACCAATGCCTGATATTCCTCGTCCGTTTCGCCGGGATAGCCGACGATGAACGTTGTGCGAATGGCGAGATTGGATATTTTCGCGCGCATTTTTCCAAGCGTGCGATGCACCCAGTCAATGTTCGACGGTCGGCGCATGCGATACAACGTCTTCGGATGCGCGTGTTGAAGCGGCATATCAAGATACGGCAAAACTTGTTTGCTCGAAGCCATCACGTCGATCAGGCGATCCGTCACATAGCCGGGGTAAGCGTACATAACGCGGAGCCAGTCCATATTGGGAACTTTCGTTGTGAGTTCCTCCAGCAGAATCGCCAGCCCGTCTTTCATCCCCAAGTCGTGACCATAATCCGTTGTGTCTTGCGCGATCAAAATCAACTCGCGCACACCGGCGTCGCGCAGGCGGCGCGCTTCATCGAGAATAACTTCGATAGCGCGCGAAACCGCCGTCCCTTTGATGAGCGGAATCGCGCAGAAGGCGCACGGGCGGCGGCATCCATCCGCGATCTTCACATACGCGCTCGCCCCCGCCACCGACGCGCGCAACGCCTCCTGCTCGTCTGTGCCGACGGTCTTTGCTTCGGGCAGATGATAGATCGGCTCGGGGTGAGGCGTCTTGCGGAGCTCGCGCACCACTTGAACAATATCCATCCAGCGGCGCGTGCCGAGAACGCCATCTACACCGGGGACTTTCTCCGCCACTTCCGAACCGTAGCGCTGTGTCAGACATCCCGCCGCGATGAGGATTTGATCCTTCTTCTTGCCATCGGCAAGTTCGCGCAAGACATCCAGCGACTCTTGCTTTGCGGGACCAATGAAACCGCACGTATTCACGATTAACACGTTGGCGTGCGACGGATTGTCCACCGCATGATAACCATCGCGGACAAGAAGCTGAGCCATAGAATCCGAGTCGACGGTATTTTTGGCGCAACCGAGAGAGACGAGATGAAAGGTGTTTTTAGACAAGACAATTTTCCTTATTTGACCTCTTGCAAAAGTCATTTTTGCCACAGAGATCACAGAGAAAAAGAGAACTTCTCAAGGGTCTCTGTGGACTCTCCCGAAGGACATCGGGACGATGTGTGGCTGAGCAAGAGACACTTATGCAAGAGGTCTTTGCAAGACGAGCTAAATCTCGCTCTACGGCGTTCCTGTTATTCCAGGCGTGGCGGAATGGATCGGCGTTCTTGAGGGTGGCACAGTGACAGTCGGCGTAGGCGTGATCGTCGGCGGCTGGGTGGGCAACGCGGTAGGCGTGACGATCTCCTCTTCGCGATAGATATTGCTCACCACCTGACCAAACCCGCCCAACAGACCAAGGTCGCGCCCATTGTACACAATGCGGAGCGCTGCGCCGCTTCCTGCCAGCACCTCAACTTGTTCCTCCGCCTCGAACGGATACGCCGTGCCGGGAATCACACGCCCATTGAACACTTCCTCCCCATCCACGATCACGCGCATGTACGTTCGTTCGACGGCGATCAAGTTCACCTGCACATTGACGTTCAGGTTCTGGGTTGGGATAACAATGGTAACCGTAGGCTCGCTCTCTTCGATCAATGCCAACGTGGCTGTCGGCGTGAACAAGGATGGATCGGTGGTGGCAAGCAACACGTCGGAAATGGATGGCGCGGTGGGTTGAATCTCCTGCTCGTTTTGCCGGTTTACGATCCAGGTGATGCCCCAGATCAGAAATCCGACCAGAAGTACGGCGCTTCCAATGCCGAAGATCATATCTCCCGCGATGAAAGTACGAAGCGGAGGAATATTTGAGACAATCGGTTCGCCTGGTTGCCGCGCAGACTTTTGCGGGTTTTGTTCGCGATGCCGCGTCTGTAACGCATCGGCAAACCGCAGAAGGATGGCATCCACATCGAGGTCGAGGAAGGACGCGTAGTTGGATAACATGCCGCGCGTCTGCACGGTCGAGGGGAGTTTGTCCATGTCGCCCAGTTCGAGCGCTTCGAGGTAATGCGCTTTCACGTGGGTATTCCGTTCCACTTCGCTGAGATGCAGGCTGAGGGTCTCGCGTCGATGGCGAAGTTCGCCGCCAATCTCTTTGAAGATCAAAGACGAGGGTTGGGAGTCTGCCGGTTGGCTCGTTGACGATTGATCTTGAGTTGTGTCGATACCTTGAGAAGTTTCAACTTGCGGATGATCGGTCGCAGGTTGCGCGTCTTCTTTTCGCTTAACCCGCATTGAAATAGCGGAACTTAATCGATCCAGCCACGATTGCCAGATATTATCGCTGACATCAGCAGGAGGAGTTTCTGCCGGTTGAGCCGCGTCACCTTGTTCGATGACAGGCTCAGGCTCGATTAGCGCAACCGCTTCCTCGACAATTTCAGGTTGAGGTTCGATGACAGGTTGCGCCTCGGGTTCGGCTTTTTTACGTTCGCGCCGGGGTTTGGACAGCGAGGAATCTGTCGCAAGTGTAGGCTCCGCTTTCTTGCGACGTGTTGGCT
>JAEURC010000081.1 GCA_016789025.1 Anaerolineales bacterium
CTCATGTTATCTTAAGCGGCGTAGGATACCAGTAGTTTGCTTTGGAAGTACCAGGTGGCTCACGGATCGTCCGTGAGCCGCTTTGTTTTTTCGCCGTTGCGGCGATTCCGATGCAATACGTGGTTACCTCCAAATTTTTTATTGCCATAGGAGGCAAACATGTCGGATCGTATCAACGGTACAGTCAAGTGGTTCAACGGGACCAAGGGGTACGGCTTCATCGAGCGCGAAAGCGGACCTGATGTTTTCGTACACTTCTCCGCCATTCAAGGCGAAGGGTTCAAGAATCTGCAAGAAGGTCAGAAGGTCGAGTTCACTGTCGAACAGGGACCGAAGGGACCTCAAGCCGCGAACGTTATCGTTTTAGGCTAATTGACTTAACCCACGACAAAAAATCCCCGCGATGTTTATCGTGGGGATTTTTGATTCATGCTTATGCGCGAGGCGGCATCCTCGCCGCCGAGGACGGCGGCTGAAGCAACATATCAGCCCCAAGTATTTTTTCAAGATACGGCGTCACGTGCCAGAACGATTTTAGATTTCGATACTCTTCCACCCAATGGGCATTTCCCGCAGACGAGGTCTTCACCGAGCGGATCATTAGATTCTTCGCTGTATGCTCGATGGGGACGAACTGGGTCACGTCTGTGCGATAGCCCATGATACGCAATATCGTCGCGCGGAAGGTGTCGGTGAGGATGTCTCCCATCCGCTCGAAGAAAATTCCATCTTTGAAGATGGGCAGTAATTGCTCAGGCATATCCACACGCGACATCTGTGCTTGTAATTCATGTTGGCAACACGGCGCGCAGACGATCAACTTGCTCCCCCAGCGGATTCCTTGCGCGAGCGCGTCGTCTGTTGCGGTATCGCAGGCGTGGAGGGCGAGGACCACATTTGGAATTGTCGCAGGCTTATAGTCTGCGATCTGACCGACTTGGAAATCCAATTGATCCCAGCCCAACGATTTAACTTTCTCTTTGTGCCGCTCGATGAGATCGGATTTGACATCAATGCCTGTAACGTGCGCGTCCAGTTTCAGAATATCGTGCAGATAATAGTAGATGGCAAAGGTGAGGTAGGCGTTGCCGCAGCCGAAGTCCACGAGGTGGACGGGCTGACCAGCAAAGGCTTGAAACGAATCAGTCTCATCTACAAGCCGTAAAAATTCATTGATCTGTTTGAACTTGCGCTGCATATCCGCCCTGATCTTGCCGTCAGTCGTCATAATGCCGACGGCTTTGAGGAATGGTTCGGCATTTTCAGCGGAAAGGAGTCTGCTCTTCTGGCGGTCATGCGCGAAATTTGTCTCGGCATGTGTTTTCGCTGACTTGGGTTCGCTCACCACCGCTTTTCCTTTTTTCGAGATGTTGACCTGCACATTGCCCTCCGCGCTTTCGACAAAAATATTTCGGAAGGGGAGCGCGAGCAATTCATCCACTTGGGAGGCAGCGTCGGCAAGATAATTTTTCGTGATGTCTTTTTTATCGTCGAAGTAGGAGAATTGCAAGTGGATCTCACCTTTGATCTCCACAGGTCGCACGATGACTTTGTTCCATGCGAGCGATGATCCTTTTTGCTCCCCGCTGAATGTGGCGCGAATCAATTCGTCCCTTGCGAGGATGCGTTCGCGAACGAGTCGCTTGTAGTCCTGTTCCATGTTGGGGAGTATATCATTCGGCGGAATGAATGAATCAAAAAGGGCAGACACTGGTCTGCCCCTACAATTCTCTAATCTCTAATTCTCTTTTGTTTACCCATACCTATTCATAAACTTTTCCATGCGATGAAGTGCCTCTTCGATCTTTTCATAGGCGGTGGCGTAGCACATGCGCGCATAGCCCTCGCCGCCGGTGCCGAACGCATTGCCAGGCACGACCGCGACACTTTCCTCGCGCAATAATTTTTCACAGAAGGTTTCATCGTCCATGCCAGAGGCTTGGATGTTGGGAAAGGCATAGAAAGCGCCGCGCGGCTCGAACGTCGAGAGACCGAGGCGGTTGAGTCCCGCCACGAGGAGTCGGCGGCGGCGGTCATATTCGAGGCGCATCTCTTCCACGTGAGGGTCTCCGCTTTGAAGGGCGACCAGCGCGGCATCTTGCGCGGTCGTCGAAGCAGACATGATGCTGTACTGGTGGATCCGCACGAGACCCTGGATCAAGTCCGCAGGTCCGCAGGCGTAGCCGATGCGCCAACCCGTCATCGCGTAGGCTTTTGAAAAACCGTTGATGAGTATCGTGCGATTCTTGAGGCTTTCATCCAGCGCGGGGAAGCAGACGTGTTGAAAGTCGTAGACGAGGCGGTCATAGAGTTCATCGGTGACAACGAGCAGATCGAATTCCTCCGCCATCTTTGCGATCTCGAGCATCACTTCGCGCGTGGCGACCGCGCCTGTTGGATTCGATGGATAACCGATGAAAATCGCTTTCGTGCGCGGCGTGATCGCTTTGCGGATATCGTCGGGGTCAATACAGAAATTGTTCGCTTCGCGCGCGGGCACTTCCACAGCCACGCCGCCCGCCATGATCACTTCGGCTTGATACGAAACAAAACATGGCGTGGGGATGATCACTTCATCGCCTGGGTCGAGGATCGCAGTGAACGTGAGGTACAACGCCTCCGAGCCGCCGACCGTTGCGATGATCTCGTTCGTTGGATCGTATTTAATATTATATAAACGTTGAAGATTTTCAGAAATTGCCTGACGCAATTCCATCTTGCCCCAGTTGGATGTGTAATGCGTTTCGCCGTTTTGCAGTGAGCGAATGCCCGCGTCGAGGATCGGTTTCGGCGTGGTGAAATCGGGTTCGCCGATGCCAAGCGAGATCACATCTTTCATCGTCGCGGCGATGTCGAAAAATTTGCGAATGCCCGAAGGCTTCAACCCCGCTACCCGTTTCGATAATCGTTGAACATTCGTAACTTCCTGCATGGAGCCTCCGTAAATTTTCGTCATTGCGAGGAGCGCACTTGTTCTTTGCGACGAAGCAATCTTCCTCAACGTGTTGGAGATTGCTTCGTCGGGCTGCGCTTCGTCTTCGTTCGCCTATCGGCTCACTCCGCTCAGCGCGAGCCCTCCTCGCAATGACGGATGACTAGATTGGTTGCACTACCCATTCATCGGGAATTTCCCGATACGTCAGATCGAACGCCTGCCCATCGGCGGTCTTCACGCGGAAACCTTTTTCGCTCGGTCCGCGCCAACGCGCGACAATTTCCGCGATCTCATACTTGTATCCCTCCCACGTCAGCGAAAGCGGACGCTCCGCATATTTTGAATTTGAGCGACATTCGACCATGTTCATATTTTACGACAGAACGACGGAACTATTATCGCCAACATTTAATTGGACGACGTGCCCATCGCCTCTTCCGCGGACTTGAGCCTGCCTGCCCACCATCGAGCGACTCAACGCCGCATCCTTGATCTCGCACCCCGCCTCGACGATGCTCTCCGCGATTTGGCTATTCTCGATCTTGCAGTTCGCCCCAATCGAAGCGTGCGGTCCGATCTTGGAATTACTGATCTCGGCTGTTTCATCAATCGCAACTGGCTCGACGATTTCAACATTTGAACCTTTAAATTTTCCAACCTGTGAACCATGCTTATCCAACAAAATTTTATTCGTGTCCAGCGTCGCTTCGATGGTTCCCGCATCCAGCCAACTGAGTCCGTTGTGCGTGCGCACTTGGGCTCCCCCTTCGATCATCACCGAGATCGTATCCGCCAGATAATATTCGCCTTTCAAGGAGATGTTCCGTTCCATCTGTTCTTCGATGGCGGCGAGCAATCGTTCCGCGCTTTTGAACCAGTAACAACCGATCAACACCAGATTATTTTCGATGGATGTCGGTTTCTCGATGAAGCGTTTCACCCAGCCGTCCGCGCCCACCTCTGCCACCCCGAACCGACGCGGGTCGGGGAAGGGAAGCACCCACGCCACACCGTCCGATTTTTCCTCGTTGAGAAAAGCGAAATCCGTTTCGATGATCGAATCGGAGAACACGACCATCATCGGTCCGCGCATGAACTCGCGCCCCAGCCAGAGCGCGTGCGATTGTCCCTTCATTTCATTCTGCACCACGTAATGCGCCTTGATGTTCGGATAGTTCTCTTTAATGAAGGCGGGGATCTGTAACTCACCGAGATACGGACCAACAATAAAGATATATTCCACATTGTTGGGGTCAGGCAATGTCTGGAACATATCCATGAGATGTTCCAGCGTGGTTTTGCCCGCCACGCTCACGAGCGGCTTCGGCTTGCTCCACGTATGCGGACGCATCCGCGTGCCCCAGCCCGCCATGGGGATGAAGATCTTCAGTGTTTCGGTCAACGTTTGCTCCAGGTTTTGTGAATTGCCTCGCTATTGTACCAACACATTGCGCATGTCATTCTGAGCGAAGCGAAGAATCTCCTCGTTGTGTGGGAGACCCTTCGGTCGCTGAAAAGCGCTCCCTCAGGGTGACATGAAAGTGATTATGTATGCCCCAACACAGGATGCGGCTTGTACGGCTCTTCGAGTCGTTTCACTTCCTCATCCGTGAGTTTGATGTCCACGGCAGCGATGGCTTGCTCGAGGTGATCCATCTTCGTCGCGCCGATGATGGGGGCTGAGACATGCGGTTTGTTCATCAGCCACGCGAGCGCGATCTGCGGCACGGTCACGCCGCGTTCTTTTGCCACGTCGCCTGCGCGTTCAACGACAGCGAAATCTTCCTCGCGGAAGTACATCGAATGTCCAAAGGTGTCGCTTTTTGCGCGCGTCGTATCGCCCCAATCTTCCTTGCGGCGGTTGCCCGCGAGAAACCCCCGCGCCAGCGGACTCCACGGGATGAGCCCCACGCCCTGATCCACGCACTGCGGAATCATTTCGCGCTCCTCTTCGCGGTACACAAGGTTGTAGTGATTCTGCATCGAGACGAAACGACTCCAGCCGCGACGTTCAGCGGTGTTCTGCGCCTTCGCAAATTGCCAGGCGTACATCGAAGACGCGCCGATGTATCGCGCCTTCCCCGATCTGACAACATCATTCAACGCTTCCATCGTCTCTTCGATGGGAGCCTCATCGTCCCAGCGATGGATTTGGTACAGGTCAACGTAATCCATTTGCAGGCGTTTGAGCGACTTGTCTATCGAGTCCATGATGTGCTTGCGCGAGAGTCCGCTGTCGTTCACTTCCTTGCTCATCTGGTTGTTCACTTTTGTCGCCACGATCACATGCTCGCGCTTCACGCCGAAATGTTTGAGCAGGTTGCCTGTCACCTTTTCGCTTTCGCCGAGCGAGTATACGTCCGCTGTGTCGAAGAAGTTGATCCCCGCCTCCAACGCGCGTTGGATGAAGGGCTTGGCTTGCTCTTCATCGAGCACCCAGTCGCGCCAGGTCTTGGACCCATAACTCATCATGCCGAGACATAAGCGCGAAACTTTCATTCCAGTCTTGCCGAGGTTGGTGTATTGCATGGGGTTCTCCTAGCCCGATCTCCCGCACGATTTGCTTGGCAAATCGAACTGCGGGAGAAACGAATGGTTGGTGTAATGCATAAAATGCTCTTTTATGTTTTGCTGAGTAATCTCTTAAATGCTCGCGAGAAGATAATAAAATGGCACTGGCATTAAAAATGATAATCCCGAGAGTAATGCTGCCATTAGATTCTTACGACGAGAGTATGCAACCCATGATCCAACCACGAATGTTATTGGAACTGTTGGGTACATCCCAGCAATAATGGCTTGAATCCAATGTCTAGGGCTTGTAGAGTTAGTAGCCATTATGAAAAGTCCGCCAATGACCAATATCCATATGAAAAGGGTGGCAACCATCAGTAATTGTGATAGCACCATCCAAATAAGCAGGATAACGCGGTTTTTAGGATGGTTAGATGCCTCGATCATAAAGGACTATCCTTTTTGTTTATGCACTGGTGGTCGAGTAGCCCTGAGCGAAGCGTAGCGAAGTCGAAGGGCGTATCGAGACCACCACGCCGTAGTGAAATTCTTGTAACAAAATTAAGTATGCGTACCAGTTGGTCTCGATACGGCGGAGGAGCGCCGCCTACTCGACCAACAGAGTTGGGGTGAAATTAAATGATCTTCAAATTCGCCAAATTTGCCGACAATCTTTTTATTCCAACAGACTCAAACACCACATCCACGATCTCATCGTTGTCTTGTATCTTGCTGTCGAGGACGATGCCTTCGCCCCACGAGGGATGTTTGATGCGAGTCCCAGCGCGGTATTTGGCTGGGGTGACTGAAGCAGGCTGACCCTGAGTCCGATGCGTCTGCCATTTCGTTTCAGGGACTTGTCCGCGAATCGAACGTCCCGTGCGGGTTTTGCCGACGAGTAGATCCGCTGGCACGTCATCCAAATAACGCGAGGGAAAAGTTTCCTCTTGCGAGCCGCGTCCGCCGCGTTGGATCGAACGGATGAGATAGAGTTTGTCTTTGGCGCGCGTGATGCCGACGTAAAAGAGGCGGCGTTCTTCCTCCATTGATTCAGGATCGTCGAATGAACGGCTGTGAGGGAGGATGCCGTCATCGAGACCGACGATGAAGACCGCGCCGAATTCGAGTCCCTTCGCGGCGTGGAGGGTGAGGAGGGTGGGGACGTTGCCCTCGGCGATGGTGTCTTGATCGGAAACGAGCGCGATATTTTCGAGAAATTCGTCGAGGGTGCGTGTGGAATATTCATCGGCGAGGCGTTTGAGTTCGATAACATTTTCCCAGCGGTCTTCGCCTTCTTCCGATTGATCGTCAATGTATTCTTTGAAGTTGAGGTCTTTGACGACGCGGTCGAAAAGTTCTGGCACGTTGAGCGTTTGCGCGGCGACTCGCCACGTGGCGAGCAGTCCGCCGAAATCTGCGAGCGGAAGCGCGGCGCGACCCGTGAACGATTTCCAATGCGAGGATTGATCGCCGCGCGCGAGGTCAATGAGGACGTTGCCAGGTTGCATCTCATTTTGTCGCGCGACAATGTGCAATGTGGTGAGAGTCTTTTCGCCGATGCCGCGTGGCGGGACGTTGATGATGCGGTCGAGGCTGGCTTCGTCTGCGGGGTTGTGAATCAAGCGGAGAAACGCGATGACGTCTTTGACTTCGCGCCTTCCATAGAATCTCTGCGCGCCGACCAAACGATAGGGAAGCCGCGCTTGTAAAAACGCTTCTTCAATTAAACGCGACATGGCGTTGGTGCGATACATCACCGCGCAATCGCCTGGCTCGAATTGGCGAGAAGCGACGAGTTGCGCGATGCTGTCAACAACGAATGAGGCTTCAGCGTAATCGTCGGGGGCCTCGTAGAAAAATATTTTCTCGCCTTCGCCACGATCGCTGAACAATTTTTTCTTACGGCGGTTGCGGGCGCGGTCAATGACGCCCATGGCGGCATCGAGGATGTTTTGGCGTGAGCGATAATTCTGTTCGAGGAGAATCGTCTGCGCGTCGGGGAAATCCTGCTCGAAGCGGTGGATGTTGCGATAGTCCGCGCCGCGCCAAGCGTAAATGGATTGGTCGGGATCTCCCACGCAAAAAATATTCTTATTAAAGGAAGAGAGCTCCTTCACAAGCGCATATTGAGCGAGGTTCGTGTCTTGAAACTCATCCACCAGCACATGGCGAAAGCGTTGCGCGTATTTATCGCGCACCGATGAGTTATCCTGCAAGAGCCGCGCTGTGTACACCAAAATGTCGTCGAAGTCCACCGCGTTGCTGGCGACGAGACGTTTTTGATAATCGGCGTACACGCGCTTCACCACTTCGTCGCGATACGTTTGGGTGGGGTAATCGTCTGCGCCGATGAGTTCGTTCTTGGCGCGCGAGATCGAGGCATGCACGCTCGCGGGGCGATATAACTTCTCATTGATCTTCAATTCGCGGATGACGTTCTTGACGATCCGTTCGTGATCGTCCGCATGATAGATCACGAAGTTCGATTCTATGGGGAGATGTTGCGCCTCGCGCCGCTGAATCCGGGCGCAGATCGAGTGGAACGTGCCAAGCTTAATCCCCTCGGTGGCT
>JAEURC010000034.1 GCA_016789025.1 Anaerolineales bacterium
AGTCTGCGGGTCGGGGTTGAAAGCCGCGATGATGGCGAGTCAGGCTGTTCGGGCGGGCGACGCGTCGCTCTTCGTCGCGGGCGGATTCGAATCGATGAGTCGCGCTCCGTTTCTCGTCGCGGGTCGTTCGGGCGAATTAAAGTTTGGCGATCAGCCGCTCACCGACGCGCTTCTCAAAGACGGCTTGTGGGATCCGTTCGAAAATTGGAGCATGGGCAACGCGGCTGAATTTATCGCGGATGAATACGAGGTGACGCGCGAGGCGATGGACAACTTTGCGCTTCGTTCTCACGGGAAGGCTGTTGAGGCGCAAGCGGCGGGCAAATTCGCGCCTGAGATCGTTCCCGTGCGAATCGAATCGCGCAAAGGCGAAGTGATCGTGGACACGGATGAAGGTCCGCGAAAAGATTCGACGCTCGAGGCGTTGTCGAAACTCAAGCCCGCGTTCAAAGCGAATGGGAAAGTGACTCCTGGAAATTCATCCCCAATGAACGACGGCGGCGCGGCGGTTGTGATCTCGTCGCGCGCGTATGCTGAAAAAAATAAATTGAAACCGATGGCACGCGTGGTGGGGTATGCGCAAGCCGCGCTCGAACCGAAATATTTGTTCGCCGCGCCCGCTCATGCGATACCGAAGTTGTTGAAAAAAATTGATTGGAAGTTATCCGACGTGGACTTGATCGAACTCAACGAAGCCTTCGCCGCGCAAGTGTTAGCAGATGGTTATGCTTTGGCAGATCAAGGTTGGGACTGGGACAAGGTCAACGTCAACGGCGGTGCGATCGCGTTGGGGCATCCGCTTGGGGCGAGTGGCGCACGCGTGTTGACGACGTTGTTGTATGCGCTGAAAGATCGAGGGTTGAAGCGCGGGATTGCGTCTTTATGTTTAGGTGGAGGCGAGGCGGTGGCGATGGCGGTGGAGGTGGAGTGAGTGGTAATTAGTAATTGGAGATTAGAGACTGGGGGACTGATTGTTGGAGAATTATAGGATTGGAGAATTGAAGGTGTATCACGGTGGTTGAGTAGTCCCGCGATGCTCGTCGCGGGACGTATCGAAACCGCCACGCCGTAAAGCAAATCTTGTAACAAAATTACTCGTGAATGTTGGTGGTCTCGATACGGGCTTCGCCCTACTCGACCACCGAGGTATGAATGTAATGAATAAACACGAACGCGAATCGAAGATCGAGCTTTACGGCAACGGTTACGAGATGCTCATGGATACGCTCAAAGACATCCCGCGCGAGATATGGAAGTTCAAGCCCGAGCCGAAGGAGTGGAGCGTGCATGAGGTGCTGGTGCATTTGGCAGATTCAGAATCGAATGCCGCGTTGCGCGCTCGCAAGTTGATAGTCGAGCCAGGCGGAACATTCATGGGATACGATCAAGACAAGTGGGCAATCGAGCTGGATTATCACGAGCAGAGTTATGAAGACGCATTGGAAACATTGAGGCTCGTCCGCAAGACGACCTACGAATTACTCAAGAAACAACCCGATGAGGTCTTCGAACACACAGCGAAGCATCCCGAATATGACGAGCCATACACGTTCGAGAAGTGGTTGAATATTTATTCTGGGCATATTCCAGGGCATATTGAGCAGATCAAGAACAATTATAAGATTTGGAGAGATAGAGTCGGTTAGTCCACTCGTCTGCTAGTCTTCTAGTCAAGACTGGTAGACAAGTAGACTAGCAGACCAGGAGACAAGATGACAATAAGACGCATTTTTGTTATTGGGGCTGGAACAATGGGCAACGGCATCGCGCAAGTCGCGGCGACATCGGGTTATCAAGTCACGTGCATGGATGTTCAGTCCGCTGCGCTGGAAAAAGCCAAAGCGGCGATTGCCAAATCCACGAGTAAGTTGCTCGAAAAAGGCACGATCACCAAAGAGGGAAAAGATTCGGCGGATGCGATTCGATTTGTCTCGAACATGGATACGATGAAAGACGCAGACTTTGTCATCGAAGCCGCGACAGAAAATCCCGACCTCAAATTCAAGATTTTCAAAGATATGGACGCCAACGCGCGCGAAGGCGTGATTTTGGCAAGCAACACATCGTCCATTTCGATCACGAAGATCGCCGCGCAGACGAGTCGTCCTGATAAAGTCATCGGGATGCACTTCATGAATCCCGTCCCGTTGATGAAACTTGTGGAGGTCATCAAAGGTCTCGCCACCAGCGAAGAGACGCTCGCTACAACGCTCGATTTGTGCAAGGCGATGGGCAAAGAAGCGTGGGAGGCGAACGACTCGCCAGGCTTCATCTCGAATCGCATTTTATGCCCGATGATCAACGAAGCGATCTTCGCGCTTCAAGAAGGCGTCGGCACGAAAGAAGCGATTGACGCGGTGATGAAACTCGGCATGAACCATCCCATGGGTCCGCTCACGCTGGCGGATTTGATCGGGCTCGATGTGGTTCTCTTCATTATGGAAGTCCTCCACCGCGACCTCGGCGAAGACAAATACCGCCCCGCGCCGTTGTTGAGGAAAATGGTGGATGCAGGATATTTGGGGAGGAAATCGGGGAGAGGATTCTACAGTTATCAATGAATGAGTGATCAGTGCGTAATAAGAACTCCGAGATTTTAGAAATCTCGGAGTTCTGCTATCGGAGCTAATATTCTTTGGGAGTAAAATATACTCTCATTAACGCCAACCATGAATAATCGAGGCCTGCGAATGTTTGTTCTTTCCTGATATCATGTACAGACGGCTTCTTCTCATCGGAAGATATGTCACAAAACAGAGCGGTCATCATCTTCCATCACCAAACCACCTCTAATCTAATTAACTCACCTTACGCAATACGGCAAGATTGATCTTGCCATTCGCCTGTTTTTTCTCAGCCTGGGGTGGCAAAGTGAACTTTGCGGTACGGAACAGCCCGCAAGGTGAATTATTTACTCACCTTGCGCAGAGATAACTCCGAAGGAGTGAAAAGATGATAGATTCGATGCAGGAATTCACCCAACCCCGAAGGGGTGTCATGTTTATTCAATTCTGTCATCCCTTCGGGATTTGGGAATTCGACACCGCCTTCTACAGTCCTACCATCCCTTCGGGATTATTAACTGCGTAAGGTGAGTAATTAAAACAATTTGTATCAAACTGCGAAACTCGCAGACTTGTATCAAGACCACAAGGTGTTTCATCTAAGTTTTGATCATGTGTCAAGGAGGCTGAACCATGTTACACAAAACGCTTTCCCTGGTTGTCCTGCTGACGCTGGCGCTCTCAGCCTGCGCGGCGGGAGGAACGTCCACGCCCGATGAGAATCCAGCGACTCTTCCCGTGTCCACGTCTGAGGCGAATCTCACCTCGCCTGCCGCGCCCACATCCTCCGCCGCGCCTACAGCCAAAGCAAATTCATCAGGATGCACCGACAGCGCCGCCTTCGTATCCGATGTGACCGTGCCAGACAACACCAACCTCGATACAAGCGAAACGTTCGTCAAGACATGGCGCGTGAAAAACACCGGCACCTGCGCCTGGACCGACAAATACACGCTTGTATTCACCAGCGGCGAACAAATGGGCGCGCCAGATTCCAAGCCGCTGAGCGCCACGCAACCGGGCAAAACGCTGGACATCTCTGTGAACATGACCGCGCCGGCAAAAGACGCCGCCTATCGAGGAGATTATGAACTGCGTAACCCATCCGGCGAGGCAATGCCGATCGATAACGGCACTTCGCTATGGATCATAATCACCGTTGGAACGGCAACCACCGCGTCAGGCGGACCCGGATCTGCCTCGGCAACCTGCGCGTTTACCGTCAGTTCAACGAACACGAGCGCGGTCGTGGATGCGATCAACGCCTACCGCGCAGATAACGGTCTCCCTGCTTTGACCGTTAACCCAATTTTGACCACCGCCGCGCAAGCGCACAGCAACGACATGGCTTGCAACAGCCTATTCGTCCACACCGGATCAGACGGTTCCACGCCGCAATCACGCGCCACAGCCGCCGGATATTCCGGCACGGTGACCGAAAATGTATATGGGCGCAACCCGCCACCCTCCGGGCAGGAAGTGGTCGTATGGTGGGCAACCGACCAAACCGACCCGAGGCATAGTCAAAACCTGCTTGCCACAAAATATACGGAGGTGGGCGTGGGATATTCTTTCTTCGGCGACTTTGGGTATTACGCCGTCGTCTTCGGAACCCCATAGGTGTCGTGTTAACTATTAAGAGACGGTGGATATCGATAACGATACCGGTCTCCGCTTTTGGGAGGGCAACGGCTTTAAGCCTATCGCCGTTCGGATGAAACGAGTCCGAGGAGATCGCGAAATCCGCGCGTGAAAATATTTTGCCACAGAGAGCGCCGAGACCAAAATCTCCACGCCATCTGTGTCTTTACATTTCAGAATAACGACGAGCTGAGTCTGGCGAACAACGAAAAAACGATAAATTTTGTACCGGGAAGGTTGACCTCGTCAAATCATTGGCGAAGGATCGATCACGATCATGCAGGTTGGGTCTCCCGCGGCGATACACGTTTGCTCTTCCACGTGGAAGAGCTTCCCCCCGCTCAACCAATACAAGGCTTCTTGCAATAACCCCACCGCGAGATGACAGACCGGTTCGCGCGATTGCCTTCCCCAACACAACGGGCAACGTTCGATATGCCAGAGCAAGGCATTCCCATTTTCCTCGATCCGCACGCGCTGGTCGGTAAATTGGTTGAACAATTCGGCAAACGCCCGCGCGCCCGCGTTTAATTTGGCAGGCAGGGGTAGCAGTCGGAAAGCCATCTCGGTCAGCCCCATTTGCCCGCTATATTGGCGGACACCGTAATTGAAACAGGCGCGTCCAATGCGAGTCGCCAGCCCGCGTCCGCCATGCGGACCGTATACCTGTTCCAGCGTCCCGCCAAGCGCACTCACGGTGGAAAAGGGGAAATTCAGTTTTGCATCATCGGCTGGGTAATTTTCGATCAGCGTTTTATAGGAGGAAAGATTCAACACGGCGTTGACGCCGTTGCGCCCCATCACCTCCTCCATGGATAGCAAAATGATTCGCCCCATGCGATTCGGATAATGGAAAGTATCGATCATGTTGTTATAAGGTCACCGATGGCGATGATTTTTGTGGAACAGCCCGGGGGGTTGTCTTTCGCGCAAGCGAGGCATTATCCTGGTCGAGGAATGCCTTAAGTTTCTCGGCGAACGCGCGCGGCTCTTCGAGCATGGGGAAGTGACCCAGCAAGGGGAATCGTTCGACCTGCGCATGGGCAATTCCTTGTTGCATGGGTTGCCACTGTTTCGGGTGGACGATAATATCCCGTTCGCCGTAGATGCCCAGGGCAGGCACTTTGACCTGATCCAGCATGGGGCGTAGATCCGTTCGGCGAAGGGAAGCAATCGAAAGGAGGAATGATTCGACGGTTGTCCGCGAGAGATCGCGATCCATCATCTCCGCGAAGCGTTCGTCGCGGCAGATGAACGGCGAAGCGACTCGCACGCCAAAGCGGAAGACGCCCATCATGTTGAAAAGCATGAAGGCGATGGGTTTGTATCCAGCCAGTTTCAACGGGATCGCCAGCGAGGAGCCGATGATCGGCGAGCCAACGACAACCACTTTGCTCACGCGTTCGGGATAGCGGATCGCCACCGAAAGGCTGACCGTGCCGCCCATGCTGTGACCGACAAGCGGCGCATGCGAGATGCCCAATTGCTCCATGAACTGGTTGACCAAGCTGACAAAATCTTGAATGGCGTAGGTTTCGCGCTTCTTGCCCGATTCGCCAAACCCCCAAAAGTCGAGCGCGTAGGTGCGATAGGATTTGCCGAGGTATGCCATCGTTTCCTGCCACAACCCCCACGAACCCAGCCAGCCGTGCAGAAGGATGACGGGCTTGCCGCGCCCGAACACCTCATAATGAACGATTCCCTGATCGGTGGTTATCGAAGACACAGAAGGTTATTTCAAATCTGCAAGAACGTTGGTAAGCAGTTCGACAAGCACCGTCTTCACTGTGCCTTTGTCGGTGGCTACGCACGGCAGGAGTTTGACTTTTCCATCGAGGCGCAGGGCGTGGCGCATGTCTTCGAGGTCCCAGGCATCTTCCATGTCCTGTTTGTTGGCGGCAACCACGTAGGGAGTTGGCGCGTATGCGCGGAAAGTTTCGAGGATCGAGCGCGCTTCGCGGAAGGTTTCGGGGCGCGTGCTATCGACCATCACGATGAAGCCGAGCATACCCTCGGAAAGAATTTCCCACATGAAGTCGAATCGTTTTTGCCCGGGTGTTCCGAAGAGATACAACACGAGATCGTCGTTCACGGTGATGCGGCCGAAATCCATCGCCACGGTTGTCGCTTCTTTGACAGATTTCTCCGCCGCGTTTGAAATTTTACGCTCCGTCGAAACGACGTCGATCTCGCTGACAGACTGGATGAACTCCGTCTTGCCTGCGCTGAATGGGCCGGTAACGACCATTTTGACTGTTTGCATGATAACTTATCCTTCCGCCTGTTCCTTTTAAAGCGAGCGTATCCGCCCGATCAATTTATTCACCAGCGACTTCTGTTCCTCTTTATCCTGCGTTGGGAACATCTTCGGGCTTTGTTGAACAATCATCCCTTCCGGTCGGACGATCTCCACCAGCCCAGCCTGCAACAAGCCGTAGACGATACGCCGAATTTCGATATCGTTCATCTTGTTGGTCTGGGCGATCTGCTTCATCGAATTCTTCGGGTTGATGAACGAAACCACGCGCCACTCTTCCACGCTCAGGTTCACATTCTTCATCGGGCGGTCGGTGAACTTCAACGCCATATCGAGACTGGGAATCTCATCCTGCAACTGCTCCCACTCGCGCAATTGGCGCGAACCTTCGATGATGATATTTTCCAGATCGAGCCGCACATTGATGCGGTCTTCGGGCGCCATCATATCATTTTCAAAACGGAAGAATCCCTCCACCCATGTGAACAGGCGGCGGAGCGCGTCGGTAAAATACGATTGCAGGTTGGCGAGGATTTCCTCCTGCGACAAATACCCCGCGTTGATGAGCAATAAGCCCAGTTCTTTATCGCTGATCTTGCCCGCGCGCTCAACGATGGCGCGATATTGATTCACGGTCAATTTATTGGCTTTGTGCAGAACCGCCGCGAGACTCCCGTCGTCTTGCCCTACTTTGGCGTATGCCAGTTTCCC
Source organism: Anaerolineales bacterium (assembly GCA_016789025.1). Lineage (GTDB taxonomy): Bacteria > Chloroflexota > Anaerolineae > Anaerolineales > Villigracilaceae > Defluviilinea. The sequence goes on from JAEURC010000034.1 coordinate 7,174, forward strand.
TTCGCGGAACGACACGTACGCCTGCTCGCTGGGTCCATCGACTACAAGGGTGCCGGACTTTTGAGCAAGGTTGATCAGGTTGAGAAGTTGAGTGATGGTGAAATCGCGTAAGTTGCCGCGCAGAGCCATGGTTGCCTCAATAAAATCTCCCACTGTGGGAGATTGAAAGATTATACTTGCAAGCGAGGGAACACGTCAAACAAATTGACTGTCTCCGCAATTGTCAAAAAAGAGAGGTGGAAAAGTATCCGAAAGCCAGATCGATGCGCCTTGCGCTTGTGTTTAAAATGATTCTTCGGGGTAATCGCGTTGATTTCGGCGCGCATAATTTGCGTCTCAGGCCACGAGTAACAAGCGTCATCCTCATTACCTTCTCCGCCCCGCCGCCTTTAGAACGCTGGCTATTTTCGTCGCGCTACGCCTATGCCGCCGGCATGGGTACATTCGCGGTTTGTTTCTCCGTTTTCGCTGGCGGCAATTGTGCTGGCAGGGGGAGGATTGATCCTCGTTGCCACACTTCTCCTGAAGGGCGAGATCTCCGCGCGCGCAAACGCTGAACCCGATTAAGTTGTACAATACGCATGGAGTTTTGATCGTCGGGTGGGGACGCATCTGGTACAAAAACTCCGGAGGAAAATCATGAAGCATGGATTTCCGCGCGTGGTTCGCCTGACGGCATCGATGTTCATCGTGCTGATTCTGTTCACCCGTGAAGTTTCCCATCCGCAGGCGGGAATTTCCTTCTCCAAACAGATTTCTCTCATAGGCTTAAGCCTGCAAGCCAACATCGAAACCGTGGGGGTTGTGGCAAGCGGCGCGAACCTGTCAGCCTCCGCCGAATTGTTCTACCGTCAAACCGGGGCAATGGATTGGAAACGAGGACATCCTCTCAAACGAATCGATGACGGCAGACTGGCGGGTAGTTTATTTGGACTATCCCCCTCTACATCGTACGATGTGCGGGTTGTGGATGGAGGCAGTGAAATTGCCGGCGTTGTTGTAACGCAACCCGATGAAGTCCCGTTCACGCCGACCATCATTCTGCGCGTTAACGATGACGCCGCGCCCGGCGGAAACGGGTCTGTCTCCGCGCCGTTCCGAACGATTCAGGAAGCGGTCAATGCGGCGGGCGCTGGCACGCAAATCCTGGTGGCAGACGGGGTGTATCGTGAAAACGTGCTCTTTCCCGCTTCGGGAACGCCGGGGAACTGGATCCAGGTCAAGGCGGAGGGAGGAGGCGCCATCCTTGAAGGGGCGGATACTCTTTCGGGCAATGTATGGACTCCGGTACTGGGAAAATCCAATATCTGGTTTACGCAAATAGGCGGAGCCATCGGTTACCTCGCTCGGGATGGCAAGCGCATGTATCAATACGAATCGATGAACGGGTTGAATAATGGCTCAGGGCATAACAATGTGCATATTGCCGAAGGCTGGTTCTTTGAAGCGGCAACCTTGCGGCTTTATGTGCGTTCATCGGACGATCCATCGACGCGCGCATGGCAAGCGCCGCGCTTCAACCATGCTTTTGATGTGAGCGGACGCGAATGGATCTGGATCGAAGGATTCGAAATGCGCTTCTACGGCACGCGCACCGATGGATGCGGCGTGTGTTCTTTGAATTCATCTCATGTAGTGATCCGCCGCAACAAGATCCACAACATGCAACTGGGCATATTCATTAATTGGACGGGCGGCGAGACCCTCGGCAACGATACGCGCATCGAGTACAACGAAATCTACGATCCGATAGCGGGCAACTGGCCATGGGACGCCGTCAAAGGGAGCGCGCACGAGGGGACGGGCATCGTCCTACGCGGGCATAACGGCGCCATCGTGCGAGGGAATCAAATTCATCACATCTTCAATGGAATCTATACGGGTGTTTCCGGAACTGCGGGCGAAAACCCAGCCATCGCTTTCGACGCGGATATTTACAATAACCGCATCTACGATATCGCCGATGACGGTTTGGAACCCGAGGGCGCGTGCATCAACCAGCGCTTCCGCAACAATACAATTGACCGCGCCTTCAGCGGCATTTCGCTTGCGCCAATCACAGTGGGGCCCGTATGGGTGATGCGCAACACCGTCACGAATTTCACGAACAAAGCGTTCAAATGGGATCGCAACTCAGACGGCGCGGTGATGATCTATCACAATACCGCATGGACGAATTCGCCCGACGCCAACGGCATGGAACTGATCAGCCCCATCCATAACACCGTCATGCGCAATAATATTTTTCAAGTGAACGGGTTTACGTTTTCCGAAAAGACCACAGGCTCGACCAATAACGATTGGAACAACGACAACCTCTATAACACCCGCACCTCGAGCAACCCGCACTTCAAATGGGAAAACACGAACTACAGCCGCATCGTCGATTTCTGCAAAGCATCGGGACTCGAATGCGCCGGCTCCGACTCGCAACCGGGGTTGGCGGATCCCATCGGCGGAAACTTCGCCTTGGGCGCATCCAGCCCGAACGTGGATCGAGGCGTTTCCATCCCCGGCATCAACGATTCGTACAGCGGCTCAGCGCCGGATCGCGGCGCGTTCGAATTTGGCGCAGTAGTCACCTCCACGCCCGCGCCATCCCCAACGCTCACGGCAACCTCAACCGCGATCATTCCAACGCTGACCCCCATATTCACCCCGTCGATCACGCCATTCCCAGCCACGCAGATACCCGCTACTGGACTCCCATCGACTCAAACCACGCCAAGCCTGACGCCGTTCCCGGTCGATTTACCCCCGACGGTGTTATCTGTCTCGCGCATGGACGCATCTCCAGCCAGTTCGGCCGTTGTTCGCTTTCGCGTCGCGTTCTCTGAAAATGTGACCGGCGTGGATTTGTCCGCGCCGATCGTAGATTTTGTGTTGGCCACTGCCGGGATTAGCGGCGCTTCGATCGCGGGGGTTACTGTGGAAACAGGCGCGAGTTATGTGGTGCAGGTGAACACCGGCAAGGGCAATGGGACAATTCAACTTCATGTGCTGGACGACGACAGTATCCGCGACTCGGTCAATCAGCCGCTTGGCGGTGCGGGCGCTGGTAATGGAAATTTTTTGAATGGTGAGATTTATACGATCAACAAGCCGGCGCCCGTCTCAGTTACTCAAATTTTTAGATCTGTCGGAGCGAACGACGGCTGGTTACTTGAATCACAAAAGACCAGCGAACGCGGCGGGACGCGCAACGCGTCTGAGTCTACATTTATCCTCGGCGACGATACCCGCGACCGTCAGTATATTTCCATCCTTCAATTTTCGACAGCCTCGTTACCCGATAACGCCGTTGTGACGAAAGCGACGTTGATGATCCGCAGTCAGAGTTATATGGGAACAAATCCGTTCACTACGCATCAGAACATCGCCGTTGACATACGAAAGGGTTATTTTGGCTCATCGGGCTTGATGGGGGTCAACAGCCTCGACCGCGGGGATTTTCAAGCGCCAGCCAGCCTGAGCAACGCAGGCATCATCTTGAATAACCCGGTCACCGATTGGTATTGGGCAATGCTAGACCCCGCCGCATCACAATTCATCAATCTGACCGGTGTGACCGAATTCCGTCTGCGCTTCCAACTTCCCGATAACGCCGACCGGGGCAACGATTGGATTCGTTTCTACAGCGGGAATTACTACTCATTCACGTCGCATCCGATGTTGCAGGTTGAGTATTACGTGCCATAATGGCGGCACGACGAGCGATTAAGATGAGATAGGTCGAGAGTTTATCTCGACCTATCTCTGCGAAAACGTTTCAAAATCAATTTCTATGCAGTGGGAGTCTGAACAGCAACGGGATTTCGCCTCGCCATCCAAAATGCCAGAGCGAAACCAGTCACGTACATCCAGATGGCATACAAGCCAGGGATGATCGCCATATCATTGTTGTTGAGCAGGGTGAGGGCGACGGTGATCGAAACTGTCGAGTTTTGCAAGCCGGTCTCGATGGCAATGGTCATTGACTGGACATAATCGATCCCTAACAACTTGGGAACAAAGTAACCGACGATCAGGGACAGGATATTCAGCACGATGAAAGCCGGGGCAAAGCGCGGACCATCGCGCACGATCACATCCCAATTCTGGATGATGAGCGCGATGATCACCAGAAAAAGGAACACAGTGGCGAATGTCTTCGACCAGCGCTTGCTATTTTCGGCAAATTCAGGCTTCCAGACGCGAATCCACATACCGAGCAAAGTGGGGATGACCGTAATCACGGCAACCTGGATCATCGTATCGGCAACCGGGAAGTCAATATCGAGCGCGCCTGTGCCATACATCGAATAAGCGATGCCTAATCCAAAGGGAATCGTGAGGAATGCCAGCATATTAGTGATCGCGGTCAGTGTGATGCCCAGCGCCCGATCTCCATCGCCCGCATGGATAATGAGATTCGATGTGGCGCCGTCTGGAGAAACGGCTAGCAAGATCAGGCTGATAGCATACACAGCGGTTAGTCCGAAAACCCCCGCAACGGCAAAGCCCAAAAGTGGAAGCAATATCATCTGACAAAACAACCCAATGAACACCGGCTTCGGCTGGGTGACGATTCGCCGGAAGTCGGCTACCGTTAATGTCATGCCTAATGTGACCATGATGATAAAGATCGCGAGCGGGAGGATTACGGTTGAAATGACACTCTCTTGCATGGCAGTTCTCCTTTATGAGCGGTGATGTAACGAGGCTTGCTTCGTTGAGAGATGAAACACCGATTCGGAGATTAAGTATCGGAATAAAAACTTCCGAAGTCTTTTGACTTCGGAAGTTTGCTTTTAGACCAACATCAGCGCGGGCGTTTCCAAATACTTTGCCAGCGATTGCATGAACTGTGCCGCCTCCGCCCCGTCGCTGACGCGGTGGTCAACGGAGACCGTCGCCTTCATGCGCCAGCCCACTTTCAACTCTCCACTTTCCACAACTGGGACCTCACGCGCCGAACCGACCGCCAAGATCGCGGCTTCGGGTGGATTCACAATCGCGATGAAGTTCTCCACATCGTACATGCCCAAGTTTGAGATCGAGAATGTCGAGCCTTCGATGTCATCGGGCTTGACCTTTCCGTCGCGCGCGCGGAAGACTTTTTGCTTTACATCGGCAGAAATTTGGCGGAGAGGTAATTGATCGGTATTCTTGTTGACAACGGTGAGCAGACCGCCAGTCACCGCGACCGCGATTCCCACATTCACCGCGCCGTGGCGGACGACTTTATCACCCGCGAACGTCGCGTTGAGGTTGGGGAATTCACGCAAAGCGAGCGCAACAGCCTTGATGATGAAATCGTTGACCGAAAGTTTTTGATCATCGGGCAAATACTCATTGACTTGTTTTCGCATCGCCATGACCGCGCCCATGTTGTATTCGTGGCTCACATAGAAATGCGGAACGGACGTTTTCGATTCCGTCATGCGACGCGCGATGGCTTGGCGGAGTTTTGTTAACTGGACAACCTCATCGTCGTGCGAAATAACGACGGGCGATGATATTGGAGACTGGAGACTTGAGACTTTCGACGTTTGACTCGATGTAAGCGCAGACTCAACGTCTTTGCGGGTTACCCGTCCGCCGGGACCCGTCCCTTGAAGTTGGGAAAGGTTGACGTTGTTATCGCGGGCGATCCTCTTTGCAAGAGGCGATGCTTTGATCGCGCCGTCTGAAGGTGCGGAAACTGTTTGGGAAACAGGAGCAGGCTCAGGCTTCGCAGGAAGCGGTTTCTCATCCGCTGACCTTTGACTTTCGACTTTTGACGATTTTTGCGATGCCGCATCCACTTTTTCACCCGCCACCCCCACCACCGCAATCGGCGCATTCACGGGAACCACATCGCCTTGATTGACAATGAGTTGCAACACAACGCCACTCGCAGGCGACTCGACTTCAACAGTCGCTTTATCGGTTTCGATCTCGGCGAGCACATCGCCTTTGTTAATATTTTCGCCAACCTGCTTCACCCAACGGACGAGCGTGCCTTCCGCCATATCGAAGCCAAGTTTGGGCATGTTGATGGTTTCAGCCATTATCGCAAGACCTCCTTTGCCGCGGCAATGATGTCTGACACTTGCGGCAATGCGGCTTGTTCGAGCGCGCGGTTATATGGAAGCGGAACTTCTTTTTGCGCCACGCGAACGATGGGCGCGTCAATGTAATCAAACGCTTCTTCATAGATGCAGCTGACGATCTCGCTGCCGACGCCGTACGACTTCCAGCCTTCTTCGACGACAATCGCGCGATTCGTTTTCTTGAACGATTCGAGAACGGGTTCCATGTCGAGCGGACGCAGTGTGCGCAAGTCAACGATCTCGGCTTCGATTCCTTCTTTTGATAATTCATCCGCCGCTTTCATGGATAACTCAAGACCTTTACAATACGTGACGATGGTCAGGTCTTTGCCCGCGCGTTGTATTTTGGATTTTCCAATGGGGATGAGATACTCGCCCTCTGGAACTTCGCCGCGCACTTGATACATCGTGGCGTGTTCGATGAAGAGAATCGGGTCATTCGACCGTATGGCTGATTTCAGTAATCCTTTGGCGTCTTCCGGCGTCCCCGGCGACACGACCTTGAGCCCGGGGAAATGAGCGAAGATTGCGTCGGGAGTCTGTGAGTGAGTCGCGCCAAGTTGACGCCCGCCGCCGCCGACAGCGCGAATCACCATCGGAACGGTGAATTGTCCGCCGAACATGTAATGCAATTTCGGCGCTTGATTGACGATGTAATCCATCGCCGAGAATGCGAAGTTGATGGTCATCAATTCCGCGATGGGACGTTGCCCCACCATTGCCGCGCCAATCGCCGCGCCGACGATCGCGTTCTCCGCGATAGGAGTATCCTTCACGCGGTCCGCGCCGTATTTGTCGTAAAAACCTTTGGTCACCGCGTACGTGCCGCCCCACACGCCAACTTCCTCGCCCATGATGAAGACAGCCGGGTCGCGGTCCATTTCTTCCATAAGCGCTTGCGAGATCGCCTCGCGCATTGTTATTTTTGCCATGTGTAAATCCTCTTCCATATGTCGTTGCGAGGGCGCTAGCCCGAAGCAATCTCCTCTTTTGCTAGGAGATTGCTTCGTCGGGAAGAACGCCCTCCTCGCAACGACATGAAATTAATTTTCTACATAAACGTTCGTAAACAATTCTTCCAGCGCGGGTTCGGGGGAAGCCTCGGCGAATTCAACCGCTTTGCTCACTTCAGCCTCTACGCGGGCTTCGATCTCATCCAGTCCTTTGCGGGTGGCGATCTTCGTATCTAATAGATACTTGTTGAAAATGCCAATGGGATCATTTTCCTGCCACTGTTTGACCTCTTCCGCCTTGCGGTAACGTTCAGGGTCGCCCATTGAATGGCCGCGGAAGCGATATGTGTCCACCTCGAGAAAATAAGGCTGACCTTCCTTGCGAACGTACTGTATTGCCTCTTTTGCCGCTTCATAGACAGCTATCACATCCATGCCGTTGACTTCCGCATTCTTCATGGCGTAACCTTCGGCTTTTTGGCGAATATCTGAAACAGCCGAGGCGCGTTCTACCGACGTGCCCATGCCGTACTGATTGTTCTCACACACCCACAAAACTCGTAAGCCCCAGGTCTTTGCCAGATTCAATGCTTCGTGAAAATAACCGATGTTGGTCGCGCCGTCGCCGAACATACAAATGGTCACGTTGTCATTTTTTGCATATTGGTCGCCGAGGGCAAGTCCTGCCGCGATGGGCAAATGTCCGCCCACGATGGCGTGCCCGCCCCACATGTTCTTTTCGACGCTTGCCATGTGCATCGAACCGCCCTTCCCCTTCGACATCCCGGTTGACTTGCCGAGCAATTCCGCCATCACTTCGTCGGCGGAAAGTCCGCAGTTGATGGCGACGCCGTGATCGCGATACGCGGTGATGACTCGATCTCGCGGTTCGCGTGCGGCGATGAGACCGGTGCTGACGGCTTCCTGCCCGATATACAAGTGCATGAACCCGCCGATCTTGCCTGCCTGGTACAGTTCCGCGCCGCGTTCCTCCACGCGACGAATCAGCACCATTTGGTGATACATGTCTAACTGCTGTTCCTTCTTCATTGATTGTGCTCCACTGGAATAAGAATCTCACGCTCTGATGCTTACACAAAAACAACACCAGAGAGCCTCTGGCGTTGTGCTACTCGTCACTACTGACAACATTATATCAGGAATTCTTTTCCGCTTTCACGCAACAGGGATTCGATCTCTCAAAAACTTTTAAGGTTGGAATCCTTAGAAAACCATTGAAATCAAGCGGAATATTTGCTATAAGTACGTTGTGATCCGCCAGAATCACTTATCACTTTCAATTCAAGGAGAATAGAATGAAACTTTCACCCCCTAAAGCAATCACATTTTGGATCGGCGTCGTTCTTGGTTTGCTCGGTTTGCTCGGTGGCATCGGCGTCATCGGCGCTCTCACCGGTTTCGCGTTCTGGCTTGCCTTCGCCGGCTTTGCCGTGCTCGCCCTTGGCTTGCTCGTCAACGGAATCTAAATAATTCGACCTGGCGGACCACTGGCTCCTCGCGGCAACGCGGGGAGTTTTTATTTTGGGATACAATCGAAAGGCAGGATGCTATGCAATTGACCTCTTGTATAAGCAGAACCTATTCAGCCACAGAGACACAGAGAACGCTGAGAAAACCTTATTTTTTATTCTCTGCGGCTCAGCGTCTCCGCGGCAGAATGCCTTCCGGAAGAGGTTAAATCGGAGAATCCCATGAGACGTATTCACATTTTGCTCGGCGTTCAATCTCTGCTGGCGATCTTCGTTTCGTTCAATCGTCTCACAGACTGGTTCAACGGCTACGTTCTTCCGAATGAATTTCTCCGATGGGTGGATTTGAACAACGTCATCGTCGCGTTGGTCAGCATGGTGGCGGGATATTTACTGAAGAAAACTCTTGAATACAACTCCCCCGCCCGCGAGGGACTCGCGCACACGGCGTGGAATTTAGTTTTCATCATCGGGATATTCATCTCAGCCGTGAGTTATGGCTTCCATGAGTTGGGGAATTACCTGCACTTCCGCTTTTGCTTGGAGGATACGACGAGCGACCTGTGCCGCATCGTCATCTTCAACGACGATGAGTTCAGTCACTGGCTGTTCTTTGCGGGATTCATCATGGTCAACGCGGCGATTCTTCTCATCCAAAATATTTTCCCGCATCAGGGAGAGGTCAAAGGCGGGGATATCGCCCTGCTTTTGCTGAATTCGCTCTTCCTCGGTTTGGGTGTGATGGCAAATCTCGGCTTTGAAACCATTGGTCTCGATCTGTACATCGTTGGCCTGCTAGCCATCATCGCGGCAGTTTTGTTATGAAAGAAGGGCAAACAGCCGATGTTCATTTATTACACGTCCGCGTACTGGCTAGGACTTGTCGGAAGTTTGATCGCGCAGGCGTTCAGATAGTTTTACAAAAGGGAAAACAACATGGCAACAGATGACATTCTTCACAACGCTACGGATGAACAACTTGGTCTGGCAGTGTTCGAAAACCTATACGACTTATTTCGCGCGATGGCAAATCACTTGCCAGATGGGAAATTGATCGAAAACGGAAAACTATCGCGCCATCTAACGTTTCCCACCAACCCGATGTTCAAAGGAGTTTGGAATACGCGATTATCCGAACACGAAGCGGATACTGTCATTGACGAAACGATTGCATGGTTCAAAGAACAGAATGCGCCCTTCTTCTTTTGGTGGACAGGCGGAATTACAACTCCCGATGATCTAGAAGAACGTCTTGCCAAGCGCGGCATGATCTCGATGGCGGAGCAAACGCAGGAACTGGCAAAAGGGATTCTTTCCACCGAGCAAGGCTCGCCTTGCATGGTTGCCGAACTAAGCAAGATGAACGAATCTGTTCTCGCAAAAACGCCAGCAGGTTTTGTTATTAAAGAGGCGGAAAAGGAATCTCATCTGTATGATTTCAAGAAAGTATTTGTGGAAACATATGCGATTCCAGAATGGGCAGGGCAGGCTTGGGTGGATGCAACTCTGAAGATTGGCATCGGAAAAACGCAATGGCGAATCTTTGTTGGCTATCTGAACGACAACCCCGTCGCCACCAACATGCTCTTCAACGGCGCGGGCGTTGCCAGCGTGTATGCGGTTGCCACGCTTCCCTCTACGCAAGGGAAAGGCATCGGCGCGGCGATCACGCTCAAGCCGTTGCTCGATGCGCGGGACAAGGAGGGCTACAAATACGCTGTGTTGTTCTCTACTGAAATGGGTGTAAAGGTCTACCAAAGGATAGGTTTTCGGCTGACCAACCTCCGCATTAACCGTTTTTTGTGGCGCAACGGATAAACTCCAAGCATCGTATTCATCCGTTGCGGTGTTCTACACAATAAACCTGAGGAGCAAAAAAATGGATTACCTACATCTCGTATTGCGAATCATTCACATCGGCGCGGGCGTATTTTGGGTGGGCGGCGTGCTGATGATGACGTTCTTCATCGCCCCGACGCTTGGGGTGATCGGCGAGGCTGGGCCGAAATTCGTGGCGCATCTCGTCAAGAATTTGAAGTTCACTACGCGGATGTCAATCGCGGCGGGGTTGACCGCGCTGGCTGGCGCGTGGTTGTACTGGATCGATTCAAGCGGATTCCAGTCCGCGTGGATGATGTCGGGCGCGGGCACAGGATTCGGGATCGGCGCAGGCTTCGGCGCGGTGGGATTCGTGTACGGGATCTTGATCGGGCGCACAACGAACGCGCTCGTGAAACTTGGCGAGCAGATGCAGGGCAAGCCATCGCCTGAACAACTCGCGCAATTGCAAGCGCTTCAAAAACGACAGGGAATGTATTCCCGCGTCGCATCCATTTCGCTGATCTTGTCGGTGCTCTTCATGGCAGCGGCTCGCTTTCTGGTGTTTTAATTCCAATGATATCTAAAAAGTTCAAAACGGTTCTCGCCATTCTGTTTCTTGCGTTCGTCGCGTCAGTGTTGATCAACCCAAAAGCAGAGGCGAGGCAGTATTACGTCGGCGCGACGCGGACGCTTGTCATCGCGCACCAAGGAGGAGACGGCGTGTGGCCCGGCGACACGATGTTCGCGTTCGAAAATGCCGTCGAGATCGGGTCCGATGTCCTTGAGATGGACGCGCACATCACGAAGGACGGTCAGATCGTGTTGATGCACGATGAGGAAGTGGACCGCACCACCGATGGCACAGGTCTCATCGAAGAGTTGACGCTGGATGAGATCAAGAATCTCGACGCGGCATACGATTGGACAATAGACGATGGGAAAACGTTTCCGTATCGCGGGCAGGGAATCCAAGTGCCGACGTTGGACGAAGTGTTTCAGCGATTCCCGAACATGCGTTACGTGATCGAGATCAAACTGACGCAGAACCCGATCGACCAGCCGTTGTGCAACTTGATCCGCGAATATGACATGCAAGATCTGGTGATGATCGGCTCGTTCCATGATGAAGCGATGAAAAATTTCCGCGCGATCTGCCCGGAGGTGGCGACATCCGCTTCGCGCAATGAGGTGCGGAATTACGTATTGTTGGGCAAGGCGTTCTTGTGGGGCTTTTATGCGCCGAAGTTTCAAACCATCCAGCCGCCGTGGGACCCCGAAGAATCGCTGGGCATCCAGATCATGACCGAGCGATTCGTGCGCGAGTCGCACCAGAAGAACATCCGCGTCGAACCGTGGACAGTGAACGACCCCGAGCTGATGAAACTTTACATTGAATGGGGCGTGGATGGTATCATTACCGACAGACCCGACCTGCTGGTCGAAGCGCTGGGAAAATAAGACCCCCTAACTGGAGCCTGATATGAAAAGTATTTTCAGTTTCTTTCTCGACCTCGAAAAATTGATCTACAAGATCCTGATGTGGTTCATTCTGGTTCCCAAGACCCTTGTAATGATCACGCTCAATCCTGCCTGGGCGCCGGGTTACGTAAAAGATGAGTTGCAAAATGACCAAACGCCGTTCGATGAGTATATTTCTCCCATCATTCTCTTGCTAGTGGTCGCGTTGATTCCCGCGGTAGCGTTTAATCTGCTTCCGACATTCGGCGCTTCGATCAGTTCTCCCGCCGAAACACAAACCACCACGGACCGCGTCATCTCGTTTGAAGTGCGGACGGATTTCCGTTCCTCCTCCAGTGAAATGGAATATTTCCATAGATGGACGGTGACGAAGGAGATCAGCACGACCCCAACAGCGGGCGGGGACGTGCTCGTCTCCAGCGAGATTCATTATCCATCGGCGCCGGTCAACTTTGTCGAAGAAATTGATGACAATACGGTCAAAGATAAGTACCTATTTACGTTCCCGGATCCCGGCGAATACCTCGTTGCCGTCACGGCGGGGAAGTATGACCCGCGCCGTTACGATCCTTCCACCGAACAGGGAGTTGCCACCGAGTTCTACACCACCACCATGCGTGTGAACGTTCCCGTAAAACTAGGCGACCCAATCGTTTTCTCGAACGAGGAACAAACTAAGGATACAGATGCCGCAAGCCCGGAGGGACTCCAATCGTTCACCGCATCGGTACAGAAAGAGAACACCCTCTTTATCGCGATCGCCTTGATGCTGCCTCCGCTCCTCTTTGCCCTTGCCACAAGGCTCTTTATCACCGCCATCGGCGAAGACACGCTCAAGGAAAGTTTCTATACCCAGTGTTATTACTTTTCTCCGCTGGCGCTGGCAGTTTGGGCAAGTTATTATGCGAGATATTTCTTTTCCTCCGATGCGTATTTTTTCGCATCGGGAAATGTCGCAGTACAGATCATCTGGCTCCCAACCGTGCTAGCCACGCTGTGGTGGGTCCGCGCGGAGGTGAAGACCATCGAAGACGCGCGCGAAACCACCGGGATTCGTTCGCTCATCATCACGCTCGTTTGCGTTGCCCTACTCTTATTGGCGGCAAGCGGCATTTTCCAATTTGCAAACTTGCAGGATGATGCTCGCTTGCTCATCATCCGCATCTATCCGATCGTGGCTGGCGCAATGATCGCCGCTTTTGGTTACGCATGGTATCGCCGGCGCAGAAGCAGGAATGAGTTCATGAAGCCCAGTCACTTTTTGGGGATCGCCGCAAATGCCGTGGTGTTAATCGTGATATTGGGATACGTTTCCGCGCGGTTCGAGTTACAGTCGCAACCGAATGCGTTGCCGCCCACCGAAGCGCCGGAAGCGACCGCAACCGAACCGGTCGCGGGAACCGAACCAGCGCTTCCATCCACCCCATCAAATCCTTCGACTCAAACCGCCCTGCCGGAGGCCACCGCATCCGAACCAGCGGAAAGCCCAACGCCCACTTTGAATCCGTTTTACGTGGATGAATTCAACACCGACCTGACCAAGTGGTCCACTTTCATGACCAGCGGCGACTCGCGCATGGTGATTCCGCCGGTCATAGATCGCGGCGTTCTACCTCTTCAATTACTGCAAGTGGACGACCGGGTTGGGCAATACTATCTGATCAATGACGCCTTCTCGTATTCAGACGTCAAAGTGGAAACGGTAGTGACAAATCGAGGCAACAATTCCAACGGCGTGGGCTTGATCTGTCGCTACAGCAACGTTGGCTGGTATGAAGTCCAGATTTCCAACTCGCAGAGGTTCGCCATCTATGTCGTGGACAGCGTCGGACTTGTCAGCCAGGGTTACAATGAGGTGCTTACTGGCGAATCGACAGCCATCCGATCTGGTCCTTCCACCAATGTTTATACCCTAACCTGCAGCGGCAAAAAGATTAGCCTTTCGGTCAACGGCGAACTTTTAGGCGAGTTTGAAGATACGTATTTAGGTCTAACCGACGGCAAGATCGGGCTTTCGATCTGGTCGCCGCAGACACTGCCGGTCATCGTGGATATTGAGACGCTGACCGTCAGCGCGCCGGAGTGAAAATAAAAACTGTAGGCAAGTAAACAAAAGAGCGATGAGTTTTATCTCATCGCTCTTTTTACTGATAACTAGACTCTATCGGAAATAAAATTGGGACGCAGAAAAACGCTGATTTACGCTGATTCGAAGAAAGAAAATCTGCGTTTTCTGCGTTCATCAGCGTCCAAAACAGGTTTTCGGCTTATTCCCGATAAAGTCCACTATTCATCGCTCACCGATAACTGCTTTATTCCATCCACACCGTTCGATCCTCAAACGACGGGCGCGGTTGAGCCTCTGGTACTAACTCGGGGTAGCCGATATACAAGAATGCGATCAGATGTTGATCTGGCGCGAAGCCAAGAAATTCTTTCACCTTCGCATCCAACGCCCATTCGCCTGTGCGCCATTTGACGGCGAGTCCTTCCGCTTCGGCGGCGAGCAAAAGATTCTGGCACGCCGCGCTGACCGCGACAATATTTTCGATCTCCAACACTTTCGGCTCGGCGGGCTGATCGACACCGACAGCGATGATGAGCGGCGCGCGATGGGGCAACGCGCGGGTTTTGTCTAACGCCTCCGCTGGCAGATCAGGCTGACGGTCCGCGAAAGAAGCGACGAAGACCTCTCCCAATTTGTCGAGTCCGTTTCCCGTCAACACAATGAATCGCCATGGTCTTACCTTATAATGATTCGGCGCCTGCACAGCGGCGCTCAATAACGTTTCGATCGCCTCGCGCGGAATGGCATCTTGCTTTACTTTTGCGTTGCTATGTCTGTGATGAATCGCTTCAATTACGTCCATGAAATCCTCCAGCCTATTGATACAATTGTCGTAAAGGTTCTTACCCATGAAAATTTTTTACTCTGAAACGCATCGCAAACACAATCCGCCTTTTGAAGTGTTCGACGGCGGCTTGCGAGCGCCCTATCTCGAAAACCCCGACCGCATGGATCGGATATTGAACGCGTTGCGCGAAACGGACTGGGCGGAGATTCACGAGCCATCTGATTTTGGACTCGACCCGATCCGCGCCGTGCATGATAAAGAGTATCTTGACTTTCTCGCCTCGTGCTGGACCGAGTGGCTGGATTCAAAGCCCAAAGATCCGTCCCTCTTTTTGCCTGCCACGTTCGCTCTTCGACATCAACCCCAAAAGCCAAAGTCGCTCCTCGGACGCGGCGGATATTACATTATGGATTTGAGCGCGTGCATCGTGGAAGGGACGTATCCAGCCGCGCTGGCTTCCGCCAATTGCTCGCTGAGCGCGGCGTCGTCTGTGGTCAATGGTCAATCGTCTGCCTTTGCCCTCTGCCGCCCCCCCGGTCACCATGCTGGCAAAGATTATGCGGGCGGATATTGCTTCATCAACAACGCGGCGGTTGCCGCGCATTGGTTGTCTTCCAAAGGAAATGTCGCGGTGATTGATATTGATTATCACTGCGGCAACGGCACACAGGATATTTTCTACGAACGCGACGATGTGTTGACCATTTCCATCCATGCTGATCCCGATTTTGAATACCCAGCTTATTTTGGGTTTGCCAACGAACGCGGCAAAGATGCGGGCTTTGGCTATCATCATAACTTCCCTTTGCCTAAAGGAACGGATGACGAAGCATACCTCGCCACATTGGATCGCGCGCTGGAATTGATCCGCGAGTACAAGCCCGCCCATCTCGTCGTATCTGCCGGCATGGACATTTACGCCGACGACCCGCTTGGCACGATCAAAGTTTCGACGGAGGGTATCCGCGAGATCGGCAGACGAATCGCATCGTTGAAACTTCCGTCTGTGGTCGTGATGGAGGGCGGATACAACAACGAAGCCCTGGGCAGGAATATCACCGCATTTCTTGGAGAGTTCAAATGAAAATATTTCGATTGACAGCGCTCATTTCATTGATCCTGACCGCATGCGGGGCATCCCCAACTGAACAAGCAACACTGACAGCTACCGCAATCGTCGCTATCCCGACCGACACGCCTCAGCCCGCGCTTACTTTTACGCCAACAGAAACCTTTACCCCAACCATCACAGCTACGCCAACAACCACCCTCACGCCAACGATCACCGCAACGCCAACCTTTGCATTTCCTGTCGTTACCGTGAATCAACAAGCGCATTGTCGTTATGGACCATCCAAAGCCTACCTCCATGCCGCCGATCTATACCCGGGCGATGTGGGCACGGCGCGCCAGCGATTCGTGTACAGTAAATGGCTGTACGTAAAATTCGACAAGCTGGGTTATTTCTGCTGGGTCGCGCCATCGGTTGTGGATGTGGTCGGCGATGTGAATACATTGGAATACAAGGAACTTCACCTGCAGTCCATCGGAAGCAACATGTACGGTCCGCCGCAAAACGTGTACGCGGTCCGCGATGGAAAAAAAGTTACGATCCATTGGGATAAAGTCGTGATGACAAACGACGATGATCGCGGCTATTTGCTTGAATTGTTCGTCTGCCAAAACGGCGCGTATATTTGGTGGACCGATTCGTATCCCGACCAGTTCAAAACCAGCTACACGGTCACCGACGAAGCGGGCTGTAATTTTCCATCATCGGGAAAATTGTATACCGTCGAAAAGCATGGCTTCTCCGAAGCGGCGATCATCAACTGGCCCCCGCCATAGGTCACTCCAATTTCACATGTATCGAAACATCACCATTGCGATCCTGATCCTTTTCGCACTCGCATCGTGCAATGCCAATGCGACGCAACCCACACCGCCAAGCGCGACTTCGACTCGGATGGAATTAACCGCCACGGCGACCTCCACCGCCCCGCCGATGTTAACCGCCACCCCGCAACCGCATCGTCCGCCCATTCAGCTGGGTCCAAACCAGACAGATTTTCCGCGCGGCATCAATCCGATCACAGGACTTGAGGTGCACGACCCGTCGTTGTTAGACCTTCCCGCAGTGTTAGTTTCCATCAGCAACATGCCCGTCACCGCTCGCCCACAAGCGGGACCCGCGTTCGCGCCGTGGATCTTCGAGTTCTACATCGGCGAAGGCTCCACGCGGTTTATGGGAGTCTTCTACGGCGACAACTTGCGCGAGATTCCCAACGTCACTGGCGGATGCGAAGTTCGCGATGAAATTATTATTCCAACCAATGAGTGGATCGGCAACCGCATCTGGCTCGATGAAAACGCGGACGGCGTGCAACAAAGTTGGGAAGCGGGGGTCGGCGGCGTATGCATCCGCTTGCTGGATGCGTCCAGCCGAAATGTTCTGAGCGAAACGGGGTCCGATTCAAACGGATATTTCGCGTTTGTTAATCCGCATGTTGACTCGATCATCCAAGTCGTCAAATCCGATTCGTATCAATTCACGTTGCAGAATGTCGGCGATGAGGATTTCGATTCGGATGCGGACTCGTCAGGGGAGATAAAAGTCATCGCAGGCGAATCAACCCTCCCGTATTTTGACGCGGGGCTTGTCCTCCAGCAAATCCCAACGACGACGCCGAGTCCTGTTGTGACGGGGACTCCTCCGAATTGGTTTTTTCCATTTGAGCCGTACGTTGGTCCAGTTCGGTCGGGACGACTCACTTATAACCAGATCGGCGGGATGTTTCCAAATAGTTGTCTCGTGTATGCGAGCGCGGCGTGGGACATTGGCGAGCAATTAGATTCATGCGAGATCGTGTATGGCGTGGATAAAACCACGCCCAACAGCGCGTTGTTGACTCGCACACGTTTGCGTGAACTTGCGAACGAAGCGTTGAACTCGCGTCAGCCTGTTAATTATTCGGGAAATATTTTTTCCGATTCGATCCCCAGCGATGGACGCGCGGCAAATGTGATCAATGTTTTTTATAACTCGTTCACGCAATCGGGCTGGCGATATGACCCGATCTCGCAATCGTATTTGCGTTGGACAGACCAAGCCGACCAAACTGGAAATTTATTCCCCGCCACCGATCGGTTAACGGGCAGGCAGATGGCGTTTGAAAATGTGATCGTGTTGTTCGCCGAACATTCGCGCTATCGGCACAATCAACTTGAAATTTTGTTGGGCGCGGGGCAAAAGGGACTCGCGTACTTGTTCCGCGATGGACAAGTTTTCCGAATCCAATGGTCAACGCTCAACCGCGAATACGAGAAGACGACTGGCTTGTTGCGTCCGATCTATTTCGTGGATTCATTCAACAACCCAATCCCTCTCCACCCAGGCAGAACGTGGATTCATCTTGTCACGCCGTTCTCAGGCGTGAGCGATCAGGGAAATGGAAATTGGTTCGTGAAATTCGTCCAGCCGCTTGATCCGCTGGATACACCTGTGCCGTAACATGTATACCTCGGTGGTCGAGTAGTCCCGCGATGCTCGTCGCGGGACGTATCGAGACCACCACGCCGTAAAGCAGTTCTTGTTACAAAACTATGTATGTACCTGTGGTCTCGATACGTCCTTCGTCTTCGCTACCGCTTCGCTCAGGACTACTCGACCACCGAATATTTATGGAGACTCATGCACCTCTACGCGACCAAATTAAAATCCCTCTTCGAGAAACACGCAAACCCATCCCAAGCCGCGCCGATGAAGAAGTACATGCGCGACCAGTTCGAGTATTTGGGAATCAAATCTCCGCAGGTGAAGGAGTTGCTTCGGGAGCATGTGAAACTTCATGGCTTGCCGACACTTGATGAGATTGACGAGATCGCGCTCGACTTGTGGAGCCTGCCCCAGCGCGAATTTCAATACGTTGCGATGAGTCTGATGGAACGGTTGGAAAAGAAACTACCAAAGCCCTCGATCAAGACACTGGAATATATGATCACACACAACTCGTGGTGGGACACTGTGGACAACATCTCGCACATCGTGGGCGCGCATTTTCGCCGCTTCCCCGATGTGAAAGAAAAATATCTCGCCAAGTGGCGCAAGTCAAAAAACATCTGGCTCAGACGCACGGCGATTTTGTTTCAACTCGACTACAAGAAAGAAACGGATTTTGATTTACTGCGCAACATCATCCGCGAGAACCTCGGCTCGGATGAGTTCTTCATCAACAAAGCCATCGGCTGGGCATTACGTCAATACGCGTATGTGGATGCGAAGGCGGTGAAAAAGTTCGTGAAGGAAACCGATCTACATCCCCTCAGTCGGCGCGAAGCGATGAAACACTTATAAACTCTTGCCACGGATTTGCACTAATTTTTAATTTCAATCCGTGATAATCCGTGAAACTTGTGCTGAGCCTGTCGAAGTATCCGTGGCTAATTGGTTTACCCCGCTCTGTTCCTCAAAAACTTCGTCGCGTCGGAAAAGTGATTTTTTAGGTAATCGCGCACTGCAATATCGATGTCCATTTCATCCAACGCTTTGTGCATACACCATTCCCATTGATCGCTTTCGGTCTCGCCGATGGAAAATGGCGCGTGGCGCATTCGTAACGCGGGATGACCGCGTGTTTCGATGTAAGTTTGAGGTCCGCCAGACCAGCCTGTGAGAAACAAAAAAAGTTTTTCACGCGACTGTTTCAAGCTTTTCGGGTGAATGGCGCGGATCTCCGCGGCTTCGGGAGCGGAATCCATCAAGTCATAGAAGCGGTCAACGAGTTTGCGGACGCCCGTCTCGCCGCCGAGGAGTTCGTAGAGGGTGTGTTCAGAGTCGATCATAAAAGTTTATCTCAGGGCTTTCGCTCCATCCAGCGTTAGATAACGCTGAATACGCTCGAAATAACTTTTTGAGTGTAATAGGCGCTCTCTTGCGCCGAAATTGCAAGGCGAGCGAAAGTCCTGTATCTAATGCTCCTGTTACACAAATTTCATAAACGCCTGGTTGGCAAGCAGGCGGGCGCGGGGCGTGAGTCTCAGCCTCGCTGACGCGTCATTCCCGCCGGAGGAAGAGGATTCGCGCCATTCAACCAACCCTAACTTCAATAATTCTTCGATCTCTTTTTCGTACACTTCGCGCAAGGGCGCGCCAAAACGCGACTGAAATTCGTCTGCGGAAACGCCTTCCCGCGTCAGGCGCAAGCCGGTCATCATAAATTCGGACATATCATCCTGGAGTGTCTGTTTATGGTGATTGACTACGGCGGGAGAGAAGGGCAAAGCGCGGCTGGAGTCTACGGGATGATCGTCCTGAGGATGTGCGAGTCGTTCAATATATGTTTTGATGCGCAGTAGGTTGGAGTAGCGGTAGCCAAAAGCATACCCATGCGCGCCGGCGCCAAAAGCGAGGTAGGGGAGCGAGCGCCAGTATTGGAGGTTGTGACGGCAAGCAAAAACAGGGTTCAAAGGTTGCAGGTCGAAAGTCAAACGTTCAACCTTTGATTTTTGACTTCCGACTGTCTTCGCCCAATTGGAAATTTCATATTGACCATAGCCTGCCGATTCAAACGCTTCACTCATCCATTCGTACATTTCCGCGGCGAGATCGGGGTCGGGAAGCGGGAGCAATCCCTTCGCCGCCCATCTCCCAAATGGCGTGCCGTGTTCAAGCGTCAACGCGTAGGCGGAGATATGCTCGGGATGAAGATCGATGACTCGTTTAACGGAGGTTTGCCATGTTCGCAGGGTCTGTTCGGGCAAACCATAGATAAGATCGAGATTCAAATTATCGAACCCTGCCTTGCGCGCGGAGGCTACGGCTTCGATCACATCAAAAAAATCATGAGCCCGTTCCAACATGCGGAGTTCCTCCGCGTTGGCAGATTGCGCACCAAAACTGAGGCGGTTAATTCCCAGTGAGCGCAATGCCAGCAAATCATCGAATGAACAAGCGCCGGGGTTTGCCTCCATGGTGATTTCAGCGTTGGCGGTCACTGTGAAGCCGGCGCGAATTGCCCTGAAAACCGAATCAAATTGACTGGGGGAAAGAAGCGAGGGCGTTCCACCGCCAAAGAAAATGGTGCCAACAGTCAAACGCTTGGGCGACTCTGTGGTCAAGAGTCGTTTGCTAACAACTCGGACTTCTTGACAGAGCGCGTCTACATACGCGGGAATCATTGCCTCCTGTCCCGCGTAGGTGTTGAAATCGCAATATGCGCAACGGTGGACGCAGAAAGGGATATGGAAATATAGAGAGGTTGAGCTAGTCATAGAGCCAGTTAGGATTCGAAGCCGTGTGATTCTCAAGCGCGAATATCAGCGCAACACGCGGCTTCGGCGCATTTATACGTTTAGACATCCCCCAATCGAGCGACATCATCGAGGGCATGTACGCAAGCCACTCACTGCTCTTTGGACCGAAATTTTTCACAACGCCATCTCCATGATCGGGAGAATACGCGGCAAGCCATCCACTTTGGAATGTCGCCCACCGATTTTCATCATCCCCATTCTCTCATAAAATCCTGTCGCGTTCGGATCCGCTTCGAGTTGCAGGGATTTGTAACCGCGCTGGCGAGCCAGAGTCACAGCGTGATGGAATAATTCCTTCCCCACTCCTCTGCCGATATATTCGGGCGAGACCCAAAGATTTTCTAGCCACGCGATTCCGTTCTTATCTTCCAGCGTATAAAACGCAACAGGCTTTTCGCCGTCTACCGCCGCCCAGCCTTCATGCGCCTCAAAATACTCGGGGGTGAAGGTCAACTGCGGAGCCCAGATTTCCATCCACTGTTCGGGGTAGCCCCAGTGACGCTTGGCAGAGATGGCAAGCTCTGAAAGGAGTTTATATTCATCTGCGCGAACATTTCTTATCAGCATCATGGGTCGACATTTCATTTGCGATAAACAAACCGTGAACAGTCAGTCGAATCGACTACAGTATAATGAATTGATCGGCAGGTCGCTCGAGGAGGTTTGAAGTGGTTTCTCAATTAGCTTGGTTTGTATGGAGCGTTAGTATTGGATTGTGGGTTATTCTTTCGCATCCCGGGCAAAGTGACATTCAAATCTGGGCTCAAATCGCATTCACGATCATACTATATTTTTTTACCCTTCTAACCGCGTGGGGAATAGGGAGAAAATTAACCGTCAAATTGATCGAGACAACCATCCTTGAGCAAACCTTGATTGCGTTGGCCCTTGGTTTTGGATTCATTGCAACCGGCGTCTTGATTCTAGGGATCATTGGGCAATTGACCACGGTTGCGGTGTATCTATGGCTGACGGTCTGCGGCTTCGCATCATCGTTTCAATGGAAAGATATCTTCGCGGCGGTTGCGAAAATGGGGCAATTTCGTCCTAAAAATTTAACAACAGGCCGAATAGACCCGGAAAGAATATTTCTGCCGATCCTCTGCCTATCCCTGCTCGCCTTGATTCCCATGGCATTGACGCCGGTTCGAGATTACGACGCTCTCATGTACCATCTGCAAATCCCGCGCATGGTTTTGGAAAACGGACGGTATTATTTTGACCCAGCATTCTATCGCCTCTCCTACCCCGCGCTAACCGAATTGCTGTTTCTCATTGGCATCGCTTTTCACGTTGACATCTTCTCGCAATGGATCAGCCTCACATACGCCATCCTTTTTTTCCTGAGCGTTTACGCATACGGAAGGCGATTTTTCAACCCATCCATCGCGATCATGGCGGTCTGCATACTGGCTGGGAATCCAACCTTTCCAACGTACGCAACGGCGCCCGGCAACGACTTTTCATGGGCGTATTATGACTTTTGGTGCGTATTCGCCCTATCAGTTTGGGCTTCGTCGGTCAATCGGGAGCAAAGAAAAATATTCCTTCTCCTCGCCGGCGTCATGGCGGGGCTGGCAGCGGGAACGAAATATTTAGCCCTTCCCTTCATTGGCATCGGAGGAATTCTCGTTTTGGGGATTTCCAGGGAATTTAAAGACGATGCGAAGTGGTCCTCGTTAAAGAACCTGGCGATATTCGGACTGACAACCGCGGTCATCGCATCGCCCTGGTACGTCAAAAATCTGGCATGGACCGGTAATGCCTTCTATCCTTTAATTTTTGGCGGACCCGGGTGGGGCGCTCTTCAGAGAGAACTTCTCAACGATTACATGGGCAGTTTTGGAACCGGTCATGGACTACTAGATCTACTACTGATCCCCGTCAATCTCTACCTTGCGCAACCTCGATTTGCAACGATGTCGCTTGAAATAGTCCATCCATTGTTATGGTTGGGATTCGCTATTTTTTTGTTCCGAGAGTGGAAAGATCATAAGATTCTCGCGCTCTATTCGATTACAGGTTTTGTCGTTTGGTGCCTAAGCATGGATGTGATTCGATTCCTGCTCCCCCTCTCCGGCTGTCTGGCATTACTGTCAGCCCGGGTCATATTTGCTTTTCCGCGTTCCATAAAATTCGCTGTTTCTTTTCTCTTCATTGCGGGGTTCATGCTGATCACGATCGGTTATGAGGTCAGCGAAATTTCCAGCACGGGTACGCTGGAGTATTTATCCGAAAACAGAGAGTGGCAAAAAGAGTGGGCTAAAATCGAGCGATGCTGAAATGCCCAAAATGCGAAGCCACGACGCGCCAGAATAAATCTGGCAAAACGGAGGCAGGTTCACAGCGCTATCGCTGTATGCATTGCCAACGTAAATACA
>JAEURC010000035.1 GCA_016789025.1 Anaerolineales bacterium
CGTTGCCCGTATGCTCTGGAATGTGCGATCCGATTATTCGTGTACTGTTTCAATCGCAGGCAACTTTACAAACAACAGTTTCCAAACTACTCAGCCCATGTGATGGACTTTGTGAGCCCACCTATTTAGCCACTCCCTTGGACGCTGACCGCGAAGCGCGCAGATGGACGCAGATTTTTTTTGAAGATTCTGCCGAAAAAACAATCAAGATCAGCGGTTTCAGCGTTCATCTGCGTCCCGATTTTAAGAGCGTAAGGTAATCAAACTGCCGAATATTTGAAAGCGTTAAAGTCGCTCTTCGAGATGTTATGAATCTGGTACTGGAGAGGTCGTGAATATACTAATCGCCGGCGGGACCGGATTCCTCGGCTCGGCGCTCACAGCCAGCCTGCAAGCCGATGGGCACCGAATAACCATTTTGACGCGACAAAAGCCGCGCGCTGCGAATCACATTCAATGGGATGGGCAAAGCGCCGATGGGTGGGGGAGAATCGTTAACGAGATGGATGCGTTGATCAATCTGTCGGGGTACAGCCTCGATCACGGACCTTGGACAACGCAACGCAAACGACAATTTGAAGACTCGCGCGTCCTTTCCTCCCGCGCGCTTGTTTCCGCCGTAGCCGGCGCTGGCCGCCGCCCAAGCGTTTACCTCCAAACTTCCGGCATCAACTATTACGGCTTGCGAGGCGACGTGGTCGCAGACGAATCCACCCCGTCCGGTGACGACTTTCTCGCTCGTTTGGGGGTTGTGTGGGAGGAGGCCACTCAACCTCTTGAACAACTCGGTGTCCGCAGGGTGATCTGCCGTTCCGCGGTTGTGCTTCATGGAAGCAAAGGATTATTCCCGTTGATGAAACTCCCGGTCAACTTGTTTTTCGGCGGCAGATTTGGCGATGGGCGCCAAGCCATGCCCTGGATTCACATCGTTGACGAGATCAACGCCATGAAATTTCTGCTCGCTCACAAAACCGCGTCAGGCGCATTCAACTTGATCTCTCCCGCGCAAACATCCAATGCGGAGTTTATGCGCGAGATCGCGCAGGCTCTTCACCGCCCATATTGGTTCCATATGCCCACATTTCTGTTGCGGTTAGCGTTGGGTGAAATGAGCGTATTGCTCACCGAAGGACGATACTCCCAGCCCAAGCGGCTTCTTGAATTGGGTTTCAAGTTTGAATACGATATATTGCAAGATGCGCTGGCAAATTTGTCAGCCTAAGGGAGTTTTAGCATGAAAAGAATTTTGATTGCGATCCTGTTGTTGACCACGGCATGCGCCCCGGGCGGATTCCCTCAAGGGGCTGTTCAACCCTTGCCAACAGCATTGATCGATCAATCCTACCCGACGATTGAATCGGCCCCCGCGGCGCCGGTTCAATCCTCCAGCGGAATCAATGTGAGCGTGGCGCGAGCCTGGCGAGACGGCAAAAACGTGAATGCGGAAGTCTGCTTCACCCTGATCGACGGGTCCGACTGGTCGATCTGGGGCGCAAGTTTGCAGTACGGCGATGCGGTGTTATTCGACTTTGCGTCCACCTTGCTAAGTATTCAGGAACCCGTGGAGGGGGCCTCTGGTCTGCGCTGTGATACCTTGTCATTCTTCAATGTTCCGCCCGATGCCGACCTCTCGGCAGTGATGATCACGGTAGACGCCATTGCTGCACTGCCGCGCCCGGAAGATTATTGCAATATCTACATTTCAAAAATTCAGCAAACCATGAACGAGCGAGGCACCGGCATCACGCTAGGATGCTCCGATGTGAACGGGGTGCCGGTCATGCAAGTGGTGGGCAAACCAGACAGCCTGTCGCAGGAAGAAGCGGAGCAGATCGTTTTCAGTGATGAATTTTATACGATCCGCGGTCCCTGGTCATTTGTCTTCAATCTTGGGCAGTGATGGTTTATAATCGGCGCATGTCTGGTTTCTCGCGCGTAGAAAAATCCTATTATTATCGCCACCTCTAACCCAGCGATGGCGGCTTGAACGCGTGGCGCCGTTGTGCCACGCGTTTTTGTTTGTACCCGGAGGTTGTTTGTGAATATCGAAGAACAAGTTGAATTATTGATGCAAGGCACCGAATACGGTGACGAAGATACCAAGAAGGCAATGACTGCTGAACTGCGCGCGCGTCTCGCGGAAGGGAGACCCCTGCGCGTGTACTGCGGCTATGACCCAACCTCCACCGACCTGCACCTCGGGCATACGATCTCCATGCGTAAACTCCGGCAGTTTCAGGACCTGGGGCATGAAGTTACGTTCTTGATCGGCAGTTACACGGCGTTGGTTGGCGACCCATCCGACAAAAATAAAGCACGGCCGATTCTGACAGAGGCGCAAGTGGCTGAAAACGCGAAGACGTATTCTGATCAAGCTTTTCGCGTTCTCGACAAAGAGAAGACGAAGGTTCGGTATAACGGAGAATGGCTGAGTGAACTCTCCTTGCTCGATCTGATCCGCCTGGGGCAGAACTTCACGGTGCAGCAATTCCTTGCCCGCGAAAATTTTTCTAAACGGCTGGAAAAAGGCGAAGCGATCTACCTGCACGAAACTTTTTACGCATTGATGCAAGGCTATGATGCCGTTGCCATGCAAACAGACGTTCAAGTTGGCGGCTCGGACCAGTTGTTCAATATCATTGTGGCGGGAAGAAAATTGCAGGAGGCGCTTGGGCAAAAACCGCTGGTGGGCATCATCACGGGAATCTTGCCCGGCACCGATGGCGTACTCCGTATGTCTAAATCTACCGGGAATATTGTCCCCATCAATACCGGCGCGGAAGATATGTTTGGCAAGTTGATGTCTATTCCCGATTTTGCGATGGGCAAATATATGCGGCTTGTCACGCGTTGGAGCCCCGGCGAGATCGATGGCATCGAGAAAGAATTATCCGAAGGGAAGGCGCACCCACGCGATGTGAAGATGCGGCTGGCGCAAGAGATCGTTGCGATTTTCTATGGTGAAACTGATGCCATGTCGGCGCGGGAAGCGTTCGTGAAGATGTTCCAGCAAAAAGAGATTCCCGATGAGATGCCCGAATTTCAATTACAGCCCGGGCAGACCGCGCTGGATGTCATTCTCGCGGCAAAACTCGCGGCAAGCAAGTCTGATGCGAGGCGGTTGTTTGACCAGAGGGGGGTACGGCTTGACGGCGAAACGATCGAGCGCGGCGATATGCCCTTTCCGCATCCCGGTGTTTTGCAGGTGGGAAAACGTAAATTTTTGCGTGTGAGGTGACAAAACCGGGTGATGAGCATCACCCGGTTATTTGTTCATCCTCGGCGATCATGGCAAGGAAGACATCTACGATCTCGGGATCAAAAAGCGTGCCGGAGTTCTCTCGGATGTATTGGATCACTTTTGGGCGAGGCCAAGCCTTTCGATAAGATCGGTCTGAAAGCAGGGCGTCCCAAACATCTACCACCGAAAAAATTCTGGCGGAGAGTGGAATTTGTTCGCCCTTTAGTTTGTTCGGGTATCCGCTCCCGTCCCAATGTTCGTGATGGCAGTAGGGGACATCGAGTGAATGGCGCAGGAACGTGATGGGGGCAAGCAGGTTGTAGGCGTATTGCGGGTGACGTCGCATTTCATCCCATTCATCTTCTGTAAGTGGTCCTGTTTTTTTCAATATTTGGTCTGGAACACCCATTTTGCCGATATCGTGGAGGAGCACACCGCGATATATATTTACGAGATCTTCTTCTTTGATGCCCATGGCAGTTGCCAGTCGCATTGTTAGGTCTGTTACGCGGCGGGTGTGTCCTTCGGTTTCGCGATCTCTTAGTTCCAGCGCGCGCGCCCACCCCTCGAGAGTGGTATCGTATGCTTGGGTGAGTTCCTGATTTGACTTTTGTAGATTTTCGAATAAGTGCGCGTTGTCGATAGCGATGGCGGCTTGACCAGCGAGCGTTTGGAGAAATTGTATCCAGTCTGCATTGGGAGAAAGCGGCGAACGATGGAACACCTCAAAGACACCCTTGACTTGTCCCTTGACAATCAGCGGGACGCCAATGTATGTAACAAACCCTTCGCGTAGTAGGAACGGGTCGCGACGGGCTTCAGGGGAGTTTTTCAAGTCGACAACATGATCGATTCTTCCCTTCATTACGACTTGCCCAGCCAACCCCTCGCCGATTCGCACCAACGGTCGGGTGGGTGTGACCGTTTTGAACCCAGTGCTAGACAGGTAGGATAAGCTCTGAATTTCTGGCCGGTAAATGAGGATATCGGCGGCATCGACTTTCAACTGTCTGACAGAATATTCTGTCAGGATGCTGAGCGTCACTCTCAAATCAGTGGAGGATGCGATAGCGGAATCGATATCGCGCAGGGTTGTCAGGCGGCGGATTTGTTCCTGCCCTTGTTCGAACAATTCCGTGCGGTGAACGGCATTGCCGGCAATCTCAGCCAGAATGGTCAATAGATTTAATTCATCATTCGTGATTTGCCGCTCTGAATCGATAAAAATCGCCAGGACGCCCACAGGTCCGGCTGTAGATTGAATCGGAATGGCAACGCCTCCCAGTCCGGGTTGAATGCTGTCGCGATTACCCTGGTATGTCAACGGGTCGGATCTTAAATCCCGCGAGATATATTTTTTGCCGGAGACGAATGTTCGTCCAACGATTCCATCCGTGGGTTGTAATTCTTTCACGGGTATTTCTTGTTCGTTACCTTTTGCGATCCGCTGAATAAGCAGATTGTCTGCCTGGCTGAACAGCCAAATCGATCCATGCTCGGTATTAATCAATCGCATAGTTTCATCCAGCAGGATTACAAGCATTTCGTCCAGGGTCTGGGCGGTGCGCAGGTCGGCGGAGATCTGGTTGATGATTTCCAATTCTCGCACGCGGCGTTGTTCCGCTTTGAATAGGCGAATCCGTTCAATAGCGCTTCCCAACCCGCCGGCGATCGTAACAAGGAATCTTTCGTCGCCATCGTCGAACGCATCCGGCGATCTGCTTTCTACGTTGATTACGCCGATGGTCCGTTCATTAACCTGGATCGGCACGCATAACTCAGAGCGAATATGAGTTGCGATCGGCACATAAACATCTTCTTTGCTTACGTCGCTGATTCTGACAGGTTTTCCAAGCCGTACTGCTTTTCCAGTAATTCCTTGCGATATATGGAATCCTTCCTTCCAGTTGGAAATATTCGCTCCATGGTAGGATGGATGAGGGGACAAGACTTCGCCGGAAGCGTCCAGCAGGAGGATGCCGCATACTTCTGTGTGTACATGGCTTATGATGGCGGTGATTTTTTCTATCAATCCGTCTTCCGACGTGGCAATTTCCGCTTCCGCTGTCGACGCCATGTGAAGCACTGTTAATTCCTTCACCTGACGGGAAAGCGATAACTCCGCTTTCTTGATGGCAGTGAGGTCGGTAATGACTGCGATTGCGCCGCGCTTTCCGATCTCGTTTGATCGTGGCGCGCCGCTGATAATCACCGGCACGGTGTGCCCTTGCTTATGAAGCAGTAATGATTCGTAAGTTGAGGACTGCCCGCGCTGCCGGAGTTCACTTTGACGCTTGAGCGCTGTTTGCTTGGAAGGATCGGTAAAATCAGAAGGTCTTTTTCCAATTACCTCTTCTTGAGATTGCCCGATTATTTTTGCATAGGCCGGATTGACATATTCAAACACGCCTTGCTCGTTGGTGATGGTAAGACCTTGCGCCATGGTATTGAGAATTTGCAGAGCAAAATCCCGTTCGTTTTGTAAGGCGGCTTGAATTTCTCGCTCTTTCGTAATGTCCACCAAAATGCCGTGCCAGTAAATCGGAACTCCGTTGTTGTCACGGATCAGGCTGGTATCCTCTTTGATCCAAACGACTTGTCCGTCGCGCCGCACGATCCGATATTCTTCGCGAAATGGCGTTTCCTGGTTATGTGATTGGATGAATGCCTGGCCGATTCGCTCTTTGTCGTCGGCGTGAATGGTTGTGAACCAGTGATTGGTATCCGAATACCACTCGTCTGAGGTATAGCCGGTCAATTCCTCGTACCGAGGTGAAACGTAAACCCCTGTTTCCCTTTCGTCCGCTTTGCTGAGAAATACAACTGCGGGTGTCTGTTCAATGAGCGTTTGGTATTTGATCTCCGTATCGCGTAACGCTGCCTGCTCCTTCAGTAATCTGCTTTGAGCAATAGCATTGGTGATAACCACCGACAGGCGCAGTAAATAGTCGCTTTGTTTGACGAGATAATCGGCAGCTCCGCCCTTAAGTGCCGCAACCGCATTTTCCTGATCGCCCTGCCCTGTAACCAGAACCACGGGCATGATCGCGGAACGGCTTTTGACACGCGTTAACAGGTCTAATCCGGTCCCGTCAGGCAGGCGAAGATCGGAAAGCACCAGATCGATATCGGTGTACGAATCGAGAATATCCGAGGCGGCAGATAGCGTCTCCGCGTGGATTAATTCAAACCCCTCTTGAAACGCATCCTCAAGCGCTCGCTCAGTGAGGGCTACGTGGGCAGGATCATCTTCAACGTATAAAATTTTCATTGATGGAATTGTAATCTAGCATCGTCATGGATATATGATCGATCAGCAACAGAATAAGATGCTATGGCAATTATATGCCGAAATGAACAGTCGGGGCTCGCAAAATCCTTGCAGGTGAGGATGCGGCAACAAAAAACGCCTTGCGGCGTTCATTCTTCGTAAATCTGGTCGTAGATAAAAATTGAGAGAGGCGTCGACGGGATTTGAACCCGTGGTGAGGGTTTTGCAGACCCTTGCCTTACCACTTGGCCACGACGCCGTGAAAAAAACACTGAGCGGGCGATGGGATTCGAACCCACGACCTTCTCCTTGGCAAGGAGACGTACTACCACTGTACTACGCCCGCATTCGGTTAACGTTCACCGAGAGTGCCGAGACACAGAATCGAACTGTGGACACCGCGATTTTCAGTCGCGTGCTCTACCAACTGAGCTATCTCGGCGATGTTCCTTTGGTTAAGCGTGCGGAATTTTACTTTGGGAGAGGGGGATTGTCAAGCAATGCCTCCGGCGACACTACTTTATTAACTCGCCTTACGTGCCGTTCCGTACCGCAAAGTTTACTTTGCTATGGACTCATCGCGTCTACTATGAGTTCCCGGCCGACCCGCTCGGCGAGGCGCGCATTATCCTCCTCGATCAATACAACCACCACGAACGGCGTGCCCTGCCAGTTACCCGGAGTGCCTGCCAGAAACCATGTCACGGATGTATCACCCTCGCTTGCCTTACCAAGATACGACCAAAAATTGTCGCCCTTTTGAATGAACGATAACGACGCGTCATCCGCCATTTCCATCTGCATCGCCCTCGTCGGCGTTCCCAACACCGGAAGCACCACCCAGCCCTCAACCGGAGTGTTGACCGCCGATGCAATGCTCGGCGCCGGGATCACTCCATGATTACTCAGCGCAGCAGATGCCAGCGCAACCTGTAAAGGCGACACGTGGAAATGTTCAAGTTCATTGGTTGCCAGCGACTCAGCCGCTGGCAATTCAATTTGCGGTGGCTGTAAAAAACCCATCGACTCATGCAAGGTTGAAAGTTCTTTGCTTGTAATAGATTGTTCGCCAAACAAAGCCGCGGCAAACGGGTCGACAACCGAGCCGGTTGGATACAGTCCCTGGGTGGCGCGGTTGATCAGCGGCTGATTGGGATCGCTGGTCAGGCTCTGTCCAATTTCATTGAGATGATTTGGATTGAAGGAGGGATGCGAAGACATCACAAGGATTTCGCCTGTCTGCGCGTTCATCATCACCACCGCGCCGGAATGACCCAGCATCATTTCATCGGCGCGAAATTGGAGGTAAAGATCGATCGTCAAGCGCACATCCAACCCTGTTGAAGACATACCGTATAGCAAGTGATTCCACCAAAGGGTGGTTGCTGGCGTGCCTTTAATTCCGCGCAGGTATTCGTCAAGCGACGCTTCCAACCCGGCCTGGCCGTATTTGGCATGGTTGTAACCGGTCACAGGCGCAAGATCGGGATATTTATACGAGCGCTCCAATTCGCCAATCTTGCCAACTGTGGTGGTGATGATGGTGTCGGAGCGATCCAGGAGCGCGCCCCGCCGCACAAATAGATCTTCGATCATCCGCCGGGGATTATCGCCTCGCGTCAATAAATCTGGTCCGCGAACTACAGACCACCACCCGGTTGTGAGTGCGGCAACGAACAGTCCCAACGAAAGAACGCCGCTCACTAAAATATATGGTTGATGATTTTGCAGCGGCGCAGGTTCCTCATCCAAGTGGTTGCTGATGTGCATAAGAAACAGCAATCCAATGTACGAGACCAGCAGGGATGAGCCGCCATAAGAAACAAAAGGAAGCGTAACGCCGGTCAATGGCAGGAGTCGAATATTCCCTCCGACGATCAATAGCGCCTGGATCCCAAAATACGAGGTGATGCCCGCGGCGAACAACCTTCGAAAGAGATCCGGCGCGCGCAGGGCGGCGCGAAAGCCTCGCCCGATGATCAGGATGAAGAGGGCGAGCAAGCCGACGGTCCCGAAAAGACCCGTCTCCTCCGCAATTGCCGCATAGATGAAATCCGATCCTGCAACAGGGATGATCCCAGGGTTGCCCAATCCGGGTCCGCGCCCTTCTATACCGCCGTTTGCAATGGCAAGCAAAGCCTGAATGATCTGATAGGAACCACTGACGGGATCATCCCATGGATGAAGCCAGGAGTCGATACGCGCCTGCACGACTCCAATCAGGTAATATCCAGCGACTCCGAATAGGGCGATAAATGCGATACTGACCAGGATGGCGCGCCGCCGTCCCGTTGCAAGATAGATGATGATCGTATAAAGCGCCATGAAGATCAAGGCGGTTCCCAGGTCGCGTTGGAAGAGAAGCAATAATACTGCCAGGTTGCTGATGATAAAAGCAGGCATGATGATGGTCAGCATTCTTCCGCCTAAAGCGATGCGGTCTGCCAGAAAAGCAGCGAGATATGCCACAAGCAAAAGTTTGAGCGGTTCGGATGGTTGAAAATACAGTCCACAGCAACCAAACCATAATTTGGGTCCGATGCTGATAGGGTTGGTTCCAAAAAACAATGTGAGCCCGACAAGCGCTAATGCGCTGGCAAACAGGAGATATTTGTACCTGCGTAGAAAAACAAGTTGGGAGGAGAGGCGCAAACCCAGTAGAAAAACAAGCAAACTGACAACAAGCCATAACGCCTGGCGCGGTCCGATGTTAGACGCATCCAGCCTCCAGATGGCGAGCAAGCCCCACCCGCTCAGTAATGCGGCGGCAGGGAAGATGAACGGGTCGGCATCCGGCAGATATTTAACAATGGCGCGGTGAATCAGAAATACGAGCAATCCCCAAACGAACAAAGCAATCCAATGCGAGAATCGCAGATCGGCATCAAGTGACCTCATCTTTACAGCGGGCGCAAGCGTAAGGATAACGGATTGCAAGGTCAGAAAGACAGCCGCTACTTTCAGTAGGTTGCTTTGGATGACGCGATTCATTCTTCAAGATATTTGCGTACGAGGAGATCCAATTTTTTTCGGGTCGCGGCAGGGATGACGTCCTTGCGCGTGATCAGCGCAGTGGCAAGCGCGTGTTCGCAATCGCAGTTGCGTTCCGCTTTGAATTTCCGCGCGATAATGCGAATCGCTTCCTGCGCCAGCAAGGTATTTCGATTCAGGGTTTGAATGACCATTTCCACCGTAACGGGTTCCTCGCTCATGTGCCACACATCGTAATCTGTAACATGCGCCATCGTTGCATAGCAAATTTCAGCCTCGCGCGCCAGGAAAGCCTCGGGCGACGCGGTCATGCCGATGATCGACATGCCCCAGGAACGGAAGGTGTTTGACTCGGCGCGCGTAGAAAAGCGCGGACCCTCGATCGTGATGAATGCCCCACCCTTGTGAACAACGCCTCCCGCCTCCCGTGCGGCTGATTCAACATGGACAGAGAGATCGCCGCAGAATGGATCTGCCACGCTGACGTGCGCTACAAACCCCTCGCCGAAGAAAGACCGGGGGCGCAGGCGCGTATTGTCATACAGTTGATCGGGGATGACAATGTGCCCCGGCGCAAACTCTTCCTTCAACGAACCGCACGCGCTGATGCTGACGATCCGTTCCACGCCAAGAGATTTCAACGCATAGATGTTGGCTTGATACGGCACTTCTGTCGGCGTGATGTGATGCCCGATCCCGTGGCGGGCAAGGAACGCCACCGGAGCGCCTTCAAGCGCCCCGGTGACGATCGGCGCGCTAGTCTTCCCGAACGGCGTGTCGATAACTTGTTCCTGTGCTTGTTGAAGACCGGGGATTTCGTACAAGCCCGAACCGCCGATGACGGCAAGTTTGATGATATCAGTCATGGTTGCCCTCATTTCCTGTTAGGTGGAAATAGATTCTTCAGTGTCGATGCGGATCACGAACGAAACATTTCCGCATTTGAATTCATCGTCCGAAATCACAACAGTCGGAGTAGTGAGCGTATTCTCGTTGAGGCTGGTGCCGTTCGTCGAATTCAAATCCTCCAACCACCATTGGCGGTGATGATACGTGATGCGCGCATGCTGGGCGGAAAGGGTTTCGTCCATCAGCGAAACGTCGCATGAGGCATGCCTGCCAATGATGATCTCTGTCTGTGAAAAAGAAAGAGTGCGATCGTTTCCCCATTCTGGTTTGTACCGGAGCGAAATCCGCGGCTTTTTCTGAACGGCGAGCGCTTTCCCCTGCTGGTCAAGTTCCCGCCAGAGCGTCAATAACGCCCAGCCAAGAAATACATACAACGCGATCGACAGCGCAAACCGAAGGACCAAAACGACCGTCGCGATCATCTTCCTTGTTGTTCTTGTTTCAAGCGGTCTGTTTTGATATCTACTGTTTTTTGGTCCACTAATGCAGTGGGGCGTTCGCTATTACCGATGCCGTTGGGATTCAAAGGAGACGTCTCTGCCATGTCGGGGCGCACAGGAGGGTTATCCTGCCCGAAAATGAGCGCCACGCCGGCAAGGGAAATTACATCCCCCGGGTAGAGCACGGTCTGGCTGGTACGCTGTCCATTGACAAACGTGCCACCCGTGGAGTTTAGGTCGAACAACACGAATCTCCCTTTGATGGAGCGCAATTGAGCATGATTTCTCGAAACTCGCGGATCGTCTATGACGAGTTGATTGTCTAACCGCCTGCCGATATTAGCCACCGGCTCGGTTAGCGGAAACACTTTCACGCCTTCGACGATCAGGAAAGCATTGTCCGGCACATAAGAATCGTCCTCTAGTTCTTTGGTCACCCCGCCCTTATTTTCCATACCCTGCGTATCGGCAACCGGTTCGAGTTTGTGCGAGGCAACCACACTGATATCATCGTTTGAATATTTTTCATCAGTTGAGATCGTGATTGTGGGGTTTCCGGTGAACTTCAACCCGGAATCGCGAACGGCTGTGGTGATGATGGTTTTGAGCGCATCGAGCGTGCGCTGTTCCTTCCACATGGGCGAAGATTCGGATGCGACGATGAGCGTGAAAACATTCGGCGCAACGCCTTCCAAATCCTTTTTATCAACAATGTTTTGTTTTAACGCGGTAGAGAGTCGTTGAATAAGGCGGTCTTCCAACTTTAAGCCCGGTAAGATTCCTACCAATTGATTTTCAACGAGTGATTGTAACTTGGCTTCCAACAGATCCAGATTCAGTTTCGTCATTTTCCTGGTCCGTGCACTTTGATTTGCAAGTATTATAGAAGCGGAGACAAAAAACTGCAAGCCGGCAAACTTACAGTTTCAAAACCAACAGGCAGGTTGCCTAATGGAGTTTTTGTCCGCAATTTGGGCAAACCGCTTCGCCGCCCCGCACGACGAAGCCGCAATTCATACATGCTGTGGGTTGGGCGTCACCGAGCGGCGCGCCACAAGCCAGGCAGGATCCCTCGCCAACCGGGTTTGCCACACCGCAATAGTCGCATGTCAGGCGCGCAAAGCGTTCGGATAGTTCGTGTGACGCGCCAAAAGCGGCGACAGTCCGGTCGATCAACTTCCAGACCCTGTCGCTAAGCTGGATGCTTTCAACATCCTGCGCCAGATCGTCCAATCGACTGAGCAGATTAAAAGGATTCCTCAGCGCCGACCATGCCGTCTGACCGAGGCTCGCCGCAACTCCCAACCATGCTTGCTCGCCCAACTGAACCATGATCCCATCCTCGGTTTTTTGGATGTTGACCGTGAGCGCGGTCTGCCCACCCGATATGGAACCCGTCCGCGTGGCGATCTGCACCGCTAACTGATCCTGCCCGCCGACGGTTTGCGCATGCATGTTGCCGCGGTTGAATTCTGCCATGAGCCCGTGCGCAAGGTCGGTGGGTTTTATTTGTCCGTGAAAAATTCGTCTGTCCATGATTTCGATTATAATCCGCTTCATCAGCGACGACTATGAGTCGTCGCGTTCTGTCTCTTAATGAAGTTATACGTAATGAAGCAAATTTGGTTTAAGTTTTTCGCAATATTGCTTGCCGCCTTCTGCGCGGGGTTGGTTATGCTTCCGCTGGCGGGGCAGGCTGAGGCGTATCAAGACGCGCCCACCCCTGGCGGCGTTGTCATCACGGTGACATATACCGACCCGATGAACGTCCGCAATGGGCCGGGAACCTTCTACGATATCATCGGGCAAATTTTCCCGGGTGATGTATTCCCGGCGTTGGGAATTTCGCCGGGGCGGGAATGGATCCAAATTTCTTACGAGGGAGGTGTTGGGTGGGTGTACGCTTCCTATGTGGCGGTCTCTGGCGGCGAATTGCAGGTTGTCGAGTCGCCTCCGACGCCGACGCCGCTGATCACCAATACGGTTGACCCAACCCTTGCCGCGCAGTTCCACCTCACGCCAACGGTGACGCGGTTGCCGACTTTTACGCCTCCTCCACCGATGACTGAATTATCGTTTGTCGAGAGCGCGCCGGTTTCAACCTCCGGTGTTCCATCGGGTATTTTCATTCTCATCCTCGGCGTGTTTGGCTTGATCGGGTTGGTTTATTCATTTACCGCGCGAAGATGAGCGCTCGTAGAATCAGGGTATTTCCCCTTTTCCTTTTTATTGTTGTGTGCATCCTGCTGGCTTTGTTTGATTATACAGAGCCGCCCATTGTCCGCGCGCAACAGCCGACCGGCAGTATTCCAACCGTGACAGGCACACCAGCGGGTCCAACAGTCAAGGTTGACCCGAGTGTGTCTCAAGTCCGTGTGTATGCGGGACCTAGCTCTTTTGATTATCCCGCAGTTGGGGTTTTGGTGGCAGGCGAGACGGTTCCTGCTCTGGCGCGCGCGCAAGGGCGGGAGGATTGGATCAAGATTTATTATCCTGGCGTGCCGGGTTCGACGGCATGGGTATTCGGGTTATATGTATCTTTATCCCCGGGCGCGGTTCTATTGTTAGAAGAAATTCCAGCCACGCCGACCCTTGCTTCAACGCCGACGATCAACCCGACACTCGAGGCGGCTTTCATCGGTCAGCAAACCCCAACGCGCTTACCGACATTCACCCCTCCTGTCGTGATCGAACCGCCGACGTTCAGCGATGTGACCGAATCGCAGCCCCCGATTCCCGCCGGGCTGGCTATTGTTTTACTAGGATTGGTAGGGTTTATGGGTGCGGTAATCTCATACCTGCGCGGCAGATAAAAAAAGACCGATCTCTCGGTCTTTTTTTCTGTTCATTCAACGTTTAGTTTTGGCAGGAGCATGAACCGCCACAACCACAACCGCCTTCCCCGTGCTCGTGACCATGCCCTTTTGCGTTGGGACTGTCTACAGCGAAGCCGGCGCCGCGTTCAGGATCGTCGACGAAATCGATCGTTGCGCCGTGAAGGTATTCCATCGAGACTTCGTCGATCACCACTTTGACGCCATTTAGTTCGAGCGTTGTGTCTAAATCGCGGAAGTTATTGTCTAATGCCATACCGAAGTTCACGCTGCAACAGCCGCCACCCGCAACGTACACGCGCAAAGCGTATCCTTCTAGTTGGCGCTCGGCAAGGATATTTTTAACAGCCTCTGACGCGGCGCTGGAGAGGGTGAGCATGGGTGTTTCTGTGCCAACGATAACTTGTGTGTTGATTTCTTCTAACATTTTTACTCCTTTGGGAGGGTCTTTTCGTGATTTATTAGGGAGATTTTATCCGCTTCAAGGTGGGATGTCAACAGCCCCGGATATTACGAATCTGTTTGTAGTCTACTTGCCTGCCCAGTTTGAGCGTGATGACTTAACTCACCTTGCGCGTTGTTCCGTACCGCACACCTGTCCTGGCGGAACCGGGGAAGTTCACTTTGCGATCTAGGCTGAGGAAAAACGGGCGAATGGCAAGATAAATCTTGCCGTACTGTCTAAGGCGAGGACTGAACTCAAAAGGAGCGAATAAAACGAAGTTTGCGGAGTATTACCGGGAAAAGCAACGCCTCTCTCTTGACCTCAACCTGCTTCGCCACTACAATCTTTGTTCTACCATCAACAATTCGTCATTGCGAGGAGCGAACGATAGTGAGTGACGAAGCAATCTCCGTCAACGTGTTGGGGATTGCTTCGTCGGCTACCGCCTCCTCGCAATGACGGGAAAATAACTTATGTTTGAAAACCTCACCTCACGACTCAATCAAGTATTCGACCAACTGCGCCGACGCGGCAAACTCTCCGAAGCGGACGTGGACGCGGCGATGCGCGAAGTGCGCCTCGCTCTCCTCGAAGCGGACGTGCATTTCAGCGTCGTCAAAACATTCATCGCGCGCGTCCGCGAAAGGGCGGTCGGCGCGGAAGTGTCGAAGGCGTTGGTCCCTGGGCAACAAGTTATAAAAATCGTCAACGAAGAATTGATCGCCACTCTCGGCGAGCCTGCACCGTTGAAATTTTCAGGTCCGAAGCCGCATGTGATCATGATGGTCGGCTTGCAAGGATCAGGTAAAACGACTCACGCGGGCAAGATCGCGAAGATGCTTCGCTCGAAAGGGGAAAGGGTGATGCTCGTCGCGGGCGATCCGTATCGTCCCGCGGCGGTGACTCAACTTCAGCAACTCGGTGAGCGGATTGATGTCCCCGTCGAATCGAACTTGAATGTCAAGCCGCCAGAACTCGTCCAACGCGCGTTCGAAAAAGCCCAAAAGGGCGGATACGGCGTCATGATCGTGGACACAGCTGGACGGTCGCAGTTGGATGCGGAGTTGATGAGCGAGTTGAAGTCCATCGTGGCGAAAGTCCCGCCGACAGAAACTCTGCTCGTGGTTGACTCGATGATCGGGCAGGAAGCGTTGAACATCGCGCAGGGATTCCGCGATAACGTTTCGATCACGGGTTTGGTGATGACGAAGATGGACGGCGATTCGCGCGGCGGCGCGGCGATCTCGATCCGTTCGGTGACGGGCGTGCCGATCAAGTTTATCGGCATGGGCGAAAAACTCGACGCGCTCGAAACGTATGACCCTGCGCGATTGTCGTCGCGGATTTTGGGCATGGGCGACATGATCGGCTTGATCGAAAAAGCCGAAGCCGCGTTCGATCAGGAAGTGGCGCAAAAATCTGCCGAGCGCATGATGAAGGGACAGTTCTCGCTCGAAGACTGGCTTGACCAAATGAAGCAGATGAAAAAGATGGGACCGCTCGCGCAGATCATGGATATGCTGCCTGGACAGATGGGACAAGCCGCGCGTCAGATCGACCCGAAAGACATCGAGAATAATTTTAAGCAGACCGAAGCGATCATCCATTCGATGACATTGAAAGAACGCCGCGACCCCGATATTCTCAATGCCTCACGCCGACGCCGCATCGCGGCTGGCTCTGGCATGGAAGTGCAGGATGTGAATCGCCTGATCAAGCAATTCCGCGAGGCGCAGAAGATGATGAAGATGTTGACAAAGACGGGAGGCAAGGGGTTGGGGAGGTTGTTTGGGTGAGTTAGTTGGATAGTTGGTTAGTTTGATAGTTGCGTAGCGGCGTGATTCGGCGGGATAAATCCCTTCCTCAGTTCGTGAAAGTCGGCTGGAAGCCGACTCGCTCGTCAGCGCGAAGCACTTCCAATTTATACAAGAATAAGGATCACAGTTTGTAGGCAATAATCGCTTCGCACCTGGCAATTTCCTCTTTTAGTTTTTTCTCTTTGTCTTCAGCGGCATCTAGTTTAAATGCATCAAATAGACTATTCCGTTTGTTTAGTGCCGCAAGGTTCTCTTGAACCTGTTGTAG
The DNA here is from genome assembly GCA_016789025.1 of Anaerolineales bacterium. Lineage (GTDB taxonomy): Bacteria > Chloroflexota > Anaerolineae > Anaerolineales > Villigracilaceae > Defluviilinea. The sequence continues at coordinate 16,217 of JAEURC010000035.1, forward strand.
CTCTTGTTTAAGCTTAGGAAGTTTTTCCTCGGCTATTGGCTTTGAGCGTAATAGTTGCAATATTTTGATTTTTTCGTAAATCGCATTCCCCCAATTGAATGATTTAGAACTTGAAGCCAACGCCTCGATGTTTTCCAAAACACTAACATCGTTTGGAGTATAAGAGTCTGCGGTCAGAAAAAGATTCATCGCTTCCAAATAATATTCCATTTTTTTATTATATGCTTCTAGTTGGCGTCCTGCGAGTTGAATAAGTCCGTCTGAGTACCTCGTGCTTATTAAGTGCGACTCGTCATCTCCTTGCTTAATTTTTTCGTTCCCCAAGTAAATTTGCCACTGTGCTTGTTGGTAGGTTAATTCTTGTCTAACTTCTCTGATACGTTCATTATTTGATGAAATTGCCTCAGCTTTTTGGAGATAATTCATCGCCTCATCGTAACGGTTTTTCACTTCGGTTGTAAACCAGAACGAGGCAATCGCTTTGTTTACCCATGCGTCAACATTTTCAGGGTCAATTTCGAGCACTTTGTTGGCGTATTCCAAGGTTTCTTTGTAGTTTTTCACTTCCAACGCTGATTTGCAAATTTCCAAATACCTCTCAACGCTTTTCCTTTCAGTTTTTTCCACAGGAGGATGGTATGTTATTGTTGTTCCACAATATCTGCACTGAACCAGTCCAGTGTGATCTGGTTGCCCCATTACACTACCGCACGAAGGGCATTTCAGGACAGTGCCGCTTTGAGGAACTGGCTTGGGTTCTGAGATTGATTGCAACTCCAACTCTGCCAGCGCTTTTTGGGCATAGGTGTTGTTTGGATTGATTGCGAGAATTTTATGGAAACAATCTCTTTTTTGTTGAGGGCTTTCTACGCATGCGGCGAGCCATAGCCACGCAATCTCATTTTCAGGCTCCCTCTTAAGAACATCTAGGAAAATTTGAAGAGCACGTGGTTTGTTGCCTGATTTGAAGAGTTCGATGCCTGTTTGAACATTAGCGTTATCCATAGTGATTTACGCTACCTCCGCTTCTGTGTGCGAAAATTGTAAACCCACAAATGGAAAAATACAATTACAGATTCGTTTTCCTCCCTCCTCTCTTCACACCGAATTCACAACCCAATCCTATACTCCGAGCATCAGTTCAAACCAAAGGAGTAAAACATGAACAGAAACATTGCACTACGTGTCGTCTCAGGGTTGGTATTGTTTGCGGTCATCGCCGCCATCGGCTTCTTCGCTTTTCAGGCAGGAGTTGCCCAAGGCTCGCCGATCACCATCGAAGCGCCATCGGGCGAATCGGCCCCCGCGCCGTATCCGCATTACGGATATGGCTACGGGATGCGCCCCCATCACCCATTCGGGTTTGGCTTCGGATGCCTGTTTCCCATCTTCGGTATCCTCCTATTCATCCTCGCGTTCAAATCTTTCCGCGTGATGATGTGGGGTCCGCGCTGGGGCTGGGGAGGTCGTCATGGTTGGGGCGAGCATGGCGTCCCGCCGATGTTCGATGAATGGCACAAGAAAGCGCATGGCGAATCGACGGAAGAAAAGAAAGAATAACCGTATAATACCGTCATTGCGAGCCACGAAGTGGCGAAGCAATCTCCCTCACTGTGTTGGAGATTGCTTCGGCGGAAGAACATCGCCTCGCAATGACGGGAACGCGTTATGAAAACCATCCTCGTTGTAGACGACGAACCCAAGATCACTCAACTCGTGCGGGATTACCTCGAACGCGCGGGATTTGGCGTTTTGATCGCGCATGACGGGAAGAAAGCCTTGTCGCTGGCGAAAACGGATAAACCCTCCGCGGTCATTCTGGACCTCGGCTTGCCTCAGCTCGATGGGCTGGATTTCACCCGCGAGTTTCGCAAAACCTCCAACGCGCCGATCATCATGCTCACCGCCCGCTCCGAAGAGTCGGACAAACTCATCGGTCTCGAGCTCGGCGCGGACGATTACATGACCAAGCCGTTCAGCCCCAAGGAATTGGTAGCGCGTGTCCGCGTGGCGTTTCGTCGCATCGAGAACGCGACCAGCATGAGTTCGGAAATGATCCGCGTTGCAGACCTCACTCTCGATGTGCCGCGTCTGCGAGTCGCAGCCGAGAATCGCGAGATCGAAGAGTTAACCCCCACTGAGTTTGAGTTACTCGCTACACTCGCCCGCCAGCCTGGACGCGTCTTCACCCGCGCACAATTGCTGGATGCGATTCACGGCGTCGCGTTCGAATCCTACGAACGCGCGATAGATGCGCACATCAAGAACATCCGCCGCAAGGTTGAGGTCAAAGCGAGCGAGCCGAAGTATGTGTTGACCGTGTACGGTGTTGGATACAAATTTGCGGATAAATGAAATTTATGTCACTCTGAGGGAGCGTTCGTTGCGACCGAAGAGTCTCGCTTGTCGTGGTAGAGACTCTTCGCTACGCTCAGAGTGACATGCTTAAACCAATGTCCCACTCCCACCGCCCTCCTCACAAGCCACCTTGGTGGCCCCAAAACGAAGAATGGCCTCCCAAAAGATGGCAATCGCGCCGTGGACCGTTCTTCCGCCGAATGGGATTCTTTTTCATCCTGTTCAGTTTCTTCGCTTGTATCGGCTTGATGGCGATGCTTCGATTCGTGCTCGATCCATTCGTTGAGTTTCATAACTTGCCGCCGAGCATACACCCGATGGATCGCCCCGATTTCATCCTGCCGTTCGGGTTTATCGGCTTTCTCATTTTGATCGCGACTGTATTTTTTGCAGTTCGCAATTTGCGGCGCATGTCCATGCCGTTGGACGAGTTGCTCGAAGCGTCGAACCGCGTGGCGGATGGCGATTTTGCTGTCCGTGTGGAGGAGCGGGGACCGTTTGAAGTCCGCGCGTTGTTGCGCGAGTTCAATTCGATGACGGAAAAGTTGGAGATCAACGACAAGCAGCGCCGCGCCATGCTTGCCGATATTTCGCACGAACTCCGTTCGCCGATTACGATCATGCAGGGCAATCTCGAGGGGATGATTGACGGAGTCTATGCGGCAGACGCTGAACGGTTGAAGTTGCTGTATGACGAAACCCGAATCCTTTCGCGGTTGGTGGACGATCTGCGGACACTCGCGCTCGCTGAAAGCGGATCGTTGCAATTGAAGCGCGAGTCCACAGATTTGGGATTGTTGATTCGTGAAGTCGTTTCGGGTTTTGAGTCGCAAGCGAATGAAAAGAAAATCAGGTTTGAACTTCAGGTGGATGATGTGGAAGCGCTCGAAATTGACCCATTGCGCATCCGCGAGGTGTTGTCGAATGTCGTGGCGAACGCGATTCGGTACACGCCGAGCGGAGGGGAGATAAAGGTTGGGGTGACTGAATCAACTGTCCCTGAGAAAAGAGGCGTGACGGTCTTCGTCCAAGATAGCGGGGAGGGAATCCAGTCTGACGATTTGAGTCGCATCTTCGACCGATTCTACAAATCCAGTGATTCGGGCGGGATGGGGTTGGGCTTGTTCATTGCGAAATATCTGGTCGAGGCGCACAGGGGGAAGATTTGGGCGGAATCGCAAGCGGGGCAGGGGACGAGGATTTCGTTTTCAATACCTTCTTAACCGCGAAGAGCGCGAAGCCCGCTAAGAAGATGATTTTTTTGCGTTCTTCGCGGACTTGGCGGTTCGAATAGAAAGTCTGGTAAAATTGCGCCTGCGATTTCAGCCCGCATGTGTTCCTTTCACACAACTTCTCTATGCCTGCCTGAAACGCAAATTATTTCAAGGAGATAAAGCAAGATGGTTCGTTTACGTTTACGTCGTATCGGTTTGAAGGGTCAGCCCACCTATCGCGTCGTCGCCGCGGACAAAGAGTCCCCTCGTGATGGCAAGTTTCTCGAAATTCTGGGCTTCTATAACCCGCGCACGCACCCTGCAACAGTCCATTTAAAAGAAGACCGCGTATATCACTGGATGAAGAACGGCGCGTTGCCGACCGAGTCGGTGGCGCAGGTGTTCAAAGCCTCTGGCACGCTCGACCGCTGGGAACGCTTCAAGAAGGGCGAGGCAGTTGAAACGCTCGTCAAAGAAGCGGAAGAGGCGGAAGCAAAACGCAAAGAGACAAAAAAGTAGAGTCAATGAGAACGCAATATGCAGTACGAAGCAAGAGATACTGCGTATTGCGTACTTCGTAAGAGCATAAAAAATGAAAGAACTCATCGAATACATCGCAAAGTCGTTAGTGGATCATCCCGATGAAGTGCAAGTGACTCAATCGGGGAGCGGGTCGCGCGTGCGCATCGAGTTGAACGTGTCGAAAGACGACATGGGGCGCGTGATCGGCAAAGGCGGCAAGGTCGCCAACTCCATCCGCACGTTGTTGCGAGTGGCGGCGGAGCGCGAAGGCAAACACGCCACGCTCGATGTGGTTGAGCCAGACTAATGGCAAAAGAAAAAATCACAGGCTCGCCGAAAGGCGAGCCGCTTTATTTGAGCGTGGGTTTTTTACGGCGTCCGCATGGTCTGCATGGCGAGCTCATCATGGATTTGCATACCGACTTCCCTGAACGCATGAAGAGCGGGCGAAAACTTTTTGTCGGCGATGAACACAAGCCCATGACCCTGACCAGCGTACGCCCGCATCAATCGGGTCTGCTTGTAAAATTCAAAAACGTCGAAACCCCTGAAGACGCGGGGATGTTTCGCAATCAATGGGTCTTCGTCAAAAAAGCGGATGCGCCGCCACTGCCTGAGGGTACAATCTATCAGCACGAGTTGATCGGATTCAATGTCGTGGACGAGCATGACAATCCGCTTGGCGAGTTGGTTGAAATTTTAGAGACAGGCGCGAACGATGTCTACGTGGTGCGAGACGACTCAGGCAAGGAGATTCTCCTCCCCGCGATTCCCTCGGTCATTCTGGACCTTCAGCCTGCTCGCCGTCTCATCCGCGTTCATGTTCTCGAAGGGCTGTAAAACAAGTTTCAAGTTTCAGGTTTCACGTCAAAGGTCGCGGTTGCATGAGCCTTGAATTCATTAATCCTTTGTGTTCTTCGTGTCACTTCGATAAACTCAGTGCAAGCCTTTGTGGTAAAAAACATTCATGACCGATAAAAAATTCTGGGTCGGCTTCAACTTGATCAAAGGCATCGGCGCGGTGCGGATGCAGGGACTGGTCGCGTACTTCGGCGATCTCGAGTCCGCGTGGAAAGCCGCGCCCACCGAATTGGTTGAGGCAGGCTTGGGGATGAAAGTGCTCGAGCGCGTCGTGCAGGCGCGCGAAAATGTTGACCTCGATAAAGTCTGGGAGAAAATCGAAAAGCAGGGAATCAAAATCCTGACGTGGCAGGACGAGGCATATCCACAGCGGCTGAAAGAAATTGACCAGCCTCCGCCCGTGTTATACATTCGCGGCGAGTACTTGCCTGACGATCTGTTTGCAGTTGCTATTGTAGGAACGCGGCGAGTGACTCCGTATGGACGACAGATCACGGAGGAGTTGTCCGCTTTTCTCGCGGCGAACGGCATGACCGTCATCAGCGGACTCGCGCGCGGCGTAGACGCGGTCGCGCATCAATCTACATTGAAAGCGGGCGGACGAACAATTGCGGTGCTTGGTTCGGGCGTGGACAAGATCTACCCGCCTGAACATCGCGCGTTGGCTGAGCAAATGATGGAACGCGGCGCGATCATCAGCGATTATGCTCCAGGCACGCCGCCTGATGCATCTAATTTTCCTCCACGAAATAGAATTATCTCGGGGTTATCGTTGGCGGTCGTTGTCGTCGAAGCGGGTGAGACCAGCGGTGCGTTGATCACTGCCGAGTTCGCCGCCGAGCAGGGACGCGAAGTCTTTGCAGTCCCTGGGAGTATACTTGCGCCTCAAAGCAAGGGAACGAATAAACTGATTCAAAACGGCGCGCTTCCGTTATTGAGCGTCAACGATTTGATGCAAGCGTTGGACATCACGCGCGTGGGCGAACACAAAGCCGCGCGTAAGATCATGCCGAGTGATGCAATCGAAGCAAAGCTATTGACCGTGCTGACGAATGAACCGATGCAGATAGATGAAATCCGAAATCAATCTGAATTGCCGATCGAGAAAGTGTCCGCGTCACTGGCGCTTAT
>JAEURC010000053.1 GCA_016789025.1 Anaerolineales bacterium
CGATTATCATTACACTCACCATGAACTCATTCAAAACACAACTTCCGAAGCCCGTTGATCTGCCGAAACAAATTTCGCGTCTGCACGAACTTTCATACAACTTGTGGTGGACGTGGCATCCCGAAGCCGCGCGTCTGTTTGGCAGACTCGATTACGAATTATGGGAACGGTTGGGGCATAACCCGATCCGACTCTTGCGCGAGATTGAGCGCGCACGATTGAAACAAGCCGCGAGCGATAAAGAGTATCAAAAATTATACAAAACAGTTTTTGCGGATTTCGATTCGTATTTTTCAGATTCAAACACGTGGACGCATCGGACGCATCCTGAATTTGATTCGCGCCCCGTCGCGTATTTTTCGATGGAGTTTGGTCTGCACGAAACGCTTCCGATCTATTCGGGCGGACTCGGCGTGTTGGCTGGCGATCATTTAAAAGAAGCGAGCGATCTTGGCTTGCCGCTCACTGCGGTCGGCTTCATGTACGCGCAGGGATATTTTTCGCAACGCATCAGCGAAGACGGCTGGCAGGAAGCGTTGAACAACATGCTCGTGTTGGAAGACCTGCCTGTTCTGCCCGTGTTGGATAAAGATGGCAAGCGCGTCACGCTCGATGTGGAACTCACCGATCGAAACATCGCGTTGCAAATTTGGGAAGCGCGTGTTGGGCGCGTGCCGTTGTATCTGCTCGATTCAAATGTCGAAGGCAATTCCGAAATGGATCGTTTGCTCACGGCGCGTTTGTATTGGTCCGATCTGGATCGCCGCGTGATGCAGGAAGTGTTGTTGGGCATTGGCGGCGTGCGCGCGTTGCGGACTCTCGGATACAACCCCGCAGTCTGGCACATGAACGAAGGGCACGCCGCATTCCTGACCTTGGAGCGGGCTCGCGAACTTGTGGCTGGCGGCGCGTCTTTTGAGGACGCCATCGCAAAGACTCGCAAGCAAAATGTCTTCACCACGCACACGCCTGTCCCTGCGGGGAACGATGAATTTCCGCTGTGGTTGATCGAAAAATATCTTGGCGGAATCTATCCTCAGTTGAATCTCACGCGCGAGCAATTTTTCGACATCGCCAAACATCAAAAGGGACACAGTGAATCGTTCAGCATGGGTATCCTTGCCCTGCGAAATTCGGATGGGCGCAACGCTGTCTCTGAATTGCACGGCGAGGTCTCGCGCAAGATGTGGAACTTTTTGTGGGCAGACAAAGCAGAGAAGGATGTTCCGATCACCTACGTGACCAACGGAGTCCACACCGCGAATTGGATGGCGCGGCGGCTGACGAATCTCTTCATCAAGCGCCTCGGCTCCGATTGGTACGATCATCTCGATGACCCCGAGTTTTGGTCGCACGTGGATGAAATCCCTGACGCCGAGTTGTGGGCTGTCCGCTTGCACCTCAAGCGCAAACTCGCGTTTTATCTGCGCGAGCGCGTGCGTGAGCGTTGGACAGTTGGCGGATTTCACCCTGTACAAGTTGTTTCGTCGGGAGTGCTGATCAACCCCTACGCGTTGACCATCGGATTCGCGCGTCGTTTTGCAACATACAAACGCGCGAGCCTTGTTATGCGCGACGTGGAGCGCTTGCTGAATATCGTCAACAAACCGAATATGCCTGTGCAAATTTTGTTTGCGGGCAAGGCGCATCCCGCCGACGAGCCTGGCAAGCAGTTGATCCAGCAGGTGTATCAAACCGTCAAAAAAGCGGAGACGGGCGGACGAATCGTTTTCATCGAAGATTACGACATGAATCTCGCGCGCTACCTCGTCCAGGGCGTGGATGTGTGGATGAACACTCCGCGTCGTCCGCTGGAGGCGAGCGGCACGTCGGGGATGAAAGCCGCGCTCAACGGCGCTTTGAACTTCTCGGTGCTGGATGGCTGGTGGCGTGAAGCGTACAACGGAAAGAACGGCTGGTCGATTGGGCGCGATGAACAGATCGAAAATTCCGACGAACAGGATGCCGAAGACGCCGAGAGTTTGTACAGCACGCTCGAAAACGAAATCATCCCCTTGTATTACGACCGCGACCCGAAGGAAATTTCCCATGAATGGATCGCGCGTGTGAAAGATAATTTGAAGACGAACATCCCGCAATTCTCCACGCGCCGCATGGTCAAACAATATGTGGAGAATTTGTATGTGAAGGCGTTGAAATAAGTTTTTTGATATACGGTGGTCGAGTAGTCCCGCGTGCTGTTCGCGGGACGTATCGAGACCACCGTGCCGTAAAGAAATTCTTGCGACAAAAGGTTGTATGCGTACCTGTGGTTTCGATACGCCCTCGGCTATCGTCTCGGGCTACTCAACCACCGAGTTGCTATCGAAAAAGTGGTCTCGATACGGCGGCTGTGATTAAATAAATGAAAGTATTGACAAGCCCCGCCGCCTACTCGACCACCAGAAAGGTTGATATGATCCCCGAAATAACCACCACCGACCTCGCCGCAAAACTCAACTCGGATGATAATTTCATCCTCCTCGACGTGCGCGAACTCCAAGAGTTGAACTATGCCAAATTGACTGACCGCAGGCTGGAGGTCACGCCGATGAGCCGTTTAGCGGAGGATGGATTGAACGCGTTATCCGAATCCGCCAAGTCACAAGACGCGACGATCTACGTCATGTGTCATCATGGCAACCGCAGCGCGCAAGTCACCGCGTGGCTGTCGCAACAGGGATGGAAAAATGTTTTCAACGTGGCAGGCGGGATTGACGATTATGCGCGGAGGGTGGATTCGTCGGTGGGGCGATATTGAGGAGACGTACACAAGTACACAAGTAGACAGGTAAACAAGGAGAGCCCTCAAAGTGTTGAGGGCTCTCCTTTCGTGTGTACGTGTCTACCTGTTTCCGTGTTTACTTGTCTACGCTCTATCCCCCAAACACAAACTCCCCGTTCTTATAAAATAATTCCCCATCCACCGTAATTTCAGAATCGGTGCGCAGGTCGCAGATCATGTCCCAATGGATCGCGGACTTGTTCTTCGATCCCGTTTCGGGGTAGCCCGCGCCGAGCGCCATGTGGAACGTGCCGCCGATCTTTTCATCGAAGAGGATATTGCCAGTGAATTTGTTGATGTCGAAATTCGTGCCGATGGCAAATTCGCCCACGTGCCGCGAGCCTTCATCCGACTCAAGCATCTTGATGAGATACGCCTCGTTCTTCTCGGCTGTCGCGCGTTGGACTCGTCCGCGGTTGAACGTCAACTCCGCGCCTTCGACTGCTACGCCGCCGTAGATCGCGGGGTAGGTGTATTTCACCCAACCGTTCAACGAATCTTCAACGGGACCTGTGTAGATTTCTCCGTCGGGCATGTTGTACATACCCGTTGAATTCATGAACTTGCGACCTTTGATCGAGAGAGTCAAATCCACATTTGGACCGCGCAAGGTAACGACATCCTTGCCCGCTAGGAAATCAATTGCTTTTTGCTGTCCTGCCTTTGTGCTGTTCCAGTAAGCGATCGGGTCGTCTTCATGCGCGTGGACTGCTCCAAAAACGAAATCTTCGTAATCTTTCAAACTCATGCCTGCGTCCTGCGCGTACGCGTCGGTGGGGTAGAGGGTGGTGACCCACTTGAATTTTCCTTCGCCGCCGCGTCTCATCTGCGCTTCGGTGATCCCGCTGATGGCTTTTCCGCGCCGCTGAGACTTGACGGGATCAATATTCGTCGTGCCGCGCGTGTTCGTCGAAGAGTGGATTCGGATTCGGCTCTCGAACTCGTCATACGCCAGTTTATAAAATGTCGGAACGAAATCGAGTTGCGAGTCGTTTGCGTACGTGAGATAAAACTCGTCCTGGCTGAACGGCATCATCCCAGGCAACGCAACCATCGGGTGCGGATGCCCGCCTTTTTCCATGATCTGAATGAACAACTCGCGCACAAGCGGCTCGGCGGCGGTCGTCGCTTCGATCAACACGCGGTCGCCTGGCGCGATCCGCGCGGAATGCTCCACCAAAACTTTTGCAAATTTCTGAACTCGTGAATCGGACACGGCAATTCTCCTATGTTCGTTTTCATGTCATTCTGAGTGGCGCGAAGCGCCACGAAGAATCTCAGCTGCAACGAGAGAGACCCTTCGGTCGCAACGAACGCTCCTCAGGGTGACACGGTTTATTGATGCAAATTATAACACTCGCTCTTCGGGTATACTTTCCCCTACAACGAATCACCAATCTCCAGTCTCTAATCTCTAGTCTCTAACTCAATGAAACAACTCCTCCAAAACATCAAAACAGGCAAAACGACAATCGAAGACGTGCCAGCGCCGACTCCGCGCGAGGGGCAGGCGCTCGTCAAAGTGGAAGCCAGCCTCGTGTCCGCGGGAACCGAGCGCATGGTCGTCGAGTTCGCCGAAAAGAGTCTCGTCGGCAAAGCGCGTTCGCGTCCCGATCTCGTCAAACAAGTCCTCGACAAAGCGCGGCGCGAAGGCGTGGTCAACACGATGCAAGCCGCGTTCAATCGTCTCGACCAGCCGATGGCGCTCGGCTATTCGTCCGCTGGCACGATCGTCGCGCTTGGCAAAAACATATCGGGATTTAAAGTGGGTCAGCGCGTCGCCTGCGCGGGCGGCGGATTTGCTGTCCACGCCGAATACAACGTCGTGCCGCGCAATCTTTTAACTCCTCTGCCAAAAAATGTTGACTTCGAATCTGCCGCGTTCACAACTCTCGGCGCGATCGCCATGCACGGATTTCGCCTCGCTGAGCCGCAACTCGGCGAAAACGTCGCGGTGATTGGTTTAGGTTTACTTGGATTATTGGCGATTCAAATCGCATCCGCCGCTGGATGCAACGTCTTGGGCATTGATCTCGACCCCAAGCGGATAGCCCTCGCCTCTTCTCTCGGACTTCAATCTGCCTCGCGCCAACGAGCCGAATCTACCTCCCAGCTTTTTACCGCCAACCGCGGCTTCGACGTTGTCCTCATCTGCGCCGACACTTCCTCAAACGATCCCGTTGAACTTGCTGGCATCATTGCACGCGACAGAGCGCGCGTTGTTGCCACTGGCGCGGTGGGATTAAACATCCCTCGCAAAATTTATTACGAAAAAGAAATCTCCTTCATCAACTCGCGCTCCTACGGACCTGGTCGCTACGATTCGAATTACGAAGAAAACGGACAGGATTATCCCCTCGGCTACGTGAGATGGACAGAGGGGCGAAACTTCCAAGCAGTGGTTGACTTGATGGAAAGCAGAAAGTTGAAAGTGAAACCGCTCATCACGCATCGCTTCCCCATCGAAAAAGCGACACAGGCGTATGATGTGATCACGGGGAAGAAGAAAGAATCGTTTCTTGGGGTTTTGCTCACTTACCCTGAAGGAAAGAGGAAAGAAGAAAGCAGGATCACCTTCCCAACAATCGTAAATCGAAAATCGTCAATCGTAAATCTAGGAGTTTTGGGCGCTGGTCTCTTCGCCAACTCCGTTCTTCTCCCCTCCATCAAAAAAGTAGACGGCGTTCAACTCGTCGGCATCGCCTCCTCGGGCGGACTTCACGCGCAACATGCTGGAAAAAAGTTTGGCTTCAAATATGCCACCTCCTCCGACGATGAAATCATCAACGACCCGAACGTCAACGCAGTCGCCATCCTCACCCGCCACGATTCTCATGCTGAACTTGTCCTCAAAGCATTGAAGGCAGGGAAGCATGTGTTTGTTGAAAAACCGCTGGCGATAAATAGTGATCAGTTATCAGTTATCAGTAAGCAGTTGCAAAAAACCGATAACAGTTTACTGATGACTGGCTTCAATCGAAGATTTGCCCCTCTCGCAATAAGTCTCAAGTCTCTAGTCTCCAATCTCCAATCTCCCTTCCACACCCACTACCGCATCAATGCAGGCTACCTCCCTCCCAATCATTGGACTCAAGACCCCAACGTCGGCGGCGGACGAATCATCGGCGAAGCCTGTCACTTCATTGACTTCATCACATTCCTCGTCGGCGCGGCTCCCGTTTCAGTCTCTGCTCACGCATTGCCCGATGGCGGCAAGTACAGCGAAGATAATGTTTCGATGACCTTCACTTTTCCAGATGGTTCAATCGGCGTTGTAGATTATCTCGCCAACGGAGATAAATCCTTCCCGAAAGAACGCGCGGAAGTATTTTGCGGCGGCGCAGTCGCGGTGTTGGATGATTTTGTGTCCTTGCAGATCACGCGCGAAGGAAAGATGAAAGAAGAAAGAGGCGCGCAAGACAAAGGCTGGGTGAACGAGTGGAAAGCGTTCGTGAAGGCGATACATGAGGGAGGCGAACCGCCGATCCCGTATGAGCAGTTGATCGGCGTGACCAAATCCACGTTTGCGGCGGTCGAGTCGTTGCGGACAATGCAAACCGTCAAACTGTAAACAACAAAAATTGAGGAGAGTTTATCCATGACCATCACCCCGTGGAAAGTGCTGGGATCGCGGCACATCCATCCGCGTTTTCGTATTGACGATTGCGAACTTCCCAACGGAAATCATCTTGACGCCATTATCTTTGAATTCCGCTCGTGGGGGAATGTGCTGGCGGTTACAAAGGATAATCAGGCGGTGTTGATTCGACAGTACCGTCACGGCGCGCAGGATGTGATGTGGGAAATCCCTGGCGGTATAGTGGATGACGGCGAGGATCCCATGCAGGGTGTGATGCGGGAATTGCTGGAAGAGACGGGTTACACATCCTCCAATGTCATTCCGCTGGGAAAGTTCCTTCCGAACCCCGCCTTGCAGACCAACACAATGTTCTGTTACCTAGCCTTGGATGCCGAGAGAGTGGCGGATCAACACCTCGATGGCGCCGAGGAGATCGAGGTCCATCTCGTGCCGCTGGATGAAATCCTGCCGATGATTCAAAGTGGGCAGATCGTCCATGCGTTGCAAGTCGCCGCGTTGTTTTCGGCTTTGCTGCATCTCAACCGATTCAAATAACGGCGGAAATTGCGAACATGCGTTGGCGGGGGAAACTTGGTGTATAATTTTAGTGCAAACAACTAGTGCAAAGGATTGACACCATGCGAGCCGTAAAAGAACGGATGAATTTATACGTTACCAAATCCCTGATGGATGACTTGCGGAAAGCCGTCCCTGCCCGCGAGCGCACGCGCTTTGTGGAGGATATTTTGTCGCGCGAGTTGCGGCGGCGTAAACTCAAAGAAGCAATCGAAAAAGCCTACGGCGCATGGAAAGATGAAGACCATCCCGAGTTAAAAACGGCGGAGGATATCGACAACTGGATTCGTGAAGGTCGTCGAAGAATGGTGCGCGACTTTTCTGACGAATGGGGACGCACAACCAAAGCCAAAAAGAAAAAGCGATGACCGATTACCTTCTCGATACGAATATCTTGATACGGTGCCTGCGTAAAACAGTTGGCTATCGCGAGTTGCTGACAACCTTGGCGGCAAGTGATTGGCTAACCATCTCTGCTATGACGCGATTTGAAGTAATTCGCGGGATGCGCGACCACGAGCGAGAGAGCACCTTCGATCTTCTCAACTCCTTGGAAACATTGACCGTTTCGGCAGAAATTGCAGATGCGGCGGGAGAAATCGTACGAACGGGTCGCACCAAGGGATTTAGCCATGAAGATGCGGATGCGGTCATTGCCGCCACCGCCATGCAACATAATTTGGCGCTCGTGACCACGAATGCCCGACATTTTTCTATGCACAACCTTGTGGTCTACGAAGCGGATGCAGTTGGAAAGATTACATTACGGGAGTAATCCATTTCATGCGAACACGCGCGGGCATCGTGCTTGTCGAAGATAATAAAGTCGCGCTGATCGAACGTCACCGCGCGGGGTTGGATTATTTCGTCTTCCCTGGCGGGGGCGTGGACGATGGTGAGTCGCCTGAGCAGGCGGCTGTCCGCGAGGCGATGGAGGAGTTGGGGGTCGAAGTTGTAATCAAGCAAAAAGTGGCGGAGATTCATTTCGATACGAGCGTTCAAATCTATTTTCTCGTGGAGCGGGTCGGTGGCGAGTTTGGGACGGGGATGGGCGATGAGTTCACCGACTCGGACCCGAGAGATCCGTCGGAAGGGATTTATGCTGCGGTCTGGATGCCGATTGGGGAATTGTCATGGCGCGAGAAGGTTTATCCCGCGCCATTGGCAAAACTGGTTTTGCAATCTGAAACGGATGGCTGGGGGAATGAAGCGGTTGTGATTGTCGAGAAGATAGCTTAACCATGTCATGCTGAGCGATAGCGAAGCATCTCCACTGCGACGAGTAGAGACCCTTCGGTCGCAACAAGCGCTCCCTCAGGGTGACATCTTACAAACGGGGAACATTATTTTCTTCTCATCGTCAACAAGTTAACGCCGTAAGAAAAATCTATTCACTCGGAGGAAGAAATGAAATCTCGCTCTGTTCTATTCACGTTGCTTGTTGTTGGGTTGCTAATGCTCGCCGCATGTGCGCCCGCCGCGACGGAACCGCCTAGTTACATCATGGCGGAGCCAGCCGCCGCAACCGAAGCGCCCGCGTTTGCGTACGATGAGGCTGTCGCTCAAGAGGCGGCGAAAGTTGGGGAGGGCGAACCAGCTGTCCCTGGGATTGAAGCGTTGCCGCTTCCCACGAATGCCGCGTACGAGATCGCGAATCCATCTGGCGATCTGACTGTGGTGGAGCGATCCAATCGCATGATCGTCAAGAATGCGAACATCCGCTTGTTGGTGGAAGATACCAATGTTGCGATTGACCGCGCACTGCAAGTGGTGGGCGACGCGGGCGGATACATCGTCAGTTCGCAGGTGTGGTATCAGGATTATTATGGCAACAGTTTGAAGTACGCGTCGGTGACGATCGGCGTGCCTGTGGTGGAGTTCGAGAATGTGATGCGCCGCTTGCGCGGACTCGCGATTGACGTGTTGGACGAAACCGCGACGGGCGAAGATGTGACCGATCAGTATGTGGACTTGCAATCGCAGTTGACGAATCTCGAGGCGACGCGCGCCCGCATTCAGGAATTTTTGAAGGATGCGAAAACGGTGGACGAGGCGCTGCGCGTCAATCAGGAATTGGCAAACATTGAAGCGCAGATCGAGCAAATCAAAGGACGGATGAATTATCTCAACGACCGCTCTGCGTTTTCGACGATCACTCTCAACCTTGAGCCTGAGTTCCCGATCCTGACGCCGACTCCCACTTCGACTCCGAAGCCGACCGCGACGCCGATCCCGTGGAAACCTGCGGACACGTTCAACGACGCTAAAGGCACAGTGACGGTTGTGTATCAAGGAATCGCGAACTTCCTCATCTGGCTGGTTGTGGTGATCCTGCCGATTGTGCTACCGCCTGCGCTCATTTTGTGGGCGATGTGGAAGTTGTTGACGAGGAAGGTGAAGGGCAGTGAGAAGTGATCGGTGATCAGCTGTTGGTAATTGGTAAATGGTAATTGGGGGTTGGAGAATTGGAGAATTGAGAACAGGGACGGCGAGGGAGGCGCTGTCTCTGTTTGTCTACAATCTTGATCATTAATCTGGTTCATTTGGATTGAGTAGTTTATTTCTCTCTTTTATTAGAAGTCGAATGACTGCATGATAAGTTGCTAAATAAAAGTGAAAAATCCAAGAGTACCAGATTTCACGGTCGTAGTTTGTTTTTTGGTTTGGATCGTGATGTCGAATTCCAAACTTATTCGCCAGTTCGAATAGTAGTGACTCATCCTTGTTGTCTAATACCGTGTCGAGATTTTTAGTTTTTTTCAGCCACTCGAAAACGTCAGCGAGTTCACGAATCGCCTCCCTTCTTTCTGATAATGAAAGATGTCGATTTCTCCACTTCGTTATGGCTTGTTGTACTTTGTTGTCAACATTAGTCTCATCATAAGGAATAATTTCGGCGTCTAAGATGTGTTGGAGTCCGTCAGCGCCCATTGCTAAGATTACGCCTGATTTTGTTAGCTCAAAACCAGTTTTATAGTCAGAAAGGATTGCGTTAATTCTATCTCTAAATTCTTGTTGACCTTTTTCTTCATCGTAACTTCCGTAGTCGTAATAATTCCATCCCGTTTCAGTAGTCATTCCCGTCATCTCTCCAGGTTTAGCGATGCGGTCATAAAGGAATTCAAATGTATCAAATATATGATCTTCTGTTAAATTGTCTGCTGACCAATTTGCAATAGGGAATGGCTGAAATGTAAGGTCTATAGTTGCTTCGTGCAACACCGCGTCGGGAAGGTCTTCCTTCGTTATCTCTGATTTGTTTTTGAAATAATCTTTATCTCGAAAGAGAAGATATATGTTCTGAAGTTTCTGATAAAGTTCTTCTAGAGTCAAATTTTTGGGTTTGGTTCTTGAACTGTAATAGCGGCGCGTCATTTTTCCTCACTATATGTTGCGGAAATTAAAGGCTGTCAAAGAATAGCACAGTTTTTGATTGACTACAACAAGAATGCCACCACCGTCCCAAACACCCCACACGCGAAATTGACCCAATCGTTCGTCAGCCACCTCCAGCCGCGGAGGTGAACCGTCTCGGTGCCGCAGGTGTGGAGGGGATGTTTTTCGGTTTCCTTGTTATCTTTCGGGCAGAAGTACATGGCTTGGACGGTCGCGCCGAGGAACGAGTCAAAGAGCGAGCCAGCCAAACCCGAGAGAGTGATTGGTAAAAAGAGTGACCAATTAGCAGTGAACAGTGAGGCGAGGGCGGCGATCAGTGCGGAGCCTGCAAGAGAGGCGAGCGTGCCGACGAGGGAGACTCCGCCCGAGGTCCCTTTTTCGACGCGCTTGCGTAAATCCATGATCATGCGCGGCGGAGTCGGATTCAAGACGCCGAGTTCCGTTGCCCACGTGTCCGCGTTGACCGCGGCAAGCGAGGCGGCGAATCCGATCCAGCCGATGTTCGATTCGGGATAAACATAATGGAAGATCACGAATGCCGCCGCTAACCCGCCATTGCCGAAAACTTGACCCGCGTCGCGCTGGTCGCCTTTGGAATATTTTTCGTTCAGCCCCTGCTTGCGTTTTTTGAACGCGCGGCTCAACGCGGACGATGTGAAAAAGAATGTGAGTAATAACACCGCCCACGGAATCCCTCCCAGCCCGAAGATGATCGTGCCGAGAATCATCGCCGCGAACGCGCCGCTTTTGCTGAGACTGCGCGCGCGATACGCAAGCGATGCGATTACGATTGCGAGGAGGAAGCCGTAGAGGGGTAACATGGGTTGAAAGTCGAAAGTTGAAGGTCAAAGGTCGCGTGAATAACTTTCGACCTTTGACCTTCAACCTGTGACCGATTCACACAGGCGTCGTCACCAAAAACAACACCGCCACCAAAAACAACATCGCGCTCACGGAACTCGAAACCCACAGGATCACCGCCAGCGGGCGCGTTTTGTCCCAGCGATAGTAATACAGCCCCGCGATCAAGCCGCTGATGAATAGCAACATGCTGAGAAGCGGAAGCAGGATGAGGCGACTCGACGCTGTGGGATCGTTGGGCGCGCCGAACGCGTCGAACCCAAAAGGAATTTGATTCAGCGAGGGAATCAGAATCCCAACCCAGACGATCAACCCGATGTTGAGGATGAGTCCGCTGACCCAGAGGAATCGCGCGATGGGCGTCTGCCATGCTTGCGTCACGATGAACGATGGATAGACCGACACAGGCTCGGCGGGAGAGAGACTTCCCATCTCGGTGGCGCGCGCAAATGTGCGGACGAGCGACGCGGCGTCATTTGGCGAGATGGCGAACACGCGCTTCGATGTCGCCACAAGGATCAAATTCTTTGTATCGGATGCGATGAATTCGACGAGTCCAACGTCGGGATGGCGGCGCGTGCCGAGGACGGCGCCTGGTAATCGGAAGCGCGGCAACGTCAGCGGATTCGACAAGTCGTCCGCAGGGCGCATCCATTCGATGTCGGTGAGCGGGACGTCTTCCACGCGCAAGCCCCACAACATGGCAAGACTGTCGCGGTCAATGTAATAATCTGCTTTGTAGAGCGAGTAAGCGCGATAGCCAAAAAATGGAATCGGCGCGAAAGCGATCAATCCGACAAGAAGAAAATTGACGAAGGTTGGTCCCACCGACGCGCGCGTGAGATTCCAAAATCCCCATGCCGACGCGCCAGCCAGCGCAAGGATGATGAGCGCGTGCGCGATCAAGCCGAGTCGCTTGGAGGGAGGGAAATGTCCGATCTTGGGGTTGTTCATTGACTGAAAATGATTACCAGATTCGCTGAAAAATTAATCCAGATAGAGTTGCTTAATATATACGGTCTTTGGTTTTTCTTCACGCAAGATCAGATCTACGATCATATCCTTTGCTAATCCGTATTTCTCGGGAGGTCCAGGCAGTTTAAGCCGTCGTTCGAATGCTTCGTTATTGAATGAGTAACTGACAATTGCGTAGTAAGTAGCGTGAGTGCGCCCACTTTTATAATTTTTGGTTGCTTTGCGTTCGGTGTGGATGATTTTTCCTTTAACTGTAATCCCATCTCGGAAGGTGGTCATAATTATTCTGTACTGATACGCCAGCCACAAGATGCCCAAGATGCTCAGGATGGGCAAGAAAATAGTTTGCCAGTTCAATTGCAAGGAGAACAAATCTCCAGACATGATTCGCGAATAAACGAAAGGAATTATGGGTCCAACTGCCAGAAGCACAGCGTATTGAAAATTCTTGTCGTAAGAAAAGAGTCGTCGGAAAGTTGGGGTTGGCTGTTCCATGTTGCTCCTGTTCGTCGAAGGATCAATCCAGATAGAGTCGTTTGATAAACACAGTCTTTGGTTTTTCTTCGCGCAGGATCAGGTCTATGGTCATGTCTTTCACCACGCCGTATTTCTCGTGAGATCTGGGAACCCTGAGCCGTTCTTCGAACGATTCGTTATTAACCGAATAGCTGACTACCGCATAGA
Organism: Anaerolineales bacterium; assembly: GCA_016789025.1. GTDB lineage: Bacteria > Chloroflexota > Anaerolineae > Anaerolineales > Villigracilaceae > Defluviilinea. The sequence goes on from JAEURC010000053.1 coordinate 12,858, forward strand.
AGGCGGACGAAGCGCTTTTCCCTCTTTTTCTGGTCGTTCTGCGTTCGATGCGAATCACATTCCCTTTTACCGTCATTCCATTCCTGAAGGTGGTCTTGATCGTATTGTACCGATAGATAAGCCATGCCGCGCCAATAACACTCGCCCCTCCAAGGCAAAGGACTTGCGCATCCGCCAGATCTCCCATCAGTATCATTGAAAAGACCAAGCTGATTATCGGGATGACGATCAGCATGAGCGCGTATAGAATATTCAGATCGCGGGATATTAACTTGCGGAATGTGGGAGTTGATTGTTCCATGTTGCTCCTAATGTAAAGCGATAGGTTGCTTCAGCTAACGCAAGTAGGATAAGGTTGTGTGTGGCGCGCCGAGTCGTTTGGAGGGAGGAAAATGTCCGATCTTGGGGTTGTTCATGGATTCAGAAATAATCGAACTTGAAGATCAATCCAGGTAGAGTTGCTTTATGTACGCGGTCTTTGGTTTTTCTTCGCGCAGGATCAGATCTACGATCATATCCTTTGCCAATCCGTGCTCCTCTGGATTTCCTGGCAGCGTGAATGGTCTTTCGAATGCCTCGCCGTTGACTGAATAACTGACAATTGCATAGTAGGTGGATGAAATGCCTCCATTTTGCCCCCTGAATGTTTTGCGCTCGATGCGAATGATATTCCCTTTTACCGTCATCCCATATCGAAAAGTGGTTGTAATCAGATAGTGCATATAGATCAGCCAGACCGTACCAAATACACTCGTCCCTACTCCAAAGAAAAGATATGGCATATCATCAGGCAGGAATGATCCCCTAGACATGATCGTTGCATAGAGCAAAACGATTATCGGAATTCCTATCAAAGCGAGGGCGTATAGAAAATTCGGATCACGGGCGATTAGTTTACGGAGGGTGGGGGTTGGCTGTTTCATGGCGCTCCCAGCATGATGGGATGTGCCATTCTACCATGCAGAAAATCATAGCATGTTCTTGATGGCGCTTGCCAATTGACCAAATTCGACGGATTGATTATCCGCTGATTTGCGCGATTTTACTTCCACTGCATTTGCTTTCAATCCCTTTTCTCCCACCGTCACGCGAGCGGGACAGCCGATCAAGTCCGCGTCGTTGAATTTGACTCCTGCGCGTTCGTCGCGGTCATCGAACAAAACGGAAACGCCCGCGTCTTGCAGTGAGTTATAAATTTCTTCCGCTTTGGCGCGCGTGTCCAATTCCTTGCCAGGGACGTGCATGAGATACACGTCAAATGGCGCGGCGGGATGGGGGAGGGTCAAACCTTTTTCATCGTGATGCGTCTCGGCGAGGGCGAGAAAAATATTTTCAAAATGATCGTTCAATCGAATCGCCCTCAAAACCGAAAGCGGATTCCTGCAATTGACACATGCGTCCCCACCTTGAGCCTGAACCAAATCCGCGACGATCTCAGCGGAATAATCCCGTCCGTAATTTGTGTTCTTCAGATGAAACCCCGCCTCATTCGCCCCCGCGACTAGATTCGGCGACTGGGGAATCAAATCGTCCACGACGATCAACGCGTCTCTCAACCCGACGGCTGACGCGTACCCCGCGACCGCCCCCACGCTGACAATTTCCTCCGTCCTCGCCGCACGGGCGTCTCCCACCTGTGCTTTCAATTTTGCCTCGCTCAACTGCATGTCCCCGCGTACAACAACGAAAACAAATTTGTTGTCACTGAGGCGAGTGTACATCATTGCTTTGGCGGTCTGTTCTTTTTGAACGCCAAGAAAATTTGCCAGTGATTCGATTGTGTTGCAATCTGGCGTTTCAATCTTTTCGAGAGGTAGGGGCGGCGCATCCTGAGCGAAGCCGAAGGACGCCCCTACAAGTTTCATAAAATGCGCAAGTTCGATTCGTTCTGTATATTTGCAGTTCGCACAATGTGCAATTTCAACATCGCCTGTTGAAATCGCAAAGAACGATTCGCGGTCATTGCCAATCGTTGGAATTGCTTGCAACGCTTCATTGCCGATTTCGCGCAAGTGATTGATCGCATACTCGCCTAACTTCGTCGGTGCATTTTCGCGCGTCAAATACCCAGCACGGACGAGAAACGAGAATCCCTCTGTCCGCGCGTTGTTGGGCGCTTCGCGTTGAGTTTGGATTTGCAGGTCGCGGTATTTCATGGGAAAAATTCACCGCGAAGAGCGCAAAGGTCGCAAAGAAAAACAAAATCTTCGCGTACTTGGTGGTCTTCGCGGTTCGAAGGCATTTTGTATTATTCTGTCGCTTTTTTCTTTTTCCGAATCGTTTGCGTCTTCTCGGCTTCGGGGATCACGATCGGCGTCGCCGCGATGGACTCGGCTTGGGCGGCTTCCGAAGGCGTCGTTTCGGGAGCAGGCTCAAGGTCCAGCTCGACCGTTTCTTCCATCCGAATTTGTCCGCGAAGGAACGCGCCTTCCTCCGTCACGAATGCCGTTGTGACCACGTCTCCCCAGACGCGACCACTGCCGCGAATCTCCAATTTTTGAGTCGTGATGTTGCCGCGCACCGCACCCGCGACGATCACCGCATTGGCGCGCACGTTCTGGCAGGTGACGCGTCCCGTCTCGCCAACGACGAGCATTCCGCGCAGAGCGATCTCGCCCTCGAACGCGCCTTCGATGCGGACGCCGCCCGAACCGTTGATGCTCCCATGCCAAATGACTCCCGACCCAAGCACCGACGTGATGCGCTCGACGGCTCCTACGGCGGGTTGTTGTGTCTCCGTGGGTGTTGTGTTTCGTTTGAACATGGGTTGATTTTACCGTAGACGGGGAAACACGGAAACATGTAAACACGTACACACGGAAACAGGTAAAAAGACACGTGAGCCTCTCGACTCACGTGTTTACTTGTCTACCTGTGTACTTGTCTACTTTCCACTTTCCACTTTCTACTGCCCCTCGCCCTTCTCCTCTTTATTCGGCATCTGCACGCCCATGATGTTGAATCCCGAATCGATGTATAACACTTCGCCCGTAATTCGCGCGGAGAGATCAGACGCGAGAAACACAGCGGTGTTGCCCACATCTTCAATCGTGACGTTTTCGCGCAACGGGGACAAATCCGCAAAGTGCTTGTACATGTCGCGGAAGCCGCCCACGCCCGCCGCCGCCAACGTGCGGATCGGTCCCGCCGAGATCGCGTTGACACGAATCTTTTGCGGACCCAGATCATATGCCAGATAGCGTGTCGAAGATTCCAGCGCCGCTTTTGCCACGCCCATTACGTTGTAATGCGGAGCGACCTTCGTTGCGCCTGAGCCATACGTGAGGCACATCACCGACGCGCCTGAATTCAAATGAGGCAAAAATGCGTTGGTCAACGCGACGAACGAGAACACAGAAATATCCAGCGCGTTCTTGAATCCTTCGCGCGACGTTTGATGATATGGTCGGCTCAATTCATCGCGCCCCGCAAACGCGATCGAATGAACCAACACATCGATCTTGCCAAAATGTTTTGCGGCTTTTTCTGCCACCGCCACGATCTGATCGTCTTTCGTCACGTCACATTCTTCGACCCATTTGCAACCCACCTGTTCCGCCAGCGGCTTCACGCGTCGTTCGAGCATTTCGCCCGCGTAACTGATACCGATGTTCGCGCCCTCGCGATGAAACGCCTGCGTAATTCCCCACGCGATGGATTTATCGTTCGCCAACCCAAACACCAATGCGCTCTTGCCTTCGAGTAATCCCATGTCATCTCCTTATGTCATTATGTCGTTGCGAGCCACGAAGTGGCGAAGCAATCTCCTCAACGTGTATGAGATTGCTTCGTCGCCTAACGGCTCCTCGCAAAGACATGTTGTGGAATATTCCAATCCTTCACCTTAAACCTCCACGGCTTCGACAGCCACGGCTCTGGTGTATTGTTTAAACCCACACGCGGACTTTTCGTCACGAGCGAATTCGGGATTTGGACTCCCGCTTCGATTCTCAACGGGGAGGCTGGTTCGGTCAAGTCAACCGTGTTCTCCCTTCGACCGATCCCCATCGCCTGTGTCAACTTCCCTGGACCGAACGTGTCGCGCCCCTCGCGCCTCCTCGACATGATCTCAACTCCCTCAATCGGTTGAATCGCGCGGATCAACACCGCCGCGGGGAAATCCACTCGTTCAGTCACCACGTTAAACATCCAATGATTCCCGTATGTGAAATACACGTACGCATGACCAGCCTCGCCATACATCACCTGCGTGCGCGGAGTCCGCCCCGCTTTGCAGTGACAAGCCAAATCCTTCTCGCTGATGTATGCCTCAGTCTCCACGACCAACCCGACGAGTTTTTTGCCATTGAGAATCCGCACCAGCTGTGCGCCGATCAAATCGCGCGCCACTTTCAAAGTTGGGCGGTTATAAAAATCTCGAGGAAGAACGTTCATGGTTTGAAAGTTGTAAAGTTGGCAAGTTGAACCTTCAAACTTTTAAACCTGTCAACTTGTAACCCTATTTGAATCTCGCATCCCGTTTCAACGTCAACCGCAATCCCTCCGCCAGCGACAGCGACGGGCGATAGTTCAATTTCTGATTTGCCAGCGACAGGTCTGCCCTCATGCGCGAGACGCCGCCCGATGTTTTCGCGTTGTAGATGACCTCGGCTTTGCTGTTTGTTGTCTCAAGCACTTGCTGGATCAAATCTTTGATGCTGGTCTCTGTCCCCGAACCGACGTTGATCACCAGTCCATTGACGTTCGGCGCGGTTGCAGAAGCAACCAACGCGCTGACCACGTCATCCACGTAAACGTAGTCGCGAGTCTGCGAGCCATCCCCGTGCGCGACCAACGTCCCGCCGCGCAGCGCTTGCTTCAAGTAATGCGGCACCACGGGCGGATGTGACGCGGGCAGATGTTGACCAGGTCCGTAGGCGTTGAAGATTCGCAGACTGACGGTTTCGATTCCCCACAATCCGCCGATCGTGCGGACGTAGTATTCCGCTGAAAGTTTGGAGACGGCATACGGCGAGCGCGGAGCGGGGGTGAGGGACTCCGTCAGCGGTTGATTGGCTAGATCGCCGTACACAGCCCCACTCGAGGCGAGAACGACGCGGCGTACGCCGACATCCCGCATTGCCTCCATCAGCGCCACCGTCCCGCCGACGTTGACGTTGTTGTAATCGCGCGGATACAAAACCGACTCGGGCACCGAGACGCGCGCCGCGAGATGATAGACGACATCCACCTCTTGAAGCAGAGTCCACAACTTGGGGCGGTCGCTCACGTCGCCGCGCGTGAAATGGACATCGGACGTCAGCGACTGTGGATCGCCCGTGGAAAGATCGTCCAGCCCGCGGACTTGATGTCCCTCGCGGGCGAGTTGGTTGGCAAGCGAAGAGCCGAGGAATCCTGCGGCTCCCGTGATGAGGAAGTTCATAGCTAAAGATTATAAACGTGGAAGTGGGAATCGTTTCAATCAAAAAGGACACCGCGCCATGTCCTTTTTGATTGAAACCGTATGAGTGTGACGTCTTATTTTGGAATGTAGTATTTGACGACCAACTGAGGGCGATTGGAAAGCGTTCCATCGTCGCCGCTGTAGAAAGTGATGTAATCACTACTCAGGTTGTCGTTATCGTCCAACTGGAAGGCGAGGCGCAATTGTGTCATTCCTGTCAAGTTGACAAACGGATTCGCCGCGCTGTTCAATGTGGATATATACCAACCACTCAACGGGTTATTCGAGATCAATCCTGCCGAACTTAGGCTGGCGAGGTTTTGAAAATCTGATCCCTGCAGGGCTTTGATTCCAAATGGTCCCAGGTTACCGAACACGCCTTTGCGAATATCAATGGATATGCCCAGGTGTGTGGTGAATGGATCTGTCCCAACGACACCTTGACCTCGGATCAACAAGGTTACCTCAGTAACAACGGCATTGTCTGGAAGGTAATACGTGGGGAAGTGTAAGATGGCCCGATATTGGCGATCCAGCAAATCGTCGCCAAGCCTGAAGACGTTATCGTTGGCGTTCTTTGCGCCGCCTTGAGCGCTATCTTCACTGGTTTCAAGGATCCAGCCGTCATTCGTGCCGTTGGAGCTAAATATTTGGGTGAGGATCACAATGGGCGCTTTGTTTATGGAATATGCCTCGCCAATTGTGAAGTTTCCATTTCCCGCGCCTGCGCCTCCCAACGGAAAGCTGGACGCATCCACAATGCTGTCGTTATCGAGCAGGTCGAGGCGAATCGTTCCGTTTCCCGCTCCCGTTCCAACGGTGACGGTGTATTGAGTACCCGAGCCGCCGACGCTCGCTATGTTTGCGCCGGTCACACTGCCGGTAGTTGCGAGGGCGAAATCGCCAACGTCCACGCCGCTGACGGGTTCGGAGAAGTTGACGGTGAAGCGAACGCTGGAAGATGTGGCGGGGTTGGGGTCGGCGCGGACGATCGAGGTCACGACCGGAGCCGAGCGGCTGACGCTGTATTCTTCGCCTGTTGTGAAATTCCCATTGCCCGCCCCGCCTCCACCCAAGGGGATGCTGGAACTATCCATGATGCTGTCGTTGTCGAGCAGGTCGAGGCGGAGAGTTCCATCCCCGGTGCCGGTGTTCACGGTGACGGTGTATGAGGCGTCTGCACCGGTGATTTCCGCAAGGGATACGCCGGCAATATTTCCCGTAGTGGCTAAGGCAAAGTCGCTCGTATCCACGCCGGTGACGGGCTTTGAGAAATTAACAGTGAAGCGAACCTGATTCGCCGAAGTGGGATTTGCATCGGCGCGAACGATTCCGGTAACGATCGGTATGCTGTTGCCAACGGTATATGTTTCTCCTGCGGTGAAGTTCCCATTGCCCGCGCCTGCGCCTCCCAGCGGGTTATCTCTCCAGTCGCGGATGCTGTCCTCGTCGTTCAAGTCCAGGCGCAAGGAGCCTTCACCGGAACCGGTATTTACCGTGACGGTGTACGTTGGCGTAGTATTGAATTCGTCTGCCGCCGGTGAAATCCCTGTAACGCTGGCGCCCGATATGCCGCCGGTAGTGGACAGCGTAAAAACGTTTAGATTGACTGGCCATACCGCTTCCGAGAAGGTCACTGTGAAGCGCACGGTCCCGACCGGGGCGGGGTTGGGATCGGTGCGCGTAATGGATGCGACAATGGGGTTGTTCTTATCAACCCAATATAAACTACCTGTGGCGAAATCTCCGTTGCCCGCGCCCGCGCCCCCCAGCGGATTGAGGCTGGCGTCTTGAATGCTGTCATTGTCAACCAGCTTCAACCGCAGTTTGCCTTCGCCAGCGCCGGTGTTTACGGTGACGAAATACTCACTGCCGTATCCGCTTACCCCTGTGATGGAAGCTCCGGTTATGCCATTGAGCATTTCCAACGAGAAATCATCCGCGCTAACGCCGGAGACTTGCTCCGAGAAGATCACGATGAATGAAACGCTGGACGGGGTCGGATAAGGGCATTGAGTTTGGGTTTGCCCGCATTGCGGGGTAATTGAAACCGCCGTTGGGTTGCGCTCTGGGCCATAAGCGACCTCGCTGACAAAGATATCGTCGGCTCCGTTGGTGTCTCCGCCGACCAGATTCGATGCGCCGGACCAGAAAGCGACAATTCCTCCATTGGCAGAGAGCGAAGGACCGAAAGACGAAGTGTTGCCATTGTTTACCCGGACAGATTCGCCCCTCTGGAGGTCGCGCACCCAAATATTCATGATCCCGTTATTCTCGGCTTTATCATAAAAGGCGAAAGCCGCGTAGCGCCCATTGCTGGAAATGGTCGGTTGGTCTAACAAGCCCGCCGTCATAACGCTTCCATCTGAAAATACTGAGGCGAGCGTAGTCTGTCCGATCTGGCGGTCGCGCGCGTAGACAAGTTCCTTACCGCTAACGTCATCGGCTCCGGGCGCCAGATTGTGCGAATTGGATAAAAAGACAACGAATCGACCGTCGCCTGAGATCGCCGGGCTGTCTCCGCCTCCGTCTGCCTGCTCGCCGCTTGAATTGACCGAAACCCGCGTCGTTGTGTTGCCGATCCGGTCGCGCACGAAAACGTCTGTCTTATTGTTCGTGTCTCCGCCGACCAAATTTGCGGCGTGGGAGGCGAACGCCACGAACTGCCCGTTTGCTGAAATGGATGGGGTAAACGATGTTGAATCTGCTTGCGTCCCATCGCTGGCAATTGAGACTCGTTCTGTGACGCCGGTTTGATTGTCATGCGCGAAAACGTCGGTGACGCTGTTCGTGTCATTGGCGATGAGGTTGCTTGCGTCGGAATTAAAGGCGACGTATCTTCCGTCGCTTGAAATGGAGAGCGGAGAATCCGAAAAATCGTTCGCCTGTTCGCCGCTGGAACTGACTGAGGCGCGGATCGTCGTTCCTAATTGCCGGTCGCGCACGAATACGTCGGTTGTGGCGTTCGTGTCGTTGGCGACGAGATTGCTCGCGTCGGAGATGAAGGCGACGTATCTGCCGTCGTTGGAAATTGCCGCGCCGCCTGAGCCCTCGTTCGCCTGCGCTTCGCTCGAATCTACGGAGACGCGCGTGATTTCGCCGGTCTGCCGGTCTTTGACGAAGATGTCTGTTGCGGCATTTGTATCGTTGGGGACGAGGTTACTCGCGTCGGACTCGAAGGCAATGAAGCGGCCATCGCCGGAGATGGAAGGCCGTTTCGATGCGGCGTTCGCCTGCGCGCCAGCCGAATCGACAGAGACTCGCGCGAGGTCGCCCGGAGCCGCTCGGACGGATAGGGGCGCCGTCAGCGCCGAATTGAACAGCATGAGGGCTATTGTGAGCAAAGTAACGGTTTTTAAAGTTGAATGTTTCATTTTTTTCTCTCTCTCGTGGTTCCCTCTTGCGTCCGCGCAATCTTCCGAACGCAAACCGCACTCTCAGTATAGAGAGATTTGGCGGCTGAATCCATAATTAATTCGATGCAGTTCAAGGCTTTCATAAAGTCGCAGTCAACCATCTCTTTGGATGCGGATCACACAGACGCCACGGACTTTTCCGTAAAAAAACGGAAGAATATCCGTCTAATCCGCGGAATCCGTGTACAGAAAAGACCCAAATTGACTTTAAGAAGACCCTGCGATGCAGTCTTTTTGACGTTATCGTGTAGGCGCAATGAAACGATAGAGACAAAAAACCTCCGAGTTATTCGCTCGGAGGTTATGTTATCCGTACAATTCTTTCCTGAAAAACTCTGGCAGGGCAAACGCCGCTTTGTGAATTTCAGGGTTGATGTATTTGTTTACGCCGGGCGGGTAGGGCGTCACCAATCCGTTTTCCCAGGGCGTATCGGAGATGTACATAAAACCGATCCCTCCGCCGGGGTAGGTGGGGATGTTGGCGTAGTAATATGCGGGGTGTTTGACCTTCTCTTGCGCCGATTTATAAATTTGCTTGATCAACTCGGTATCGAAAAACGGTTGCTCGCATTGAGTCGCCGCCGCTCCGCCGGGGACGAGGGCGCGGACGACCAACTTTTGAAATTCATCCGAGAAGAGCCTCTCCGCCATGCCGATGGGATCGGTGGTGTCGGAGATGATCGCGTCGAATTGACCGGGATTCTCCTCGAGGTAGCCGAAGGCGTCCCGCACGATCAGCCGCGCGCGCGGGTCAGCCCACGGGTCGCCGAAAGAAGCGGCGAAGTGCTCGCGCGATAGATCCACCACGCGTTGATCCAATTCGCAGACGATTGCCTCTTCCACCGAGTCGTATCGCAAGACCTGTTGCAGCGACCCGCCGTCCCCGCCGCCGACGATGAGCGCGCGCTTCGGCTTGCCGACCGCGAGCATTGGCACATGCGCGATCATCTCGTGATAGCCCATGTTGTCGCGTTCGGTGAGTTGAATGATGCCGTCGAGGATCATCGCGTTGCCGAAAAATTCGGTTTCGACAATTTGCAAATGTTGGTATTGCGTTTGCTCGTCGGCAAGGATTCGTTTGACGCGAATCCCTTTGCGATAGTAGGGGTGAAGTTCTTCGGTGAACCAGACGCTCATGTTACCTCTCTTGAGGTAGTTATAATACGATATGCCTGAATGTCAATCGTTTTGGATAAGGAATTTTGGCTCTTCTGTAATTAACGGAAAAGAGCTTTACCACGAAGGACACGAAGCGCACACAGGAAAGAAAAGAGCCTTTGCGATGATAGGTTTTTCCTTTGTGGCCGTTGTGTCCTTTGTGTTTGAAAAGAGTTTTCACGTTAAAAACGGTAGAGCTGGAATTTTTAAATTGCGGATTGTAGAGTCGCTTACAATAGTGGACGGTTCACCGCGAATCCTTCCGATCATGGAGATTGATTTATGACAACCACCTACTGCGATTACGTCAAATCACACGCCGAAGACTTGTTCAATAAGAACTATCACGATACCCAATACGGATTTCCGCTGGAGGACGATAACCTGCTCTTTGAGCGATTGATATTCGAGATCAATCAAGCGGGGCTTTCGTGGATTCTGATTCTGAAGAGAGCCGATAACTTCCGCAAAGCCTATCGCGGATTCGACATTGCGAAGGTGGCGAAGTTCGGCGAGAAAGATCACGCGCGTCTTCTCGCAGACGCGGGAATCATCCGCAACCGTTTGAAGGTGGATGCGGCTATCGAGAACGCCAAGCGGATTCGGAATTTGCAAAAAGAGTTTGGCTCGTTCAAGGGCTGGCTCGATGCGCATCATCCATTGAAAAAAGATGAGTGGGTAAAACTGTTCAAGAAGACATTTGTCTTCACCGGCGGCGAGATCGTCAATGAGTTCCTCGTGTCTACGGGGTATTTGCAGGGCGCGCATGCGAAAAGTTGCCCGGCGTATAAAAAGGTGGCAAGCCTCCGTCCCGCGTGGATGCGCGGTAGATAGTCTATAATCACGGCATGTCACAGATCATCGAAACGGCTGAGCCGTTTTTCTTTCTTGGCGATTCAACCAAGCCCGCCTGCCTGCTCATTCATGGATTCACCGGCGCTCCCAAAGAAATGCGTTTGATGGGGGAGTTTTTGAACCAACATGGATACACCTGCCTCGGCATTCGACTTGCGGGTCACGCGACGGAACCCAAAGCGATGATCCGTTCGCGTTACATGGATTGGATGGCTTCCGTCGAAGATGGTTATCAGCTGTTGCGCGGCGTCTCGCAAAATATTTTTCTGGTCGGGCTTTCGATGGGCGGCGTGCTGTCACTGCTGATGTCTACAAAGTTGAAGGTGAGGGGAGTTGTGGCAATGTCCGCGCCGTTTACGTTGCCGCGTGACTATCCGATCTGGATGCTGAAACTTGTCAGCGTTTTCAAGAAATTCAATCCCAAAGGAAAAGGCAAGCCGGGGAGCGGATGGTTCGACAAGGACGCATACCGTGAGCAGATTTCGTACCCGCAAAACCCCATACGCTCGACGGCGGAGTTGAAGGAACTGATCCTTGAAATGCGCGCGGCGCTGCCGAACGTCAACGTGCCTGTGGCGCTCATGCACTCGAAAGACGATGCGTACGTCCTGCCTGAAAACATGGAAAGGATCTATGAGAGGCTGAACAACGCGAAAGGGGCGACAAAACTATACGTCAGCGGATCAGGCCACGTCGTCACGAAAGACGCGGCTCGTCATCAAGTTTTTGAAGCGGCGTTGGAATTCATCCAGCGCGTTGGAGGAAAGGTTTGAATCGCAATCTTGTATTTGTCGCGCTCGCCCTGCTCACATGGGGATTCGGCGAAGGGTTATTTTTTAATTTCCAGCCCATCTATCTCAAAGAGTTGGGGAGCAGTGAAAAGGAGATTGGATTTATCCTCGGCGCGTTCGGCGCGGCGATGGCGATCACGCATATTCCCGCGGGCAGAATGGCAGACCGCATCGGCCGCCGACCTTTGCTTGTCATTGCATGGCTTACGGGGCTGGTCTCGACGATTATCATGGCGTTCGCGCGCGACCTGCCGTTGTTTCTCGTCGGCATGATGTGTTATGGCTTGACCGCGTTCGTCTCTTCGCCGCTTGGAAGTTACGTCACCGCCGCGCGCGGGAATTGGTCGGTGGGCTCCGCGCTTTCGATGACGACCGCCACATTCGGCATGGGCATGGTGTTGGGTCCGATCACCGGCGGTTGGATCGGCGATCATTTCGGTTTACGAGCTGTATATTTTGTCGCGGCGGGCGTGTTCGTGGTTTCGTCGCTTCTCGTTTTGCTGATTCAAAACCAGCCGATAGACCGCCACGACCCCGAAGCGCCCCCGCTGAATTTGATAAACAACACGCGGCTGAAATATTTTCTGGGCGTTGTGGGGTTCGCCGTTCTTGCCATGTATTTCGCCCAGCCCCTTACGCCGAACTTTTTAGAAGACGTGCGCGGACTCTCGCTCTCGAATATTGGGATCGTGTTTGGGTTGGGCGCGTTGGGGAATTCGCTTATGGCGATCACGCTCAGCCGCTTCGAGCCGCATCGCGGATATGTCGTCGCGCAGGTCTTGGTCGCCGCGTTCGCGTTGATCCTCTGGCGCGGAACGGGGACGCCGATCCTCGCCCTCGGATATTTTTTGCTCGGCGGGTTTCGCGCCTCGCGTCCGTTGGCGTTCGCGCAGGCGCGTTCGCTCGTGCACGAATCGCAAATGGGATTAACCTACGGCGTGATCGAAACGATCAACGCGATCATTTATATTCTGGTTCCGCCGCTGGCGGGTTTGATCTATGAAAAGAATCCGCTTTCGATCTATCCGCTCGCGCTTGTGATGATCGGCGTTTCCATTATTATCAGCAGTATCGTCCCTCGGAGATTGATCCATGCTTGAGATCGTTTCGTTTACCCTCGGACCCGCGCAGACCAACGCTTACCTCGTCGCCGATTCTGAAACAAAAGAAGCCGCGGTCATTGACCCCGCGTGGGATGGTCGCATCATTTTGGATGCCGCGCAAAAACGCGGCTGGCGCATCGGTCACTTGTGGTATACGCACGCGCACTTCGATCACATCGGCGGCGCGGCGGAGATTGCCGACGCGTTGAATCCGTTGCCGTTGGTCGCGTTGCATTCGAACGATCACGTGTTGTGGCGCGCAGGCGGAGGCGGCGCATATTTTGGATTCGACATTGACCCCGGTCCCGAACCGACGATTGATTTTATACACGGGATGAAATTGAAACTCGGCTCGGTGGATTTTGAAGTCCGCTTCACTCCGGGACATACAACTGGTCACTGCATCCTCAACGTTCCCGCCGCCTCGACCTGCTTCTGCGGCGACCTCATCTTCAACGGCTCCGTCGGCCGCACCGACCTCCCCGGCGGCGACTGGGAGACTTTGGTGAAAAGTATCCGCGAGCAGATATTCACTTTACCAGACGATACGCGTTTGCTCTCCGGTCACGGTCACGAAACGACAGTGGGGGAGGAGAAGAGGAATAATCCGTTTGTGGGAATGGGATCACCCCGCAGTTGAACTGCGGGGTGATCTAATATTGCAAGCGCAAAGTGAACTTTGCGGTACGCGCTGTTAACTTTTGTGATCTAAATATTTCAATCCCGACCCCGTATTGAACAAAACGATCTTTTCGTCTTTCTGCACCCAGCCTTGCGCGATCAAATCTTTGAGCGCGGCTAATGTTGCGGCGCCTTCGGGGGCGGCAAAGATTCCCTCGGCGCGAGCCAGCTGTCCCTGCGATTCGAGAAGCGCTTCATCGCTCACGGCGACGGCTGTCCCGGCGCTGTCGTAGATGTCTTGCATGATGAGATGATCGGCGAAACTCTTCGGCACGCGCAAACCCGAAGCGACGGTGTGCGCGTTCGTCCAAAAGTCGCAGAAATCCGCTTTTGCTTGAAAGGCTTTGACGACGGGCGCGCATCCATCGGCTTGCACAGAGACCATGCGCGGACGTTTGGTGTTTTCGAGCCAGCCGAGTTCTTCGAGTTCGGCAAAGGCTTTCCACATGCCGACGAGACCCGTGCCGCCGCCAGTGGGGTAAATGATCACATCCGGTAATTGCCAATTGAACGCTTCGGCGACTTCATAGCCCATCACTTTTTTGCCTTCCACGCGATACGGCTCTTTGAACGTGGAGACATCGAACCAGCCTTCTTCGCGCGCTTTGATGCCCGCCATGCCAGCCGCGTCGCTGATGAGTCCGTCCACGAGGATGACTTCGGCGCCGGTCATGCGGCTCTCTTCGATGTTGGCTATCGGCGTGTCTTTGGGCATGAAGATGTGCGCCTTCAAGCCTGCGCGCGCCGCGTATGCCGCCATCGCGCCGCCGGCATTGCCGGCAGTGGGAATGATCACTTTTTCGACGCCGAGTTCTTTGGCTTTGGAGACCGCCGCCGCGAGCCCGCGCGCTTTGAACGAACCGGTTGGGTTGCTGCTTTCATCTTTCACATAAAGATTCGTAAGCCCCAACTGTTTTTCCATGTGGGGCAGGGAAAGCAAAGGAGTATCGCCCTCGCCAAGAAAGATCTGATTTTCACGGCGAAGTACGGGGAGGAATTCTTCCCAGCGCCACATGCCTCTTCTGCGGCGCGCGATCTCGTCGCGGTCTACTTTTCCGCGCGCTTTTTGCAGATCGTACACAGACAGAAGCGGCGACTGGCAGGTCGGGCAGAATGTGTGCAGTTCCCGATGATCGTACTCGGCGCCGCATCCCGAACATGTAAGATGCGATAAATAAGAGGCGGTCATAGTTTTACGCGGTGGGGACGAACGCTTCTACGCGCGCCCATAGTTCGCGGATGTTGATCGGCTTCGACATGTACACATCGCAACCGGCTTCCAGCGCTTTTTCGGCGTCGCCTTTCAAGGCGTTGGCGGTAATGGCGATGATCGGCACCGAGGTGAGTTCGCGTTTTGCGCTGGAGCGCAATCGCCGCGCCACTTCGTAGCCGTCAATGTCCGGCAAGTTGATGTCCAGGAGGATCAGGCTCACATCTTCAGCCTCTGCCTTGGCAACGCCGTCTATGCCGGTCGGCGAATGTAATAATGTATACCCGCGCGCTTCCAGGGCGCGCCTGACCAGCATGGTGTTATCGGGGTTATCCTCTACGTAGAGAATATTGTGGGTTTGAGTCGTCATCTCAGCCTCATGCTTCCTTCTGAAATTAATCCTTCTACTTTATCTAAAAGCTCCTGAATGTTGATGGGCTTGGCGATGTAAAAATTACATCCTGAATCAAGGATCCTTTGGTGATCGCCCTTCATGGCATTGGCAGTGACGGCGATGATCGGTATTTCAGCCAAGCGGTTCTTTTTGCTGACGCGTAATCGGCGGGCAACTTCATAGCCGTCAATGTCGGGGAGGTTGATGTCCAGCAGGATCAGATCTACGTCCTCGGTCTCGGCAAAGAAGATGCCTTGCAAGCCGGTTTTCGCTTCGATCAAAGTATAACTCTCCGATTGAAGGATGCGGCGGACGAGCGTCATGTTATCGGGGTGATCTTCGATATAGAGAACGGTGGGCGAGGTCATGTCGGTTCTCCCGTCGGCTCGTTCGATTCTTCGATCACATGGATCACCTGATCTACAAATTTCTTCGTTGTTAACGAACCTTTTTGATACACCGCTTGGATGTGACCATTCAAACGCTTTCTTTCTTCCGCGGTGATGTCCTTCGCGCTGACCACAACGATGGGAATATCTTTGGTGCGCGGGTCGAGTTTCAGTTCTTCCACCAGTCCAAAACCGTCAATGCCGGGCATGGTGAGGTCCGAGACGATCAGGTCGGGTAATTTCTGCCGCGCCATTGCCAAGCCTTCCCAGCCGTCTTTGGCATGATACACGCGATAGGCTTTGTGCCCTTCGAGCAAGCGGCGGATGAGCAGCGCGTCGTCTGAATTATCGTCCACGAGCAAAACGGTGGTTGCCTTTTCATCAAGATTTTCCAACGCGGCTTGCAGACCTTCGCGCGGGGCGGGGGATTGGTCTTTGCTCAAGTGTACATCCACTGCCCATTGATCGCCAAGCACATGTTTTTCGACGGGGAAGGTGTGACCCGTGCAATTGACGACGACTTTCTCGTCGGTTCCGATCGTGCCGTTGCGGATCAACTTCTCGAGTCCCGCGAAAGCGACGGCTGTTGCCGGCTCGACAGCCATGCCCTCGCTTTTAGCGAGCGCGCGCATCGCGTCGAACGCTTCGACATCGGTTACCGATTCCATCACGCCGCCGAATTGCTGGGTGAGATTCCATAAATATGTATACGCTTTGCCGGGATCGCCGGTGGACAAAATGATGATGCTTGTTTCGGGGATCACCGCCTCGGCAGAATCTTTGCCGGCTTTGAACGCGTTCACCATCGGCGCGCAGCCCTCGGCTTGGATAATTCCCAGTTTGGGGATGCGGTCAATGAGACCCATGTTGAATAATTCTTTGAAGCCCTGATACACGCCCAGCGGTCCCAGCCCTCCGCTGACGGCTTGGATGTACCAATCCGGCGCGCGCCAATTGAGTTGCTCGACGATCTCGTACGCGATGGTTTTCATCGCTTCGCGCGCAGGGATGGAGGATGCGCCGCGGTCGAGCAGAAGTTGACGGCGTTGCGCGAATTGCGCCGCGATCTGCTTGGTCTGATCGTAATTGCCGCTGACGCGAATCACTTCCGCGCCGAACAGCGCGGCTTCCCGCAATTTTTCCTGCGGCACGAGGCTGGTCATGAAGACCCACAATTTGATTCCCGCGCGGGCGCAGGCGGCGGCATACGCAACAGCCGCGTTGCCGGTGGATGCGATCACCGCTTCTTTCACGCCTTTTTCAGCCATCGCCGCGACGGCTCCAGCCGCCTGGCGATCTTTGAACGAGGAGGTCGGACCGTAGCGTTCATCCTTGATGTAAACTGAATCATGCCCAAGGTCCGGAGCGAAGCGTTGTGACAGCCACAGCGGAGTCCCGCCGGCGGGATAGAGATCCAAAGAGGCGGGGTCGTTCAGCGGGAGGATATCCTGATAACGCCACATGTTCGACGGGCGGTTCGGCAGTCCGCGTAAGATCTCGCGTTTGAACTCGTTGTAATCGTAGCGCGCCTCCAGCCATTGCGAATCGCAGTTTTTGCAAATCGCGGGAGTGAGAGGTTCGTAGGGCTGTTGATTGCCGCAGAGATTACATTCCAAGTGAGTTGGCGTTGCCATGTGCGATTCCTGTTTTTATATAACTTCAGTGATGCGGGCTTCGAGAGGCATTTCAACATAGAAGGTTGAGCCATCGCCGTGGATGCCCGCGCTTTCGACCCACAAGCGACCGCCGTGCATTTCAACGAGGCGTCGGCTGATGGGCAAGCCCAAGCCTGTGCCGCCCGCTTTACGCGTGGTGGAAACGTCCACTTGCGTGAATTCCTGGAATACGGCTTCGAGCTTATCGGGCGGAATACCGATGCCGCTATCTTTGACGGAGACCAAGACTCTTGCGTCGTCCATCGGCTTGGCGCAGATGGTAACTTTGCCAGCCTCTGTAAATTTGATGGCGTTGTTCACAAGGTTGATCATCACTTGTCGCAAGCGCGTGTTGTCGGCGTAGACTTCAATTGCTTGATCGGAAGCATCGTCAATGACGAGCGAGAGTTTCTTTTCAGCCGCCAGCGTTGAGGTGATGCTCATCACGTCATCCAGCAAGGCGTGTACTTTGAACGTTTCAAGATTCAAATTCATCTTGCCCGATTCGATCTTCGCCATATCCAACACATCGTTGATGAGATGCAGGAGATGTCGTCCATTTTTCTGGATGAGCCGCAGGTCGTTGTCCATATTTTCGGTCAGTTCGCCATCCAAGCCTTCGAGCATCACATCGGTGAAACCGAGGATCGAGTTCATCGGCGTGCGCAACTCGTGCGACATGTTGGCGAGGAACGCGGACTTGAGGCGGTCGAGTTCTTTCAACTCTTGGGCGCGTTTTTGTAATTCTTCCGTCAACCGCAGGGTTTCAAGGTGGATGCTTGTTTGTCGGGCGATGGCTGTTGCGAGCTCTTTTGCTTCTTCCGAAACGTTCACCAAACCCGAAACCGCAAGCTGACCGATCGGTTCGCCGCGAACCATCAAAGGTTGCTCCAGATCAACGATACTTGCAATGGTTTCATTTCTCAATGGCGATACTTTGATCGAGTCGTACACGAAGCCGGTGATAGCCTCTCCTTGTTGGGAGTAGTTTTCCCAGTTTTGGCGCGTGAGGCGGCGTGTGGCATCTTCGGCTTCGGCGCGCGCACGGGAGGCGTCTGCCAGCAGGCGAATATTCTCAACTTGCTGACCGACCTGTTTGGCTATCGCATTGACGAGCGATTTATCTTCTTCTGTGAATGAGCCGTTGCCCTTCACGAAAAGTCTGCCGACTTGCTGATCGAGCACTTGCATGACCTCTTCATGGTCATACTGGGAAGGCGCCGGTTGAGTGAACGGTTCCACTGCCGCCTGATCGTACGCGTACCCGATGCGCTCGCTGTTGTGAATGGCGTCGAGGAAGTTTGCCCAATTCCGATGCGTGAATTGATGGGTGGCATCTTCGGCTTCGGCGCGGGCGCGTTCGGCGGCGGCGAGCAGGCGCAAGTTTTCGATCTGAAGCGAGGCTTGTTGCGCGACCGTGTCTGCCAGTTTGATATCGTCCGGCGTCAACGGATTTTCAGGCGATCGAGCGACTTGCACCTCGCCGATGGTCTGACCACTGGACGTTAGCGGACTCTTGATGACATCCGCTTCTTTCCGGACCTCGGGCTTGTCGCCGCGAACCGGCCTTACCTCGTCTCCCGAATAGACAAAACCAATTTCTTCCTTTTCGTAGAGGAGCGGCGCCGAAGGGGTTTTTGTTTCCTGCTCTTTGAGGCGCGTTTCCAATTCATGCACGCGCGCCTTAAGCGCTTCCACTTCTTTATCATTCGGTACAACGGTAGCATTGTTGATAACATACGTGCCTCCGCCATTCGCAGGCGGGATCATTACAGGCGCGTCATGCCCATTCCTTTTCGGAGGTTCCGAGAAGGCTGTTTGTTCCAAACCTGCGAACAACTCTTCTACCCGTTTTTTGGTTTTGTTGTTGGTCATTGGAGACTCTCCGGCAAGTAATTCCTTGCTAAGAGGTTTTATCCTTCAAACTTAATTGCGCGACGGTCATGGGCGCGCCCAGCGCGGTTCCCAATTCGCGCGCCGCGATCTGCAACACGGCTTCCACCGAGGTGGCGCTCTGGATCTTTTGGTTGATGACGTTTAGCATGGCTTCGCGTTCGGCTTGTTTGCGGACTTGTTCAAAGAGTTTGACGCGTTGCATGACGATGGCAAGTTGGGTTGCAATCGCTTGAAGCATACGTTCTTCGCGGGCGCCAAGGTCTGCCATGTTTCGGTGCCGGGTTACGGCAATGACGCCTAGCAATTCTTGCCCAGCCATAACGGGCATCGAAAACGCTTTTCCCACTCTTGCCATGACCTCCGGCGGAATGCCCTGCATGCGTTCGTCTGTTTCAGGGTTGTTCACCATCACTGCGTGACGCGTTTTCGCCGCCAGGGTGGCAGGTGTAGCGTCGTTGATAGACAGGCTGGCTGTTATTCGTTCCACCGGCATATTTTCGCCCGCCACGCCTTGGAGCGTCTCGTTTGTGGGGTTGTAAACCGCGATCCATGAGCCCGTAAATCCAAGTTCGTCACAAGATAATTTTGCCACGGTTCGATAGATCAGGTCGAGTTCGGTCACGCCGCCGATGGCTTCGTTGATGCGGTAAAGGGTTTGCGTTTCAGCCAGAGAGGATTGCGTCTGCTCGAACTGGCGCAGCCCTTCGATGTGGGAACTCAGGCGTTCCGCTACTGTGCTTGCGAGGTTCAGCGCTTCCGTATCGTTCGTATCCAAACCTTGAACGGCTACTTTGCCTACTACTTCATCTCGAACTTTCAACGGTATGGCGGCGGCTGTCTCTAAATTATCGCCATTAAGCGGGCGAACTTCGTTCGAATCGTAAATGTATTGCAGGCCTCCACCGGCTTTTTCCGCATAGGACTTCCAACCTTCGCGGGTGAGGCGGCGCGAGGCTTCTTCCGCCTCATACCGATACCGTTCGGCGCTTTCCAGCAGGCGCAGGTTTTCGATCTGTTGCGCAACCTGTCGGGCGACGATATCCACCAGTCTGCTGGTTTGTTCTGCGCGGACCTCATCGTCAAGTTCAACCACCAGCGAACCCAGCGACTCACCCGTCACAGCAATTGGAGCCGAGACGGCTTTGCCGTTTTCAGAGAGTTGTGATTCGTCTGCCGTTGAAAGAGGAGCGACATTGTTATGATCGAACACAAAACCAAGTTGTTCAGGTTTGTGGATGGCGTCGAGATGCTCGTTCCAGCCTTGACGCACCAGGCGGCGGGCTTGTTTTTCCACTTCGGCGCGCGCCTCTTCGGTTTCGGCGAGCAGGTTAGCGTTTTGAACGGCAACCGCCAATTGACCAGCCAGCGCTTCAAAAGCGGGGAGGATTTCCTCGGTCAACACGCCGGGCTGGCTGCTCTGCATATCAAGCACGCCCACCACTTTATCCGCCACGATCAGAGGCACAGCCATTTCGCCGCGCGTTTCAGGTAGTAATGGGTTCTGGCGGAAGGTTGCGCTTCGCGATGTGTCTGGGATCACCACAGAGTTTTTTTCTGTTGCCGCGCGTCCGTTGATCGAGCCGGTGTTGAGCGGCAGGCTGTGACCGCGTCCGACGAGCTGGGCGCCGACGGAGCCGGTACCTGCTTCCAGTCTGAGGTTCGAAGCGCCGGGGTCGGTCAGATAGACCTGCACATAATACAGGTTGAATTCCTTCAAGATGAGTTCGCATGCGTCTTTCAACATAACATCGAGCGCGCGCACCTGTGAAACCGAACGGCCGACTTCAGCCGCGAGCGCCAGGTTGCGGGTGCGGTCTGCCACGCGCTGCTCCAACGAACCGATCAAATCTTTCAGTTGGTCAGTCATGATGTTGAATGTGGAGGCTAATGTGCCGATCTCGTCTCGTGTTTGCACCTCGGCTCTCACGTTCAAGTTGCCCTTTGAAACTTCTTTGGCCGTTTCTGTCAATTGTGTTAGAGGCGTTGCAAGGAATTGGCCGAGCATCAAGCTAATACCGCCAACCACCAGCAACACGATCAGAAAAATCATAATGGATAAAAGGAATGTAGATTGCGTTTGTTGGTTGATTTGATCGCGAGCCGCCAGATAGCCCGCATCCAATTCAGAGGTGGGCGCAATTAACCCAATGCTATATCCAATGGTGGGAAGTGGATAATAAGCGATGTAATAAGACGTATCCTGGATGGTTGCTGTCGCCAATCCCTGCTCGCCATTGACCATCTTTTGGGTAATGTTCTGAAAGTCGGTTGCGCCCAACCCAAGGATGGTTGTTTTCGGTGATTCATTGACAGGCACGATCTCCGGCTCAAGCCCAAAGAGTTCGTAACCTACGTCAGGCATGGCTATAATATATCCGCTTGGATCGATCAGGAATGCGAAACCACTCTGCCCGACTTTGACGGCGGATAACTGTTCCGTTATTTTCGATAGCTGGATATCCGCAGACATCACGCCACGGAAGCGGTTGTTCTGGTCGTACACCGGAATAGAATTTGTAACGATCAAGCCCGTTCCTGCGGGATCTTGGTAGGGCGCTGTCCATACAGGTTTGCGTTCAGGATCATTTTGAGGCGTGGCGATTGTGTAAAAGGGTTGCGCGCTTGGGTCGAAATCCGGGGGAACGAGATCGGCTAAGTTGATATTGGGATAGTAGACCGTATAATTGTCAGCGCTATCATAATAAACTGCGACGATATTCGGATTTTCCTCCAGGATTTTAGGCGCTGAAAAATCTAAATACATACTGGTATTTAAGTCCGCAATTATCGATGGTGAGAGGGAGACCAGATTTGGGATAAATATGGCGGCAAGGTCGGTGGAGGCATTCCCATATTGTCCACCTGGGAGCCTCTCCAATTGGGAATTCCCATCCCACAACCCTCCCTGTCCCAGCATGGATTGTGATGCGAACAGACTTGCCCGGTAATCTGCCAACTGCTGAACTGCAAGCGTGACTTGCGAGAGAGATTGGTCCGCCGTATTGGCCTCCAACCGGGTTGAATCAAGGATTTGTTGTTGAGACTGCTGTTGTACAGTATTTTGTAATTCACTGGACCAAAAAGCTTGTGATTGTTGAGTACGATAGAGGAAGATGATGCCATAAGCCAATAATGCCAAACCGGTAATGCTAACGATACTAATCAACAGCTTCGCGCGTAGGGAGAAGGAAAGGAAACGATTAGCGATAACTGTACGAACCTGGAGGAATGCCATAACGCTGAGGATCACCGCAAAGGTGATCACAACCGCAGGGCCGAGTGTCGGGGTATTAAACTGCGTTCGCCAGGACGGAGCGATCCATTCGATCACCCACATTGCGAGAAAAGCGGCAAAGGCAATAACGTAATAGGGACGCCGTGGCGTGTTGTCGGGGAACAACCAGCGGATCATCATGAATGCGATCAACAGGATCGAAAGCGACGCATCGAGGGTTCTATCCTGGAATAAGGTCACTGCCGTAATGCCGATGATCAAACTGACGCCAAACAGGAATTTCGCGGCCAATCCCTGGCGGCGACGGAGGGTCAGCGCCAAACTGATCAACGCTGTCAAGGTGGCAAGGAGAAAGACCGTCATGGCCGCGTAGGTAACGGGTGATCCAGTCTGTTGGGACAGCATCGAGAACATGTACGGGCAGAGCAATAGATCGATCACTGCCAGCGCAAGCGTACCCCAGAATGCAACGGGGGAAACTTCATCTTTATGGCTTTGAGCAGGTTGTTTTATTTCATTCATTTTGTTTCTCCTTGGCGTGGGATGTGATGGGGCGTCCCATGCCATCCTTGTGATTTCTTCAAGCGTGAAATCCAGAAACGGTTCTTGCTTAGTTGTTGTCTCTATTTTTGTTTGCAGAAATATTCACCTTCACGCGCATGGCGCCGATGGTGGTTCCTAGTTCACGGACGGCAGTCTGAAGCGTCTCTTCGATGGAGGTGGCGCGCTGGATGCTCTGGCTAATCAAGTTAACCTGCGCTTCGAACTCTGCCTGTTTGCGGGATTGTTCGAACGAGCGCACATTTTGAATGGAAGTAGCCAGTTGCGCGGCGAGCGTGGTTTGAATGTTGACGTCCGATTCGGTGAAGCGCCCGACTTGATCGGATTGAATATCGAACACGCCGATCACCTTACCGCCGACGATCATTGGGACAGCCAACTCGGAGCGGGTATCTGGCAGGAGGGGATTGGGTAGGAAATCTGGCGCTTGTGTAACATCGTTCACGGTAACGCCTTTGCCTTCGCGCGCCGCGCGCGCCACGAGTGATTGTTCACGATTGAGCGGAATGGAGCGTCCTTCCGCCACCATTTGGCGCCCCGGTTCGCCTGCGCCGGCTGTCAATAACAGGTTTTCACCTGCTTCATCGAGCAGATAAATGTGCGAGTGATAGAGGTTGAAGCGTTTTTTGGTCAGGTCTACCACTTCTTGTAACAGCCGATCCGCGTTCAGAATGGTAGAAGTGGCGGTTCCCACTTCCGCTACGATCTCCAGATCTCGGGTGCGTTCAGAAACGCGTTGTTCCAGATTTGAATAGCTTTCCTGAAGGTCGACGCGCATCCCATCCAACGCTGAAGCAAGCGACGACACTTCCTGATAGCCTTCCACTTTTACCGTTGTTGAAAGTTCGCCGCTACCGATCTGCTGGGCAACTTCGGAGAGGTGAGAGAGAGGGGCGAGGGCGTTACGCATGAATATGTAAACGAACGCCGATGTACCGATCAGCGCGATAAGAATAGCGAGCGTCAGGGTGGCTTGAGCCTGCTCCAAGCCTGTGCGTAAAACGCCTTGATCGAAGGCGTACACGACTGTTCCAATTACTTCCGATCCAACGGAAATTGGTTGGACGATCAGAAGATATTGATCCGCTTCCTGCTCTTGAGGGCTGTTCGTGTTCATCGAACTCAGTGAAAGAGTTTGCATTAAATTCGATTCGGGAATCCATTCGCCCGCAGTCTCTTCTGTGAGTTTGAGCGCTGAAGCGTCGTATACAGCGGCATAGACGATGGTTTCCTGGTCAACGAATCGGCTGATCACATTGTTTGCCTCGGTAATGTTCAGGGTATAGACCGGATTGAACAGTAATTTTGCCGAGGCGTTGGTGATTGGTCGGCTTACTTCACGAACGGCGTTTTTCAGATTCGCGCTGCTGGTTTGAGCGCTGATCGCCAGAAGCGCGCCAAACGCTATAAGCAGGATGAAGAACAAGATGACTGGACCGATCGTGATCAACTTTAACTTTGATTGTTTCATGGTGTGTTCCTTGCAAATGCCTATTGCGAACTAGTGAACAGCGGAAAAGAGTTCTACCAGTTCGTTGATCGTTCTTGCAGGTCCCAATGGGGGAAAGTCGTCAAAGCGGGTAGTCTCCTCGGTCAATGCAAGCGTGGCTAGACCGTCTTCGGAATTCTCCATGTCCAATAGAACTGCGCTGATTGCCTGACGAAAAGTGGCGCTCAACTGGGGGCTTGCCATGACCATGTGCCGAGGCACTGCCTGTGTTTTTACGATCACTTTGGTCTGATCCTTCTGGTCGGCAGGGAGTTCTTCATAATCGTCAAATTGAATGGCGGCCGCATCGATTTTTCCTGCCAGCAGCAACGCTATGGAATTATCCGTGCTGCCCGAAAAGAAATAGCCGATCTCCTCCGGCGCCACGCTGGAGGTCGCTTCTTGTTTTTCTGTTACGGCGAAGCCTTGATTTTCAAACAACGCTTTGGGAAGGATATAACCGGATGTGGATGTTGGGTCTTCAAACGCCACCATCTTGCCTCTCACACCGCTGACCCCGCTAACGCTGCTGGATTTTAACGCGACAATCACCGAATAATATTCGCCGATGCCGCCCTTCCAACGTCTTAGCAGGGGAATTGCTCCGACAGCCTCATATGCCTGTGTTGCGCCATAAGGGCTTTCAAAGAACAGATCCACCTCTCCAGATATTAATTTCGCCTCCATATCTTCAAGGGTGGTTGTCACAACAACCTTGCCTGCCAGAATGTTCTGATCAGCCAGTTTTTCGGCAAGGTAACCTGCCAAAGGTTGGAAAGTTGCAATTGCATCCGCCGGATCATCAGAGACGATCCCGATGGTGATCGTTTGCTCAGGCGGCGCTTTGACAGCGACAGCCGGAGCCTGTTCATCAACTTGAGGAGCCGAAGGACTGCAGCCTGCGAAAACCAGTGTAAAAACCAACATGAGGATCAAAAACAGATTCTTGTTCATAAGATAATTCCTTCTCACAATTTTTCCTATTTCAAAAGGGTACTACTATCTTTCTATTCAGCAACGGTCTTGCTATCGTGACCGCCCAACGCAGACGGCTCAAGCGCGACCAAGGTCTGTCGTTTTCCCAGCGCGCGACCCAGTTCACGGGCGGCGACTTGCATAGCGTCCTCGATGGTCGTCGCGGCTTGGATTCTTTGCGAAATTAAGTTGATCGCTTCCTGCTGACGGGCGCGTTGCGCAACGGTTTGCTCTGTTTCCTTGCTGTCAGTGATGTCTGTATGCGATCCAGCCATTCGATACGGGGCGCCGGACGCATCGCGCATGGCTTTGCCGCGCGCGCGGATCCAGCGATACGAGTCATCCTTGTGGTGGAAGCGGAATTCAATATCGTATGTTTTGAGTTTGCCCGCCAGATAATCGTTTACAGAGGCAAGCGCGCGATCCTTATCGTCGGGGTGAAGAAGCGCTTCGAAGTCGGCAAAGCCGTTATTCAGTTCATCTTCTCCGTATCCTACGATTGCCTTCCAGCGCGGCGAGAAATACACTTCGTTGGTCTTGAGATCCCAGTCCCAGATGCCGTCATTGGAACCGTCCACGGCGAGGGAGAATTGATCCTGGAATTTTTGAGCCTCGGAAAATAATCTTGCATTCTGAAGCGAGATCGCAACCTGGCTGGCGAGCGATTCGAGCAAGGTAACGTCTTCGGGGAAGATGTCATTCGTTAAGTTATCTTGCACGTCCAGCGCTCCGAAAACTTTGTCGCCGATGACGATCGGAACGACCGCTTCAGCTTTGGTATCGGGCAGGAGTTCGTTCGGAAGCCAGCCTGAGTCTTGCGAGGTGTCCGAAACCAGAATGGACTCTTTCGTCTCGGCGGCGCGACCCACAAGACCGCGTCCTTTCGGGAGGCTGTGTCCGCGTCTCATCATTTCCGCGCCTGCTTCGCCCGTACCTGCGGTTAACACCAAATTCTCGCCCGCTTGATCGAACAAATAAATTTGAGCGTAGTAATATTTAAAGGCTGTCTGCACTTGATTCACCACCGCGTCAGCCAGCTGTTGAGGGTCTAGGATGGATGCCAAACGACGGCTAACCTCCGCCGAGGTCGCCAGCGCTTTGGTGCGATCCGATACGCGTTGTTCCAACGAAACGCTGAGTTGTTCCAACTCTCTCGCGTTCTTGCGGGCTTCATCCAACGCTGTTTGAAGTCTTGAAATGACGAACTGGTAGAGAAAACCGATCATTACGATCACGATGCTTGTAATTACGATATTTTCAAAACCGACCGCTGGAGCGCTGACGAGTTCGATCACCCCTTGCATTTGGAGATGGACGATGGCGGCATGGGTCACGACGATCAAGCCAGCCATCACAAGAGGCGCCCGCCTGCCGAGCAATAAGCCGCTCATGATGATCGCGAATGCCGTGATAAACGTCGAGGGCTGAATGTTACCGGCGTTTTGAACGTCGGCATACGCAAAAATGAGAAACACCATCGCCAAAATGATCGTGTTGGCAGAGCCTATCCAACCCATGCGAGTGACGACCATGAGAGCCGCAAGGACCAATGAAATAACAATTGCCGGAGGAATGACCTCTGTGCGACCGGCTGGGCTCAAAACGATCATGATGCCCAGCAGAGCGGGAAGACCCCAAAATATCGTGATGATCTGATACAGTAATTTGGCTGAGCGCGTTTTTTCAGTGTCGCCTTCAAAGACCGGGGCGGTAAAGAAACGCCGAATGGAATTTAACATGGAAACAGCTCCTTCGTGGTCCTATTTTCCACGAAAACGAAATAGCGATAGGCGGGGTCGGGCTTAGAAAAGTTGGCGATAGTTGGCGTGTTCATGATTGGTCCAAAAGCGGAAGATTCAAGGTAAAGCATGAACCCTTGCCGGGCTCGCTTTCGACAGCCACGCTTCCGCCCATCGACTCGGCAATGGATTTCACGATCGCCAGCCCAAGCCCATTCCCTTCGACATCATCATGTCCGTTGTTCCGCACCCGGTAAAAGCGTTTAAACAGGTTGGGAAGGTTGGTTGCGGGGATGCCATAGCCGGTATCTTGAATATGGACGCTGACCCAACCCGCCTTATTTTGGGAGGAAAGTGTAACCGTGCCGCCCTCGGGCGTGTATTTGATGGCATTGCCAATCAGGTTCCGCAATGCCTGGCGCAACTGCAACGGTTCGCCATTGACGATGGAACGTTCTTCTATTTCCTCGACCATAATCAACTGCCGTTTGGCTTCTGCCTGCGGCTGAAATTCGTCCGCGATCTGCCGCAGGATACTTGTCATATCAATGGCTTCATGCTTGGGTTGAGCTCCAAGGTCCATTTTTGCAAGGTCGAGCATGTTTTCCACTAACTGGGTCATGTGATCGGCGGCATGTTGGATGCGGTCGGTAAACTCAACCTGAGTTTCACTCAATGGTCCAGCCTGTTTGATCAGTTGACTAAAGCCTTTGATGGATGTGAGCGGGTTTCTCAGGTCGTGAGAAGCTGTAGCGATGAATTCGTCTTTCACTTTTTCGAGCTGTTTGAAATGTGTAACATCGTGCAACACAACGACACAGCCGCCCTCTTGCAGGGGAGTCAACGAGGCGGAGAAAATGCGTCGGTCGGGCCAAACAACCTCCCCCGTGGCGCGAAGCGAGTTTCCGTCGGCTTGCGCCAGCAGTTCGAGCAGGGAATCGTATCCGCTCCCGCGGGCGAGTGGCAAGCCCAGTTGAGTCTGATAATCGGCGAATAGTTTTTCTGCGGCGGGGTTCATGAGCGAGAGGCAGCGCGCCTCGTCGAATAAAAGGATGGCATCTGCCGCATTCTGCAAGACCGCGTCCAGCCGTTGGCGTTCGTTTGAAACGTTGAGATACAAGCTGGCGTTTTCCACCGCGCTTGCCGCCTGGCTTGCCATTGCCTGCAATAGGAGTTGATGCTCGAGGGTGAAGTACCCTTTTTGTTCGTTGGCAAAAATAAGCACGCCGATCAATTCATGCCTGCCAAACATGGGAACGACGATGATCGAACGCGCGGGATCATCCGCTTTTGCCTGCCAGCCGGGATGGTTTTGCGTGTCGGCGACGATCAGGCTCTGGCGGGTCTCTCGAATCTGTTCGAGAATGTCGTTCAACGGAGGCAGGTATGATTCGGAATTGGAGGATGCGGGGGCGGAAATGGAATATTGTTTATGAATCGGCGCCTTGGGGTCGAGAATGATGATGTGCCCCAGCATCGCTCCCAGCGTTTCGACCGTGCGGCGCAAAATAATGTCTGCAAGTTCGTTGATGTTGAGACGGGCGCTGATCTCCCTGCCGATCTCCGGTAATAAATTCAATTCGCGGTTGCGGCGGCGGATCGCATCCTCCGCTTGTTTGACGCGCAGTTTCGTGCGGATGCGCGCGAACAACTCGCGTTTGTCGAACGGTTTTGTCACATAATCGTCGGCGCCCAGGTTCAACCCGGACTGAATGTCTGTGGGGTCAATGCGCGCCGCCGTCAGGATGATGACAGGAACGTGCTCGGTGGCGGGGTCTGCGCGGATTTCCTCCAAAACAACGAAGCCGTCTTTCTTGGGCATGTTCACATCGAGAAGCACGAGGTCCGGCAATTCGGCGCGAACTTTTTCGAGAGTCTCTACTCCGTCTTTTGCTTTGATATACCCATACCCTTCCGATTCCAGATAACGCGACAACAACAGGAGGTTATCCGGCTGGTCGTCGGCGATCAAGATTTTGAACAACTTGTTTTGCGGGGTTTCGATCTTAACTGGCTTAGTCCGCTGCATTTCGTCAATCGCGCGCGTAACGATCTGACATACCCGTTCCGGGTGAACCGGCTTGATGATCACATCGTTCACCTTCAAGCGGCGAGCGGAGATCTTCAACCCCGGCACATCGTACGCGGTGATCAGAAACGAAAAGGTCGGCTTCCCCGCTGGGTGATTTTGCAGTTTCTCGATCAATTCCAAACCGGTCATCTCCGGCATCACCATATCGGTAATGACAATATCCGCGGCTTCTTCCTTTACCTGATCTAACGCCGTCGCACCGCTGGTGGCGGAAACAACCTTCACCTGTGGACCCAATTGCGAAATGGCGCGCGCCAACATCGTTGCCGCGTTGGGGTGATCGTCTACAACAAGCACTTTTACCGGTCTGGCTAAAGCGGAGGAAGGGGATGGAAGCATTGCCCCTATTTTCCCCCCTCTTCATAGCGATAACGTTTGAATTAATTGGATAAAGTTGGCGAAAGTTTGTAATCCCCTGAGAGGCTGTTTCTGAACTTCTTTTTCTGGACACGGATTCAACGGATGGCGCTGAAATTCACAGAAAAGAACTTTTAAAAAGAGACTTTTTCCGTGTGTTCCGTGAACTCTGTGTACAAAATAAAAATTTTCGGACTTAAGAAACCCTCTCTTGCAAGCGTTTGTGCGAGCAACTCAATCCAAGACGAGGCGGTAACCCGTTCCGCGCACATTGATCACATGGACCGGCTTGCGCGAGTCTGCCTCGATCGCCTGGCGGATGTGATGGATATGCCATTTGGTTAATTCCTGAGCCTCGCGCGCGTCCACCTCGTAGCCCTGCGCTTCGGAAACAAGCGTTTGATAATCCACCACATTTGGCGTATGACGCGCCAACGACAATAAATAATCGAACGAGGTGGGGGAGAGATTGACAACGCGGTTGTTCATCGTGACGCGGCGGGTGTGCAGGTCTAGGGTGAGCCCTCCGCGTTTGAGAAAGCGGTCATCCGACGTGTCAGCCTGTTGAGGCTTCGAGCCGGCTTTCTCGCCCTTTGGGCTTTCCAGATCGTTCAATTCGGCTTGCAAAGAATCAATTTGCCTTTGCAGTTCGCGCTTGCGTCGTTCTTGTTGTCGGTTTGCTAAAATGGAATTTGTGCGGTCGACCACAGCCTGAGGCTTGAGCGGCTTCAATAAATAATCGGTTGCCCCGCTTCGTAATGCCTCCACTGCCGAATTAAGGTCTGGTTGCGCTGTGAACAATATCACTGGGAGGTCTGGGTACTTCGCGTGGATGGATTTGAGAAGTTCCAACCCGCTCACATCCGGCATGCGAATATCGAGATAGATCATGTCAAATAGATGCTGTGAAACGAGAGAAAATCCCTCCGCCCCGTTGGCGGCGGTAGTCACTTCAAACCCTGCGCGTTGAAGAATTCGCGCTAACGTCTGGCGCAGGCTGGCTTCATCGTCAATGATCAGAATGCGACCGTTGGCAGTCATTCAAAGCCCTCCTCGTGAATCGGCAACCAAATGGTGAATATCGCCCCGCCTTGCGGGTCATTTGCCGCTTCAATGCGCCCATGATGCTGTTGGATGATGTCGTGCGTGATGGTCAGCCCAAGCCCGGTGCCTGTGTGTTTACTGGTGATGAAGGCATCGAATACCTTGGAGAGCATTTCAGGGTCGATGCCCGGACCTGTATCCTTGACGGTGAACAAAACCTCGTTTTGTGGGATCAAGAGATTCGTCTGCACGATGAGGCGTCCGCCGGGTTTCATCTCCTCGACCGCGTTGAGAAATAGATTCAAAACGACCTGTCGAATTTGGTCTGCTACGCCTGAAATGGTTGGAAGGTTGGCGTCTGGGAAGAATTCAAAAGCGATTTCTTTTTGACGCATGTGTGTGGAGATCAGGGCGTGGACGTCCTCGATCAAACCATTGAGTTCCACGGGCTGAAAATCCATCATGCGCATGGGACGATAGGCGCTGCGAAGACGCTCGATCAATGCCGCCATGCGCTCTGCCTCCGCCAGAATCACATCCAGATCCTGTCTCGCCTGAATGGAAAGATTGGTCTCTTCCTTTAAAAGGAATAAGGCGTTCTGAATCGCTTGCAAGGGATTGTTCAATTCGTGTGACACAGAAGCGAGCAAACGCCCGACAAGCGCGAGACGCTCGCTTTGAATCAGTTGCGAACGAACCGTTTGTTCCTGTTGTAGAGCGGTTTGCAGATTATTATATAAATTGGCTTTTTGCAGAACTACGGTCAACTGATCTGCAACGGCAACCATGAGTTGCAGATCGCTTTCCGTGAGGCGGTGCGGCGGCGTTTGCTGAATATCCAACACGCCCACCACTCGATCTTCGATCTTGATGGGTACGGCGATTTCGGACTGTGTTTCAGGTAGTAAAGGACTGCGCTTGAAGAAAACCACGTTGTCAACATTGTTGGATATAAACGGCTCACCAGTTTCTGCCACATGACCGGCGATCCCTTCCCCGGAAGGGAGGTAGTGCCCTTGTTGCACAAGCGTGTCTCCAATGTATCCACTGCCGTGGCGTATCACAAGGTTTCTGCTATCTGGTTCGATCAAATAGATCTGAACGTGGTAATAGCCGAAGTTTTGATGAAGAAGTTTTACGACTTCCTCGATGAGTTCGTCGGTATCCAGCGATGCCGCCAAGCCCCGGCTGGTTCGGTAGAGCGCGCCCACCTCTTTTAGCCGTTGTTGTGTGTTCTCGAATAAATTCGAGTTCTCGATGGCAATCGCGGCTTGTATGCCCAACGCGTTCAGCAACTCGGCATCTTTCATAGAAAAAGCGCTTGCTCGCGAACTTTGAACGCTGATCGTGCCAATTTGTCGACTGCCGCTTCGTACAGGCGCAACCATTAGGGATCGAAATTCAGGCAACGACTCGCCGCGTATGAAATCCGGATGAGTCCGTATATCCCCGATGTTAATTGTGATCCCCTCGCGGATCACCTGCCCGGCAACGCCTTCACCTAAACGCATTTTTACCCGCCCGAATTCTTTTTCATCCTCGCCAAAACCGGAGACAGCATGAGCGAATAGAGCCTGCTCTTCCGACTCTAATAGGTGAATGACGCTTTTCTCGACTTGCGGGATGAGTTCGCGAGCAGAATCAACGATCAGTTGTAACACTCCGCTGGTGCCCACGCGTTCGGTTTCACTGAGGGCGCGCCCGATCTTCGCGAGCGCATGGCTTTCATTGAGACGATGTTGTACTTCGGCGCTCTGTTGGAAGTTCCAAAGCGCTAATGAGATCAGGTTGCCGGCCTCCTCCGCTTGTTCGATTTCCTCGGCGGTAAATTGATGTGGCGTGTTATAGGCAATGATCGCCGCGCCTAATTTGCGCCCCCTTGCTATAAGCGGAACGCCTAACACAGAACGGGCCGGATAGCGCTTTGCGATCTCAACACTGACATGGGGAGAATTGAATACATCTTCTACGACGAGGGCGCGTTCGGCTTTTAATACGGAGGCGGTGAGAGTAATTTCCTCGATATCACTTTCAGCATCCAACGAGTACTGGAATGGAAGTATTGCCGTCGTTATAGCGGGGAGAGTTAACTGCCTTTCCTCATCCCAGCGCGTGATGTAACAATCGTCCGCGCGGGTAAGCCTTGCCATCTCGCTCGCCAGCGTATTTAAAGTGGCGTCTAAATTGTCCGAGAGCAGGACGGCATGAGTCATCTCATTCAGCAGAGCGAGATATTCCTCCCGTGAAGACACAGCCGACCCCTTCTGTGATCGATTGGTTTTCACAGTCTGTTTGCTCTCTTGTGTTGCTCTGCTTGTTTCCGGCTGAGCCATGTTACGCCTAACAGGTGCTGAGTATTATTTTGCGATCTCGGTGGAGCGCGTCTCGCGGATGACCGTTACCTTGATCTGACCGGGGTATTGCATGGTCTCTTCGATCTTTTTGGCCACATCGCGAGCCAGGCGAGCCGAAGCGAGATCGTCAATTGTCTCTGGCTTCACAATGATACGCACTTCGCGTCCCGCTTGTATTGCAAAAGCCTGTTGAACTCCGTCGAACGACATGGACATTTCCTCAAGCGAACGAATGCGTTTGATGTATGCCTCAAGATCTTCGCGCCGCGCGCCCGGTCTCGCGCCGGAGATGGCGTCAGCCGATTCGGTGATGATCGCTTCCACCGTAAGTTGATCCACCTCATGGTGATGCGACTCGATGGCGTTCACCACGATCGAGTTGACGCCGTAACGCTTGCAATACTCTGCGCCGAGTTTCGCGTGTGTGCCATCCTGGTTATGATCCATGGCTTTGCCGATGTCGTGCAGGAAGCCGCCCAATTTCGATAGTTCGACGTTCGCTCCGATCTCTGCCGCCAGGATACCAGCCAGTTTGGAAACTTCGACCGCGTGCGCGAGCTGGTTCTGCCCATACGACGTGCGGAATTTGAGCCGCCCCATCATCCGTAGGATTTCCGGGTGCAAGCCCGAAACGTTTGCCTCATAGGCGGCTTGCTCGCCCGCTTCATTGATGATCTTTTCCACCGCTCGTGTTTCATCCTCCACGATCTTTTCGATATGCGCGGGGTGAATTCGTCCATCCAAAATCAATTTTGCCAATGCGCGCCGGCCAATTTCGCGGCGGACTGAGTCGAAGCATGATACGGTCACAGAGTCTGGTGTATCGTCCACGATCACATCCACGCCCGCGGCTTGCTCGAAGGCTTTGATGTTGCGCCCGTTGCGCCCAACAATGCGCCCCTTCATCTCTTCGCTGGGGAGGGTGACGACCGCGCGCGTCACCTCAGCCACGTGTTCGCTTGCCACGCGTTGGATGGCATCCGCAATTAACTTGCGGGCGCGTTTCTCGCCTTCCTCGCGGGCTTCCGCTTCGATCTGGCGGATAATGCGCGCCATATCGCCGCGCGCTTCTTTTTCCACAGCCGCGAATAATTCCTTCTTGGCTTCGTCCGGCGAAAGCTGGGCGATTTGCTCGAGTTTTTTGACCTGATCCTCATGGAGTTTGTCGATCTCGTTGCCGCGCCGGTCCACCTGCGATTGACGTTTATTAATCTGTTGCTCACGCTGTTCGAGGCGGTCGCTTCGGCTGTCTACCTCCGAACGGCGTTTATCCAACCGTTCGGTCTCTTTGTTGAGTTCGATGCGCCGTTCTTTCATTTCTGCCTCGGAGGCTTGCACAATTTTGGTCGCGTTTTCGCGCGCCTGGCTTTCGATCAACCGCGCTTGTTCATTGGCCACCTTTAGGATATTGTCTGCCTTGTCTTGCTGATTTTTCAGCGCGCGTTCCGCCTGATAACGGTGAAGGAAATATCCCGCCACCAGACCCACGCCCAATACAAGTATGTCAACGATCAAGATAATCGGATTCATGGTGTATCCTCAGTTTCTTCAAAATATTTTTCGTTTTGATGTGTTTCGTTCCAGGTTCTTGTCACCACGGGCCTAATGGTCGAATAAGAAAAGCCGCGCCTTGCAAGAAACCCTGAAAGTTTTTTTCTATATTCCAGCCAGCCTAAATCTTTGAAGCGGTTTGATTTCTTCAACGCCGCTTCATACGCCAGCGCTTCATCATCCACATGTTGGAGGGCGGTTGATGTCGTTTCGTCGTCGATGCCTTTTTGTCGCATTTCCATCGCCAACATGCGACGACTGCGCGGGTGGAAGGCGCTTCGGTTTTCGACCCATGCCCGGGCAAACTGATTGTCGTTGGCCAGTCCATCTTGCCGCAAGCGTTCGATGGTTTGCTCGATCACATCCTCCGGGAACTCATGTTTCCGCAGGTTCTTGCGAATCTCCTCTTCGGACCTTGCCCGGTAACTCAAAAACAACAAGGCCTGTTGGATGGCTCGTTCTTTCGTATCCTCAGCCTGAAGTCGCTGAATTTTCGCATCATCCAACCCGTCACCGACTTTGAGCCACGCGGCAGTGATGCGCGCCAGCCCGAAAGCGAATTCTCCATCGAGGTGCACATTGACTCGATTTGGGTTTCGCTTTTGCACTTCGAGAGCGGTGATCTTTTTCATTTAAAAAATAAAACAACCGAAGCACCGACTGTCGGTTTCGGCTGTCGAAGACTCCGCGTCAACGGAGAAAATGTCTGGGAATGTGGAGCAAGCCCAACGTCCCGATCGAAGCGTGCCGGGGTGGGTCAAACCGTGTGACGGTGGTCAGGTCACAGACGGCGAACGTGTTGTGGGGGTGAAGTCAGTTTCTTTTTCATAATGGTTGGTTTGACTTCTTCAAATAACTCCCAAAACGGGGAGGTTCTTGCTCGTAATATCCAGAAAGTGTACAGCCGAGCCGCAATGCGGCAGAAATAGACTTGTTCAATGCCTTGCTATGCCCTGATTATAATGGATTTTAAGGTTTGTTAATGTAGCAAAATTATTGCGAAGGTTGGCGTGCCCAGCGTTTTCGACGCGCCAGGATTGGGACGATGATAATGAGGGAGATCACGCCTCCCATGACGATGATACCGTCGGTTGACCCGACTTCAGATTTATCTTCCGGCTCGGGGGTTGTGGTGGCTTGAAAGAAGAACGATGCCTTGGTATTTGCTTGTGTGAATGTTGCCCGGCTTGCCAGCGATTGCGTGAAGGCGGTAAGAACCATCGCCAATAACGATGCCAGAATAAAAATGATGAATACTCGGGTTGTTCTTTTCATGCGAGGCAAGTATATCACGCGCATTTTGTCGCTTTTTATGTACTTGCCTGTTCTTTTGAAGTATAATTTCGGCGCGCTTTCAGGGTGAATGATTACCCTGAATGCCGTTGTTTATTTGTGGTCGATTCACTGGTTCGATAAAAAATCAAAACGTCTGCGCGTGGTGTTCCTGACGATGTCCGGCAATCTGTTGTGCGCTCATGTTTACAAATTTGGTTCAATTAGGTAAAATCGTGCAATATTTCACGAATAAATCCTCGTTTCAGGAGAATGCATGATCCGAAAATTTTTTGAATGGGTGTTAAGCCCGATGGGGCGGATAGCAGTGGTGATCACCGTAATGTCGCTGTTCAGCCTTGCCGCATATGGGGTTTATCAAACTCAACAGCCTCCCGAACAACCGATCCAATTTACTCACAAGTTGCATGTGGGGCTGGGAATTCAATGTTTATATTGCCACCCTGGCGCTTTGCGCGGACCGTCTCCCGGTTTGCCGACCATCAATAAATGCTGGGGATGCCATCAGCAAATTGCAAAGACACAAACCAGTCCGCTTCTCAAGCCTATGGTCGACGCGATGAACGCCGGCGTGGGTTTCATGTGGGTTCCGGTGGCGCAAGTGCCGGACTTCGTACATTTCACACATCGTCCGCATGTTGCGGCGGGTCTCAATTGCGAAAATTGTCATGGCGATATGACCAAGGTGACCATCGCCGAGAACCCGCAGGTGATGAATATGGGGTGGTGTCTTAACTGCCATAAGTCGCGCACGGAGGATAACTTCCAAAACAATCCCACGGGCGATGCCGGCGTGTCTGCCCAGTTAGAGAAGAAGCGCACCAAGCTTACCGACTGCGGAACGTGTCATTATTAATCCGGGTACAGAGGAATATTCTATGAGTCAAAAAATTTCCCGGCGTGATTTTCTCAAATTAGCCACTGCAGGCGCGGCAACCACCGCGGTATTAACCGGTTGCGGTCCCGCTTCGCGTTATGTGACGCGCGAACCGTACACCAAAATGCCGGAGTACACCTACAATGGCTTGAGCACGTATTACGCCACCACATGCCGCGAATGCGCGGCTGGTTGCGGGCTGATTGTCCGCACCATGCAAGGGCGCGCCATCAAAGTGGAAGGCAACCCCGCGAACCCGATCAACCTCGGTAAGACTTGCGCGCGCGGGCAGGCAACCTTGCACGGCTTGTATAACCCCGACCGTGTTGAATTTCCCGTCAAGCAGGCGCGAAGCGCAGCATTGGCAACCACCGCCATGAATTGGGACGAAGCATTTCAAGTCGTTTCCGATGCTCTGAGCAAGACCAACGCTTCCGAAATTGCCTTCCTGTTGGGAACCGCATCGGACCACCTTTTTGATTTGGTCACCGACCTTGCAAAGGCGATCGGTGCGCCCGCACCGATCCGCTATGGCGCGTTGAGCATGTTCGAATCTCGCGCTACCTTGAGTAAGGCGGCTGAAAATCTTTTAGGAGAGGCTGGCTTACCGTTCTTTGATATGGCGGGAGCCGATCTAGTCGTTTCATTTGGATCAAACTTCCTCGAAACCTGGCTTTCGCCGGTGGCATATACGCGCGGCTTTGCAAAAATGCGCCGCGGCAACACCCAAAAACGCGGATACCTCATTCAGTTTGAATCGCAGATGTCGCAGACCGCCGCCAAAGCCGACGAGTGGATCCCGCTTCTTCCTGGGACCGAAGGCCTGGTTGCGCTTGCCCTCGGCCGGCTCGTGGCAGAAGCAAAAGGCGGGACTACCCCTCGCGCGTTTGCCTCTGTTAATGTAGAAGATGTTTCTGCCAAATCTGGCGTTTCGCTGGAACAGTTGGAGCACATTGCCGGTTTGATCGCCCAGGCGCAAGCTCCACTTGCCATCCCCGGCGGGCAGGCGCTTGGTCAAAGCAACGGGCTTTCCACGGCAGAAGCGGTGCTCGCATTCAACGCGTTAGTTGATAACTACGGAAAACCCGGCGGCGTGTTCATCTCTCCGCTTTCGCCGAATGAAGATGCTTACCATCGCCCTGCCAATGCGAAGGAAATGGCAGACTTCATCGCAACGATGAAGAGCGGCGGTGTGAAAACCCTGTTTATTCATGGGGTTAACCCACTATTTGAATTGCCAAAATCGCTTGGCTTTATTGAAGCGCTTGCGTCGGTTCCCACAGTGATCTCCTTTGCAACATTCCCCGATGAGACTGCTATCGCCTCCGATTACATCTTCCCCGATCACCAGGGTCTTGAAGCATGGGGTTATCAGCGTTCTGCGACTGGCGCCATGCAATCGGTGCTGTCAGGTGCGCAACCGGTGGTTTCACCGATGTACGATACGCGTTCTACGGTGGATGTGTTGATCGAAGCGACGCGGTTAGCTGGCGGAAAATTCGCCGAGGCGTTGCCCTTCACAGATGAAGTTGCTTTCATTCGAAATAAAATTGCCAATCTCATCGGTCGCACGGACGGTTCATTCGTTGCGCCAGAGATCAACACCTTCGCTTCCTACTTTCAGCAACATGGCGGCTGGTGGTCTGCGGCAGGAGTTTCTGCTCCATCATCCTCCGCGAGCGCGCTTGGCAAGGCGATTACCGTTGAAGAAGCGGAATTTTCCGGCGACGGCGAGTTCTTCTTCATTCCATTTGTTTCACCCACGTTGGGCGAAGCCGGCGCCAACAAACCATGGTTGCAGGAATTGCCCGACCCAATGACCACCGTCATGTGGAATTCATGGGTGGCAATAAACCCTGAAACCGCTCATCACCTCGGCATTGAAAATGACGATGTGGTGAAGATCATCAGCGAAGCGGGAGAAGTGGAAGTGGCTGTTTACGAGTATCCAGCCATCCACCCGGAAGTTGTTGCCATGCCGTTCGGGCAGGGTCACACCGCTTATGGAAGGTTTGCCACAGCGAGGCTTCCGCAAGATCGATTTATGGACCTTGTGCCGCATGGCGGGCTTGTAGGCGATGCTACGAAACGCGGCGCAAACCCGGTCGATGTGCTTGGCGCGCGTTTTAACAAAGCCGGCGATCTAGCCTTTGCAGGCATGAAAGTGAAGATCGAGAAGACCGGACGTAAACAATATCTATCCCGCCTCGAAAGCCGCATCGGCGTCTACGGCGAGGGATTCCCCGAGGAGAAATGATCATGACCGTTGATTTGAATCTCGTTGGCGCTAAGGGCGCAATTGCCGAAGCCGCGGCAGGAAAGTGGGGGATGACCATCGACCAGGATATTTGTACCGGCTGTCAGGCTTGTGTTGCGGCGTGCGCCATGGAGAACAATATTGCCTTCGTGGGCGAAGAGGATGCCGGCTACGGGCGAACCCAGCACTGGATCCGGATCGAACGTTTTTGGGATGGCGAATATCCGCACGTGCAGGCGACTCCCTTCCAGCCGATGCTCTGCCAGCAATGCGGTCACGCGCCGTGTGAGCCTGTTTGTCCGGTGTTTGCCACTCCGCACAGCCCGGCGGAGGATCTCAACTTGCAAGTGTATAACCGCTGTGTTGGCACGCGTTATTGCGCCAACAACTGCCCGTATCAGGTACGCTCGTTCAATTGGCGCGATTATCATACCGTGCCCGAACTTGGTAACATGGTGAACGGGGCGCTCATCTTCCCGCTTCACAATCAACTCAACCCCGATGTGACCGTCCGCCGCCGCGGCGTGATGGAAAAATGCACGTTCTGTATTCAGCGCATCCACAAGGCTCAAGATAAAGCCAAGTCTGAAGGGCGCGAGGTTGAAGACGGCGAGTTCACAACCGCATGCGCGCAGGCCTGCCCGGCGAGCGCGATCACATTTGGGCGTGTAGACCACCCGGAGAGTCTGGTCAGCCAGTTGGCTCATCAGGAACGTGGCGTGAAACACCTCGAAGAACTCAACACCCTGCCGCGCGTGACCTACCTCAAGGAAGGTTAACTCATGACTGCTACTTCCAAATATTTATCTGGCGCGAAAGAAGCGCACGACTCTCATCACCAGGAAGAGGATCCAAAACAATATTTGATGTACGATCCCAAGCCGCGCGGTGAGATGAACGCGATGGTGATGGAATCCATGCACACCACCTCGTGGAAGTTCTGGGTGGTATTGGGTGTTTTGGCCTTCCTGGTTGTCACCTGCTTTTTCTTTGCCTGGGGATACATGATCGATGAAGGTTTATATGTCGGTGGGGTGATGCGCCCATCCTATTGGGGCATCTTCCTTGTCAACACCGTGTTCTGGATCGGTATCAGCCATGCGGGAACGTTTATCTCCGCGATCCTGCGTGTGTTCAAAGCGGAGTTCCGCCGACCGTTCACCCGCGCCGCCGAGTTGATGACCACCTTCGGCTTGATCCAGGCGGGCGCCAGCATCTTCATGCACATGGGTCGTGTGTGGCTTTCGTATTGGATGCTTCCCATCCCGAACGCGCGACAGCTGTGGCCCAACTTTCACTCGCCATTGATGTGGGACTTGCTCGCCATAACCACATACGTTCTAGGCAGTACGATGTACCTGTTCCTGCCGCTTATCCCGGACCTTGCCATGGCGCGCGATCGATCCACCGGCTGGCGCAAGACATTTTACAAAATCCTCGCGCTCGGCTTCCGTGGTACAGAAGGCGAGTGGCGGCATCTCACTGTTGCTATGAACTTTTTCGCATTCGCCATCATCCCTGTAATGTTCTCAGTGCACACCATTGTGTCTTGGGACTTTGCCATGGCGATGCGCCCGGGCTGGTCGTCCAGCGTGTTTGGTCCGTATTTCGTGCTCGGCGCTTTGCATTCGGGCATGGGCGCGGTGGCAATGGTGCTGTTCGTCATGCGCGCTACCATGAAGCACATGGACTACTTCATCCGCAAAGAACACTTCGACGCGCTCGGCAAGTTGATGCTGATGGTCACCTTCGCCTACACCTACTTTTTCTTCAACGACTATATCGTGCAATGGTACGGCGGCGACAAAGCAACCGACACTCTTTTGCATTGGTTGGAGGAAGGCCCGATGGCATGGATGTTCATTCAATTCGTGTTCTTCAACATTGTTATTCCGCCGCTGTTACTGTGGAGTAAGAAGGTGCGTGAAACTCCCTGGTTGCTTGCCTTGATCGGGTTGATGATCAACGTCGGTATGTACTGGGAGCGTTTCTTGATCATCCCGGTCATGCTCACCATCAACCGGATGCCGTTTACGTGGAAATTATTCCAA
>JAEURC010000056.1 GCA_016789025.1 Anaerolineales bacterium
TGCCTTTGTGGTGCTTCCACTACAAGCCAAATTGAAGATCGGCATCCCGGCAGTGGCAAAGATCTTCTCGCAGTTAAGCGACCAGCACAGCACCGTGGAAGAAAAAGACACCGAATTCATTTACACCATTCATAAATGCCCCTGCTGTTGGGGGCGCAAGAATGCGGACAAGCCGGTGTGCTATCTCGCCACGGGGCTGTTGCAGGAAGCGCTCAAATGGGTGTCGGGCGGCAATGAGTTCCGCGTCAACGAGTCGAAGTGTGTTGCCGTCGGCGATGCCGTGTGCGAGTTCGTCATCCAAAAAGAACCGATTGCCTGATCGGGGGCGATGTGGCTGAAGCCAAGTCGAAGATCCTTATCGTCGAGGATGACCTCGATATTGCCGAAATGTTGAATGCCTATTTTCGCGTTCAAGGCTATGAAGTCTTTACCGTCAACTGGGGGGAGGATGGCGTGCGCGCCGCGCAAACGGTACTGCCGAATTTGATCATACTTGATATTCGCCTGCCGGATATCGACGGCTTTGAAGTTGCCCGACGTGTGCGCGAAGACCGTCGTACCAACGAAATTCCCATTATTTTCCTCACCGAAAAGCGCGATCGTTCCGATATCTTGCAAGGACTCGAAGTCGGCGCGGACGATTACATCACCAAGCCGTTCGACGTGCAGGAGTTGCGCCTGCGCGTTCGAAATTCTTTGAAGCGCGTGAGCCAGGCATCGCTGACCAACCCGGTGAGCGGTTTACCGGAAGGCGCCCTCGTGGACGAGAAATTATCGGATGTGGTGCATAAATCCGGGCTGTCGCTCCTGCATATTTCGATCGCCAACTTGCAGGTTTTCAGAGAAGCGTACGGTTTTGTCGCATCCGACGATGTGTTGCGCGCTATCAGCCTGATGATCTCGAATGCTTTAAAAGAAACAGGTTCCGCGGATGATTTCCTTGGGCACATCAGCCCCTCCGATTTTATTGTTGTGCTTTCGCCGGAGACTCGCGTTGCGTTTCAGGAGAAGATCAACTCCAGGTTGCAACAATCCCTCGATTATTTCTATCCGCTGAATGACCGCGAGCAGGCGTCCAAAAGCATGAACCGATTAGCGATCCGCGTCAGCGAAGTGCCTGCTGTATTCGGCAAATATTCTTCGGTGGAACAGTTGAAGAAGGAATTGCTTAGCAGGAGTCAGTGATCGTGAAGGAGTTCGCCTTACTCATTTCAAAAGTGGAGCCTGTCACGGCTCCGCTTTTTTATTTCCATACAAAGCGCAGACTGCCCGCCATTCATCCAAACTCAGGGTTTCTGCCCGGCGCATGGGATCGATGTTTGCCCGGTGGAGAAGCTCGACAATCTCTGTGGTTGACTTGTACAACCCTGCGGAAAGCGAGTTTCGCAGGGTTTTTCTTTTTTGAGCGAAGCCTGCCTTGGTCAACTTGAAAAATATATCGAGTAGTGGCTCTTCGATATATGGGGTGGGATAAATGTCCACAACTAAAACGGCGGAATCGACATTCGGGGCAGGGAAGAATGCCCCGGCAGGGATACTCGCTGCAACGCGCGGGCTTCCGTAGACTTGCACGCTTAATGCCAGCAAACTGAGATCGCCCGGTTTGGCGCAGATCCGTTCTGCTACTTCTTTTTGAATGGTGAGCACAATTCTGCGCGGTTTGTTCTTGCTTTCTAGTAAATGGCGAATGATTGCAGATGTGATGTAGTAAGGGATATTGGCTACCACCAGATAATCAGGCTGGTCGAGCAAGTCACCGGGCGCGATGTCAAGGATGTTCCCATGCGTTACACGGACATTTCGATGTGGGGCGATGATCTCTTCAAGCGGGCGAAGCAAGCGTTCGTCCAGTTCGACCGCTACCACTTCCCGGGCAGATGCGGCGAGATAGCGCGTCAAACTTCCCAGTCCGGGTCCGACTTCCAACACGGTATCCTCTGGTTGAATCCCCGCCGCTTGCGCGATGAGTTCGAGGGAGCGCGCATCTTGTAGAAAATTCTGCCCAAGCGATTTGTCGGCTCGAAGACCGTAGCGCTTCAAAACAGCGGAAATATTGAGAGAGGGAATGTTCATGGACAGAATGGAACCTCTTCGCCTGGCGTTCCAACCGGGGCGCTCGTTGCCTGCCACGCGCCTTCGTTAAACTGATGGACATATTCGCGCAGGATTTCAAAATCAGTTTTGAGGATCGAAACGTTCTTGCCGAAGACCGGGTCGAATTCGCGCGTTTGCACGAAAAGGCTTTGAGGAAAATCCACAAAACGAATGTCGCCCGTTTGAATTTGTGTTCCAAGACAAGCCAGGTCGCTGATCTGCGCGGGACTGAGATCGGTCTGGACGTTATCTCTGAAGGCTTGAATCAGTTCTGGAATATCTTTTACAACTTCAGGGCTGGTCAATTGATCGCGCAACGCGCAAAGAACGCGGTTCTGATTTTCTGCGCGCGCGAAGCCTCCCTCGATGCGGATGCGAGCCAGTGTGAGTGCGCGGTCGCCCATCAAGTGAAGTTGCCCGGCGGGAAAGACCAGCCGCTCGCTCAGGTCTTCGCCAGCGCGCCCATCCACAGGCTCGGGCAGGTACACGTCGATGCCGCCAACCGCGTTGACGATGTTGACAAAGGTTTTCATGTTGATTGCCGCGTAATGGTCGATGCGCGCGCCGAAGTTGAGCGCCAGTGTGCGGGCAAGAAGCCCAGGTCCTTGCGCGGGATCGTTTGTATATTGAAAGCCCGGGTTTCCGTAGAGATATGCTTGATTTAATTTTTCGTGTGTTTGCCCGTCGAGATTATCGGCAATATCGGGGATCTCCACCCACAAGTCGCGTGGAAATTCGAGGACGGTCACTGTTTCGTTCATGAAGTCTACGCGGGCAAGGCGGATCACGTCGGCAAGCCCATAGTTGTACGAGTCGGCCCGCGCGTCACTGCCGATGAGAAGAATATGCATGACCGGCGTTGCGCCGCACTGCGGGGGCTGGGTGGTGGTCGGCTTGGCTGAATCAACTGTAATGGCAGAGAGAGGCGTTTTCGTCGCGCGCGGGTCCGGAGTCCAAGTGGCGGGGAGCGCGAAGGGAGTCCACGTCGGCAATTGCAAAGAGGGTCCAAGCGGAGCCCTCCATTTTTTGGTGTAGAGCGAATACACCGCGCCCGATAGCAAGATGGCGAAAATGGATAGCAGAGTGAAGGCGGTTTTTTGCGCGCGGGTCACAAATTATTCCAACACATAAATAATATTTGCGGGCGCGGGCGCGATGAAATACACGGTCACCCACGAGCTCCACGGCACAAAATCGTTGTCGCTGTAGGCAACGTCGATCCATGGCTTGCCGATACAACCTCCGCAGACATCTGCCACGGTGGCGAAGCCGTAGCCGGGGATGAATAGTTGTTGCCCGCCCATGCTTAAATACCAATCTAGTTTCATGCCCGCCACGCCTTTTTGCACAGCCGCGCCGCTGGAGGTTCCGTGATAACAACGATCGCCGCCCGAGCGGCAGGGCGAATAGGAAGTGACATACATTTGCACGGCGCGCCAGTATTCAATGGTCACTCCGTCGACAATCGCCGTCTTGATTTCGATCTTCGTTCCGTATCCAACCACGCGATTTTCGGGTTGACGCACAACGGTCTCTTCTTCGGTGACGCGCGATATTTCGTTCCCATCTTCGTAGCGGATGCGGACGCGCTGAATCGCTAACCCGGTTTCGCCGGGATGTAACACTTGAGTCTGATCGAGCGCCACATCGGCAGAGGCGACAAATTCGCTGGTGAAGGGAATTGGCTTTTGCGCGAGGATCACCGACTCGGAGACTCGCACAACTTTGATCTGCCCATCCAGCGGCAACGCTTCATTCTCCGACGGAATGCTGTAATCGCCTCCGACCAGCGGAATCCCAGCCTCAGCCAACGCTTCGCCCACGGTTTGGGCAGATGAGGCGGTTGTGATAACTTTGCCGTTAGAGATGATGGCGAGTGTGCGCGCTTGGCGGATAGTAATCGGAGATTCGAGATTGGAAACTGGAGATTGAATCGGTTGGCTGAGAATATCTCCGACGTGAAGTTGTATGCCTGCTTCTTCCATGGCTTCGCCAACCGTAAAG
This sequence comes from Anaerolineales bacterium, assembly GCA_016789025.1. Classification (GTDB taxonomy): domain Bacteria; phylum Chloroflexota; class Anaerolineae; order Anaerolineales; family Villigracilaceae; genus Defluviilinea. Next base: position 4,099 of record JAEURC010000056.1, read on the forward strand.
GCGGAGGTCTGAATTGTATATTGCTCTTGTGGAGCGGAGAAAGTAACCGGAATTGCCCGGCGAATTTGCAGAAAGAGTTGAGAATTAAGGTTTAGAGAATTGGAAATTGGGCGCTCGCGCGGACTAGGAATCCCATTGAGGAGGACGGTGTCGTTGGAGGTAATTGAAATGCCTGCCCGCTGTAGGATTGTCGCGGGGATGCGTTCATTGGTTTGGATTGTAAGGATTTGATCCCCATCAACGATGGTGACGGACTGCGAAGCGGCAGGCTGGCATGCAATAAGGAGGAAAACCAGCAATGCGATCTTCAAGTTAGATGTTCTCATAAGTTGAATCGTTTCGGTAAATGCTTGTTCGTAATTTTACCAGTTTGATGAACCGCAAATATTGTGAAATAAACCTGGGAGCGCCTAAAGTCGATGCAATGTCATCAACAGCGATATGCTTGAACCGTTTGTTATTTTTGTTCGTTTTGCCATTTCTGTTCGCTAGTTATGAACACAATTGCCAGCGCCATCCACGCCACAACTTGCGCGAGCCGCAATCCTCCAAAGATCAAAACGCCGTCACCGCGAAAGGCTTCAAGGAAGAGACGCGCGCCAGCGGTGAACGCGGTGAAATTGAGAAATAACGCGCCGGGGGATAAATCTGACTTGCGAAACCAGATCAATGCAAAGATGATCAACGACGCGATCAACTCGTAAATTTGAGTCGGATGGCGCGTCGCGTTCCAAAGTTCGATGCCCCAAGGGAAAGTTGTGGGACTGCCGAAGGCTGTCCCTGCGGCGAGGTGGGAGAGGTGGAGTCCGATGGCGAGAAAGGCGAAGATTGGGGTAAGCGCGTCGAGTGTGCTCCAAAATGAAAGGCTTTGTTTCTTGCCATAGATCATCCCGACGAGAGCCGCGACGAAGAACCCGCCAGTTGAATCGAACAGATCAATGTTGAGTGAGAAGATATTGAGCGGCGAATTTGCAAATGCGGAGTAATTCGCCAGCGCGAAGAGAATCCGCCCGCCGAGGAGGTAGCCGAACAGCGAGTAAAAGACGAGGTTGTTGAGCGCGTCTTTCGAGACACCGTGACGCTCGCCCCGTTTTTCGGCGAGGGCGAGTCCGATCCAGATGACGGCGACGAGGAGGATGAGGTCGCGTGGAGGGGCGAAGAGTGTGCGGAAGGATTCGATCATGGTTTAAAGTCTTTGTACACGGACGACACGGATAACACGGAGTTTTCTGTTAGATCACGGAAAGAGTCCGTGAAGTCCGTGTGATTCCGTGTACCAAAACTATTTCAAAATTTCCTCCACCCTCGTCCGTAACAACGCCTCTGCCATCGGTCCGCCGATGACGACTTCGTTGATGATTCCTTCGCGGGTGATGAAGAATGAGGAGGGGAGCGACCGCAATTGATACGCGCGCCCGACGATGGCTGATTCATCGAGCAGGATGGGGAAGGTGAGTCCGTGTTCCTGCACGAACGGCGGGATTTCAGATGCGTCGTCTTGATAGGTCATGTCGATCGCCAGCACGATAAAACCTCTGTCTTTGTATTCGTTATATATTTTTTCTATCGCGGGCATTTCCGCGCGGCAAGGCGGGCACCACGTTGCCCACAAGTTGATCAACACGGCTTGCCCGCGCAGATCGGAGAGGCGGATCGTTTCGCCGTCTGTTGTTGGCAGAGAAAAGTCGGGGGCGAGAAAACCTTGATGGGGCGCGGCAGTTGTCCCTGCGAAAGAAGCGGCGTTTTTATCCGCACTGAGAAAAATCCACGCGAGACCGAGAAGTAAGATGAACGCGTACGCGAGTCGTCGTTGAATCGTGAGCATGTTTTTTAGTGGGACTGCGCCGCGCAAATCTTACGATGGTAAAATGTCTGCATGACAAACTCTCTCGAATCCCGCGCGATCAACACACTTCGATTTCTTTCGGCAGATGCCGTGCAACAAGCCAACTCGGGACACCCAGGGCTTCCGATGGGCGCGGCGGCGATGGCGTACACATTGTGGACTCGTCACCTGCGGCATAATCCGCGCAACCCAAAGTGGATCGGACGAGACCGCTTCATCCTTTCGGGTGGGCATGGTTCGATGCTCCTCTACTCTTTGTTGCATCTGACGGGGTACGACGTGAGCCTCGATGATATCAAAAATTTTCGTCAGTTCGGAAGTATCACGCCGGGTCATCCTGAATATGGGGTCACGCCTGGCGTTGAAGTGACGACGGGTCCGCTCGGGCAGGGATTCGCGCAAGGCGTGGGCATGGCGATCGCGGCGAACCATCTTGCCGCGTTGTTCAATAAGCCTGGGCATGAAATGATCCAATCGTACATTTACGGTATCGTCACCGACGGCGACTTGATGGAAGGCGTCGCCTCCGAAGCTGCGTCGCTGGCGGGGCATTTATCTTTAGGACGCATCGTTTATCTGTACGACGATAATCATATTTCAATTGACGGTTCCACCGATCTTGCTTTCACTGAAGACCGCGCCGCGCGTTTTGAAGCGTACGGCTGGCATGTGCAAGTGCTGACCGATGGCAATGACGTGGACATCATAGATGCCGCGATTCGCGCCGCGAAGAACGATCCGCGCCCATCGTTGATCTGCGTGCGGACGATCATCGGTTTTGGTTCGCCGAAACGCCAAGGGACATCGAAAGCGCATGGCGAACCGCTCGGCGACGAAGAACTGAACGCCGCAAAAGAAAATTTAGGCTGGCAAACTGAACCGCGATTTTTCATCCCCGACGATGTGCTCGCGTTCTTCCGCCGCGCCGTTGAGCAGGGACGCGAACGCGAGTTCGATTGGAAGATGAAGTTCGACGCGTATAAAAATCTGCATCCGAATCTTGGGGCGGAGTTAATCCGCCGCCTCGCGGGCAAACTCCCCGACGGCTGGGATGCTGAACTCCCAACGTTTCCCGCCGACCCGAAAGGGATGGCAACGCGCGCATCGTCTGGGAAGATCATCAACGCGCTCGCGCCGATCCTGCCCGAACTCATCGGCGGCTCTGCGGACCTAGCTCCCTCGAACAACACAAAAATTGACGGTAGTCCCGATTTTCAAAAAGTTTCGTATCAAGGACGCAACTTCCATTTTGGCGTACGCGAACATGCGATGGGCGCGGTGTTGAACGGAATGAATTTGTACGGCGGCGTGATCGCGTACGGCGGCACGTTCTTGATCTTCTCTGATTACATGAAACCCGCGATTCGTATCGCCGCGATTTCACACATCCCTTCGATCTTTATTTTCACGCACGACTCGGTCGGTCTTGGCGAGGATGGTCCGACTCATCAGCCTATTGAGCAACTCGCCGCGTTACGCGCGATTCCCAACATGGTGACGATCCGTCCCGCCGACGCGAACGAGGTCCGCGAGGCGTGGAAGGTTGCCATCTCGCGTCGCAACGGACCGACGGCGCTTGCGCTTACTCGTCAAGCGGTTCCAACCTTTGAACCTTCAAACTTTCCAACTGTAGAAAAAGGCGCGTATGTGTTGAAGGATTTTGGCACGCCAGAGATTATCCTCATGGCGACAGGCTCTGAAGTTAGTTTGATATTCGATGCCGCGCAGAAACTTCACGAGGAAGGGAAAGGCGTGCGCGTGGTATCCTTCCCAAGTTGGGAGTTGTTCGAGAAACAGGATGAGGCGTACAAGGAATCCGTGTTGCCGAAAAGCCTCACGAAGCGACTCGCCGTCGAACTGGGAGCCAGCCTCGGCTGGGAACGATACGCCAAATCCGTGCTGGGACTCGACCACTACGGCGCGTCCGCTCCGTATAAGGTCATCTTTGAGAAGTTTGGGTTTACGGTGGAGAATGTTGTGAAGAGAGCAAAAGAGCTTTAAACACAAAGGCTTGCACTGAGCCTGTCGAAGTGACACGAAGGGCACGAAGGTTGGTCTCGTGATGGTTGAAGTTTTAGCTTTTGGTTATTGTTTTGAAAGGTTTTGTCAAAAGGATTAACCGATAGATAATCTACAGGAATTCACCACGTTGAGCCATGAAATCCTTAGTGACCTTCGTGTCCTTCGTGGTAAAAAGGAAGTAAATGAAAATCGCCATTGGATTTGACCACGCGGGCTTCCCGCTCAAACAAACCGTCCTTGACGCCGTGCGCAAGGCGGGACATGAACCGATCGACAAAGGCACAAATTCCGCCGACTCTGTTGACTTTCCCGATTTTGCCGAGGCGGTTGGGCGCTCCATCCAAAACGGCGAAGCGGAGCGCGGAATCATCGTCTGCGGATCGGGCATCGGCGCGTGCATCGCCGCGAACAAGATGAAAGGCGTGTACGCGTCAATTTGTCACGACACGTATTCCGCCGCGCAGGGAGTCTCGCACGACGATATGAACGTCCTCTGCCTCGGCGGTCGCGTGATCGGACCTGAACTCGCGAATGCACTCATCTCTGCGTTTTTGGGCGCAGAGTATCAAGGGAACAAGGCGGGAGGCGAAAGGTTGGCGCGGAGGGTGGGGAAGATTCACAAACTTGAGGAAGTTGGAAAGTTCTCAGGTTAGCAGGTTGGCAAGTAAACCTTCCAACCTGCTAACCTGAGAACTTGTAAACTGGAGAGAGAAAATGCCCACCATCACTCGCTTTGAAGAAATTGAAGCATGGCAGACTGCGAGAGAATTGACCAAGTTGATTTACTCATTTACTGAAGAAGCAAAATTCTCGCGCGATTTCGGATTGAAAGATCAGATCCGCCGTGCGGGAGTATCCATTATGAGCAATATCTCTGAAGGTTTTGAAAGCCAAACTCAAGCGCAATTTATTCGCTACCTGGGTATTGCAAAAGCCTCTGCGGGAGAAGTCCGTTCGCAGTTATATGTTTCGCGCGATCTTGATTACATAACTCAAGAACAATTTTTGAAAGCATTTGCCATGGTTGAAAAAGCCTCCCGTCAAACCGCTCGCTTCATTTCTTATCTCGAATCGCATCCCCAATTCAAAAAACTCAAGGAAGACTCCGCCGAATACGAAGTCTAACCTGCCAACTTGTAAACCTTCAACATGGAACTTCAAACATGAACCCCATTCCCAAACTCACCTCCCTCGGACAATCCCTCTGGTACGACAACATCCAGCGCAAGATACTGGAGAACGGCGAATTCAAAGCCATGATCGAACGCGGCGACATTCGCGGCGTCACATCGAACCCGACCATTTTCAATAACGCCATCGCCAAGACCAACGACTACGACTCGGCGCTCACTCCGCTGGCGTGGGCAGGCTGGGATGCGGAAAAGATCTTCTGGCAACTCGCCATCGAAGATATCAAAGCCGCCTGTGATGCGTTCGCGCCGCTTTACGAAGAATCCAACGGCGGCGACGGCTACGTCAGCATTGAGGTCAGCCCGAACATCGCGCACGATACGAATGCCACTGCCGCGCAGGCGCAACAACTCTGGGCGCGTGTGGCGCGCAAGAATCTCATGGTGAAGATTCCCGCCACCAAAGCGGGCATCCCCGCGATTCGCCAAGCCATCGCCGCGGGCGTCAACATCAACGTCACGCTGATCTTTTCCCTCGCGCGTTACGCCGAAGTAATGGACGCCTACCTCAGCGGACTCGAAGACCGCCTCGCAGGGTCTCCCTCTCCTTATGGGAGAGGGGCTAGGGGTGAGGGAATTGATCACATCGCATCAGTCGCGTCGTTTTTTGTTTCGCGTGTCGATTCCAAAATTGATCCGCAACTCCCCGAAGCATCGCCACTCAAAGGTAAAGCCGCCATAGCAAATGCAAAACTTGCGTACGACGAATATCACAAAACATTCGCGGGCGCTCGTTGGGAGAAACTCAAATACAAAGGCGCGCGCGTCCAGCGTCCGTTGTGGGCGAGCACGGGCACGAAAAATCCCGCCTACCCCGACACGCTTTACATTGACAACCTCATCGGTCCCGAAACGGTCAACACGGTCCCGCCCGCCACGCTCGATGCGTTCAAAGATCACGGCGTCGCGTCCATGACCCTCGTGCGCGGCTTGGACGAATCCAAACAAGTCATCGAGCAGGTCGAGTCCCTCGGCATTTCGATGGATGCTGTGACCCAACAATTGGAAGATGAAGGCGTCAAAGCGTTTGAAGACGCGTTCGCGCAATTACTCAAAACGATAGATGAAAGAAGGAAGAACGCCGCTTCTTCTCTCGGACCTCTAGCTGATTCTGTTTCTCAGCGTTTATCGCAACTGGAAGCTGATTCGGCTCCCGCCCGCCTCTGGAAGCATGACCCGTCTCTTTGGGTGCCTGCAAAAGACAAGGCTGGTCAACACGAAGTCACCATCCGCCTGGGCTGGCTCGACTCAACCGACAAGGCTCGCAAGAAACTCAAAGAATATCAAGATTTCGCGAATGAAGTCCGCAAAGCAGGAATGGATTGCGCGTTAGTCATAGGCATGGGCGGCTCATCGCTCACGGCGGAAGTTTTTAGTTTGCTCTTCGACAATAGACCACAGACCACAGACCATGAATCGTCCACGGTCAATCGTCCATCGTCCCTGAAAGTCGGCATCCTCGACTCGACTGACCCCGCCGAAGTAGCCGATGCCGCGAAAAACTATCCTCCCGAAAAGACTCTCTACATCGTCGCCAGCAAATCAGGCGGCACAGCGGAAGTGATGGCGAACTTCAACTACTTCTGGAAGTTGAGCAAGAAAGACGGCTCGCATTTTGTCGCCACCACCGATCCCAATACTTCGCTCGAAACACAGGCACGAAAAAATAATTTTAGAAAAGTTTTCCTCGCCGATGAATTCGTCGGCGGGCGTTACTCCGCGCTGACCGATTTCGGTCT
>JAEURC010000076.1 GCA_016789025.1 Anaerolineales bacterium
ACTTCTCCTTATGACTCCGGTGATGCCCCGCGCTCGCGCAGGACCACAGTGATATGCGAATTGCGGCGAAGAATCGGCTTGAAACGTCCACGGGCGCCAAAACGCCTCCACTTGCGGGTGGGAGCTTCGTTCGCAAATATCTGCGCTACGAACAGGTCGTCGCGGCTAATGCCGAGATTTTCTTCCGCATTGGCAACCGCGGAAGCCAGCAATTTTCGCACCGGCAATGCCGCGGCTTTGTTCACGAAGCGAAGCATTTCGAGCGCGTCGTTCGCATCCTTGCCTCGCACGAGGTCGACAACCAATCTCACCTTTTGCGCAGACATCGGAAGAAACTTCAAGTGTGCTTGAATATCATGCATGACTCAAATTCCTTATGATGCCGCGGGCGTGGCGGCTTTCTCGCCAATGGTATGGCCGCGGAAGGTGCGCGTGGGGGCGAATTCGCCCAAGCGGTGACCAACCATATTCTCAGTTATGTAGATCGGCACGTGCCGACGTCCATCATGGACGGCGATCGTATGACCAACCATCTGCGGGAAGATCACGCTGGCGCGGCTCCAGGTGCGAATCACTTTCTTTTCGCTTTTCTGGTTCATCGCTTCGATTCGCTTCAACAGTTTGGGCTCCACGAAGGGACCCTTTTTCAATGATCGTGACATTCTTACCTCAACTCAATTAGCGGCTCGTCTTGGAGCGACGGCGCACGATATACTGATTCGTCTTCTTGTTACGACGGGTCTTGTAACCCAGAGTGGGCTTGCCCCACGGACTCTTCGGTCCGGGTAAACCAATGGACTGGCGTCCTTCACCACCGCCATGTGGATGATCGCGCGGGGTCATAGCCGAACCGCGCACTGCCGGGCGGATGCCTTTGTGGCGTTTGCGCCCTGCTTTTCCGAGTTTGATATTTCCGTGATCGAGATTACCGACCTGACCGATCGTCGCATAACAAGTCTGGCGAATCAAGCGCACTTCACCGGAAGGCATACGCACCTGCGCAAAATCGCCTTCTTTGGCAAGCAATTGCGCCGCGCCTCCTGCGGAACGCACCAATTGACCACCGCGTCCATCCTGGACCTCGATGTTATGGATGAGCGTTCCAACTGGGATATTGGAAATCGGAAGCGAGTTACCGGAACGGATTTCGGCTCCCGCGCCGGCCATGACTGTATCGCCAACCTTCAGATCAAGCGGGGCGATGATGTAACGCTTTTCGCCATCCGTGTAATGCAATAGAGCAAGGCGGGCTGTGCGATTGGGATCGTACTCGATTGCCGCCACCTTGGCTGGAATGCCTCGCTTGTCGCGTTTGAAATCCACCAAGCGGATGAAGCGGCGATGTCCACCGCCTCGATGGCGAACGGTAACGCGTCCGTAGGCGTTTCTTCCGCCGCTTTTACGAAGCGGAACCAACAACGAGCGTTCCGGTTTGGACTTGGTAATCTCGTCGAATGTGTAACCGGTCATCCCGCGGGTGCCCGGTGTTACGGGTTTATACTTTTTGACTGGCATTATTGCACACCTTCAAAGATTTGCAGGGTCTGGCCCTCTGCCAACGTGACGATCGCTTTCTTGACGCTGGCTTTACGAACCAATACACGGCGGCTTCGCATTCTGCGGCCGCGCTTGGCGGAGGTGTTGATGATGTTGACGCGTTCTACTTTCACATCGTATAAGGTTTCAACAGCATCCTTCACGGACTTGCGCGTGGCAAAATCTGCAACGACAAACGAATACTGATTCAATTTACCGGAGAGATAATTCGATTTCTCTGTGATTAGGGGACGGCGTAAAATATCGTACACAGTGGTCATGTCTGTCTCCTATCCTAGATTTGCCGTCAGAGCATCGATTGCCTTCACAGGCAACACGAGTTTGTCGTAGTTGAACAGATCGCGAATATTGAGGTAACCAGCAAGCAGCACTTTGGCATCGTCGAGATTGCCAATCGTCCGCATGGCAACTTCATAAGACTGGTCTTTTTGCGGAAGAACAACCAGGGCAGACTTGTCGCCTACAAGATTATTCAACGCCTGTACCATCACTTTGGTCTTCGGCTCAGAAATGGTCAGTTCATCCACAACAACCACGCTCGCTTCCTTTGCTTTCACAGAAAGCGCGGAGCGCAAGGCGGCATGTCTCATTTTCTTAGGCATGCGTTGTTCGTAACTGCGCGGGTGCGGGGTATGGATGCGACCGCCTCCCACCCATTGCGCGGCGCGGCGCGAGCCTTGGCGGGCGCGGCCCGTTCCTTTTTGCTTCCAGGGCTTTGCGCCGCCACCGGCAACTTCGCCGCGGACCTTGGTATCGTGTGTGCCAAGGCGCGCATTCGCCAGCTGACGCTGATATGCTTGGTGCATCAAATCCATATTAATAGGGGCTTCGAAGATCGCGGCGGGAAGTTCCACTTCGCGAAGCTTCTTGCCTTCGAGGTTGAAAACGTCTACTTTCATCTCATCAAATCCTTTGCGCCTACTGCTTGCGCGCCTCTTTGATCATCACAACGCCGCCTTTGCATCCGGGCACAGCGCCGTGAATGCCAAGCAGGTTGCGTTCCGCATCCACCATGATCACTTTCATGGCAGAGACGGTAACACGGTCGCTTCCCATGTGACCGGCGCCACGCGCGTTTTTGAACACGCGACCAGGTGTGGTTCCCGACGAACGTGAACCGGGAGCGCGATGGCGGTCAGATTGACCGTGCGTCTTCTTGCCACCGCCGAAGTGATGACGTTTGACTGCGCCAGCAAACCCCTTGCCTTTGCTTGTCCCGATTACATCCACTTTTTCGCCGACTTTGAAAACATCCACTGTCAGTTTGTCGCCAACGTTGGCGGCTTCTTTCGAGCGAAATTCGCGCAGAAAGCGAAGCGGCGGCAGGTCATTCGATTTCAAATGCCCGAGCGCACCGGCCGACAATTTCTTTGGGTGAAGTTCTTCAAACCCAACTTGAACCGCCGCATATCCATCCCGATCCTGTGTGCGGACCTGTGTAATGTAACATGGCCCAGCTTCGATGATCGTCACAGGATACGCAACGCCTTTCTCATCGAAGATCTGGGTCATGCCGATCTTCCGTCCAATAAGCCCTTTTAACATGCTCAATTTTCTCCTTCAAAAGATTTTGCGAGACTGTCAGCCCGGGCTTGGGCTGCATCATCTCCGGTCAACGCAGTAAACGAATTGCTGGGACTTTCAGGTTTTTGTTGTCCCGTGCAACGCCGTTCTTGCGCTGGCGAAATGAGAGAGTAGAGTGTCCATTCAAGCCGGCCTCTACTCTCTGTATAACGACCAACTAAATTTTTATTTCAATATCCACACCCGCAGGCAAGGACAAACGCATCAACATATCGATTGTCTTTGAGTCCGGGTCAAGCACATCAATCAAGCGGTTGTGCGTGCGGATCTCATAATGCTCGTGCGAGTCTTTATCTATGAATGTCGAGCGCCGTATTGTAAACCGTTCAGTCTTGGTTGGCAAGGGCACGGGACCAACAACATGCGCGCCGCTACGCTCGG
>JAEURC010000097.1 GCA_016789025.1 Anaerolineales bacterium
CCCCCCTGGGGGGTGCGCTTGTTTTTTGTTTGGGGGCTTGTTGTCTCCACACCTTTGTGGTTATAAATCTTTTAAAATCTGCGGGGGGCGTTTTTTTCTCCTTCTTCGCCGCGAAAAACCCCCCCCGCTCCGGAGTCTAACGTAAAGAGAGTGAAAGCATGACGAATAAGAAGAACCACAAGAACGAAACACACGAGATCAAGATCGAAGCGGCAGACCAGCCCGAAGCGGAGAATCAGCCGCAAGTGGATGTCGACGCGTTGCAACGACAACTCGAAGATGCGGAAAATAAACTCGCAGAAAGCGTCGAGGGTTGGCAGCGCGCTCAGGCAGATTTCCAAAATTATAGAAAACGTGTCGAACGCGACAATGAGTTGATGTATGTCTCGATGAAAAGCGACATCGTCAAAAAAATGTTGCCCGTTCTCGACGATCTTGAACGCGCGTTGCAAAACCGTCCTGCAGATGACGCGTGGGCGAGCGGAATCGAATTGATCGCGCGTAAACTGCAGAACATCCTGGATGTGGAAGGCGTGAAACGCATCGAAGCGAAGGGATTGGAGTTCGACCCGAAATTCCACGAGGCGATCTCGCATGAACCGAACGATGAAGTGGAGAGTCACCACGTGATCGAAGTGGTGCAAAATGGATATATGCTTGGCGAGCGCGTGATACGTCCCGCGTTGGTGCGGGTGGCGCAATAAAAAACATTCCGTCATTGCGAGGGCGGTGTTCGTCCGCCCGAAGCAATCTCCGTCAACCTGTTGGAGATTGCTTCGTCGGCTACGCCTCCTCGCAATGACGGGTAATGAAATCAAAGGAGAAATTATTTCATGGCAAAAATTATCGGTATTGACTTGGGAACGACCAACTCCGTCGCGGCGGTGATGCAGGGCGGCGAGCCTGTGGTGATTCCCTCTGCGGAGGGCGAGCGACTCGTCCCGTCGGTTGTGGCGGTGAACAAAAACGGCGAACGGCTGGTGGGGCGCGTGGCGCGGAATCAGGCGATCACGAATCCGCAGAACACGATCTTTTCAGTGAAGCGTTTTATGGGACGCAAAGCTGACGACCCCGAAGTGGAACGCACGAGGAAGCGCGTGCCGTACGCGGTGAACGGCGCGGACAACGGCGACGTGCGCGTGCAACTCGGTGAAAAAGAGTATTCGGCTCCCGAAGTGTCGGCGATGATCCTCGGCAAGATCAAACGCGATGCGGAAGCGTATCTCGGCGAGACGATCACGCAAGCGGTCATCACTGTCCCTGCGTATTTCAACGACGCGCAACGCAACGCGACCAAAGACGCGGGCAAGATCGCGGGTCTCGAAGTGCTTCGCATCATCAACGAGCCGACGGCTTCGTCGCTGGCGTATGGACTCGACAAAAAGAAGAATGAAATTATCGCCGTGTACGATCTCGGCGGCGGCACGTTCGACATTTCGATCCTCGACGTGGGCGACGGCGTATTCCAAGTCCGCGCGACGAGCGGCGACACCTTCCTCGGCGGCGACGATTTCGACCTCCGCATCATGGATCATCTCATCGAACAGTTCAAGAAAGACAGCGGCATTGACTTGCACAATGACCGTCAGGCGTTGCAGAGATTGAAAGAAGCCTCTGAAAAAGCGAAGATCGAACTTTCAACCACGATGCAAACGGAAATTAACTTGCCGTATCTGACCGCCGACGCGACTGGACCGAAACATTTGGTGATGACCCTTACACGCGCCAAACTCGAACAACTGACAGCCGATCTCGTTGATCGCACGATTGCCCCGCTCAAACAAGCCTTGTCTGACGCGGGATTGCAAGCGAGTCAGGTCAACGAGGTGGTGATGGTCGGCGGCATGACGCGTATGCCCGCCGTGCAAGAGCGCGTCCGCGCATTCTTTGGCAAGGAGCCTCACAAGGGAGTGAATCCCGATGAAGTGGTTGCTGTCGGCGCGGCGATTCAAGCAGGCGTGCTGGGCGGCGAGGTCAAAGATATTTTGTTGCTGGATGTCGCTCCGCTTTCGCTCGCCATCGAGACGTTGGGCGGGGTCGCCACAACTCAAATTGAACGCAACACGACGATTCCTACTCGCAAGAGTCAAGTGTTTTCCACTGCGACCGATAGTCAAACTCAAGTGGAGATTCATGTTCTGCAAGGCGAGCGCCCGATGGCGGCGGATAACAAGTCGCTGGGCAAGTTCATCCTCGATGGGATTCCTCCCGCGCCGCGCGGCGTTCCGCAAATTGAAGTGACATTTGACGTGGACGCGAACGGCATCCTCAAAGTCAGCGCGCAGGATAAGGCGACGGGACGCTCGCAACATATCACGATCACGGCTTCGTCGGGCTTGTCGGACGCGGAAGTTGAGCAGATGAAGAAAGACGCGGAATCTCACGCCGAAGAAGATCGCAAACGCAAAGACTTGATTGAAGCGCGCAATCATGCCGATAACACCGTCTATGCGGCGGAGAAGGCATTGCGCGAGTTCGGTGAGAAAGTTCCCGCCGAAATAAAAACTGAGATCGAGACGAATGTCGCAACAGTGAAGAAAGCCGCAGAAGGCGAAGATGTGTCGGCGATCAAGTCCGCCACAGACGCGCTAGGGCAAGTGATTCAAAAGATTGGAGCAAGCGTCTACGAGAATCCAGCCGCGGGTGGGGGAGAAGCGGGTTCTTCATCCAGTGAAAATAATGAAAACCCTGATGTGGTTGAAGGGGAAGTGAAAGAATAAGGAAGGACGAGAATTAGAGGATTAGAGAATTCTCTAGTCATCTAATTCTCTAATCCTCTTGATTTATGAGCAACGATTATTACGAAACTCTGGGCGTGGGACGGAACGCGAGCGACGATGAGATCAAAGGCGCGTTCCGTAAACTCGCTCGTCAGTATCATCCCGATGTGAATAAGGAAGATCACGCCGAGGAGAAGTTCAAAGAGATCAACGAGGCGTATGGCGTGCTTTCTGATGCGGACAAGCGCGCGCGCTACGATCGCTTCGGCAAAGCGGGGCTGGGCGGCGCGGGCGGATTCCACGATTACACGTCGGACTTCGGCGATATTTTCGAAGACCTCTTTCGCGGATTCGGATTCTCAACTGGCGGCGGACGTTCGCGTCGGTCGCCGAGGCGCGGGCGCGATCTGCAAATGCAGATTTCGCTGACGTTCGAAGAGTCGGTGTTCGGCGTCGAGAAAGAGATTGAATTCCAGCGCGAAGAAACTTGCTCGCATTGCAACGGCAACGGCGCGGAGCCTGGCACATCGCCTGTGAAGTGCGCGACGTGTAACGGTCAAGGCGAAGTGCGGACTGTGCGGCAAACTTTCTTGGGTCAGATGGTGCAATCGTCCACTTGCCCGACGTGCAACGGTCGCGGCGAGACGATCTCCACTCCGTGCAAGACTTGTCGCGGCAGTGGGTTGGAGCGCAAGAAAGTAAAGAAGAAAGTGCAGATTCCCGCGGGCGTGGATGTGGGCACGCAGATCCGTTTGTCGGGGGAGGGCGGTCCCGGCGAGAACGGCGGTCCGAACGGAAGTTTGTATCTGATGCTGGATGTGAAGCCGCATAAATTTTTCAAACGCCGCGAGAACGATATTTTGTTGAATCTCGACATCAATGTGGCGCAAGCTGTGTTGGGCGCAGAAATTGAAGTGCCGACGATTGACGGCGAAGAGAAGTTGAAGATCCCCGCTGGGACTCAACCCGGCAAAGTATTTCATTTGCGAAACAAAGGCGTGCCGCACGTGCGCAGGAGCGGTCGCGGCGACCAGTTGGTGTTGGTCAATGTGGCAGTGCCGACCAAGTTGACGAAAGAGCAACGCGAGTTGTTTGAAAAGTTGGCAGAGAGTTTGGGTACGACGGTCAAGCCGCAGGAGAAGGGATTCTTGGATTGGTTGAATGAGGCGTTGGGGGGATAAGGGTGGAGATTAGAGACTGGAGGGTGGGAATTGGTAAATAGTAATTGGTAATTGACGAGCGGAGTAGACGCCGCTCGTTTTGTTTACGAATAGGCGATAGTTTTACTTTTTCGTTGTTGACTTACTTATCGGTGTTTGGTAAACTGATGTTGAGAAAGGAAAAGATTATGGAAGGATATATTACTGTCAAAGGTCAGATTGTCATCCCTGCCGAACTGAGGCGGAAGTATGGGATTACCCCAAATACCCGAATCGCAATATTGGATAACGGCAATGAGATCATCTTACGACCGATAACTGAAGAGTACCTCAAGAAATTACAAGGCTCGCTGAAAGGCTCGAACGCGCTGGATGTCTTGATGGAAGAACGCCTAAAGGATAAGGAACGTGAAGATGCAAAATTCCGTCGTTCTTGACGCTTACGCCATCTTGGCATTCTTTCAAAACGAGCCTGGCGCAGATTCCGTTCGTAAGTTAATTCTGGAAGCGGTGGATGATAGGCTTCATCTTGCCATGAGCGTGGTGAATGCGGGAGAGGTTTGGTATTCACTTGCTCGAAGGCATTCCACAGAAACCGCCGACGCGTATATGCGTGAAATACAATCCATGCCTATTGAAATCGTGGAAGTAGATTGGGATCTGGCTCGACAAGCGGCGCTGTACAAGATGAAGGGAAATATCTCGTACGCCGATTGTTTTGCCGCCGCGCTGACGAAGCTGCGAAGCGGAGAGTTGGTGACGGGAGACAAGGAATTCAAATCGTTGGCTAGTGAAATAAAAATCACGTGGTTGAAGTAGGTTCTCAACAAGTAGATTGGCGAGTGGATGAAGAGTCCGCTCGTTGTGTTTTATGCTAACAGTTCGCATGACAAATCGAAAAACTCCTATGCACATTGTCGCTGTGGCGGCGTTTGTTACGAACTCTCAGGGACAAGTTTTGTTGTTGAAAAGTCCGCGTTATGGTGATTGGGAGTTTCCGGGTGGGCAAGTAGAGGAAAGTGAAACGCTCACTCATGCACTTGAAAGAGAAGTATTTGAAGAAACAGGGATCGTTGTTCGACCTGTTTCATTAATCGGGGTGTATTCAAACACGAGAAAACCGTCCATTCTGATGTTGGATTTCATTTGCGATTATGTTTCTGGCGAGCCAAAAGCAAGTGCGGAGAGTTTGCAGGTTGAGTGGGTTGATCGGAACGCGGCGTTATCTCGAGTCAAAAGACAAGCGATCCGTGGACGATTGAAAACGATGCTCGAGTTTTCAGGCGAAATAACCTATCGAGCATATTTCGTAGATCCACAACGGATTGATCTCAATTACACCGAACTGGAAGACCGAAAAATTTGATTCGACTTTCCTTGTATAATGCGGGGACTTTTATGATGAAAACGTTGATGCGAATTTGGGGAATGTTTCCTTTGTGGGTTCACACCCTCGCGGCGATAATCTTGCGTCCGCGGTTTCGGGTGGGGGTTGCCGCGCTGGTGTTCGATGAGCAGGGACGAGTGTTATTGTTCAAGCACACCTATCGCAAGTTTGCGTGGGGGATTCCCGTCGGTGGGTTGGAATATGGCGAGCAACCCGAAGAGGGAGTGATCCGCGAGTTTTACGAAGAGTCTGGGATAACGATCAATGTGGAGCGATTATTATTTGCCAATAGTTCCAAACTATTTCGGCATGTGACGTTGATGTATCTGTGCAGAATCGTCGGCGGGGAATTTCGAGAAAGTTACGAGGTCTCTGAGATGAAATACTTTGACGTGAACGACCTGCCGCGCATGATCTTCGATGAGAAGGATTTGATACATTCCGTTCACAAGGATTTGTTCCAACATGAATTGGCTTGAAGTTTCGATGACCGTTGATGGCGAACTCGCCGAATCGGTGGCGGATGTGTTCGCGCGCTTCGCGCCCAACGGTGTGATGACCGAACAAGGCGTGAAGTACAACGACGACGAAGATGCAGGCACGCCGACGGGACCGATCACCGTCCGCGCGTATTTGGAGATGGACGACCAGATCGAAGAAACGCGGCAGAAACTCGAAGAGTCGCTTTATTATTTGGGGATGATCCAGCCTCTGCCAACTCCGGCATATAAACAGATCGCCGATCAAAACTGGATGGAGGCATGGAAGAAACACTACAAACCGATTCGCATCGGCAAGCGACTCCTCATCCTACCCGCGTGGATGGAATCGCCTGAACCGAATCGCGTAGCCATTAAGATAGACCCGGGCATGGCGTTTGGGACTGGAACGCATCCGACGACGCAGTTGTGTTTAGAGTTGATGGAACTTTTGCTATGTCACCCTCCCGAAGTACATCGGGACGATGTGAGCCGGAGCGAAGGGTCTCCTCACGATGGAGGAGATTCTTCGCTCGCTACACTCGCTCAGAATGACATAAAGGTGATTGATGTCGGCTGCGGCTCCGGCATCCTCTCCATCGCCGCGATAAAACTTGGCGCGGAAAAAGTTTTGAGCGTGGATATTGATCCCGAATCTATCGTCAATTCGCGCGAGAATGCGGAAACGAACGGCGTGGGGGAGGAGTTGATTCTCGGTATGGGTTCAGTGAACGAAATTCTTGAAGGCAAATTCGAGTTCAAGTCCGCGCCGGTGGTGGTGGCGAACATCCTCGCGCCGGTCATCGTCCGTCTCTTCGACGCGGGGCTGGCAGAGTTGATCGAGGTGGGTGGCGCGATCATCCTGAGCGGAATCCTGCAAGAGCAGAAGAAAAGCGTCCTGGAGGCGGCGCAGGCGAAACGTCTGAGAATGACCGAGTGGCGGCAGAGGGGCGATTGGGTCGCGCTGACGATGAGTCGCGGTTGAGTCCCCACGAAGTACCATCGTCTTGAGGTTGTGTAATGATAAAATACCGCACAATCTAATTTCTAAAGGAGAATGAGAAATGAAACAGAATGCACGTATGCTTTTTGCGATCGCCGCGCTTGCCATTGCCGCGCTGGCTTGCCAGGGGTTATCTGCCGGCGGCGGACCGAATGTCATCTTGAGCGACAATTTTTCATCCGAAACGTGGGGCACCGGGTCCGATTCCGACAGCTCGGTTGAATATGCGGGCGACGCGTTGAACTTCTTTATCATCCGCGACCTGTATTTTGTCTGGAGCACCCCGAACGCCGAGAATTATCAAAACGTCCACATCGAGGTCACTGCCAATAACAACTCCACCGATTCGACCGGCGCGTTCGGCATCATCTGCAACATGCAGGTCACCGATGTTTCGTACTACTTCGCCATCACTGGCGCGGGTCAATATGCCATTGGCAAATCGGCTGTGGCGCAAGACGATGTCTTCCTCACCAATAATGACACCTGGCAGACTTCCGACGCGATCACCTCGGGCGCTTCATCCTATCGCATCGGCGCGGATTGCGGCAGTAACGGAACATTGACGTTGTATGTGGATGGCAAGCAAGTAGACTCGGTTATCGACACCACTTACACCACGGGCAATGTGGCGTTGTTCGCATGGAGCGGCGAACAAGCCTCCGGCACGAACGTTTCGTTCGACGATTTCCAGATGACCGAACTGCCCTAATTTCAGGCTGTCGTGATGAATCCTGCGTCTTCAACGACGCAGGATTTTTTTATTTCACTTGCCGAATTTCTGTGCTATGATTCGATTACGATGGATCGCCGCCGACTTATCCAATACCTGCTCCTCAACGCGTTCATCTCTGCGTGCGTGACCGGCGCGATTCTGTTCTGGTACGACCGCAATTACCGACAGGCGGCTCTTTCCCCGGTTCAACCTGCTCCAGTTTCTTCAAGCGACTCCACTCCCCAGCCGACCCTCAGCCCCAACGTAGACATTCCCGTAGAGATCGTCAGCATCGTCGGCGCGGGGACGCTCACTGCCGAGTCGGTCGTCGTCCGCAACGCGGGGAGCGAGCCGTTGAATTTGGCGGGCTGGCAATTGCAAGACTCCGATAAAAATATCTTCGTCTTCCCGAACCTGACTCTCAACAACAGCGGCGCGGTGCAAGTCCATACCGTTTCTGGAACGAACACCGTCATTGATTTATACTGGGGCGAGACCGAACCCGTCTGGCAATCGGGCGAAGAAGCCGCGTTACTCGACCCAAGCGGAAATGTGCGTGCTGTGTATCAAGTGCCGTGATTCTTAACCGCTAAGCACGCTAAGGTCGCAAAGATTTAATTGTTTTTCTTAGCGTTCTTTGCGCTCTTCGCGGTTCAAAGATTGAAACTCAAATGACCCAAGCCCTCTACCGAAAATACCGACCTCAAGATTGGACCGCTGTGATGGGGCAGGATCACATCGTGACCACGTTGACGAATGCGATCAAGGCAGATCGTGTCGGTCACGCGTACTTGTTTGCGGGTCCACGTGGGACGGGGAAGACGACGCTGGCGCGTCTGTTGGCGAAGGCGGTCAATTGTACGAATCCCGATGCGGCGAAACGTCCCGACAACGAGTGCGAAAATTGCAAAGCGGTCAACGAGAATCGTTTTCTCGATCTCATCGAAATTGACGCGGCGTCCAACACCTCCGTGGACGATGTCCGCGATTTGCGCGACAAGATCAACTTCTCGCCGTCGCAGGGCAAGTACAAAATTTACATCATTGACGAAGTGCACATGCTTTCGACGGCGGCGTTCAACGCGTTGCTCAAAACACTCGAAGAGCCGCCTCCACATGCCATCTTTGTTTTAGCCACCACTGAGATTCACAAAATTCCCGCGACCGTTTTATCCCGTTGTCAGCGTCACGAGTTCCGCCGCGTGCCAGTGGACGAGATCGTCGCCAACCTCAAGCACATCATCAAAGCCGAGAATATCCAAGCCGATGACGATGCGCTGATTCAAATTGCCCGTCAAGCAACAGGCGGGATGCGCGACGCGCAGTCACTGCTCGATCAACTCTCATCCACGGGCGAACGAATCACGCTCACCGTTGCGCAACAAGTCCTTGGCACCGCCACGAGTCAATCGGTGTTGGATGTGCTGAACGCGGTCAACGATCACGATCCTGCGCACGGGCTTGAGTCCATTCACAAGGCGCTCGATGCGGGCGCCGATCCGCGTTCGCTGGCGCGTCAGGTCGTCGAGTATCTGCGCGGGCTGATGCTCATTCAAATGGGCAACGCGAATCAAGTCGAAGCCACGGCGGATGTGAAGAAGCAGATGCAGGCGCACGCGAAATCTTTTTCAACGTCCGATGTGCTGCGGATGATGAAAGCGTTCAATAATGCCGCTGCGGATTTGCGCGGCGGCTGGCAACCGTCGTTGAGTCTGGAACTCGCCTTAGCGGAAGTTCTCGACTCTCCAACTGAGTCGCCACTACCCGTCGCACCGCGTCAGACGAAGCCGAAAGTTGAATCGGCTCCCCGAACGGCGACCCAGCCTCAAGTCGAGAAAGAAGCGGAATCGCATCCGCAAGAGAAATCCGCAGTGAGCGCGGGAGATGTCATCAAGGCGTGGAAGCGCATGTCCGCGTCGCTCCCGAAGGCGCAGGCGAATCTTTCGGCGTTGATGAATTCGGTGCGGATGATTGACGCGCACGGCTCGACGTTGATTTTGGGTTTGGCGAGCGACGTGCTGGTTTCAAAAATTGACAAGCCCGACCAGATCGAGGCGATCCAAAAGTTGATCAAGGACGAGTTCGGCGCGGACGTGAGCGTGCGTTGCGTGGTGACGAACGCCAAAGGCAAGATCCCCGCGAACGTGGCGCAAGACGGCATGGTCGCAACCGCCATCCAACACGGCGGGGAGATTGTGGATACGCAGGATTAATATCGCGCTGAGCGGAGCGAGTGATAACGAGCGCAGTCGAAGCGCTGTGTTTGTAGTGCGTACTGCGTAATTGGTAATTGGTAATTAGTAATTGAGGTTGAATGATGGCGACTCAAAGTAAAGATGAAAGAGGAAAGAGACGACGGGATGTGAAGATGGAATTTATTATTCCATCTGAGCCTCAATTGCCCGAAAAACGAATCAGCGAATCTCAAGAAATTCAACTCGATATCATTGCTAGGACAAACTTCAATTTCTTCAAAGGTAGAGAGATCGCCGAATGGTTGAGGAAGAATCACAAAATGTGGCGCGCGGTTCTGTTGCCTTTGAATTTCATCTCCCTCCGCGATATGGACGATGGACACTGGCACGCCGATACGTTGTATATTTACCCTGAAGATGGATACCAGTTTGCATTGGAAGAAATCATGCGAGAGCAATTCCATGCTGATGAAACGAGTTGGATCGGCGGTTCGCGAGCAACGCAAATGCTGGGAACTTCGGAAGTGGCTGATAAGTCGTATGTGATTTTGGAAGCGTGGTGGGATTGAGTTTTAGGGTAATTGCTCAGTGTTTGACTTTCCACACACATCGGCGGGCTAAAGCCCTGCCTCAGTTCGTGGAAGTCCGCTAAAGCGGACTCGCTGTTCCAGCCCCGAAGGCGTTGTGCTGAGCGTGTTGAAGCAGGCTTCCATGCTCTGAGCAGGCGGCTTTAGCCCCGCGATTGCAAATGGCTGAGTAGTTACTTTTTAGGAAATATTTTTTTGAGGAGATATTAAATGGCAAAAGGATTCAACAAAGGACCACAAATGGGCGGGCAGGCGGGGATGATGCAGCAATTGCAACGCCTGCAACAACAAATGGAAGAGGCGCAGGCAAAACTCGCCGAGGAAACGGTCACGGCTACGGCGGGCGGCGGCGCGATCAAAGTTGTGATGACGGGCGACCAGAAATGCCAGTCCGTTGAAATCTCGCCTGACTTCATGAAAGACGCCGACGCGGAAATGCTGCAAGACATGGTCTTGTCCGCGGTGAATATGGCGCTCGACCAATCGCGTGAACTGCAACAAAAGTTGATGGGTCCGCTGGCGGGTGGGCTGCCCTTTTAGTCGAATGTCAAAGGTCACAGGTCAAACGTTGCATGACGTTCGACTTTCGACCTTTGACTTTGAACATTTATGTTACTACCTGAATCAATCCAATCCCTCATCAACGCCCTCGAACGCCTGCCAGGCATCGGACCCAAATCCGCTTCGCGGCTGGCGTTTTATCTCCTCCGCGCCACCGACGATGTCTCGGACGATCTTGCGCTTGCGTTGGCGCACCTCAAAAAGAACACGGCGTTTTGTCAGGAGTGTTTCAACATCACCGAAGCGGGACGCGAACGCTGTGAAGTGTGCGAGTCCACGCGGCGGGATGGAAGCGTCATCTGCGTTGT
Organism: Anaerolineales bacterium; assembly: GCA_016789025.1. Lineage (GTDB taxonomy): Bacteria > Chloroflexota > Anaerolineae > Anaerolineales > Villigracilaceae > Defluviilinea. The sequence goes on from JAEURC010000097.1 coordinate 11,116, forward strand.
CGAAGAAGCGTTGGATGTGTTAGCCCTCGAACGCACAGCAGGCTTCAACGGAAAGTATCACGTCTTGCAGGGAGTCTTGTCTCCCATCGAAGGCATCGGTCCCGACGATCTCAAGATCAAGCAGTTGCTGGCGCGCGTTGCGAGTGGGGGAGTGAAGGAAATTATCCTTGCGACGAATCCCAGCATGGAGGGCGACGCGACCGCGTTGTATTTGCAGAATCAATTGCGGCAATTCGGTGTGCATGTCACACGGTTAGCAAGAGGTCTGCCCATGGGCGGCGACTTGGAATACGCGGATCAAAATACGTTGTTGCGAGCGTTGTCTGGTAGACAAGAGATGTAATGCAAATCGCCCTTCGCGGGCGATTTTTTTATTTGATCAGGCATGTCATTCTGAGCCGCGCTCTTGTTCTTTGCGGCGAAGACTCTCTACGATAATCTCAGAGACCCTTCGCTGCCGCTCAGGGTGACATGATAGCTGGTGTGTTTGAATTTTGACACATGAACTATTTGAGCAACACTTCTAACACATCTTCCAATGTCGGAGTTTCAGACGAATCCTTGAGACCCGCCATGCGATGATAAACCTCTGACGCCGCTTCATGGAATCCGCTTGGCAGACCCGCCTCTTCAAACGTGGATGCGATCTCGCGCATTTCGCCTTCGAACCTCCATGCTTTGGCTGTGACGCGTGTCGCTCTGCGGTTTGCCTGTTCTGAAAAATTTGAGTCGTCCACATCCCATTGTTTGTAAAGTTCCTCGCGCACGCCAAGCGATTCGGCGGCGGCGAGAATCGCGGTCAGCAGGGCGGTTGTCCCTTTGGAGTAAGCCGCGTAGCACATCTTCAACGCGGATGCTTTGCCGATCTCGTCCCCGATGATTCTTGTTTCCAACGGTATGTCTGAAAAGCAATCCGCGATTATCTTTGAATCTTTTCCCGATAGATAAAGAATCGTTTCTTTGGGCGTCCATGCGGGTCCGCCGATGATGCCTCCGTCAATGAAGCGGATGCTGTTTGATTCCATAATCTGTCCAATTCTCTTGGCTCGTCCTGGTGATATGGCGTTGGCGTCGAGATAATAGCCTTTGAATCCACAATCAATCACTGAGTTCGCAACCTCTTCCGCTGCATGAGGCGGACAGACGCATAGCATGATCTCGCTGATTTGACAAAGTTGCGCTAACGATTCAACTTCCCTCAAGTTTTGCTTTTCTGCTCGCCTGTGCGACTTTTCGCTTCGCCCTTCGGATGCCCAAAAGACTTCATGTCCGCTATTGATAGCAGACGCCGCGATGGAAACTCCCATGTTGCCGGGGTGCAGGATTCCAATCTTTGCCATGTTGTCTCCTTGGTTTTCCAGTATAGCATTTCTCGCAGTGTAAAATATTCACATGAAGATAACCATCCTCACCTACGGCTCACGCGGCGACGTTCAGCCATTTCTTCCATTGTCCGTCAAATTAATTTCACGGGGGCATGAGGTCAAACTCGCCGCGCCGAGTCGCTTCAAGAATTTGGTCGAAGGGTATGGCATAGAATTCGTCGCTTTGCCGGGCGATCCCGAGACTGCGATCCTGCGCATCAATGACGCGCGAAACAACATATTCAAAATGCTGCGCGAGGGATTTGCTCACGCGCTTGAAGTCGGCGCGGATGTATTTCAACAAAGCGCCGAGGCTTGCATGGACGCCGACCTCATCATCCACGCTTTTTCGCACGCCGTAGACGGTCACACCCGCGCGCGCGAAATGAACATCCCCGACGTTCACATCCAAACTGTCCCGATGTTCGCGCCAACAGGCGATTATCCAAGCGTCGTTTTGCCCGACCTGAAATTTCGCGCGTTGAATTATTTCACGCACTTCGCGGGAATAAAAATCATCTGGCAGTTGTCCCGTTTTGGATTTCGATACATCAGCCGCCGCGCGGGACTTCCCAACCGCAAACTTTATTTTCCATTTGACGAAAACCCGCTTTGCCCTCCGACCTTGATGCTGTGTGCGTGGAGCCCCAGCCTTCTCCCTCCTTCGAGAGAATGGTCGGCGAACATCCACGTGACGGGATACTTCTATTCTGATGAAATCGAATCGTATCAGCCGTCTCCCGAGTTGAAAGAATTTCTCGACGCGGGCGCGCCACCCATTTGTGTTTCGTTTGGGAGCATGGTCAATCGTGATGCTGAAAAGATTGACAAAATCATTCGTGAATCTCTGGCAAAGACAAGTCAACGCGGGATCATCCTTTCGGGGTGGGGAGGCGCTCGCAACCCTTCATCACGCGATCTGCTCTACCTCGAATCCGCTCCGCATGATTGGCTGTTGCCGCGTTGCCAAATGCTCATCCATCACGGCGGCGCAGGGACGGTTGCCGCTGGTCTTCGGGTGGGCATTCCGCAAGTGATCGTGCCGTTCATGACCGATCAACCCTTTTGGGCGCGGCAAGTCCATGAGGTGGGCGCGGCGCCAAAACCGATCTTGGTAAAACATCTTTCCGTTGAACGGTTAATTCGCGCAATCATCGAGGCGGGCAGTGATAATATCCGCGAACGCGCGGGGGCGCTTGGTCAAGCCGTTCATAAAGAAGACGGCGTCACGCGTGCAGTCGAATTGATCGAAACTCACGCTCAAAACTGGAAACAAACCAATCAATGAACATCGTCATTCTCACCTACGGCTCGCGCGGCGATGTCCAGCCGTTCCTTCCGCTTTCGCTCGGCTTGATGGCTCGCGGACATTCGGTCAAACTTGCCGCGCCGAGTCGTTTCAAAAATCTTGTCGAAAACTATGGCATAACGTTTGTCCCATTAGCGGGCGACCCCGAAGATTTGAGTCGCCGCATGAACAATGTCGGTTTCAACCCGTTCAAGCAAATGCGCGAGATGATGGATCACGCGGTGGAGATCGGCGCCGATGTCGCGCGTCAAACCGACGAAGCCTGCCGCGACGCCGACCTCATCATCCACACGTTTGCCCACGCGGTGGGCGCGCACACTCTCGCGCGTGAAAAGAACATCCCCGATGTTCACATCCAAACTTTTCCCATGTTCACGCCAACGGGCGATTATCCCAACGTCGCCATGCCCGATTTGAAAATTCGCGCGTTGAATTATTTTTCGCATTACGCCGCTAGCCGAATTTCAAAATGGGGCGCCAAATTTGGATATGAACAAGTTCGCCGCCGCGCGGGATTGCCCAAGCGCAAGCTTTTTTTTCCATTTGATGACGATCCGATTCGCCTTCCGACCTTGATCCTGTGCGCGTGGAGCCCCAGCGTTTTGCCCCCTTCGAGAGAATGGAAGGAAAATGTCCACGTGACGGGTTATTTCTTTTTTAGCGAGACTGAATCATATCAACCATCTGTTGAATTAAGAGACTTTCTCAGCGTGAATGAGCCGCCTATTTGCGTTTCATTCGGCAGTATGGTGAACCGCGATGCAAAACGGATTGATGAGGTTGTCCGCGAATCGTTGAAACGGACGCATCAGCGCGGGATTATCCTTTCGGGGTGGGGAGGCATGGATCAATCTTCATCAAAGGATTTGTTGTACTTGGAATCAGCTCCGCATGATTGGTTGTTGCCGCGCTGTAAGTTGGTCATTCATCACGGCGGAGCGGGGACAACCTCTGCGGGGTTGTGCGCGGGGATTCCAAATATTGTCGTGCCGTTCACTGCCGATCAGCCGTTTTGGGGCAGACGTGTCCACGCGAGAGGTGCGGGACCAAAACCTATCCTTGTAAAGAATCTCATGGTGGAGCGATTGACGATGGCGATTGCCGAGGCGGCGACGAAAGCCGCAGGTGAGCGCGCCCAGTCTGCCCGTCGGATGATTCGAGGCGAAGATGGGGTGAGTCATGCGGTAAAATTGATCGAATCCCATGTTCGAGATTGGAATGAAAGAGCAATTTTTTAAGGTTAATTTGTCTGACGACTATTGACAAAGTCAACGAAAAGCATATAATCAGCGTTCGCAGTACGTTGATGGATCTCGTCCCCCTGACAGATCATTGAAAATTGAGCAAGCAGTCTCCAGTCAGAGACA
>JAEURC010000103.1 GCA_016789025.1 Anaerolineales bacterium
CTGGGCAACGTCCGCGCTCAGCCGCTGGACGACATCACCGAACTCGACTCCCGCCGCCGCGTGTTGGGGTTCGTAATGCTCATCGTTTTCGTTTTGCTGTTCACCCCGATTCCCATGATGGCGTATTAAATGGAGAATATGTTTTACACGAAAAAAAATCATTCATTGTGTAGCCAGCGTTCTCTAACGCTGGCTTTGGTTATTTTGACAATTATTCTCTCCGCTTGCGCGCCAACGACAACGGATTCCAATACGCAAACGCCGCGCCCGAGCGCGACGGCAAATGTCGAGGATGCGAAAACGCCGACGCCTGCGGCGAGCCAGCTTGGCGTCGAGAAAGAAGCGCTGCGCGGCAAGCAGGTCAACGTCTGGCATCCGTGGTTCGGCGCCGAGGCGAGTCTGTTCGAGTCGCAGGTCGAAAAATTTAATTCGACGAACGAGTGGGGCATCGTCGTCAGCGCGGAATCAAAAAGTAATTACAACGAAATTTTTTCGCAAACCTCCGCCGCGTTGGAGGCGTCGAATAATCCGCAAATTGTGATCGCGTTGCCTGAGCACGCGCTCGCGTGGGGCGATGACGTGCTTGATCTGAACCCGTATGCGCATGATGTGGAGTTTGGGATGAGCGCGCTTGACATGTCGGATTTTGCGAACGTGATCTGGCGGCAGGATGAAGTGGACGGCAAACGATTCGGCGCACCCGCGCAACGGACCGCGCGCTTCATTCTCTACAATTCAACCTGGGCGCGCCAACTTGGGTTTGACTCGCCGCCTGAAAATTCTTCCGAGTTTGAGTCGCAAGCCTGCGCCGCGCACGTTGCATTGGGAAAGGATTCTGATTCAACGAACGATCCGCTTGGCGGCTGGCTGATCGACGCGGACGCGCACACCGCGCTTTCGTGGATGTTCGCGTTCAACGGCGGCGCGCAGAACGAGAATGGTTATCGTTTTCTCGCGCCAGGGAATGTTGATGCGTTCAAGTATTTGAAAGCGCTGCAAGAAAAAAATTGCGCGTGGGTCGCCTCGTCCGATCTTTCTGTGTACGATCGCTTCGCCGCGCGGCAGGCGTTGTTCGCCACCGCGAGCCTCGGAGAATTTCCGAATCTCTCCCGCGCGTTTTCCGCCGCGAACAACAACGACGAATGGATCGCCCTCCCGTTCCCCGGCGCGGATCGCGACGCGCTCGTCGTCTACGGCTCGTCGTTCATCGTGTTCAATTCAGACGACGCGACTCAACTTGCCTCGTGGCTGTTCATCCGCTGGATGCTTTCCCCGGAGAATCAAGCGGATTGGGTACGCAGCACAGGACTCTTCCCGCTTCGTGCCTCGACGGTGGACCTGCTCGCCGATTATTCAGCCGATCATCCCCAGTGGGCAGAGGCGGTGAAGTATCTGTCGAGCGGAGAAGTCACGCCGCAACTTTCATCATGGCGGCTCGTACGAGTCATGTTGGAAGATGGTTTCCGTGATATGTTTGACACCATCCGCCATCCCGATCTGACGGAGGGGCAGGCGCCGGTGATCTTGACCCAGATGGATCAAACGGCGGATGAGTTGTCAAAGTAACCCGCGCTGAGCGGAGTGACGAGCGATAGCGAGGAACGTAGTCGAAGCGTGTATGATCGCTAGTTCTTGTCCTTCGACTGCGGACTTCGCGACGAACGCTCAGTCCTCCGCTCAGGACGAAAGGTAATTGATATGTCCCAATCACAATACCGCGCGAGACAAGTCGCCGCGAAAACGCATGAGGTGGTCGAGTATGACCACGACGACACAAAGCCCGGCAAGCCGTTGTATATCATGGTCCCCGGCGGATTGGTCGCGCTGGGCGCATTAGGCACGATCGTCCTTGTTGCCTATCTCACCTGGGTTGAAACTCAGCTCGATCAAAACACGGGTTTGATCTTGATCGGCTTGCTCTTTCCGTTTTATGTGGGCGGCGTGTTCCTGTTCAGTTACGGCTATGAGTTGTACAACATCCCGCGCGCCATTCGATTGACTGCCATCATCGTCTTTCTGACCGTGGCGGCGGTGGTCATCGTCGCTGTGTTGGCGCTCGTGTTGTTCGGCGGAGGGAAAATTCCAAGCGGCTCTTCAGGCGGAAAATCGAAAGGCAGGTCGGGCGGTTCATCGAAGGCGATGCCATCTAGCGGAGCGCCGAAAGTGGCGGCAAAAAATATCGCTTCGACGCCTTCCGTGAATACTTCACGCGGCGTGAATCTTGGCAACGTCGTTGTGCTTGGCGGCGGCGGGACTCGCACGCGCGAAGTGACCAAAGAAGTTGTGAAAGAAGTGGAGGTGCCAGTTGCGCCAAGGTCGGTCACTTGCCCGAGTTGTGGACGCGCCTATGTGCCTGCCGATGAAAAATATATTTGTCCCAGCTGCGGCGCGCCGACTCCGCACGAGTTGATCGAGGAATCGGAGAAGCCGAGGAGCAAAGAGTGATTGGTAATTATGCCGGTCCATTCGGCGGGATGAAATACTCCGGCGGCGCGCGCGAACTCGGCATCGAAGGACTCGATCAGTTCCGCGAGACGAAGCACGTGCATTGGGATTTTAATTTCGAGGATAAGTCGTATTGGTATCCGTATGGGAGATGGTGATAAAATTAGACGACTCAACGTTACAAATGAAAGAGTCTTCCAAGGAGGAGAATGTGGACACAGTTACAACTGCAATATTGGCTGCCGTAAGCGCAGGAGTTACTACGGGCGCGACCAAAGTAGGTGAACAAGCGATCTTTGATTCCTACACCAAACTAAAAGAATTGCTTGGAAAGAAGTTTGGAACAAAAAGTAAAGTTGTAAATGCCGTGAAGGAATTGGATGCCAATCCCAAATCGGAGGCGCGCAAAGCGGTTGTGAAAGAAGAAGTATCGGCGGCGAAAGCCAATAGGAATCGGGAACTTTTGAAAATTGCCAACTCATTGCTCAAACGGATTGAAACACTTCCTGGCGGCACACAAATCATACAAACTGCGATTGGGGATCAAAATGTCCAAATTGCTGGTAACAGCAATGTTATAAATGTAAGTGCGCCAAAATCCAAACGATAGATAACCTTTTCAATGGCAAAGAGGACCCAATCTTCGGTTCGGCAAATAGTCAACGGCGATGGAAATTTGCAGGTCGTCGGCGATGGTAACACAATCGAAAAGAAGATCGAAGTTCATATTTCAGAAGAAGTCGAAAACAAAGATATGTTTCAAGAGAGGGGCGTTGATGATCAGTTAACTAACTCAAACATTCCAAAATTTGTTCAAACTATTGCTGGAAGTTTTAGTATTCAAATCCTTGGGAATTTTAATATCGTCAATTACGTTTTAAAGATAGTTCGACGCTTTGTAGATCCGCAATTATTGTTACGACGAAAAGACTTGTTGGAGAAAGTTGAGAAAGATTGGATAGATGAGCAACTGAAAACGAGCTTGTACAATGGAATGTTTATAGATCTAGGAATGGAAGAAAACCCGAAATCAGTAATCAATCCGCAACGAAATAGTACTAATCGTACCCTGCCTGTGGACACTTCTATACTTCAAGTTTTTGATAACATGGAGCACGCCATGTTAATTTTGGGAGATCCAGGTTCTGGCAAAACAACCATGTTGCTTGAATTAGGCCGAGCCTGTATTGGTCGCGCTAAAGATAATGAGAAGCAACCTATACCCATTTACCTTAATCTTTCATGGCGGGCTGATCGTTCCAAGTTAGCTTTTGCTGAATGGATTGTAGACATCCTTGTTTCTAAATATAAAAGATCAAGAAATGAGGCAAAGTCCCTAGTTGCTAATGATGGCTTACTTTTGTTGCTTGACGGACTGGATGAGGTTGATGCCGATCAAAGAGATGTCTTTATCTATCTCATAAACCAATATCGCAGAGAACATGGTTCTGCATATTTAGTAATTTGTAGCCGTCTTGCTGATTATGAAACCCTGAAAGCAAAATTGGATCTTCAAAACGCAGTTGTGCTTTCGCCGCTAACACTCAACCAAATAAGCGAGTATTTTGAACGTCTTGGCCCCAGATTTAAAGCAATCTACCAAATGGTGAAAAATCATGAGCAGATGCAAGAATTGGCAAGTGTGCCTTTGATGCTGAACATTATGACTTTAGCCTTCCAGGATGCTGAAATTACAGATATTTTTCTAATGAAAAATATTAATGCTCAACGTGCTAAGCTGTTTGAAGTGTATGTTGATCAAATGTTCAAACATCCTAAAAGTGAAGATGCTCCGTTGTTTAGCCGAGCAGATGTAGAGAATTGGTTGATTTGGCTAGCCCGTAAGATGAAGGATAACAAACTAATACCTTTTGTCCTTGACCGGATGAAGCCACGGTGGCTAGAAGGGGGGATATATTTAGATGTTTACCGGTTTTTGGTCGGGTTATCTGTTGGGTCAGTTGTAGGACTATGTCTAGGTCTCCTGGGCGGCCCTATGATAGGATCATGTTTAGGAATAATTGGGGGAATATTCACGGGGGTGTATTTTGGGCTTGAAACAAGTATCATACCGATTGATAGGTTTATCTTGAACTTGAACAGATGGGAAAAATCCTTCTATTTGACCATCGCTGCTGCACTTATAGTTGGTTTGCTTTTCGGGTTGAAACGCGGATTGATATTTGGATCGCTTATTGGGTTGTCATACTTATTATATGATGTTTATACGTTTTATTTCAATAAATCAAATCATATAGCGTATCCTGGAGAAGGTCTTTACGTTGCACGTATATCTTTTTTTGTTGTATCCTGTATTTGTGGTGTGATCGTTGCACTAACGTCAAGATTGATTTTCGAATCAAATAATTGGCTAGTAGACGGAGTTTCATCAGGTATTCTTGTGGGTCTGCCGATAGGAGGTATTACATTAATTCAGTATTACAGTCTGCGAGTAATTCTAGGTGTTAGCAACATGCTTCCTTGGCGGCTTCTATCATTTTTGGAATATGCTACGCGGTTACGATTTCTCCGACGGGTGGGAGATGGATATGATTTTTTTCATAGATTACTCATGGAACACTTTGCAACTCTATACCCATCGAATGAATGGTTCTAACGGGAGCCTAAATCTCTCGCGAACGAAATCTAATCGATAGCTAGTAGAAAGGATATCTATGTCGAACTTATATGATCTTACTCGCGCTTCGCTTTCCGAGCTTCGTGAATATGAATGGCTTTGGCGTTCTCCTGTGAGTGGATTGCCTTCGCGTCAGCGTTGGTATCGGATTCTTGACAGGATATTTTTGGGTCAGTTCAGTCGTTTAGACTTGGATAGAGGCAGAAGAGAATCGCCAGGCATAAGAGATACAAGCGTTTTCTTTGCTTGGGTATGTTCCAGTATTGAAGTCAACAATAGATTTGCCGAAGCATATGGATGGCGGTCAATAAGTGGTAATGAGCTTTTCTGTGATTTTGGCAAGATACAACGTCTTCAGGGATGGGACCGTTACGGAGAAGAACGGTATTATGATGTGGACTTTGCCGTAATTGATTCCCTTATTGCTAATGCGCTTAGGCCGAGTTGGGATTGGACTGTCCGTGTCTGTGGGACGATGACGGCATGTAAGGCGATTCGTGTAAAGGATGAACAAAAGAATTCTGATGAGTCACTTTTGTGGATGAATTTTGCACAGGATATGTTATATCGGGCGATTTCATTAGCAAAGAAAGTAAAAAACCGAGAGCTGATCGCAAAAACCGAAATCCTGATATCTGATCTTGATCACTGGTCCACACAGGGATCTCTGCCGAAGAATTCGGAACTCGGGCAACTTTATGATTAGACGTAGAGACCATGAGTCGTTTGCTCGTTCAGCGGATGGTAGAGATTTGATCGGGTAGTTCCTTGTATAAAGGGGATTGCTTTGTCCTTTCAAGCCCGCAATGACATTTGAGGCTGTGGTAAAATCCCGTGCATTCGCGGGAGTCGCCAAGTGGTAAGGCATCAGCCTTCCAAGCTGATATTCGTGGGTTCGAATCCCATCTCCCGCTCTGGTTCGGTGAGCAGTGATCAGTTTGTCAGTTATCAGTAGAAATTACTGTTGCGCTGATTACTGGTCACTGATTACTTTTTCACTGAAACGAGGGGCCCGTGGCGCAGTGGTTAGCGCAGGGAACTCATAATTCCTTGGTCGCTGGTTCGAATCCAGCCGGGCCCACTCTCAATTTACGATTTTTAATTTACTATTGACGATTATGCCGTGCAGATACACGGCATTTTGTGTTAAGATGGGAAAACTATTTGGCTATGAAGAAAATTTCCATCGTTATTCCCGTCTATTTCAATGAATCCAACCTGCCGGATACCATTCCGCAACTGCTCTCTTTGGAAGAGAAACTTCCGGGGTATTCTCTCGAACTTGTTTTTGTAGACGATGGTTCAGGGGATCGTTCGTTGGACGTACTACGTGAATATCATTCTCAAAACCCAGAGAGAATCAAAGTCGTCAAGTTGACTCGCAACTTCGGTTCGATGTCTGCCATTCAGGCTGGGTTCACCGTGGCGACCGGCGACTGCGTGGGGATGATCTCCGCGGACTTGCAAGACCCGCCGGAGATATTTTTGGACATGGTCTCTCACTGGGAAAAGGGGAGTAAAGCGGTCTTTGCCGTTCGGCAAGATCGGGATGAACACCTTGTGCAAAAGACGCTATCCAATACCTATTATTCATTGATCCGAAAATTTGCGCTTGCCGATTACCCCAACGGCGGATTCGACTTCTTCCTCGTTGACCGTCAGGTAGTTGCAGACCTCAACAGAATCCAAGAGAAAAACACGAACATCATGACCCTCGTCTATTGGCTTGGGTACAAACCCGTGATGATTCCCTACATCCGCAGGCAACGGACGAAAGGGAAATCGCGTTGGACGTTTGCAAAGAAGGTCAAACTTTTCATTGACACGTTCGTGGCTTTTTCCTTTTTCCCGATCCGCATCCTTTCGGCGTTGGGACTGGTCGTGGCGGTGGGGTCATTTATCTACGGCGGCTATGTTCTGTTTTACTGGTATTTTTATGGGATCGAAGTCAAGGGCTATGTTCCGATCATCGTTGCGCTGGCGTTCAACTCTGGATTGCAAATGGCGATGCTCGGTGTGTTGGGCGAGTACCTGTGGCGCACGCTCGACGAAGTCCGCCGGCGACCGCAATTTGTGATTGACGAAATTTATCAAGAGCCAAAGCAATCAGTGAAAGAAAATACTGGAGAATGAATGGCTGATTTTTTTGCCCACCCGAATTCTATTGTTGAATCCAAGCAGATCGGAAAAGCCACGCGCGTGTGGGCGTTTGCCCATGTGTTGCCCGGCGCCGTGATCGGCGATGACTGCAATATTTGCGATCATGTCTTCATTGAAAATGACGTGGTGGTGGGGAATCGCGTCACGGTCAAATGTGGCGTGCAGTTGTGGGACGGTATCCGCTTGGAGGACGATGTGTTCGTTGGACCGAACGCCACGTTCACGAATGATCCGTTTCCCCGCAGTAAAAAATATCCGAAGGAATTTTCCAAGATCGTTGTTCAAAGGGGCGCTTCGATCGGCGCGAACGCGACCATTCTGCCCGGCATCACCATCGGGCAAAATGCGATGGTCGGCGCGGGAGCGGTGGTCACGAGAAATGTTCCGCCCAACTCGATCGTGATGGGCAATCCTGCGCGAATCGTCAATTATGTGACCGAAAATTTTGAAACCGAAGAGACGCTCGCGCAACCAGAAAGCGGCAGTCAGGATTTGCCAGTGAAAGGCGCAACGTTGATCCGCCTGCCGGAGATCACAGACTTGCGCGGAAGCCTCACGTTTGCCGAATTCCCCGGTCTGTTGCCGTTCGAGCCGCGCCGTATTTTTATGATCTACGATGTGCCGAGCAAAGATGTCCGCGGTGAACATGCCCACAAGGAATTGCATCAACTCCTCATTTGCGTAAAGGGCGCGTGTTCTGTCGTGTTGGATGACGGAAACGTTCGCGCGGAAGTTCGGCTGGACTCGCCCACCCTCGGGCTTCACATCCCGCCGAAGGTTTGGGCGACCCAGTACAAATTCACGTCCGACGCGGCGTTGCTTGTGTTTGCTTCCGATGTGTACAAGGCTGAAGATTACATCCGCAATTACGATGAATATTTGAAGTCGGTTTCCAAATGATGAAAACATCTGTGCCGTTTCTCGATATGAAAGCGCAGTACGATGAACTGCGCGAGGAACTCGATCAGGCGTATCAGCGCGTGATGGATTCGGGTTGGTATATTCTCAGCGATGAAGTGCGCGCCTTCGAACAGGAGTTTGCGGATTATCTCGGCGTCAAACATTGCGTTGGCGTGGGCAATGGACTTGAAGCGCTTCAGTTGATTTTCATGGCGTATGGAATTGGAGCGGGGGATGAGGTGATCGTGCCATCCAACACGTACATCGCGTCGTGGCTGTCGGTATCTTATGTTGGAGCGACGCCGATTCCCGTCGAACCGAATCCGTCCACTCACAACATTGATCCTTCGCGCATCGCCCAAGCCATCACCAAGCGGACGAAGGCGATCATGCCTGTGCATCTGTATGGTCAGCCAACGGAGATGACCGAGATCTGGAAACTTGCCGAGCAACATGGATTGCGAATCGTGGAAGATTCTGCGCAAGCGCACGGCGTGAAGTACATTGACAAGATGGCGGGGAATTTAGGTTCTGCCGCCGCGTTCAGTTTTTATCCCACAAAGAATCTCGGCGCGTTCGGCGACGCGGGCGCGGTGACAACCAATGATGACGAAATCGCAGATAAGATTCGCGTGCTGAGAAATTACGGCTCGCGCAAAAAATATTACAACGAGGTAAAGGGACATAACTCGCGGCTCGACCCGTTGCAAGCCGCGTTCTTGCGTGTGAAGTTGAAATATCTTGATGAATGGAATGCGCGCCGCACCAGCCTTGCAAAATATTACATTGAACATCTCAACGGACTGCCCGGACTTGGTTTGCCGATCACCGCGTCGCAGACGGAACATGGCTGGCATATCTTTGTCGTCACTCACGATGATCGCGACAGACTCAAATCGCATCTCGATGAACACGGCGTGGATACGTTGATTCACTACCCCGTCCCGCCGCATCTTTCTGAGGCGTATGCCGACATCGGCTACAAAGCGGGTGATTTTCCCCTGTCGGAAAAACTTGCGAATCGCGTGTTGAGCCTGCCCATCGGTCCGCACGTGACGCGGGAACAAGCGGATTATGTAGTTGAGCAGATCAGGGAATTTTGTCTTTCAAGCAGGTCGTGACTTGACGACCGCAAAACGCTCTTTCATGCGCAGGAAGAACTTTTCGAACGCTTCGTATGAGACGACAGACATGGCGACCGTGATCAGGAATGCAAGTAATAGTCCTGCGGCGGGTTCTGCGAGTTCTCTGGTTGGCTCTATATATTGATGGACGATCCGATTCGCAAGATAAATGCCCAGCTTGTGATACACATATAACCCATACGATATCTTTCCAAGATAGGTGAGTGGTTTGATCCTGAGCAGAGGCGAGATCGCCCAAAGATTTCCTTGCGTCAACGAATAGATGATGAGCGAAGTGCCGATTCCCACGAGAGGGTAGGTATACATTAACTCCCATTGAATTTTTTGCACATTGGGCAACTGTGTCACCTGCCATAGCGCGAGGATGCCGAGCGCGAGCCAGATGAGATTCGGGATTTTCTTCAATGGCTTATCGAGTATGCCAAGTCCGATGACGATGCCCCCAAGCACGGAGTCAAAATGCGAAAACGGCAATACCCAGATGTCGGGATGGTTCGTGCCGCGATAGATCATGAAGGCGCGGATGAATGTGCCTAGTAAGCCCATACTCAAGAGGATCAAACCCGCAGTGGATGTTTTTCGCCGATATAAAAAGAGCAAGACCCACGGGATGAACAAATAGACTTGTTCTTCATATGAAATCGTCCATAAGTGATTCGAGTACAAGATCGCATTGTTATATCCCCAGCGCGCCGCCATGAAGTTGTCGGTAAACGTCAACATTCCCAGCGCGCGCGTGGTCAACGAGTTGCTCCAGCCCTCCTGTTGAATGGTCAATGTGACCGCGATAAGAAAGAACAACACATACAGGGGCCAGATGCGGAATGCCCGGCGGATATAGAAGTTCTTGACCGTTACGGTTCCAGTTGCTTGATATTCTGCATACAACAATCGTGAGAATAAAAAGGCGGAGAGGCATAGAAACAGATCAACACCCATCCAGCCGTATCTTGCCGTCACCTCCCAGGATGGAATGAGGGCTGAATAACCCGCATGGTGAATGAGCACCAACAGGAAGGCAAAGAATCGTAGGCTATCGAGTTCGGGGATGTAAAATCCGCTTTTTTTCATGGATATTTTTTCAAAATAAAATTTTTCACACAGAACGCCCGATATGTTATCATGGTTTCAACCCTGAGGAACTATGTCACCTTATATTGCCGCGCTTCTAACATTTGCCATTGCCCTTGTTTTTCTTCGGCTGATGGATTTTCTGGCTCATCGCGGCTTGATCGAAAGCCGCTTGAGCCGCAAACTCATCCACATCGGCACGGGCCCGATCTTCGTCCTGTGCTGGCTCATGTTCACTGATGAAGCGATCTCTCGCTGGCTTGCCGCGCTTGTGCCGCTGGTCATCACGATTCAATTTGCGCTGGTCGGCTTGGGCATTGTCAAAGACGAAGCCGCCGTCAAAGCCATGTCGCGGACGGGCGATCCGCGCGAGATTCTACGCGGTCCGTTATTTTATGGGATCGTGTTCGTTGCAATGACGCTGATCTATTGGAAGGATTCGCTCATCGGCATCCCCGCGCTGATGATCCTGTGCGGCGGCGACGGAGTTGCCGACATCGTGGGCCGCCGCGTCAATTCCCCGAAGTGGTTCTGGTCGCGCGAAAAAAGCGTTGCCGGCTCCCTCAGCGTTTTCTTCGGCGGCTGGCTGTTGACGATGTTCATCTTCACGATCTATGTTTGGCTGGGCGCGTTCAGCGGACCCACTACGCGATTTGTTTTGCCCGTTGCGTTTGTCGCTTTGGGAGCTACGCTGGTTGAGTCTCTGCCGTTCAAAGATATTGATAACATCACGATCACTCTCGCTTGCGTGATCGTTGGGTCGCTGGTCTTCTAGCCCGCTTTCTCTTCCCCATCCTTTTTCAGAATCATCACGCGATAACTCTCGGCATATTTTATGCCCTTATCTTTGGCTTCCTCTTCCGCCCAACCCGTAATCCATTTGCCGACTTCATCCACAGGAATTTGACTCGCGTGTTGTTGCAGCGCTTTGATCTTGACATCCAGCGTCTCGGTGATGTCAACCCACGTATCGGATTTTTCCGAACCGTGGACGTATAACCGCTTCACCTCATGCGGTTCATACCCAGCCGCAAGCAGGTCGGTGAACATCAGCCGACTCCCCGCTGACGGGAAGACCGCCGTCGTTGCCGCCTCCGCCGCGGCGCGATGGTCGGGATGATTCACATATTCATTGCTATAAAACCACGTTTCGGGATTGCCGCAGAGGACTGTATCAGGCTTGAATTGGCGGATGAGGCGCGTCAAATCTTTGCGGAGTTGGATCGTCGGCTCCAATTCCCCGTCGGGATAACGCATGAAGACCGTCTCCTTGACCCCGAGAACGGCATTCGCCGCGAGTTGTTCCTTTTCACGAAGATCGGCGAGTTCCTTTTTATGACTCCCATCTTTTGCGGGATCGTTCGAACCCGAATCGCCGCTGGTGATCACAACGGAAATAATTTCGCATCCTGCCTTCGCCCATTTGGCAAGCGTGCCGCCGATGCCAAATTCCTGATCGTCGGGATGTGCCTGAATGGTCATTGCAATTTTAGGAATATATTCTTCGGTCATAAGTCTCCTGTTTGTATTCTTCATTGCGAGGAGCGACCCTGAGCAAAAGCGAAGGGGAGCGACGAAGCAATCTCCCTTGTCGTGTTGGAGACATCGTCCTCGTAGGGGATTGCTTCGCCCTATCGGGCTCGCAATGACGGGTAGTTTATTTCTTCCTTCCAACCGCCAACATCTTATTTTGGATCTTGAACACCTTGAAAAATAATTTCACGAACGGCAATAATATATTGACGAGCAGTTGTGACTTGAACAATTTCTTCAAATAAAATTCGTACGGGAAAGACAGTTCATGGAATTTGTGCAGATCGATCACTTCAAACCCAACGGACTCAAAGAGTCGTTTCATCTCGTGCGTTGAAAAAATTTGTTTATGCCCGAAGAGATGCGACGAATACATCGCGTCCAAGAAAGTGGGGAACCTGCCGCCGCTGAGACGATACGTTAGCTCGCCAAAGCGATGATAAAAACTGTCGCGGCAGGGGGTATCGATCAGCAACAAGCCTCCCTGCTTCAACACCCTCGCCGCAGACTGCAACGTCTGCATCGGATAATTCACGTGCTCGATCACATCCCACAATGTGACTGCGTCGAAGAATGTCGCGTAGCCAGATTGCCAATGATCGCTTTCGATCGGATGTTTGTCAACGACGAGTCGATGTTTTGACTTTGCATATTGTGCGCGGCTGTCGCTCAATTCAATGCCGATCACTTCCGCGCCTTGTTGTTTCAACAGCGATAGAAATAATCCGCCGCCGCAACCGATGTCGAGTACTTTGGCGTCTTGGAGGGGGAGATGTCCTTTGACGATATTCGCCTGGTTGTCGAATTTTTTCGCGTTCGCTTGTAACTGCGTCTCGATGTACGCGGCAACTTCATCGGTCAGTTGGGAGGCGTCAATTTCAGGTGAGATAGATTCAATAGGGTCGAGATAGTCAATGAAATGGAATCCACTCTTTGAAACGAACACATTTGCATTCTTCAGCTTATACGTCAAACGCCCGCCCTCACGCGGATTCTTTTTCAGCGCGTCTATATTTTCCATGCTCATAGGGGGCGATTGTAACCGAAGATGTTCGGCCGGGCTTTCTCTGTAAGAGTGAGCGATCAAAATGCCAGCCCTCAAGAGAAGATTGGCTTAATTCGCGTCCACTCTACGGTTGAAATTACGGAGTTCCCCCCAACGAGGAGGGCGCGCCGACTTCCGCGTCGGTGAGATCAAGCCCAATGTTGATCGTCGCGGCATAACCGTTCGCGTTATCGCCCGTGATGTCGAGCAGTAATTGGTCGCCTCCGTTGTTGAAAATCCCGTCAGAAGCGTTGAACGTGTTGCGTTGACCTTTCGCTGCGTAAGGCTGCGCAGAATAGACTTGATCCGTCAGCGACTCGTCGAAGAAGAACTGCGACACGAACTCGTACGCGTTTCCATCCGTGTCAGTAATGCGGATCATAAAGTGAATGTGAACCGTTCTGCCCGAATACCAGCCTGGGTAAATGGTGAGGAATTGCGCTTTGCCTGTTGCGTCCGTGAGTTGATAGCCGCGTAAAAACTTTTGACCGACCGTGTTGAATGTTCGATCTGTTACGCCCGAGTAAATGCCCGCCGCGTCGCAGTGCCAGATATCCACTTGCGCGCTTTCGATTGGGTCGCAACTGTTTTGCGAAACATTATAGACGCCAATTGCAAGTGTAAGCAGAACACCCTCCTTCACCGAATTATTAGACGGCTCTGAGCGAACATCGGAACGATTCAATTGTTCATCCACGAAGTAGGGTCCAAGCGTTAACTCAGGTCGTGCCACGCACGAAAGCGCCGCTTGCGTTGCGGCAGGCGGGGCGGTTGGTGAATCGGTCGCCGCAATCAGCGTCGGCATCACCGTGCTCGCTACCTCAGGCGCGATGCACGAAGCAAGGAACGCCGCGCCCCCAATGCCAAGGATTTTGAGCGCATCCCTCCGGCTGAGAATCAGGCCTACGAGTTTATCGTCGTTTTCCATGATCAATTTCCTTTCGGCGTTTGGTAATTCAACAGTGTTCTCTTGAAATATCACGAACGCGATGTGGTTTCGAGCGGTTTGATACGTTTCCAATTGCCAGCCGCGAATGCCGCAAGCCCAAACAGTTCCACGATTCTTCCCGCAAGGGCGAACCCGTTAGCCCCAAACAGGCTTTGCGCGACAACGAGCAAGATGCCTGTATTCAATAATACGAATGCCGCCCAACTTAACTTTTCATTTCCACGTGGAGCGTCGCTGGAAAATCGTGGCGCGATCCAGAATACCATGCCCATGGTCAATTGCACCATCCAACCCATGAATGCGAATTCGATATGCAGGGGCAGTAGATTCCAAAGCGCTGGCAGGTACGGAATCCCTTTATTTGCCAGCAATAGTCCGCCGACGGTAAATCCCAGCACAACATAGATCAGCGAGGCGCGGATCAAGTAAACGCTCAGGCGCGGCATCTATCGTTCCTTGACGCGGGTCCAGGTGTTGATCGCAAAGACGACACCGGAAAGCCATTGTAAAAGAGCGGAGGCGACCATCGTCCAGCCGCTCAACGCGGAGGGAGTTGTGGCGTTGATTGGTTCGGCGATAACTCGCAAGACCAGGCCGGCATTGAGCGAGATGAAAGTTACCCAGCCCAGCCATTCATGCCCGCGCGGATTGGCGGGGCTGTACTTGGGGAACATCCAAAACGCGACGCCGAAGATCAATTGGGTGAGCCAGCCGAAGGTGAGCATGTGGAAGTAGGCGGGGAAGAACCCGGTGATCGGGCTTGCGGCTGGCAACGCCAAAACAATTCCAGCGATGAGCGCGAAGAGCAGGTATAAAAGCGCGGCTTTCAGGAACCAGCGAGTGAGGATAGGCATGGTTTACTTTTTCCCTCTGAGAACGGAATACACGGTCATGCCCAGAAACATCAGGATCGCGATCTCATTCACCAGCCCGCCGAATTTACGTAGTTCTACTTGATTGGTCAAGTCGGCGGCGACGCGCAGGAGCAGGGAGAGATGCAGAAGCGCGAGATGACTATAAAATGCGGGGTAAAAGTTGATCGGCACACCGAGGATAGCGGGGAAGATGATGGGCGCGTGACCGAAGATCATAGACATCACGAAGCCGACAAAGATGGTGTGTAAGACCGCGTCGTACAACGGACCTGCGAGGGTGGCGCCGTAGATCAGTTGAAGCGCGCCGCCGATTCCCAGCCAGACGAATCCGCTGAGGAGGCAGTAGGCGATGTAACGCGTGAGCGGGATCGTGTGACGGATGTTTCGCGCGGCGAGATCGTTCTTCAGGAACCACAGCGACAATACCAGCATGGCGAGTCCGCTGAGGCGCGCGCCAGTGTTTGCGTTGACCATCGAGAGGATCGTCCCTGTGAGGAGGGCGATGGCGAGAAGGCTGAAGATGCGAATCTGTCGGGGAGTAGGATGCAGGACGCGGCTGAGTTCGAGGCGTTCTCCGCCTATCGTCAAGATGAGGAAGCACATCCACCATTGCACGAGTTGGAAGATGGGGAATCCAGACATCCAAAAGAAATTGCCAACCAGCCACGTTAACGCGCCGACCGCCATTGTGATGGTGTGGATCGCAGGCTCGCGGCGCACCATGACGATGAGAATGAAGAATGTGATGAGGCTTCCGATGGTCATCAGGATCATGCCGAAGGTTGGCGCGAACAACAGGCTGACCCACCCAAGCGCGCTGGCGAGAGGGGCGGCGAACATCCATTTATGGTGGATGGCGACCGCGCGTTCGAGAGGAATGAGGATGCCAAGAAAACCCGAGATCATAAGAGGTCCGTGCGCGAGGGCGAGGTTGGGAAAGCTGGGAAGGCTCCAACCTAAACGCAATAATCCTGCCCATAAAGCAAGGAGTAAGGCAAGGATGGCGAGCGCGAGGAAGGGTATGAAGCGTGTTTGTGGTTTCATGGTTGGTTAGGGCTTACGCAGATCGAAAACCTTTTGCCGCGAATTACGCGAATTTCCGCTAATTTTTTAAACTATTCGCGTGAATTAGCGAAATTCGCGGCTTGGTTTTGGGATTTTGAGTAAGTCCTATTGATTATAAAGAAGAGCCAGTTATGTTGGGTGTACAATAATGGAAATTTCTCTTGGAGTATATCAAATGCCCATCACCCTCAACGGATCGTCTCTCACCATTGAAAAACTCGCCGCGATCGCACGCAATAATGAACCAGTGGAACTCGCGCCCGAAGCGTTGGAGCGGATCAAAATCTGCCGCGCCATGTTGGAGGAGAAACTCGCCAACAAAGAGATCATGTATGGCACGAACACGGGCATCGGTGAGTTTTCAGAAAAGATCCTCAACGACGATCAAGTGAAGGAATTTCAAAAATATCTGATCTACAACCACGCGGCGGGCATTGGTGAGCCTCTGCCGATTCCGTTCGTCCGCGCGGCGTTAGCGGGACGGATAAATGTTCACGCGCACGGGAATTCTGGGTGCCGACCTGAGATCACGTTGACCTTCGTCGAAATGTTGAACAAAGGAGTCACGCCTGTCGTGTGCACGAAAGGCTCGGTCGGCGCGAGCGGCGACCTTGCCCCGATGGCGCAAGCGGCGTTGCTGTTGATGGGGGAGGGCGAAGCGTTCTTCGGAGGCGAGCGCATGAGCGGGTCCGAAGCGATGCGACGGGCGGGGATTCCAATCCCAGGCTTGCAGGCGCGCGATGGACTCGCCGCGATCAACGGCTCGAATGTGCTGACCGCCATATCCGCATTGCATATTTATGAGATGGAACGATTCATCAAGCAAGCCGAGATCGCCGCGGCGATGACCATTGAGGCGTTGCTCGGAAATCTGAAGCCGTACAACACAAAACTTCATGAACTACGCGGATTCAGCGGCGCGATCACATCTGCAAAAAATTTGATGAAAGTGTTGGAAGGGTCTGACCTGAAAACGGGCAAGATGAAAACGAAAGTGCAGGATGCATACTCGATGCGTTCGACGCCGCAGGTGATCGGTGCGGCGCGTGACGCGATCGCGTATGCGCGTTCGCAAGTGGAGATCGAATTGAACGGCGTCGGCGATAATCCGATTTTCATTCCCGAAGATAAACTCACGTTGACAGGCGCAAACTTTCAAGGGAGTCCCGTTTCACTGCCGATGGACATGGCAGGCGCGGCGATCACGATGGTGTGTGTGTTATCGGAGAGGAGACTCAATCGCCTGA
Source organism: Anaerolineales bacterium (assembly GCA_016789025.1). GTDB lineage: Bacteria > Chloroflexota > Anaerolineae > Anaerolineales > Villigracilaceae > Defluviilinea. Next base: position 17,074 of record JAEURC010000103.1, read on the forward strand.
CCAACCCCGCGCTTTCGCAGGGACTGCCTGATTTCCTCGCACACGAGCCTGGGTTCTACTCTGGGATGATGCTCAGTCAATACACCGCCGATCATTTGATCGTCGAACAGCGGATTTTATCCGCGCCCGCGAGCGTTCAATCCATCCCTGCCGCGGCGGACCAGGAAGATTTTGTTTCGATGGGTATGAACACTGCCTTGAAGAACGAACAGATTTTGGACAACGCTTACGGAGTGTTGGGAATCGAATTCATGGCGGCGGCACAAGCCATGGACTTCCGTCAGTTCCTTGCGGGGCATGGCGCGCAAAAAGCGCGCGAGGTGATCCGCAAATACGTGGAGCATCTCGAGGTGGATCGTCCGCTGTACAACGATCACAACGCGATGAAGAAATTGGTGAAATCGGGCGAGATTTTGGAAGAAGTGGAAAAGACAGTGGGGGAGTTGGGATAACCAAAATAACGTGACAGTCACCTTCAAGGTGACTGTCACGTTTCTGCCAAGTATTTTATTACCCCATTCCCCGCCGCGTAGCCGCTAGAGAAACATGCCGTCAGCAAATATCCGCCGGTTGGCGCTTCCCAATCGAGCATCTCGCCCGCGCAAAAAACGCCGCGCAAATTTTTCAGCATCAAGTTTTCATCCAGCGATTCGAATGTCACGCCGCCTGCCGAGCTGATCGCCTCATCCAACGGACGCGGCGCGACCAATGGCACAGGCAGTGCCTTGATGAACCCCGCGAGTCGCTTCGCGTCTGTAAAATCATCTTTCGACACGAACTCGCGCAACAAGCCCGCCTTCACCCCTTTGATCCCCAGCGTTTTTTCCAGAAAACTTGCCAGCGATCTCGCCCCGCGCGGACGCGATAATTTTTCGATCAACCAATCCAATGTGCGGTTGGGTTGTAGGTCTAAAAATACAGTCGCTATGCCGTTCGCGTAAATTTCATCTCTGATGAATGCCGACGCGCTATAGACCAGCCCGCCTTCCACGCCTTCTTTTGTCACGATGAATTCGCCCTGTTGTCGAAATTCGCCGAACGACAACACCACCGATTTGATCGGATGCCCCTCATATTTTTCGCGGAATTGCGGACTCCACTTCACATCGAATCCGCAATTGGATGGAGACAACGGTTCGACCTCCGCCCCAGCCTGTTTCAACCAGTCAACCCACGCGCCGTTCGAGCCGAGTCGGCTCCAACTCCCGCCGCCGAGCGCAAGGACGATCGCATCGGCGTTTACGATCACTTCACCATTCGACGTTTGGAATTGCAAAGACTCGTCGGAGCGAATCCGCGTCAGTTGGTGACGCAGGTGAAACGTCACGCCTGAATCGGTTAGTCGTCTCAGCCACGCCTGCAACAGCGGACTCGCCTTCATCCCAACGGGAAAGACGCGCCCCGAAGTTCCGATAAAAGTTTCGAGACCCAATCCATGCACCCACTCGCGGAGTTGATCCGCGCCAAATTGTTTCAGCAGAGGTTCGATCTCTGTGCGGCGATTGCCGTATTTTGCAACGAACGCCTCGAACGGATCGGAATGCGTGAGGTTCAATCCGCTTTTGCCCGCCATTAAAAATTTGCGCCCCACCGACGGCATGGAGTCGTACACATCCACTTTCACGCCGCGCGCGCTGATGACCTCCGCCGCCATCAAGCCCGCCGGGCCTCCGCCGATGATCGCTGTTGTTTTTTGCATGGGGTCATTATAAAGACATTTACGCAGAATCAAAAACACGCGCGCAGATCAACTGTGTGCGTGTCGTAATTTAAAGCCAAGTCGTGTTTTTATAGTTCCAAGTCACCGAAATAAGGATGCGGGTTTTGGCGATACAACGAACTTCACGATTCTGCTTGTTGATCCACGCCCGAATCACATCTCCTTTAGGATCTCAGCGCGTTTTTGTTCATACTCGGCTTCGCTGATCAGGTTCGCGTCGCGCATGTCCTTCAATTCCTTCATTCGGTTGAACGCTCTTTGCGATTCGTTGACCTTCGTCCCGCGATTCGTAAATTCCAGATTGGTACGGTGGATCTGTTCAGCCAGCTCTCTCGCCCGTTCAGCCTTGCGCGTCGTAATGTCTTGAAGCGGTGATGCGCCGGAAGATATCCGTTTCATCGAAATCCAGTAGCCTCCCACGACAACGAGAAAGAGCAAAAAGCCGTAGATCAACCCGGCATACAGACTCATAGGGAAGAGGCCTAACTCGACTCTTTCCCCGGTGGTGTTATCCACGCAATACCACGTCAGCGTTTTGACGGTCTCGACCGGCGAGGGGTTGTACTCCTGCGTCTCCAACTGCATCTCTCCGCGCGGACAAACGAACGGTTTGGCGATGCGGTTCACGGAGGGGAAGATCGCGCCAAATCCAATGGAAATGCCAGTGACGCCCATGAAGAGGCACCAGATAAAAATCAAGGATAAAATGATCCAATTGTTTTTCATAGAGTTGACTCCTCGGGATTGAGTATAGTACTTTTTGAATCATCGCGCATGGTCTAAAAGTTAAACATCAGTTTGACCTACAAACGATGAACGATGAATCAAAACACGCACACAAATAACCTGTGTACGTGTTTACCTGTCTACCTGTTTCCGTGCCTACTTGCGTCGCCGTGGCGACATTTCCGTCTTTCCCTACGGCTCCACGCTCACCACGCCGCCCGCGAGATTCATGTTCAGCGTCCACGTACTGCCGGTGGTGAATTGCTGAAATTCAGAAACGGAACTTGCCGTATACGTTTCCTGCGAACCGTCATCGGTGAGGAAATAAACTGTCAGCGTTTCGGAAGTATCTCCCAAACGTTGATCGCTGGACACGCTTGGACTTTCATAGACCGGTTGCAAGTTATGTCCATCCAGCGTGTACGTTTGGATCGTCGTCCACTCGTCCACTGTGTAGGAGCAATACGTCTGAGTCTCCGTGTGGCATTCCTCCACCACTTCCGAATACCCGTTGCCCTTGTCAACTGTCTTTTGTTCGCAGACATCCTGGCTTTCGTCGTGACACGAAACATCGTAAGCGCCTGAAGGAGCGTTGCCGCGTTCATTGTTGTAGTGCACCGGCTGAACTTCTTGCACGGGAACCGAAGTCTGCCAGTACACATCGGTCACTGTGGCTTGCACCGACGAAGTGGGGAAGACGAAAAACACCAACACGCCCACGCAAATCAGAGCCAAACATCCCAGCACAGCCGCCGCGATGATCCATGGCGCGCGAGACGATTTTTTCCCGGTCAACGGCGCGGCGGGCGAGAGTCCGCTCTTTGCTTGTGGCGCATTCACCACAGGTTGGGCGGGCGCAAACTTCGGCAGAGGCGATCCGCAATTTGCACAGACCGAATTACTACTTGGGTTATCCGTCCCGCAGTTATCGCACTTCACGATCTTCGGCTGTGGGGCAGGCTGTTGCATCACGCGTCCTGCCTCGCGCGCTTTGCCCTCTTTCAGATCCGCGCCGCACTGCGAACAAGTCTCAGCGGTGGCGGGGTTGCGCGTGCCGCAGAATCCGCAGTGGATGTCCGCGCCGGCTTGCGCGGCTTTCACCGCGTTGTCATCCGTCACAAATTTTTGTTCCGACGGCAATTGAAATTGCACATTCTCGGGTTGCGGCGCGCCGCAGTTCTCGCACGTCTTCTCGCCGCCCTTGTTGCGCGTCTGGCAATTCGGGCACACCCATTCATTTTGAACATAACCAACCGTACGTCTTCGAGCCATGCTTGCTCCTTCTCTTTGCTTTAGCCGCCGTCCTCGGCGGCGAGGACGCCGCCGAGAGCAGTTGTATACCAATTATAAAACGCGACTCACGAAAATCCATGCCACTTTCGTATCTCTTCGATTCGGGATTCGCAGTCCGGTTCCTCGTGCGGACTAAAATCATCCGCCTCATCCCGACGGGGCGACCTGGTCAGCGCGTGGAAGGTTGTCTCAGCCCCCTCAGCCACGTTGACCGGGTCATAGCCGCCCTCGAGAACGAAAACGATCTTGCCATTGCAAAATTCATCCGCCAGCGCGGCGCATTTTTGCGCCAACATAAAATACCCGTTAGACGTTAATCCCAGCGACGTGATCGGGTCGTTCCAGTGCGCGTCGAATCCAACGGAAATAAAGATCATCTGCGGCTTGAATGATTCGACAAACGGTTTGAAGATTCGATCTGCAACTTGCTCGTAAACTTTATCCCCCGCATACGCAGGCAGAGGCACATTGACGATTCGTTTCTTTGCATGCGCCGCTTCCTTCAACGCGCCGGTGCCCGGATAAAACCCCGTCTGAAACTGATGCGCCGACAAGAACGCGACGCGCTCGTCATCGAAGAATGCGGCTTGCGTTCCGTTGCCGTGATGCGCGTCGTAGTCAATGACCATCACGCGCTTCATGCCGCTCGCCAGCGTGTCCATCGCGCCGATGGCGACATTGTTGAACAAACAAAATCCCATCGCGCGGTCTGGTTCCGCGTGATGCCCCGGCGGGCGGACGATGGCGAAGGCGTTGTCTGCCTCGCCGCGTAACACGGCGCGCGCGCAAGCGATGACTCCTCCCGCCGCGAGCAAGGCGTCGTCGAATGAAGATGGGGTCACGTACGTTGGCGCATAATCAATGATGCCCGGCGCATCCTCGCGGCAGATCTTCTCCAACGCGGCAATCAACTTCGGGCTGTGGACTCGCGCAACTTCCTCCCGCGTCGCTGGCTGGGATTCGATCAACGACGCTGAGAATGAATCCAAACGAGGTTTTAAAACATCCAACCGCCCCGGTCTTTCAGGGTGATCGGGGAAAACATGATTTGGAGACGGAACGAATGTATAAACGGTGGGCATGGTTGAATTATAGTCCTGCTTGGTAAAGGACTTTGTGACCCCGAAGGGGTCAAATGATTATAGAAATTGCGATAATAAAGAATGAACCCCGAAGGGGTGACATAGGGATAATTTTATGACATCCCTTCGGGATTTGAATTGTCGTTATTCTTTTCTATAATCTTCCCATCCCTTCGGGATTGTAAACCTTCTTCTTCAATCTCCAGTCTCTAATCTCCAATTCTCTAATTCTCTTTTCCTCCAAACATCCTCAACCCCTCCTCCACTTCCTCTTTTGAAACAACCCTTTCACTCTTTGCTACGCGCGGAGAATTCATAACCTGTTTGAGTATCTTCGCAAACTCATCGGATGAAATGACTTCCACATGCATTGCCCGAGCGTTGGACTGCACCTCGCGGTCGGAGGTGACGACCGTGTAGTTCTTTGCGGCTTTGCCTAATTTCCTCAAACGGTTGCGGATGGCGTTGTCTGCGGAACTGCCGAGGGGCGAGAAGGTCGCGGTGACTGCGCCCAGCTTCCTTGTCCCGGCTTGCGGCGGGGGAGCGCCGTCGAAAAATACCTCTACTTGACGGCGTTCGAGTCGGCAGAATTCCTGCAAGACCGCGATCAACTCCAATTCGTCATCCGTTGAGTCGAGTCGCAGTCCGAGCTTGGGGATCAAATTATGTCCGTCAATCAAATAAGGCATAATGATATTTTACCCCCGCAAATCGTTGGTACGGCAAGTGTTGGAACGACAATTGAATTGCCGTTCCAACACTTGCCGCCTATGCCGATACCAACTCTCGCGCAGTAACCTCGAACTGTGGCGGGTTCTCCAACGTCTTCTTCACTTTGCATAACTCCGCCGAGCGGATCAACGCGCCGAGATATTGTTTCGGAAACACGGGCGGAACTTGAATTTCGAGTTCGATCTTATCAGCATGCACGCGTTGCGCGATGCGGATGCCCTCGGTAGGCAGATTGCGCTGACGACAAAAACCGAGCACGTAGATTCCCGCGCACGTACCGAGAGATGCGAGAAACAGTTCAAATGGCGAAGGCGCCGAATCGTCGCCGCCTCCGCTTTTTGGCTGGTCGGTTTGAACGATATGATCTCGAACCTGCGCATTTACGCGCGAACCGCCGGGGAAATCGATCAATATTTCCATGTGCTACTCCAATGTGAATTTTTCGTACATATTGACAGCGCGGGAAACGCCGCGCGTACATGTGTTTTATAATGTATTGCACAGGATGGAAGTCACATCCCTCAAAGGAGATCAACATGACAGACAAACGACCGAACAAAATTATGGTGCCGCCTCAAGGCGGTATGTTGCGCGATCTGGTCACGCGCCTCAAACTGATCGGGCGGCTGATGAGCGACCGCCGCGTCAATTTTTTTCTCAAAATCCTGCCGCTCGCCTCGGTGGCATATCTTTTCTGGCCCTTGGATGCCATTGCCATTCCATTCATCGGCGTGCTTGACGACGCGGCGATCCTGTGGATTGGCTCGACGCTCTTCGTCGAACTCTGTCCTCCCAATGTTGTGGAGGAGCATGTCAACGAACTTGCCAGCAATTATGAAGATGATTCCACCGACGATGTGGTGGACGCCGAATCGACCGACGTGGACGGCAAATGAAACGGTTTTTGATACTCTTGATCCTGCCCGTGCTTGCATGCAATGGATTAAGTACGCCGTCTCCCTCTCCAACTGAACCTGCTTCGCCAACCTCAACTGGCATCGCCCTTCCACAACCGCCCCCGACGACTCCAACCTCGCCGACAGAGCCGCCTCCCGCCACAACCACCTTCCCCAACTCGAATGCATACGAGTGGCGATTTGTTGTCGATGGATTGGAACGCCCTATAGACTTGCAACCTGATCCGCTCGGTCGGTTATGGATCGTGGAAAAATTAGGCCACATCCATCTCCTCCAAAACGGAGAATTGACAAACGAGCCGATCATCAACATCGAAGACCGTGTCAATGATGAATCGAACGAGATGGGATTGCTGGGACTGGCGCTTCACCCAAACTTTGCTCAAAACGGATTTTTCTACGTCAACTATACCGGCGCGCGCGGCGATACGTTCATCTCGCGTTTCACGGCCGGTGAAAATTCAGTAGATTCCAACAGCGAGGCCATACTGTTGCGCGTCAAACAGCCGTACCCGAACCATAACGGCGGGACAATGAACTTCGGACCCGATGGCTATTTGTACATAGGTCTTGGCGACGGAGGCTCCGGCGGCGACCCGGAAGGCAACGGTCAATCGCTGGATACCCTGCTCGGGAAAATATTACGAATAGACGTTGATTCAGCCCAACCGTACGCCATCCCTGCTGATAACCCATTCGGCGATGAGATTTGGGCATATGGGTTGCGCAACCCCTGGCGTATGTCGTTCGACGCTGTCACTGGCGATTTATACATCGGCGATGTGGGGCAGGGCGAATGGGAAGAGATTGACATCATCCCTGCCGGTTCGCGCGGAGGCGAAAACTTCGGCTGGAATTACCGCGAGGGCGCGCACGATTTTGAAGGCGGAGGTCCCGCCGGGATGATCGACCCCATCGCAGAATACAGCCACAACGAAGGCGGATGCTCCGTCACCGGTGGATACGTCTACCGCGGCTCAATGCCCGAATGGAACGGAATTTATCTCTACGGCGATTATTGCACCGGGCAGGTCTGGGGCTTGATCCGCTCTGGGGAGGCGTGGCAGAATCAATTGCTGTTTGACACGGATGTCACCATCACATCGTTCGGGCAGGATAAAAATGGGGAGGTGTATATCCTCACCGACGGAGGCGATGTGTATATTTTGGCTTCCAAGTAGAGCAAGCTAGTCGCATATTGTACTTTTCCAAATTAATCGAGCAATCCCGATTGAGGCGTTTTTCTAACGCGAAAGACGCGAATTGAGCGAACCCTTCGACAGGCTCAGGACAAGTTTCGCAAAAAATTCGCGGCTTTCGAACGTTTCGCATATTTCGTGTTGAAGTTTTTTGCTCGGTTTAATTGTTAATCTGCAATATGCGATTTGTCACCCGAATGGATGACGCGTGTCACTTTTTGGCGTCCTCCGTTTTTTCTATAATATAGGCATAGATTCGGAGGCGTCCATGGCTCAGAAGAAGTGGCAGATTCGTAAAATGATCTATTGCGAGCACGCCGGGCGGGATGTGGTTTTGGAAACCCAGATTCTCGTCCCATCTACGGTGCTCCCAGATCAGCCGCCGCGTGTCGTTGCTCATCGTTGTTCCAACGCGATCGAGTGCAACAAGATCGAAAAGATGACTTGCGCCTTGTGCGGCACCAATCCGAACCATCAGGCATCCTAAAGTAACGCGCGTTTCTCCCGCGCGATTTCACTCTCTCCTCTCTCTATTGATCCATGGCAACCCCGCCTGCGAAGGCGGGGTTAGCCGTTAATTCGTAAAGGGATCAGGGGAGGCTTCTGTAATTATTCAGCACCTTCATGTAATTGGCGCGCTCGAACGCTTCAGGTTCGCGCACGGATCTTTGGCTCATGCTCCCTTGCATCTGCTTGATGGATTCGTATTCGCGTTCCTTCATCCATGCTTCAAGATAGGCGATGGTCGGACTGATGGCGTCTTCGCCGAACTGAAGTAAATTCGACGCCATCATCGCCACTTTCGCCCCCGCCATCATTGCTTTTAACACATCAGTGTAAGTGTGCACGCCGCTGGTCAATGCAAAATCAACATTCAACTTTCCGTGCAGGATCGAGATCCAGCGCAGGGGCAGCCTCAACTCGGACGATGTACTTAAGTCCAGGCTATGGAGGATTTCCATCTCATCCAGGTCGAAATCGGGCTGGTAGAAGCGATTGAATAGCACGAGACCGTCCGCGCCCGCTTCGACGAGTCGTTTCGTGAAATTGGGAATGGATGTGACAAATGGGCTGATCTTCACCGCCAGAGGAATCTTGATCGCGGATTTCACTTCCGCCACCAAATCCACTTGCATATCTTCAATATTGCCTGATGTCGTGTTGACATCGGTGGGGATGTAGTACACATTGAGTTCCAGCGCGTCTGCGCCAGCCTCTTCGATGCGGCGCGCGTAATCCGTCCAGCCGCCTTTCGAAACGCCGTTCAAACTGCCGATCACCGGAATGGTCAACGCTTTTTTCAAGCCAGCCACATGATTCAAATATTTTTCAGGGCTGATCCCGTACATGCCGCCGTCAGGCAGGTACGATAACGCCTCGGCGAACGAATTACTGCCGCGATTCAGATAGTGATCCAGCTCGAGGCTCTCGTGGATGATCTGCTCCTCGAACAGCGAATACATCACAATAGCGGAAATTCCCGCCTCCTCGAGCTTTTTCGCGCGGTCGATCTTCTTTGAAAGCGGCGAGGCGGAAGCAACAAGTGGATTTCGAAGGTTCAGACCCAGATAAGTGGTGGAAAGATCCGTCATATCATTTTCCTTTTGGATGGTCGGGCGATCTCGTCGAATTGAGCGGGCGCATCACGATCGCCTGCATACGTGTCTACCTGTTTACCCGCCCCATTCCCATACTGCATCGCCGCCATCTGTTGATACAGCGTCCAGCGCGATTTCGCATCCTTTTGAGCGTCTCGCATCAATTCTTCGGCGCGATCCTCATCCATCTGGGTCAGCATCTTGTAGCGAGTCTCGTTGTAAGCGTACTGCGAGAAGGGAACGCTCGGTTCCTTCGACTCAATCACCAGCGGATTCTCTCCCTGCCCGGCAAGGCGCGGATCATAGCGGAACAGCGACCAATGACCCGATTGCACGGCAAGTTTGGTTTGATCGAGGCTTCTCGCCATATCGTACCCATGCGCAATACATGGACTATACGCGATGATCAACGATGGTCCGTCGTAGGCTTCGGCTTCGAGAAATGCCTTCAAGGTTTGCTGGTCGTTCGCGCCCATGGCAATTTTTGCCACATACACATAGCCGTACGACATGGCGAGCAAGCCCAAATCTTTCTTCGGCATCGCTTTGCCGCCCATGGCGAACTTGGCGACTGCCGCGCGCGGCGTGGCTTTGCTCGCCTGCCCGCCCGTGTTGGAATAGACTTCGGTATCCAGAACGAGAATATTCACGTTGCGTCCGCTCGCCATCACGTGATCGAGACCGCCATAGCCGATATCGTACGCCCAGCCGTCTCCGCCGATGATCCACACGGATTTTTTGACCAGCGCATCGGCGACGCTGACCAACTCCTTCGCTTTGGAGTCGTTTGATTCCGAAAGTTTGTTTTTCAACGCGGTCACGCGCTCGCGTTGCGCTTCGATGCCCGCATCGTCGCTTTGATCGGCGTTCAAGATCGCATTAACGACTTCGCTTCCAACTTCGCCTGTTATCGATTCCAATAATTCGCGCGCATATTCATTTTGTTTATCGAGCGTCAGCCGCATTCCCAAACCGAACTCGGCGTTATCCTCGAACAACGAGTTCGACCACGCGGGACCGCGTCCATTCGCATCCACCGACCACGGCGTGGTGGGGAGGTTGCCTCCGTAGATCGAAGAGCATCCTGTGGCATTGGCGATCACGGCGCGGTCGCCAAACAACTGCGAGACCAACTTCACGTAGGGCGTCTCGCCGCATCCCGCGCATGCGCCGCTGAACTCGAACAACGGACGAAGCAACTGCGAGTTCTTAATTGTCGAGGGATTGATCAACTTCCTGTCCAAGTCTGGAATCTTCATGAAGAAATCCCAGTTCTTCGCTTCCGATTCGCGCAGAGGCGGCTGAGCCTGCATGTTGATGGCGCGGCGTCCCACTTGCGTTTTATCTTTCACGGGGCAAGCCTCCACGCACAGCGTACAACCCGTGCAATCCTCCGGCGCCACCTGCACCGTATATGCGTATCCCGCAGAAAACTCCTTGAACTTCGACGGCATGTGTTTGAACGTTTCAGGCGCGCTTGCCAGGGCAACTTCACTGTACACTTTATGCCGTATCACCGCATGAGGGCACACAATCACGCACTTGCCGCATTGGATGCACAACTTCTCGTCCCACACGGGAATTTCCAGCGCGATGTTGCGCTTCTCCCATTGCGAAGTCGCCAGCGGATACGTGCCGTCGTTCGGAAGCGCGGAGACGGGGATCTCGTCGCCCTCGAACTGGATCATCCTCCCCAGTACGTTCTTCACGAATTCAGGCGCTTCATTTGGGACGGGCAGCCGTCGCGCCGCTTCAGACGTTATCGCCTGTGGAACTTTGACCTCATACAGATGCTCCAGCGTTCGGTCCACGGCTTCGTAGTTTTTCTTTACGACCGCCTCGCCGCGCTTGCCGTACGTTTTCTCGATGGCGCGTTTGATCTCGGCGATCGCCTGCTCGCGTGGAAGCGCTCCGCTGATGGCAAAGAACGCCGTCTGCATGATGGTGTTGACGCGCTGTCCCATGCCTGCCTTCTCGGCAACGTCGTATCCGTTGATCACGTAGAACTTAAGTTTTTTCTCGAGGATGTCTTTCTGCGCTTCGCTCGGAAGGCGATTCCAAATCTCCTCGGGACCGTACAAACTGTTGAGCAGGAAGACCGCGCCTTCTTTGGCGTATTTCAACATGTCGAACCGTTCAAGGAAGTTGAACTGGTGGCACGCCACGAAGTTCGCCTGATTGGGTTCGATGAGGTAGGGAGCCTGGATCGGCTTGGGACCAAACCGCAAATGCGACGTGGTCATCTGCCCCGATTTCTTCGAGTCGTAGACAAAATATCCCTGCGCGAAATTTTCCGTCTCTTCGCCGATGATCTTGATGGAGTTCTTGTTCGCTCCCACTGTGCCGTCTGAGCCTAATCCAAAGAACACACAGCGGACAGTCTGCTCGTCTTCGATGGAGAAAGACGCATCGTACTCTAAACTTGTATTGCTCACATCGTCGTGGATGCCGACGGTGAAATGATTCTTCGGTTCGGGTTTGGATAATTCGTCCAACGCCGCTTTGACCATCGCTGGCGTAAACTCTTTCGATGAAAGTCCATATCTTCCACCAATCACTTTGATGTTATTGCGCCCGCTTTCGACTAAAGCGTTCACCACATCCAAATACAACGGCTCGCCCAACGCGCCCGGCTCCTTTGTTCGATCCAGCACGGCAATTTTCTTCACCGATTGCGGCAGCGCCTTGATGAAATGCTCCACTGAAAATGGACGATACAACCGCGCGCGCAACACACCGACCTTTTCGCCCTTTGCAACGAGGCGCTTCACCGTCGCTTCGGCAGTTTCTCCGCCCGAGCCCATGAGGATGACAACGCGTTCCGCTTCGGGGTGACCGGCATACTCGAAGAGATGATATTGCCGCCCGGTCACTTGCGCGAACTTGTCCATCATTTCCTGCACGATAGCGGGAGTCGCGGCGTAGAACGGGTTCACCGTTTCGCGCGCCTGAAAGTAGACATCGGGGTTCTGCGCGGTGCCGCGCAGGACGGGTCGCTCGGGGGTGAGCGCGCGCGCCCGATGTGCGCGAATCAGCTCCCCGTCGAGAAGGAGGCGGAGTTCGTCATTCGCAAGATAAAATATTTTGGCAACTTCATGCGAAGTGCGGAACCCGTCGAAGAAATGCAAAAACGGCACGCGCGTTTTCAGCGTGGACATCTGCGCGATGGCGGCGAAATCGTGCGCCTCTTGCACCGACCCGCTTGCGAGTAATGCCCAGCCCGTCTGGCGGACCGCCATCACATCCTGATGATCGCCGAAGATGGAAAGTCCCTGCGCGGCGATGGAGCGCGCCGCCACGTGAAAGACCGCGCTGGTGAGTTCGCCCGCGATCTTGTACATGTTGGGGATCATCAGCAAAAGTCCCTGCGAGGCGGTGAAGGTGGTGGTGAGCGCGCCCGTTTGCAACGCGCCATGCACGGTTCCCGCCGCGCCCCCTTCGGATTGCATCTCGATCACGAGAGGAACCGTCCCCCAAAGATTCGGTTTGCCTTTTGCCGACCATTCGTCGGCGAATTCGCCCATGGCGGAGGAGGGGGTGATCGGGTAAATGGCAATGACTTCGCTCAAACGATGCGCGACCGAGGCGGCGGCTTCATTGCCGTCAACCATGATGATGGGTTTATCCATGCTGGCTCCTTGAAGTTTTCTCTGGCGCAAGTGTAGCCCCCGTTGGTATTGGATGTTAGTTAGGAATGACTTAAATCCGCCTGTCTGTTGTCACTTATTAGATGATAATTGGCGGAATTCGGGAGGCAATGAATGAATTTGTGTGTTATATCTTTCACACCGAGGAAATACATGCCCGCCTTCAAACAACTCTTCTGGAAACACTGGTATCAATATCTCACGCGCCGCGTTGGTAATGAGTCTGTCACCTTCTTGAACTATGGCTTCTGGCCCCCCGAAGGCGAGACGGTAATGCTCCAACCCGAGGATGAGATCAACCGCGCCGCGATCCAACTTTATCATCATGTTGCCAGCGGAGACGAACTTGCGGGCAAGCATGTGCTTGAGGTCAGTTGCGGTCATGGCGGCGGCGCGTCGTTCGTCAAGCGTTATCACAAGCCGAAGACCTACACGGCGATTGACCAGAATCAAAACGCCATCGAGTACAACCGCAAGGCGCACGCCGCGCTCGGCATTGACTTTCGTACAGGCGACGCGCAAGCGCTCGACTTCCCTGAAAATCATTTCGACGCGGTCATCAATGTTGAAGCCTCGCATTGTTATCCGCGGCAGGATGCGTTCTTCAATTCCGCGTATCGCGTGCTTCGACGCGGCGGAAAATTCCTCTACGCCGATTTCCGCACGGTGGCAGACGAGCCAAAGGTCGAGCGCGACATCCGCGCGGCGGGGTTCAACGTCCACTCGAAGACCGACATCACCGCGCACGTCCTCCGCGCCCTCACGCGCAACAGCGAGCGATACCGCGCCCTCGCGCATCAATTCGCGCCGAAGATCCTGCATCCCTTTGTGGAAATGTTCGCCGCGGTGGAGGGGAGCAGTATCTACAACATGTTCGTCAATCGGGATTACATCTACTTCTCGTACCAACTCTCCAAAGCGGACTGACGCTTCATTTTGGATCTCAGCCTGTCTCGCCAGCGGAGGCCCTAGTTCACCCCGCAGTTGAACTGCGAGGTGAACGCGTTAAGCCTTGACATCCCTCCGTTTTCGCAGATAATTGCATCAATCAATTCAAAGGCTGTGACAGAGGAAAGTAGACTGGCAGAAGCCGCCAGAGAGATGCGATGCAACGCTGAAAGTCGCATTCGATAGAAACCAGTCGAAGTTCCCTCTTGAGCCGTTCGCGTGAACGTACGACAAAATTAATTTTGTCGTACTGCGTAGCCAGAACCGTTTTCTCAACGTTACACGAGATGCCGATGAATGTCGGCGCAAAGCGAATCGCGAGCCTTAAACGGCGAGTGCGGTTAACTTGGGTGGTACCGCGAGAATTCCCTCTCGTCCCATTTTGTGGACGGGAGGTTTTTGTTTGTATCGTACTATCCCGTCATTGCGAGGAAGCCCGAAGGGCTGACGAAGCAATCCCCAATACAATGACGGAGATTGCTTCGGGCGGAAAAGCGCCGCCCTCGCAATGACGAAATAGACTTGGAGGCAGTATGTTAGACAAATTGAACGAAATTGAAAAATCCGCGCTGGAGTCGTTGCAATCCATCACGGATTCAGCCGCGCTGGAGGCTTGGCGCGTGTCGAACCTTGGGCGCAGTTCGCCGCTGATGACGGTCTTTGCCGGGTTGGGGAAACTGTCGAAGGAGGAGCGACCATCTGTCGGGTCGGGGGCGAACCGTGTGAAGGTGGCGTTAGAGTCCGCGCTGGAAGAGCGATCCAAAATTGTGAAAGAAGCCGCGCTGGCGAAATCCCTCGAAGAAGACGCGTTGGATGTGACGTTGCCCGGGCGAAGCGTACATGTCGGCAGGTTGCATCCGTCTACGCAGCAGTTGCGAAAAGTGTTGAGCATTCTCGCGGACATGGGCTTTCAAGTGTATACCTCGCCCGAAGTGGAAACGGATGAAATGAATTTTCAACTGCTTAACTTTCCGCCGAACCACCCCGCGCGAGATATGCAGGATACGTTTTATGTGGAGGCTGAGGGGCGCGGTGACAATCCGATCTTGCTTCGCACACAAACATCGCCCGGACAAATTCGTGCAATGCGCGAATATGCCGCGACGAATCCCGAAAACCCGCCACCGATTCGAATCGCGTCACCTGGTATGT
>JAEURC010000025.1 GCA_016789025.1 Anaerolineales bacterium
CACGTCCATTCAAGTGGGCGAGGGCGAGGGCATGTATCGCATGCACATCCACGTGCCGCTCGAAAAAAGATACGAGCCCATTGATTACATCATGGGGCTTGGCACGATCACCAAAGTGGCGATGGAAAATTTGCTCGCGCAAATGGACGACATTCAAAAAAGCAAAGCGGGCGCGATCTCGTTCGCGCCGGTCGAACCGGGGCAGATCGCGGTGGTGGTCGTTTCGCCGGGCGCGGGCTTGAGTCGCATCTTCGCCAGCCTCGGCGCGGCGGCGGTGGTCAAAGGCGGGCAGACGATGAACCCCTCCACGCAGGATATTTTGAGTTCGTTCGAAAATTTGCCGACCGATAAAGTCATCATCCTGCCGAACAACAAGAACATCGTCATGGCGGCGAATCAAGCGAAGGATGTGACGGTGAAACAAGTCGCGGTGGTGCCGACTCGCTCCGTTCCGCAGGGACTCACGGCGATGCTCGCGCTTCAACCCGACGGGGAGGTTGATTCAGTCGCGGAGAAAATGATCAAAGCCCTAGCCGCCGTGAAGACCGGCGACATCACCGTCGCGGTCCGCAATGTGGAGATTGACGGCGTGAACGTGAAAGAGGGACAGGTGATCGCGTTGCTCGACGGCAAGCTGGTCGCCTCGTCTAATTCGGTGGAAGAGGCGGTTGCGGTTTTCCTCGAAAAAGCAGAAGCGGCGGAACACGAACTCATCACGTTCTATTCCGGACAAGATATGCCCAATGCCGAAGCCAATCGCATCGCCGATGTGATGCGCAAGAAATATGCAGAACAGGATATCGAAGTGCAAGAGGGCGGGCAGGAACATTATCAGTTTATTATTTCGGTGGAATGATTTCGCCACAAAACGCATAAAACCCCAGCCACGGATTACACGGATTTTCACTGATTTATAAAAAATAATCTGTGTGTATCCGTGCAATCTGTGGCAAAGAATTTCTTCAGGCAGATCAGAATTTTGCGCAAAACGGATAGCCACAATCACATGTCTCCCTCCTCAGATTTCAAAAAACACAACATTGCCGTCGTCGTTCCCTGCTATCGCGTGGAGCGGGAGATTCAGTCCGTGTTGCAGGGACTCCCGAAATATATCCAACACATCATCGTTGTGGATGACGCTTCGCCTGATTCGACCTCCGAGTTCGTCGCGGCGGCCGCCAAAAAAGATAAACGCATCGTGTTGATCCGCCACGAATCGAATCAAGGCGTGGGCGGCGCCATGGTGACGGGATTTCGCAAAGCCCTCGAACTCGGCGCGCAGATCGTCGTCAAAGTGGACGGCGACGGGCAGATGGATACAACTCATTTACCCGAATTGATCGCGCCGTTGATCCACGGGCAGGCAGATTACACAAAAGGGAATCGCTTCCGCGATTTTCAGTCCCTGCAACAGATGCCGTTAATCCGCCGCATCGGGAACATGGGACTGGGTTTCCTCTCTAAAGCCGCAACGGGCTACTGGAATCTCTTCGACCCCACGAATGGATTTGTCGCCATCCGTTCCGAAGTTTTGACGCAACTTCCCTTGAAGGGCGTTGATAAAAGTTATTATTTTGAAACTTCGATGCTGGCGAATCTCTACCTGCTCGGCGCGGCGGTGAAGGACGTTCCCATGCCCGCGCGTTATCGAAGCGAAGTGTCGAACATGCTCCTCCATCGCATCCTGTTCCAATTCCCGCCCAGGTTGTTCCGCACGCTCGTCAAGCGCATCATTCTCAAGAACTTCATTTACGATTTCACGATGGGGAGCGTATATCTTCTGGTTGGGACTCCGCTGTTCCTCTTCGGTCTGATCTTCGGCATCGTCAAATGGATCCAATACGCGAGACTCAACATCCCTGCGCCTACCGGGACAGTGATGCTTCCCACGCTTTCGGTTCTGCTTGGGATTCAGTTGTTGCTCGCGGCAATCGAGAACGATCTGCGGTCCGTGCCGAAAGAATCGTTGTCATCTCTATTAGAATAGCCGACGTTCTCTAACGTCGGCGGTTTCTGTTGAAACTTTCTTTCTTTTGAATCAGCGAGATCAGCGTCCAAAACACATTGTGCGAGATCGTCAAGATTATTTTTTCTCGCTCAATATCTTCGTTAGCGCGTCCTTGAACGCTTCATACGGCTGAGCGCCGACGATCGCGTAGCGGTCGTTGATCACATACGTCGGCACGCCCGTCACGCCGATCTGATACGCCCACCTCACTTTATCTGCTACGTCTGCCGTGTATTTTTCGCTTTCCACGTCGCGTTGCATTTCGTCCGCGTTCAAGCCCGCTTCTTCCGCCGCCGAGCGAAGCGTATCCCATTGACTTGGGTCGTATCCCTCCGCGTAGACTTTGCGGAAGATGATTTTGTGAAATTCATTTCCCTTGCCATGTTCGCGCGCGTACTCGGTCGCTTCGTGCGCGAGGCGCGTGTTGTACACTCGATCCGTCGAGCGGAAGGGCATCCCATACATCCCAGCGATGGAGGCCAGCCGTTCCTCCGAACCGTTGGCGCGGGCGCGTTTTATGTGTTCGGATAGATCGCGTCCCTCAGGCGGCGTATCGAAATACAAATAGAACGGACGCCACTCCACGTCCACTTGATATTCTTCTTTCAACCTCTCGACCACACCCTGGCCGACATAACACCACGGTCAGATATAATCAGAGAAGATGGTCAGTTTGAAATCCATGTTGTCCTTTTGTATAAAACCATACAGGATAGACAAGATTCTCTCCTTGTATCTTACTCTCAAAGATTCTTTATGACAAAACCGCGTTATCAGCGGCAGAAGACTTCGAATTGCGAACTGCGTCAGGGTCGCGAAGGTTTGATGCCTTAAGAGATCAAGGTTTCCCTTTGTGTTCTTCGTGCCCTTTGTGGTAAAAAGGTTTACCCATGAAAAACTTCGACCCAAAATACAACTCCATCCCCAAGACCGAAATCCACATCCACCTCGAAGGCGCGATCCGCACGCAGACGATCATTGACATTGCGCGAGAATACAAGTTGCAACTTCCATCGTATCAAGCGGACGAGCTGGAGAAGCACGTCAAAGTCTACGATCAACTACGCGACTTGGAAACCGTGCTGAAGGCGTTCGGAATTTTTCAAAACAGCATCACCTCCCCAAAAGCCGTCGAGCGGATCGCGTGGGAGTTGTTCGAAGATTCCGCCAAGCAAAATATCAAACTGTTTGAAGTGCGCTTCTCTCCCGACTGGGCGTTCAGCGGACACAACGTGGATTGGGATGCCTGCCTCGAAGGTCTGCTCCGCGCCAAAGCCCGCGCCGAAAAAGAATTCAACATGGCGATCTGCTACATCGCCATCACCTCGCGAAGTTTGGGACCCGCGTCCTGCGTCAAAACCGTGGACTGGGTGATTCGGCATAAGGAGCATATCCCCGCCATTGACCTCGCCGACAGCGAACGCGATTTTCCACTGCGCGAGTTCGTCCCCTCGATCATGAAAGCCAAAGAGGCGGGCTTGAAGGTCACCATCCACACCGGCGAGGATACGCCCGCATCTTTCGTGAAAGAGACGATTGAACTTGCCAGCCCCGACCGCATCGGACATGGAATCCACGCGATTGAGGATATGGCGGTTGTGAATCTTATCAAAGGGCGCGGCATCACGCTCGAGGTCAACCCGTGGAGCAACTACCTCACCAATTCCGTCCGCGCGATCGAAGAGCATCCGCTGAAAAAACTATTCGACCTCGGCGTGAAAGTGACGATCAACTCTGACGACCCCGAAGTGTTGGAGACAAACCTCAACAACGAATATCGCATCGCGCATGACGTTCTCGGCATGAGCATGGACGAGATCGCCGTT
Organism: Anaerolineales bacterium; assembly: GCA_016789025.1. Classification (GTDB taxonomy): domain Bacteria; phylum Chloroflexota; class Anaerolineae; order Anaerolineales; family Villigracilaceae; genus Defluviilinea. The sequence goes on from JAEURC010000025.1 coordinate 3,835, forward strand.
TGTAATCACAATGCCTATGAAGCGTCGTTCATCCCCGAATCGGAGAAGAACAGAGTTTGGGAAAGGTATTTTCAAACGTGAATGTCACCCTCCCGAAAGACATCGGGACGATGTGAGCGGCAGCGAAGGGTCTATCGTCCAACGATTAGAGACTCTTCGGTCGCATGCAAACGCTCCCTCAGAGTGACATGATAAAAACCATACGCGCCCGCTTTCTTGTCGCAGTGCATTTGTTTTTCTTCCGCGAGGATCAAATCCTGTTACTGCGCCGATTCAATACGGGGTTTCGGGACGGCGAATACAGCGTCCCTGCCGGGCATTTGGAAGGGGGAGAAACGGTCAAAGAGGCGGGAATCCGCGAAGGGGAGGAAGAGGTCGGCGTCCGAATTGAATCGGAAAATCTGATCTTCTCGTCGGTCATGCGCCGCATCGAAGACGATGAGCGCGTGGATTTCTTTTTCACGGTCAATCAGTGGGAGGGCGAGTTGTTCAACGCCGAGCCCGAGAAGTGCGACGACCTGCGCTGGGTGGATGTGAACGCGCTACCAGTGAATATTATCCCTTACGTGAAGCGGGCGCTGATGAACCACCACAAAGGGATTCGGTTCGACGAATACAAGCTGTAGTTAATCGTCCCTGCGGCGGCGATGATGGATGCCCTTATTTTTGTACATCTCATCGTCGGCGAGGCTGATGAATTTCAAGAGGGAAGATCCCGGCGCGCTTGTGGATGCGCCAATGGACACGCTTAATTCGGGTTCTCGATAGTATTTGTTGTTCATCACCACCAGCGACCCCACGCGTTCGATCATTTCCTTCGCCGCATGTTCGTCTGCGCCGGGCATGATGAGGATGAACTCGTCGCCGCCGATGCGCGCGGCAATCGTCCCGTCTTCGATGCTGGCTTTCAACACTTCGGCTGTGCGGCGGATCAATTTATCCCCCGCGCTGTGACCGAACGTATCGTTTGCCAGTTTCAGCCCGTTCAGGTCTACGATCACGAAACTGACCGGGTCCTTGCGATTCGCTTCGAGGTCTTGCAGAGTCTCTTCGAAGAAAGCGCGGTTATATAAGGCGGTCATCACGTCGTGCGTGCCGAGGTAGCGCAAGTATTCCTCCGCCTTCTTTCGCGCGGTCACGTCTTGTAACGCCACCAACACCCAGTCGAAATCGTTTTCGTGCCCGGGCATCAACGTCCAATGCAGGTGCACGTTCACGGGTTCGCCCGTCAACGAATAATTGACGCCCTCGCGTTCGTAGTACGTCTTGCCGTCCCACATATCCATAAGTTCGTTTTTGAAATGCTCGCCCATGCTGTCGCGGAAAACTTTGCCGAGGTTTGCGAGCAACGAGTCCTTGTCCATTGCCTCGAACAGGCTGAGCGTTTTGCGGTTCACGTCGAGGACGCGGATCATGCCCATGAAGCGGCGCACAGCCTGAGGGTCCGAGTTGAGATGCGTTCGCAGGTCCGTCACACCTTGCGCGCGCAGAGAGTCGAATTCCTTTTTGATCGCCGAGTAGTCTTCTTCCCATAACGAGACCGGCGCGTACTCGAACAAATTATGGAATCGTTTTTCAGCCTGTTTCAAGGCGGTGATGTTTTCGATCGCCACCAGCACGCATTCCCACGTGGACTCGCATTCGGGCAAGATGCGCCAATGCAAACGGATCTGCAGCACTTCGCCGTCCAGCCGATAGTTGACTCCATCGCCTGACCAATTCAACTCGCCGTTCCACAACGCCATCAATTCCGAACGCCAGTGCTCGCGCATTTCATCGCGGAACATTTTGTCGAGGTTGGCAAGCAATTCTTTTTCGGTCTTTGCTCCGAATAGATTCAACGTCTCGCGGTTGACGTGCGTTACTTTGATCAGCCCAAGGGTTGTATCAATGTCTTCAGGATGTTCATTGAGAAACGTATCCAAATCGCTCACCCCGCTTGCGCGCAACTTGTCGAAAAAAATTTTTATCCCGCTGTAATCCTGCTCCCACAGCGAAATGGGAGCCTGATCAAAAAGACTTTCGAAATGCTCTCCAGCCTTTGGCATGGCTATCTCTCCTTGGTTGGCTAAATTATACAGCGAGCGCGCGATTCACTTGTCGACAATTCTGAAAGAAGATAAGATTCTCGGCATGGGCTTTTTACTCTTGGAAGGCGGAGCGGAATTCGGCGGGCGGATGCGTGAACCGGACTTGCGCGCGCTCGAACTCGCCGGCGGATTCGACGCCCCGCTTCGCATCGTCCCTGCGGCTGCCTCGCCGGACCGCAACCACCTCCGCGCTGGAGGCTTTGGCGTCCGCTGGTTCAAGAGTCTCGGCGCCACGGATGTTGAATCCCTGCCGTTGATAGACAAACCCAGCGCGAACGATGAAGGGATTGCAAAGTCTCTGCGCGAGGCGAAGTTGATCTATCTGCTCGGCGGCTTTACGCATTATCTCGCTCAAACGCTGAAAGACAGTTTGGCATGGCGGGCTTGTGTGGAAACGTTTGAACACGGCGCGGTGATCACAGGCTCCAGCGCGGGCGCGATGGTGATGTGCGAGTTTTATTACGATCCGTATGAAAAGAAAATTCACGAGGGATTGAATCTGGTGAACAACTCGCTCGTCCTGCCGCATCACAACACGTTTGGCAAAGGCTGGGCGCCGTCGCTCTCGAAACAGATTCCCAACGTCACATTGATCGGCATTGATGAACAAACAGGCATGATCAACGACGGCGAAAATGGGATGTGGAACGTCTACGGCGCGGGGGAGGTGACGTTGTATCGCGAGGGTCGCGTCGAAACATATCAAGTAGGAAAAACGTTTTCGGTTTAGAATTAAGGTGACAGTCACGTTGAACGTGACTGTCACCTTTTACCAATCATGTTCGATCTCTCTTCTGCTCGCTTTGCATTTCTCGATTTAGAAACAACGGGACTCTCTCCGTGGTTTGGCGACCGCGTGTGCGAGGTGGGGATCGTCGTCACAGATGGGAAGCGGATCAAGCAACAGTTTCAACAGCTGGTGAATCCTGAACGTCCGCTTTCGGTGGGGGCGGCGAGCACGAACGGATTGACGGATGACGAGTTGTCGTCGGCGCCGCGATTCGCTGAGGTGGTTGAGTCAATTGTCGGCTTGGTGAATGAGGCGGTGGTCGTCTGTCACAATGCGAAGTTCGATCTGCAATTCCTCGACAGCGAGTTCAAGCGGCTCGGGCGCGATTTCCAAATCTCGAATTTGATAGACACGCTGATGATGGCGCGTCAATATTACGAGATGCCATCATATAGTTTGGGGTTCATCGCCGAGTCGTTCCATCTGCCGATGGCGGTGAAGCACCGCGCGTTGGACGGCGCACTGGCGGCGCGGGGAATCTTTTTTGCGATGATGGAGCAGATGAAGCAGTTCGACAAGCCGCTCGATGAATATATCGGCATCTACAACTCGCCCGCGTGGCCCAACGAGGGCATCGAACTGCCGACCGAACTGGGCGAGGCGATCTACAGCAATAAGCGGATGTTCATCAAATATGTGGACGGCGACGGCGAAGTGACCGAACGCTGGATCACGCCGAAGCAGGTGATGGGCTTGAAGGATTACGTCTATTTGCAGGCGTATTGTCACTTGCGGGAGGGTGAGCGCAGTTTTCGTTTAGATCGAATCACAGATGTACGGGTGGAAGAAGGGAGTTAGACCTCAGGTCTTTTACAGCGGGGAGACGTATCGCGTGTATACGTCAAGGCAAGCGCGTATGAGTTGATCATGTCTTATGAGAGCGTTGAATAACTTAACCATTTTCGGGAGTGACGATTGTGGTGTGTGAAGCCACAGAGTCCACAGAGATTTTGAGATTTTTTCTCTGCGGTCTCGGTGGTCTCTGTGGCAAAGAGGTTTTTTACACACTTATTTCGCCACTCCTCCATTTTCCTGCCCCTTGACGGATTCATAAATCAGCCTATAATCGGGCGAAATTACGAACCCATGAACACGCTTCTGTCGCTCTCCCTTATTGTCATCCTTATTGAGGTCCTTATTATTAAGGATCTATTTTCGGTTAGGATGGCAACGGTGAGAGTGAAGAAGTAAACACACACTTATCTAAGAGCAAAGAGCCTCCCTAACCACGGGCGGCTTTTTTGTTTTACCTCACCCCCAACCCCTCTCCTACAGGAGAGGGGAGTCAAAGGAAAACGTATGCGTTCCGATACAGTCAAAAAGGGATTTGAGAAGGCGCCGCATCGCGCGTTGCTTCGCGCTACGGGGTTGCAGGACGACGATTTCAACAAGCCGTTCATCGCCATCGTTAACTCGTATGTGGATGTGGTGCCTGGGCATGTGCATTTGCAGGAGTTCGGCAAATTGGTGAAGGACGCCGTCCGCGCGGCGGGAGGCGTGCCGTTTGAGTTCAACACCATCGGCGTGGACGACGGTATCGCGATGGGTCATTTGGGGATGAAGTACTCGCTTCCTTCGCGCGAACTAATTGCTGACTGCGTCGAAACCATGATCGAAGCTCACAGATTCGACGCGATGGTGTGCATCCCGAACTGCGACAAGATCGTGCCTGGCATGTTGCTCGGCGCGATGCGAGTCAACATCCCGACGATATTTGTTTCGGGCGGGGCAATGAAGGCGGGGATGACCCCCGAAGGCGAGACGATAGATCTAATTTCAGTGTTTGAAGGCGTGGGGGCATTTTCAGCGGGGAAGATTGACGAGAAGCGATTGTCCATTTTGGAAAAATTTGCATGTCCGTCGTGCGGATCGTGTTCGGGGATGTTCACTGCCAATTCGATGAACTGTCTCATGGAAGCGTTGGGCTTGGCGTTGCCGTACAACGGCTCCGCTTTGGCGAAGACACCTGAACGAGAGGCATTAGCCAGACAAGCCGCCGCGCAAGTGATGACGTTGATCGAGCGCGACATCAAGCCGCGAGACATCGTCACACCCGAAGCGATTGACGATGCGTTCGCATTGGACATGGCGATGGGCGGTTCATCGAACACGGTGCTACACACGTTAGCGCTGGCGAACGAAGCGGGCGTGGACTATCCGTTGGAGCGAATCAACGCGGTGGCAGATAAAGTTCCGCACATTTGCAAGGTGAGTCCAGCGGGAAAGTGGCACATGGAAGATGTCCATCGCGCGGGAGGAATCCCTGCGATATTGAACGAAATCCAATGGGGGACGGGTATGTTGCATTTCGACAGAATCACGGTGACAGGAAAAACCTTGGGCGAATCGATTCAAGGAAAAGATATTCAGGATGAAGAAGTGATCCGCAGGTATGACAACGCCCATTCCAAACGCGGAGGCTTGGCGATTCTGTTCGGCAATCTCGCTCCGAAGGGCGCGGTGGTAAAAGTCGGCGGGGTGAGCGAGGCGATGATGAAGTTTGAAGGACCCGCTGTCATCTTTGAATCGCAGGAAGAAGCGATGGCGGGAATCCTTGCTGGAAAGGTCAAAGCGGGGGATTGTGTCGTCGTGCGATACGAAGGTCCCAAAGGCGGACCTGGGATGCAAGAGATGTTGTCGCCCACGTCCGCGATCATGGGGCAGGGACTCGGCGACAAGGTCGCGTTGATCACCGACGGGCGATTCAGCGGCGGGACGCGCGGCGCGTGCATCGGTCACGTGTCGCCAGAAGCGGCTGCGGGAGGTCCGATAGCGGCGTTGAAGGCTGGGGATTTGATCGAAATTGATTTGGCGGCGCGCAGTTTGAACGTCCGATTGAACGAAGCGGAGATTGAGAGTCGGCTGGAGGCGTTGCCAGAGTTCAAATCCAAAACAACGTCGAAGTGGTTGAAGCGATATTCGCATTTTGTCACCAGCGCGGATACGGGCGCGGTGTTGTCGAGCTGATGTCGTTGCGAGGGCGCACTTGCTCTTTGCCCGAAGCAATCTCCAATTCGATGAGGAGATTGCTTCGTCGGGCTAAAGCCCTCCTCGCAACGACATATGAAAAGGAGAGAGAATGAAACTAAAAGGCGCAGAGATTGTTTGGGAATGTTTGACCCGCGAAGGCGTGGAGGTTGTGTTCGGCTACCCTGGCGGCGCGAACATGCCGATCTATGACGCGATGTTGAATTACCCCGTGCATCATGTGTTGGTGCGGCATGAACAAGGCGCGGCTCACATGGCGGATGGATACGCTCGCGCGTCGGGGAAAGTTGGCGTGGCGATGGCGACATCGGGTCCTGGCGCGACGAATCTTGTGACGGGCATTTGTACCGCGATGATGGATTCGGTGCCGACGGTTTTCATCACGGGTCAAGTGGCGGCGCATTTGATCGGCGGCGACGCGTTTCAAGAAACGGATGTGACTGGAATCACGTTGCCGATCACAAAACATAATTATTTGGTCACTCGCGCCGACGAAATTGCGGAAACGATCCGCGAGGCGTTTTACATCGCTCGCAGTGGGCGACCAGGTCCCGTGTTGATTGATATTTGCAAGAACGCGCAAGTTGAGTCGTGCGAATTTGTTTTCCCTGAAGAAGTGAAACTGCCTGGTTATCAACCCGTGATGCGTTCGCCGAAAAATTTGTTAGACCAAGCCGTGGACTTGATCGAGCGGGCGAAGAAGCCGATCATTTTGTGCGGGCATGGCGTGTTGATGTCGAAAGCCGAAGAGGAGTTGATGCAATTCGCGGTGAAGACTCAAACTCCAGTGGCGAGCACGTTGCTGGGCTTGGGCGCGTTCCCCGCTTCGCACGAGTTAAGTTTGGGAATGATGGGAATGCACGGCGAAGCGCACACGAATTTTGCGATTCAAAATTCCGATTTGATCCTCGCCTTCGGGATGCGCTTCGACGACCGCGTGACTGGCACGTTGAAAACGTACGCGCCGCGCGCGAAAAAAATTCATATCGAGATTGACCCGTCTGAAATTCACAAAAACGTTTTTGTGGACGTGCCGTTGGTCGGCGATCTGAAAAATGTGCTCACAGATCTAATTCCGCTTGTTGATGAATACGACCATGACGAATGGAAAAAAGAAATCAATCAATGGAAAGCCGAAGCCGACGCAAGAAGCATTATGAATTGGGAAGACGACGGAAAATTACACGTGGCGCACATGATCGCCGATATTTGGAAAGCCACCGATGGAAACGCAATCGTTTCAACGGATGTCGGTCAACATCAGATGTGGGCGGCGCAATATTATTTTCTGGATAAACCGAATCGCTGGCTGACTTCGGGCGGCGCGGGGACGATGGGCTTTGGTCTCCCTTCAGCCATTGGCGCGTGGTTCGCGGCGAAGGATCAGGAAATTTGGGCGATCGCGGGCGACGGCGGATTCCAAATGACCGCCGCAGAGTTGACGACCGCCGTGCAGGAAGGCGCGAACGTCAAAGTGGCGATCATGAACAATCAATACTTGGGCATGGTGCGTCAGTGGCAGGAATTTTTCTTCGACAAGCGTTACTCGGCGGTGAACATGCTCACGCCCGATTTTGTCAAACTGGCGGAGGCGCACGGAGTCCCTGCGAAGCGGGTGACCAAGCCTGAGGAAGTGGACGAAGCGATTGACTGGGCGAGGAAGACTCAAGGTCCAGTGGTGCTTGAGTTCCGAGTCGAGCAAGAGGAAGCGGTCTATCCGATGGTCCCCGCTGGCGCGGCGTTGGATGAGATGATATTGAGACCTGTGAAGGCGTAATTACTAATTACCAATTACGATTTACGAATGATTAGTAATTAGTAATTGGTAATTGAGAGAATTGGAGAATTGAGAATCATGAACTACACATTTTTAGTTTTGATGGAAAACAAGCCAGGCGTCTTGAATCGGATCGCGTCGTTGTTTCGACGGCGAAATTTCAATATCGAGTCGATCAACGCTGGGACGACGGAGAAACCCGACGTTACGCGTATGACCATCGTGGTTGAATGTCCGAACGGGGATATTGACGCGCATCGCATCGAAGCCAATTTGTATAAATTGGTGAATGTGATCGATGTGCAGGATGTGACGCTTCAATCTACCGTGACCCGCGATTTGGCGCTGATCAAAGTGCGAGCCGCTCCCGACCGCCGCGCGGAAGTGAACGGGCTGGCTGAAATTTTCCGCGCCCGCATCGTGGACGTGGCGGCTGATTCGGTCGTGGTCGAGATCACTGGCACGGAAGACAAGATCGAAGGCTTGATCGAATTACTGCGCCCGATCGGCATCGTCGAAATGGTGCGCACGGGACAAGTCTCGATGACGCGTGGAGTCAACGACGGCGTGCGGCGTATGCCAGGGATGAATAGCAACAAGGTTGAGCGCGTGATGGAATTGGCGGAGATGGCGCCGTGAGTATGGTTGCATGTTGCAAGTTACAAGTTGTGTAATTGGTAATTGGTAAATAGTAATTCGGTGGTCGAGTAGCGAGCGGTTTTTGCGAGCGTATCGAGACCACTACGCCGTAGAACAACTCTTGTTACAAAAGTTTGTATGCGGACTTGTGGTCTCGATACGTCCTTCGTCTCCGCTCCGTTTCGCTCACATCGTCCCGATGTCCTTCGGGAGGACTACTCGACCACCGAGATAATAAAAATAGGAGAATACATAACAATGGCAAAGATAAATTTTGGCGGTGTGGAAGAAGAAGTTGTTACGCGCGATGAGTTTTCGCTTGAGAAGGCGCGGGAGGTGTTGAAGGATGAAGTGGTGGCGGTGCTTGGGTATGGCGTGCAAGGACCCGCGCAGGCGATGAACATGCGCGACAACGGCATCAAGGTCATCGTCGGTCAGCGCGAGGGGACGAAGAATTGGGACAAGGCTATGGCAGACGGCTGGGTGCCAGGCGAGACTCTTTTTTCTGTTGAAGAAGCGGCGGAGAAAGGAACTGTCGTTCAGTATTTGTTATCGGATGCGGGTCAGCGCTCGCAGTGGTCGAAGATCGTCGAGAACTTGAATGAGGGCGACATGTTGTATTTCTCGCATGGATTTTCGGTCACGTTCAAAGATGACACGGGAGTCATCCCTCCGCCGCATGTGGACGTGGCGTTGGTCGCGCCGAAGGGGTCGGGTCGCAGTGTGCGGACGAACTTCCTCGACGGTTCGGGGATCAACGCAAGTTTTGCAGTCCATCAAGATGCGACGGGCAAAGCCAAAGAGCGGACGATCGCTTTAGGAATTGCCATCGGCGCAGGATATTTATTCCCGACGACGTTTCAAAACGAAGTGTACAGCGATCTCACGGGCGAGCGCGGCGTGTTGATGGGCGCTCTCGCGGGCGTGATGGAGGCGCAATACAACGAACTCCGCAAGAATGGACATTCTCCCTCCGAGGCGTTCAATGAGACGGTGGAAGAGTTGACCCAGTCGTTGATCCGTTTGGTTGGGCAAAACGGCATGGACTGGATGTACGCCAACTGCTCCACCACCGCCCAGCGTGGCGCGTTGGATTGGAAGAATAAATTCCGCGATGCCGTTGCGCCTGTGTTCAGCGATTTATACAAGAGCGTTACCTCGGGTGATGAGGCGCGGATCACGTTGGAGGCGAACAGCAAGCCCGATTACCGCGAGAAGTTGGATAAAGAACTCGCCGCGATCCGCGATTCGGAAATGTGGCAGACGGGCGCGGCGGTGAGGTCGTTGAGACCAGAGAATTGGGGAAAGAGAGACTAGAGATTAGAGACTGGAGATTAGTCTCTAGTCTCCAGTCTCTTCATTGAAAGGAAGACATCATGACAAACAATAACTACGTTAGGATTTTCGACACCACACTCCGCGATGGAGAGCAATCTCCAGGGGCGACGATGACATCGGCTGAAAAGTTGGAGGTGGCGCGGTCGCTGGCGATGATGGGCGTGGATATCATCGAAGCGGGATTCCCCGCCGCGTCGCCCGACGACTTGGAAGCTGTCCGCCAGATAGCGGCTGAGGTGGGCAACCCAGCTAGCCCGTCGAATGAAGCGCGAGTCCCCATCATCGCAGGATTGGCGCGGGCGAATAAATCCGATATTGATAAGGCGTGGGAGGCGGTGCAGTCCGCACAACGCCCGCGCATCCATACGTTTTTGGCGACGTCGCCGATCCACATGAAACACAAATTGAAGATGGATCCCGAAGAGGTTGTGGCGCGCGTTTCTGAAATGGTGGCGTATGCAAAAAGTTTGTGCGACGACGTTGAGTTTTCGCCTGAAGACGCGGGGCGCTCGGACCCAGAATTTTTATATGTGGTGTTGGGCGAGGCGATCAAATCGGGCGCGACGACGTTGAACATTCCCGACACGGTCGGGTATACAACGCCCGACGAATTTTTTGCGTTGATCGACGGCATCATCAAGCACACGCCAGGGATGCATGACGGCATAACAATTTCTGTGCATTGCCATGACGATCTGGGGTTGGCGACCGCGAACACGCTGGCAGGGATTCGCGCGGGGGCGAGGCAAGCCGAAGTGACGATGAACGGGATCGGCGAACGCGCGGGCAACACGTCGTTGGAAGAAGTGGTGATGGCGTTGAAGACTCGTCATCCTATCTTTGATTTGGAAACGGGAATCAACACGCAACAAATTTCGCGCGTCAGTAAATTGGTGAGCAATTACACGGGCATCGTTGTGCAACCGAATAAAGCGATTGTCGGCGCGAATGCGTTCGCGCATGAAGCGGGCATTCATCAAGACGGGATGTTGAAACATCAAACAACATACGAGATCATGCGACCCGAAGACGTGGGCGTGAATCAGACCAAATTGGTGTTGGGAAAACATTCGGGTCGTCACGCGCTGCGCGCGCGCTTGGCGGAGTTGGGTCACTCGCTCGATGAAGTTGAACTCGATAAAGCCTTTGCGCGTTTCAAAGAATTGGCAGACCGCAAGAAAGTGATCGTGGACGCGGATTTGGAAGCGATCATCGCCGACGAGTTTTATCGTCCGCGCGATGTGTATCTGCTCAACGATATGCAAGTCACCTGCGGGACGATGGGGATGCCGACCGCGACGGTTCGCCTGCGCGGACCCGATGGAACGATTCACACACACGCGTCTGTCGGCACGGGTCCAGTGGATGCAGTGTACAAAGCCATCAACGCGATCGTCAATGTGCCGTGCGAACTGCTTGAGTTCAACGTCCACGCCATCACCGAAGGCGTAGACGCGCTTGGCGGGGTGACTGTCCGCATTCAGGGTGGGAACGGTCACACCTCCATGGACGCGCAAAGCGAAACGCACTATCCGCGCGTGTATGGCGGTCACGGCGCGGACACCGACATCATCGTCGCCAGCGCGAAGGCGTATATCAATGCGGTCAATAAACTCATCATTTCGCAGACGGAATCGCACGAGAGAGTTGTGAATGACTTTGGGGTGATGTTGGGATAACGTAAACACGTACACACGGAAACAGGTAAACACGGATACAAGGTACAGGATACGTGTTACACCTGTGTACTTGTTTACATGTTTACTTGTTTACTGCTTTCAAAGGAAACTTATGCCGAAAACACTTTTTCAAAAAATCTGGGATTCGCACGTTGTGACTGAACAGGAGAACGCGCCTGCGGTTCTTTACATTGACCTGCATCTGGTTCACGAAGTGACATCTCCTCAAGCCTTTACAGGACTCCGCCAGCGCGGGTTGAAAGTCCGCCGACCTGAGAAGACTCTGGCGACGATGGATCATTCGATTCCGACCACGCCAATTGAAGTTCCCATCGCGGACGCTATGGCGGCGGCGCAGATCAAACAGATGGAAACGAACGCTTCGGAGTTTGGAATTGAACTGCACGGCATGACGAGTCCGCATCGCGGCATCGTTCACGTCATCGGACCTGAACTTGGTCGCACGCAACCAGGCATGACCATCGTCTGCGGCGATAGTCACACCGCCACGCATGGCGCGTTCGGCGCGTTGGCATTTGGAATCGGCACAAGCGAAGTGGAACATGTTTTAGCGACACAATGTTTGCTTCAAAAGAAACCGAAGACCTATGAAGTTCGCGTGGATGGGAAATTGCCAAACGGCGTTTCCGCCAAAGATATCATCCTTGCGCTCATCGCCAAAATCGGAGTCGGCGAGGGGACGGGTCACGTCTTTGAATACACAGGCGAAGCGATTCGCGGATTATCCATGGAACAGCGCATGACGATTTGCAACATGTCCATTGAAGGCGGCGCGCGCGCGGGCATGATCGCTCCCGATGAAACGACTTTTGAATATCTCAAAGGGCGCGAGTTCGCACCCAAAGGCGAAGCATGGGATAAGGCTGTTGCAAAATGGCGAACGCTCCCAAGCGATGAAGGCGCGGTCTATGACAAATCCATCACGCTCAACGCCTCCGAACTTGAACCGATGATCACCTATGGGACGAATCCTGGCATGGGGATGAGAATCACCGACCGCATCCCAACCACCGATTCGTTCCCTGAGCCTTCGCAAAAAGCCGCGTTCGAGAAAGCCATGAATTACATGGGACTCCAGCCTGGTCAGTCCCTGCTCGGGCAAAAAGTGGATGTGGTCTTCATCGGCTCATGCACCAACTCGCGCATTTCAGATCTACGTCTCGCGGCGGCGTTTCTCAAAGGCAAAAAAGTTTCAGGAAGCACGCGCGTCATGGTCGTCCCTGGTTCGCAGGATGTGAAGAAGCAAGCCGAGCAGGAAGGTTTGGATAAAGTCTTCAAAGAATCTGGCGCGGAATGGCGCGAGGCGGGATGCTCGATGTGTATCGCAATGAACGGCGATGAACTGAAATCTGGTCAATATGCGGTGTCAACAAGCAACCGCAACTTTGAAGGTCGTCAAGGAAAAGGTGGACGGACGTTTTTGGCGAGTCCACTAACTGCGGCGGCGACGGCGATCCATGGTGTGGTCGCAGATCCAAGAGCAATGTTGAGTTGACATGGTCACAGACGAAATTTGGAAGTTACCCGCCATCGTCAACCGTTTTCTGTCTTACCGTGCCGCCATCCCGTTGGCGCAGGAACAAATCAGCGTGATGATGTCCATTCTCAAAACGCGGAAACAACCCATCCAGCGCTTTCTTGATTTGGGTTGCGGCGATGGAATCCTTGGCGCGGCGATCCTCGGCGAATACCCGTCCGCTCGTGGAGTCTTCGTTGATTTTTCCGAATCCATGCTCGAACTGGCGCGCGAAGGACTCAAAGAGTATGCGGATCAACTCGCGTTTGAGAATCTCGATTATGGCGATCAGGCTTGGGTGAACCGAATCGACTCGAAGGGTCCGTTTGATGCGGTGGTGTCGGGCTATTCCATCCATCACCAGCCAGATTCGCGCAAGCGGCAGATCTATGAAGAAATTTTTTCCTTGCTAAAACCTGATGGATGGTTTGTCAATATTGAGCATATCGCGGCAGAATCGCAATTGGCAGTTGATTTGTTCAATCGGCATGTTATTGATGGGCGTTATTCTATTGAGAAGGCAAGCGGCGGAACAAAGACCCGCCAGGAAATTTCGGACATCTTCATGAACCGCCCAGATAAAGACGCGAATATTCTTTTATCTGTAAACGCGCAATGTGATTGGCTGCGCGAGATCGGTTACGAAGAAGTAGATTGCTACTTCCGAATCTATGAACTCGCTGTCTTTGGCGGACGAAAACCAAATCTAAAATCGTAAATCAAAAATCGGAAATCAAAATGGCTCAATTCACAAACCTCACCTCCCGCATGATCGCCCTGCCTGTCAACGACATTGACACAGACCAGATCATCCCCGCGCAATTTCTCAAGGTAACGGATAAAAACGGATTAGCGGATGTCCTGTTTTATCACTGGCGCTACAACGACGATAAATCTCCTAAACAGGATTTCATCATCAACAAGCCCGAGTCGCAGGGTGCGCAAATTTTATTGGCAGGCGATAACTTCGGCTGTGGCTCCAGCCGCGAGCACGCTCCGTGGGCGCTCACCAGTTACGGCTTCCGCGCGGTCATCTCCACATCCTTTGCGGATATTTTCCGCAACAACGCTTTGAAGAACGGATTAATTCCCATCGTTGTGGATGAAGCGACTCACAAGATGCTCTTCGACCTGTTTGAAGAAGCGCCTCGCGCCGACCTGACAGTTGATCTCGCCACCCAAACCGTTTCCTACCCTGGAGGCTCGTTCGCCTTCCCAATTGACTCGTTCAGCAAAACGTGCCTGCTCAATGGGGTGGATGAGTTGGGATACATCTTGGGATTTGATAAAGAGATTGCGGAGTACGAGAATAGATGATTAGAGATTAGATAATTAGTGATTGTCGCTTACTACTCTCTACTCTCTATTCTCTAATAACTATTATGCAAATTCAAATCTACGACACCACCCTCCGCGATGGAACCCAATCTGAAGGCTTCACGCTTTCAGGCAATGACAAAATTCGCATCGCGCAAAAACTTGACGAACTCGGAGTCGCTTTCATCGAAGGCGGCTGGCCTGGCTCAAACCCGAAAGATGTGGAGTTCTTCGAGCGCGCGCGCGATATGCAATGGAAGAATTCGCTTATCGCGGCGTTCGGTTCGACGTGCCGCGTCAAAGGCGGACCCGAAGACGACGCCAACATCAAAGCCCTGCTGGATTCGCAAACGCCTGTCTGCACGATCTTCGGCAAATCGTCCACTTTGCACGTGAAAGAAGTTTTGCTGACGACCAATGAAGATAATCTGCGGATCATCGAACAATCGGTCACGTATCTCAAAGCCAACGGCAAACGAGTCATCTACGATGCTGAACATTTCTTCGACGGCTATAAACTCGATTCGGCGTACGCGCTCGAGACGCTGAAAGCCGCCATCCGCGGCGGCGCGGAGACTGTGGTGTTGTGCGATACGAACGGCGGCACAATGCCCTGGGAGGTCGAATCAATTATCGGCGTGGTGAAAGAAGCGGTTTCTCATCCGTTTGGGATTCACACGCACAACGATTCTGAATGTGCCGTCGTCAATTCGTTGGTTGCGATCCGCGAAGGCGCGATTCAAGTGCAGGGAACGATCAACGGCGTGGGCGAACGATGCGGCAATGCCAATCTCGTTTCCATCATGGCTGACCTTGAGTTGAAGATGGGCTATCCGTGTTTGCCAAAGGGGAACATCAGCAAGTTATATGACCTGTCTCATTTCGTGGCGGAGGTGGCAAACCTTACGCCCGATGAGCATTTGCCGTTTGTTGGGAAATCCGCGTTCGCGCACAAGGGCGGCGTGCACGTGGCGGCGATGAGACGCAACGCGCAATCGTATCAACATGTGGAGCCTGAACTCGTGGGCAACAAAATGCGCGTGGTGGTTTCGGATCTGTCGGGTCGCGGAAATTTGCTCAGCAAAGCCGAAGAACACGGCGTGGAAGTGGAAGGCGCGGAAGTTCTGCCTGTGTTGAACGAAATCAAAGAATTGGAGTCGCGCGGATTTTCATTTGAAGCCGCCGAAGCGTCGGTTGCCATGATGTTGAAGCGGCAGGAATTTGGATACAAGCCGCCCTTCGAGTTGGTGGATTTCTTCGTCAATGTCGAACATCGAGACGGGCGCGGCACGTTTGCCGAAGCGACGGTGAAAGTGAAAGTGCAAGGCGAGTTATTTCACACTGCCGCCGAAGGCAACGGTCCCGTCAATGCTTTGGATTTGGCCTTGCGCAAAGCGCTGGCTTCGCACTATCCACAAATCAATAAATTTCATTTATCCGATTACAAAGTCCGCATTTTGGATTCGGATCACGGAACGGAAGCGATTACGCGCGTGTTGATAGACACGCGCAACTCCACTTCACGCTGGAGCACTGTTGGAGCAAGCACAAATATCATCGAAGCGAGTTGGCGAGCGCTGGCGGATTCGATGGAGTATGGGTTGATGGTCGCCCATTAGGCGTTTTACGAAATACGCAGTACGCAGTCATTATTACGTATTTCGTACTGCGTAAAAACCACTGGAGAACTATCTTGAATTTCAAAATCACCCTCCTCCCTGGCGACGGCATTGGACCTGAGGTTGTGCATGAAGCAACTCGCGTGTTGGATGTCGTTGCGAAAAAATATAACCACACCTTCTGTTTTCAAGAACGGTTGATGGGCGGTTGCTCGATTGATAAATATGGAACCTCATTGACCGATGAAGCCCTAGCCGATTGTAAATCATCGGATGCGGTTTTACTCGGCGCGGTGGGCGGACCGAAATGGGATGACCCGAACGCGAAAGATCGCCCCGAACGTGGATTGCTCGCGCTTCGCAAGGGGCTGGGCGTGTTTGCGAATCTTCGCCCCGTGAAAGTGCATCCCGCGTTGATCGATTCGTCGCCGCTGAAACCTGAAAAACTCAAAGACGTTGATATTCTTGTTATCCGTGAATTAACTGGCGGGTTGTATTTTGGTCAACCCAAAATGCGCGAGATGCGCGACGGCAAACAATACGCCGTTGACACGCTCGAATATTTTGATTACGAGATCAAACGCATTATGGATTTGGCATTTGATCTGGCAAAAGGACGCAAGAAAAAAGTCACATCGGTGGATAAGGCGAACGTGTTGGAATCATCTCGACTGTGGAGGCAGATCGCTTCAAACGTGGGGACGGCGAATCCAGGCATTCAGCTTGAGCACACGCTTGTAGATACCGCTTCGATGAAGTTGATCACGTCCCCAGCGTCGTTCGATGTGATCGTGACTGAGAACATGTTCGGCGATATTCTCACGGATGAGGCGTCGGTGTTGGCGGGTTCGATGGGGATGTTGCCGTCGGCTAGTTTGGGCGAGTCAGCTGTCCCTGAGAAAGAAGCGAGAATCGGTTTGTACGAGCCGATCCACGGATCCGCTCCAGACATCGCGGGGAGGGGAATCGCAAATCCAGTTGGTACAATACTTTCTGCGGCGCTGATGTTGCGTCACTCGTTCAAGTTGGAAGATGAAGCGCAGTTAATTGAAAATGCCGTTTATCAAACGATCGCTGATGGCGCGCGGACGGTTGACCTCGGCGGCGCGTTGACGACTTGTGAGATGACGGATGAGATTTTAAAAAATTTATAATCATGTAGGGGCACAGCGAGTTAGTGTTTAACAACAACTCGGGATCGTTCCGCTGTGCCCCTACGAAAATAAAAAAGGAGATCGAGCAATGGGCATGGAATCGAAATTTATTTGGTCGGATGGAAAATTGGTGGAGTATGAAATAGCCACCGTGCATATGCTGACGCCCGCGATGCACTACGGCGCGGCGGTGTTCGAGGGAATCCGCGCGTATAAAACAGACAAGGGACCCGCGGTGTTCCGTCTGCGCGAACACGCGGAACGTTTGCTTGAGTCGGCAGAGATCATGGGCTTTCGCAATTTGCCATACACGGTGGACGATGTGGTGAACGGCGCGAAAGAAACCGTGCGCGCGAACGGTTTCGATGAATGTTATATCCGCCCGTTGTTGTATCTTTCGGGCGGCGCGTGGAATTTAAATATTGACGCGGGCAAACCCGCGTTGATGATCGCGGTGTGGCAATGGGCGAATTATCTCGGCGAGGAATCGCTGGCGAAAGGAATCCGCGCGAACATTTCGTCGTACACGCGGCATCATCCGAATGTCTCCATGACCAAGGCGAAGATCGCGGGCAATTATGTGAACAGCATTTTAGCGAAGACCGAATCGGTGCGGCTCGGTTTTGAAGAGGCGATCATGCTCGACCCGCAGGGGTATGTGGCGGAGTGCACGGGCGAGAATCTGTTTTTGGCGCGCAAGGGAAAAATTTTCACGCCGTCCACCGCGCCTGTGTTGGAAGGCATCACACGCCATTCGATCTACACGATCGCCAACGACCTCGGCTACGAAGTTGTCGAAGCCGCCATCTCGCGCGACCAACTCTACAACGCGGACGAAGTCTTCGTCTGCGGCACCGCGGCGGAGGTGATCGGTCTGTGCGAGATTGATTTTAGAAAAATTGGCGACGGGACATCGGGCAAAGTCACGCGCGAGATTCAAAATGTGTATCACGATGCGATCCGCGGGAAGGTGGCGAAGTATGAGGGGTGGTGCGAGTATGTTGGGTGAGAAGTAAGAGCAATTAGCCACAGAGAACGCTGAGAAGATCTTTTAAAAATCTCTGTGAACTCCGTGTTCTCTGTGGCTAAGTATTTAAGCACTATAATCAGATTCATGTTCACAAAAAATTCCAGAAATCGTTACGACAAAAAAGATTCGCTGGAACTCGGTCGCCGCGCGGAGGATTCCTTCGCGCGGCTTGCCGTTAAGCATGGATTCAAAGTGACGGCTTCCTCTGAAAAGGGAAATATTGACGAGCATTTTGATTATGTCATCGAACGGGATGGGAAGTCTCACAAGGTGGACGTGAAAAGTATAAAGCGCCTCTCTCGCAGAGACAGCGGGACTCAAGATGAACAGATCTGGATCGAACTCCACGGCGTCCGCGCCGAGGACAAGGGCTGGCTCTACGACGGAAAAGCGGATCTCATCGCCTTCGAGTTGACTCAATCCTTCCGCCTCGTAGACCGCGTCGAGCTGATCGCCCTCGTCGAAAAACTCGTAAACTTCGACGCGAAAGTCTCATCGCCGAAAGACGCGCTGTACAAAGTCTATTCGCGCCAGTCGCGTCCCGATCTGTTGACGATGATCAAATCGGAGGATTTATTGCAACTCCGTCATGCCGAGTGGGGGAAGTAAAGGGACAGCCTTTGTTTCGGCGGGATAAATCCCTGCCTCAGTTCGTGGAAGTCCGCTCAAAGCGGACTCTGTTGTGTCAGTCCGAAGGACTTTATTGCACTGAGCAGGCGGCTTTAGCCCCGCGGCTTTCCAAGCCATGTGATTGTTTTGCTGTATACTGCCCGACATGGAATCGATCATCACCGCCGTCAGCCTCAGTTCGGGACATACATTCAGCAAATCAACTCAAAAAAGTATCCGCCTGCTCGCTGGCGTGGGCGTGGAAGGGGACGCGCACTCAGGTGTCACGGTCAAGCATCGTTCCCGCGTCAAACGCGACCCAACCCAGCCGAATCTGCGGCAGGTGCATTTGATCCATGCGGAGTTGCACGATGAACTCCGCGCGCAGGGATTCAACGTCTCGGCTGGGCAGATGGGGGAGAACCTCACCACCCGCGGCGTGGACTTGCTCGGTCTGCCCACAGGAACGCGCCTGCATTTGGGGAAGGAGGCGGTGGTCGAGATCACAGGTCTGCGCAACCCGTGCTATCAATTGGACGATTTTCAGCAGGGATTGCTCAAGGCATGCCTCGACCATGATGCGGAAGGTAACCTCATCCGCAAGGCGGGGGTGATGGGAATTGTGCTGGTGGGCGGCGATGTGTTTCCGAATGATTCGATTCGGGTGGAATTTCCGTCGGAACCATTTCAGCCGTTACAGCCAGTTTAAGTAAGACCTGTCAGGTCTTTTGCCCAAATCTGTTTGGGATGTGATGGCTGTTTGCTTGCCCAGTGACGCGCCCGTTTTGTTGTATACTCCATTTCTCATCACAAAGTTTGACGGGAGATATTAATGCCAATTGAAACTATCATCTCATTGCTGGCTGCGCTTGGTGTAGGCGGGATTCTGGGAGCTCTACTAAACCGACGCTTTGAACAACAAAAACAAACCAACGAGCATGATATTAATATTTTCAAGCAAAGTGATGAAATACTCAATGAACAGAATTTGTCTGATACAGCAAATTTTCATTTACTCAGTAATCATTCAATAGGAGATGACCACTTTTACAAATTAACAGGGTGGTGCACGTATTTTGAGCAGGCAGGAAATCAATACCTTGACAGGAGAATAGCCAGCGAGAATCAAAAACTACTAATTGACCTAAATCAACTCACGGATTTTATTGGTTTTAATTTCTTTACGATAAAAGAACAAAACCCAAATAACAAAAACCAATACTTGAAACCCGATTGGAATCCAGATTATGCAGATGATCCAAGCCCAGAAAAAATGTCCAAGTATGATGAATATGCTAAGGAACTTGAAGGCTTGACTCTGAGGGTAACCAAGCAATATTCTAAATATAGGTTTGCCGTTAAGCGCAGTTTGAAAATTTGATTCTCCTCTTGACATCCTCCTCCCTCCGTCATACAATCCCGCCCAACATAATTAAAAACGCTGACGAGGACGAGTACGTTTCAAAGCGATTTCCAGAGAGCCGAGCAGAAGTTCTGAAAGCAAGGCAAAAGCGCAGAAGCGGAATGGACCTCCGAGTTGTGAAGTGAAAGCCCTTTGGGCGAGTACCAGAAACGGGAACTGCACCCGTTACCCCGCAGAGTTTCTTAGAAGGATAGCGACTATAGAACTACCAAACTATCCAACTAGCAAACTACAAGAGTGACGCTGGCTTGAATTCTCTGTATCACACAGGGAATTTTTTGTTAAAGCAGTAGGCGTTAACTTGGGTGGCACCACGAGACTCCCCTCTCGTCCCAATTGGACAGGAGGGGCTTTTAATTTAATCAATGGTATGTCATTCTGAGGAGCCGCTTTAGCGGCGACGAAGAATCTCCGTCACGACGAGCGAGACTCTTCGGTCGCAACGAACGCTCCCTCAGAGTGACATAAAATAAAAGGAGAAATTATGTTACTTGAGGCAACAACTACTCAAACAATTATTCGTGAGATTTCGGCTGATCTGGAAACCCCCATTAGCGTCTACATGAAATTGCGCGGAGACGGAGCATCGTTTTTGCTTGAGTCCGTTGAAGGCGGGGAGCGGATCGCGCGGTATTCGTTCATCGGCGTCAAACCCAAGGCGCAATATATCATCCGCGATAATCAAATTGAGGTTATCAAGGACGATGAAACTCAAACCGTCCACTACGATGGCGACCCGACATTTTTTCTGCAAGAGGAAATGAACAAGTTTACTTTCAAGGCGCAAGCGGGCGTGCCGCGTTTCATCGGCGGGCTGGTGGGATATTTGGGATACGAGTCGGTTCGTTTTTTTGAACCAGTTCTAAAGTCCAGAATGAACCGCTGGTCGAGTAGCCCCGTGCAAGTCGGGGCGTATCGAGACCACATCCCAGACGGTATCTTCCTCCTCGCCGATACCATCATTGCGTTCGATCATGCGCGGCGAAGTCTGTCGCTGATTGCAAATGTCCTCGATGGCGATGTTGACTCTGCGAATCGCAAACTCGATGAAATTGAATCGCGCATCCATCAGCCGCTCCCCGCAACGCAACAACGCGAGATCAAAAAATCCAAAACAACTTCAAACATGACGCAGGGACGTTTTGAAGATATGGTGCGCGATGCGAAGGAATATATTTTGGCGGGCGATATTTTTCAGGGCGTGCTTTCACAACGCTTCACGCGCGAGAGCAATGTCGAGCCGTTCGATGTCTATCGCGCCGTGCGCCGTTTGAATCCGTCGCCGTACATGTTCTTTTTCGATTTCGGACTCGTGGACGATGAGCCGCTCTTCATTGTCGGATCGTCGCCTGAGATGTTTGTGCGTTTGGAGGGACGAACCGCTTCACTCCGCCCGATCGCTGGGACGCGCCCTCGTGGAGCCGACTCTGTCGCTGACGCCGCGCTCGCGCAAGAACTGCTCGCCGATCCAAAGGAGCGCGCGGAGCATGTGATGCTCGTGGACTTGGGTCGCAACGATCTGGGACGTGTCTGCGAATATGGCACGGTGAAGGTCTCCGATTTTTTCACCGTCGAAAAATATTCGCACGTCATGCACATCGTCTCGCACGTCGAAGGGAAGTTGAAACCCGATCTCACCGCCTTCGACTTGGTGCGAGCTGCATTCCCCGCTGGGACAGTCAGCGGCGCGCCGAAAGTCCGCGCGTTGGAGATCATCTCCGAACTCGAACCCGATGCGCGGGATATTTACGCGGGCATGATCGGCTATTTCGGATTCGACGGCAACATGGATACTTGCCTCGCATTGCGTACAATGGTCGCACGCGGCAATACCTTCAGCGTGCAAGCTGGCGCTGGCATCGTCGCGGACTCAAATCCGACCACCGAGTTTCAAGAGACGGTGAATAAAGCCTCCGCGATGTTGAAAGCGATTGAAATGGCAGAGACGAACAGTTGACGGTGGACGGTTGGTAGTTGGTAGCAGTATTGCCTTCAACCGATTCCTACCAACCACCAACTACAAACCACCAACCACCCGAAAGGAACAAACCATGACAACCAAGCCTAGATTACTCACAGGCGACCGCCCCACAGGACGCCTCCACCTCGGTCACTACGTCGGCTCGCTGGAAAATCGCGTGCGCCTGCAACATCAATACGAATCCTTCTTCATCATTGCGGACTTGCACACGCTCACCACCAAGCCTGAGCCTGAATACATCAAAGAGATTCCAACTTTCATCAAAGAAACCGTCTTGGATTATCTCGCCGTAGGCATTGACCCCGATGTGAGCACCATCTTTGTCCAATCGGCGATTCCCGAAACGTATCAGTTGAATTTGCTCTTTGAGATGCTCGTCACCGTGCCGCGCCTCGAACGGATGCCCACCCTCAAAGACATGGCGCGTGACGCCAACATGGACTCGATGCCGTTTGGTCTGCTCGGTTATCCAGTCTTGCAAGCAGTGGATATTTTATTGCCGCGCGCGCAAGTCGTCCCAGTGGGACGCGACAACCAATCGCATGTTGAACTCGCCCGCGAGATGGCGCGTCGCTTCAATAATCTCTACGGCGAAGTCTTCCCCGAGCCTGATTCGATCATCGGCGATGTTCCGCTTCTCATCGGCACGGATGGACAAAGCAAGATGAGCAAATCTGTTGGCAATGCAATTTATCTCTCCGATGATGCGGAGGCGGTCAAGCAAAAAGTGATGAACATGTACACCGACCCCAAGCGACTCCGCGCCACCGACCCTGGGACAGTCGAAGGCAATCCCGTGTTCATCTATCACGACGCGTTCAATCCCTCCAAAGCGGAAGTGGATGATTTGAAAGAAAAATACAGGCAGGGCAAAGTCGGCGATGTGGAAGTCAAAGAAAAGCTCACGATTGCAATTAACAACTTCCTCGAACCGATCCGCGAGAAGCGCGCCTACTTCTTGTCACATCCGCTAATCCCCAACGACGTGCTCGCGCATGGCATAAGCCGTATGCAAGCCGAAGCCAAAGCCACGATGGAACTCGTCCGCGAGAAGACGGGCTTGTCCTACTCGCTCGATCTGTTCGCCGATCAAGTGGATATTTTTGGAGAATACGACAACTAAAGGTCGAAAGTCACAAGTCAAAAGTCGTCCGACCTTCGACCTTTGACTTTCGACTTCGATAAGGAAATCAACTATGTTAGTTCTAATCGACAACTACGACTCCTTCACCTACAACCTCGTCCAATACTTCGGCGAACTCGGCGCGGATCTCAAAGTCTTCCGCAACGATCAAGTGACGATGAATCAACTCATCGCGCTGAATCCGTCGCATCTCGTCATCTCGCCAGGTCCAGGCGAACCGCTTAAAGACGACGGCATTTCATCAGACGCCATCAAATACTTCGACGGCAAGATTCCCGTGCTCGGGGTGTGTTTAGGGCATCAGTCGCTGGGAGCAGTTTTCGGCGGCGAAGTGAAGCGGGCGTCCCGTCTCATGCACGGCAAAACATCCAAAGTGACGCACAATGGTGAAGGCTTGTTCAAAGGCATCCCGTCGCCGTTTGAAGCGATGCGCTATCACTCGCTCGTCGTCTACGATCCCGTCCCATCCGAGCTTGAAGTGACCGCCGTCACGCCCGAAGAAGAAATCATGGGTTTGAAACACAAAGAACATCACACCTACGGCGTGCAGTTTCATCCCGAATCGATTCTCACCGAACACGGCAAACAACTGCTCAAAAATTTTTTGGATCTGAATCCCGTCCCTGTAAAAGGAGAAAACGCAATGCTCAAACCTTTTATTGCTAAAACGATTAATCGCGCCGACCTCACCGACGCTGAAGCCGAAGAAGCGATGAACATCATTATGACGGGACAAGCCACGCAAGCGCAGATCGGTTCATACATCACCGCCTTGCGCATGAAAGGCGAAACGATTGACGAAATTACTGGCTCAGTCCGCGCGATGCGCGCGAATGCGGTGAAAGTTAAACTCAATACGAACGAACCCATCTACGACATCGTCGGCACGGGCGGCGACGGCGCGCATACGTTCAACATCTCCACAGCCGCCGCGTTTGTTTTGGCGGGCGCTGGCAGAAAAGTCGCCAAGCATGGCAACCGCGCCGCGTCGTCTCATTGCGGCTCCGCGGATGTGCTCTCCGCATTGGGCATCAGCCTCGAGTTAACTCCCGAACAAATTGCCAAAGCCATCGAAGAGATCGGCATCGGTTTTATGTTCGCCGCAAAATTTCATCCCGCCATGAAGCACGCCATCGGTCCGCGCAAAGAGATCGGTCAGCGCACCATCTTCAACATCCTCGGTCCGCTCACGAATCCCGCCAACGCAAATATTCAACTCACTGGCGTCTTCGATCCAAATCTCACCGAGCCGATGGCGCAAGTCTTAAATACGCTCGGCTCAAAAGCCGCGATGGTCATTCACGGCGCGAATCATCTCGACGAATTGAACACAACGGGCATCAACAAGATCAGTCATCTCAAAGATGGCGCGGTCACAACGTATGATCTCAATCCCGCCGACCTCAACCTCGCTCCCTCCACCGTTCAAGATTTACGCGGCGGCACGCCCGATGAAGCGGCTGTGATGATGAAAACGATCCTCTCCAATCGGTTGCAAGGCGCGCGCCGCGACGCGATCCTCCTCAACGCCGCCGCCGCCCTCGCCGCCGAAACGGGCGATTTCAAATCGGGTTTGCAAGAAGCCGCCACCTCTCTTGATAGCGGTCTCGCGCTCAAGAAACTTAATAGCCTCATCGAATATTCGCAAAGTTTTACTCAATGAATATTCTTGAAAAAATTATCGAACACAAGAAGATGGAGATCGCGGCGCTCGACGCCTCAGCCTTACGCCGCGCCGTCGACTCTTCTCCAAAGCCTCGAGATTTTCTCGCCGCACTAAAGCGCCGCCGCTTCTCTCCCCGCCCCAGCCTGATCGCCGAACTCAAACGCGCCTCGCCCTCCAAGGGACTCCTCGCCCCACACATCGACCTCTTCCAAGTAGCAGACATCTACACCCAAAACGGCGCATCTGCTATTTCAGTGTTGACCGATGAAAAATTCTTTCAAGGCAAACTCGAAACTCTTTACCAATTACGACTTACCAATTACGAATTACCGCTCTTAAGAAAAGATTTCATCATTGATGAATCACAAATTTATGAATCACGAGTCAACGGCGCCGACGCCATCCTCCTCATCGCCGCCGCCCTGCCCGACGATAAACTCTTTGCTGATTTACATGCTTGTGCCTTAGAACTTGGATTAACTGCATTAGTCGAAGTCCATGATGAAACCGAGACCGAACGTGCTTTGAAACTGAAAGATGTGAAATTAATTGGAATCAACAATCGCAACCTCGCCACGTTTGATGTCACTCTCGAAACAACAGAAAAACTCCGCCCGATGATTCCCCCCGAAATCGCCGTCATCGCCGAAAGCGGAATCTTCACCACTGATGATGTTGACCGCTTGGCAAAAGTCAAGGTGGATGTAATCCTTGTTGGGGAGGCGTTAGTTACATCAGAAGCTATTGGCGCAAAGGTCAGAGAATTATCTGGGCTCTCCGTCATTGCGAGGGGCGATAGCCCCGAAGCAATCTCCAACACAGGGACGGGGATTGCTTCGTCGTCGCTCCGCTCCTCCTCGCAATGACGGGATGGCGTTTTATGACCAAAATCAAAATCTGCGGAATCAAAACATTGAAAGATGCGCTTGCGGCAATTAATGCAGGAGCGGATTATTTAGGATTCAACTTCTACCCCAAGAGTGTGCGCTTTGTTGAAAAACAAGCCTGTGCAGAAATTGCCACTGTTTTGAAAAAAGAATATCCAAACATCAAACTCGTTGGTGTGTTTGTCAATTCATCCGTTGAAGATGTGAAAGATATTCTCGATACCTGTTCGCTTGACCTGGCTCAACTTCACGGTGATGAAACATCCGAGATGCTGAACCAACTTGCTGGCAAATCTTTCAAGGCATTTCGTGGAATTCCTGAAAACATAAATGGATATGCAAGAAGCGAGTCGCCCGCATTTTTATTGGACGCTTCTGTAAAAGGAATCTACGGCGGAAGCGGAGTCGCTGCCGATTGGAACGGCGCAGCGGAGTTGGCGAAGAAGTATCCGCTGTTGCTGGCGGGCGGACTCACGCCTGAGAATGTTGGGGAGGCGGTTGGCAGAGTCAAACCCTGGGGCGTGGATGTGGCTTCGGGTGTTGAATCAGCCCCAGGTGAGAAAGATGCGGAGAAGATGTCCGCATTTGTAAGAGCTGTGAGAGTCGCAGAATCCCAATAGAAAGTGGAAAGTGGAAGAGTCGAGTTTCAACTTTCCACTTTCCAAGAGAGAACTTATGACAACACTTTTACCACCAAAGTTTGGTCCCTACGGCGGACAGTTCGTCCCCGAAACATTGATGCCCGCGTTGATCGAGTTGGAAGAGGCTTTCGTTGCTTCACGAACGGATGTTGAATTTCAAAAAGAATTTAACAAATTGATGGCATCGTTTGTGGGACGACCCACGCCATTGACGTATGCAAAAAGATTATCTGAAAAATTAGGCGGCGCGCAAATTTATTTGAAGCGCGAAGATTTGGCGCATACGGGCGCGCATAAGATCAACAACGCGTTGGGGCAGGCGCTGCTTGTGAAGCGGATGGGGAAGGGGCGCATCGTCGCAGAGACGGGCGCGGGGCAGCATGGAGTCGCGTCGGCGACGGCGGCGGCGTTGTTGGGATTGGACTGTGTGGTGTACATGGGCTCGGTTGACATTGCGCGGCAGGAGCCGAATGTGTTTCGCATGAAATTGTTGGGCGCGGAAGTGCGACCAGTTAACTCTGGGACCAAAACGTTGAAGGACGCCATCAACGAAGCGATCCGCGATTGGGTAACGAATGTGCGCGACACACATTACTTGCTTGGCTCTGCGCTGGGACCGCATCCGTATCCGACTATTGTGCGAGAGTTTCAATCCGTGATCGGAACGGAAGCGCGTGAACAGATACTAATGGAGGTGGGACGTTTGCCTGATACGGTCGTCGCGTGCGTGGGCGGCGGGTCGAACGCGATCGGAGTCTTCAGCGGATTCGTGGATGATGAACATGTCGAGTTGATCGGCGTCGAAGCGGGCGGAAGCGGAATTGAGTCGGGCAAACACGCGGCGAGATTCGGCGACCCGTCGAAGGGACGCGTGGGAGTCATTCACGGCACGCGGACGTATGTGTTGCAAGATGAAGATGGTCAAATTGCAGAGACACATTCCGTCTCGGCGGGGTTGGATTACGCGGCAGTCGGTCCTGAACACGCGTTGTTGCGCGATACCGAACGCGCGTTTTACACATCCGCAACGGATGCGGAGGCGCTGGATGCTTTTCAGATGTTATGCCACACGGAGGGAATCATTCCCGCACTGGAGTCGTCCCATGCGGTGGCGGAGGTGATTAAGAGAGCACCCACGATGAGGAAGGATGAAATCATCTTGGTGAATTTGTCGGGTAGAGGTGATAAGGATTTGAATACTGTGATAAAAGAAATTGGAGAATTAGAGAATTAGAGATTAGTGGTGAAATCGGTGGTCGAGTAGCGACGAACGGAGTGAGGAGCGTATCGATACCACAAGTAAGCAAAGAAATTTATGATGGATGAATAACCCGTCTAAGAAAATGAAGAATCAACAACCTAAAGTTATTATCGTCACAGGCAGACCAGCATCAGGAAAATCAACTCTTGCAAAATGGCTTTCGCAAGAACTCGAATTGCCGCTTGTCAGCAAAGATAACATCCGCGAAATATTATTTGAGAGATTGGGTTGGAAAGACCGTCCATGGGCTCAGTTGCTTGGGCGGGCGAGCGTTGACTTGATGTTTTATTTTGCCGATGCGGAACTGGGTGTTGGTAATTCAATCATCATGGATAATTCATTTCATCCGCCAATATCTACGCCAAGATTTCAAGATCTAAAAGAAAAGTTTGACGCAGGTAGCGTTCAAATTATTTGCCACTCAACCAAAGAAATACTCTTTGAAAGATTCAAAGCGCGTGCTAAAACGGGTAATCGTCATCCAGGACATGGTGATAACGATGTTCTTGATGAACTTTATAAATATCTTGCTGACGAGAAACCGCAAATTCTTGATATTGGCGGTTTGGTTATCGAAGTAGATACAACTGATTTTGAAAAAATTGACTATCAAGGAATTCTCAAGCAAGTGAATTCATTCCTTGTAGAGCAATAAAGGAAGATTCATGAACCGAATCGAAAACGCATTTAAGAACAAACCGATCTTCATGCCTTACTTCCCGTTAGGCTACCCAGACTTGGACACGTCCATTGATGTGATCGAAGCCTTAGCAAACAGCGGCGCGGACTTGATCGAGGTGGGGCTGTCCTTCTCCGATCCGCTGGCGGATGGATCTGTGATTCAACATGCCACGCAAGTTGCTTTGGAAAAGGGAATCACGGTCAAAAAGTCGCTTGAAGCGGTGAGGAAGCTACGTCAACGCGGAGTGGATATTCCGCTGGTGCTGATGGGCTACTACAACCCCATGCTGGCGTATGGACTGGAGAAATTCGTCCGTGATGCGGCGGAGGCAGGCGCGGACGGGTTCATCGTCCCTGATTTGCCGATGGAGGAGGCGGAGGAATTCATGTCCGCGCTGAGCGGAGCGACGAGTGTAACGAGGAGTGCAGTCGAAGCGCAGATGGATGATTCAAATCGTCCTTCGACTTCGCTGCGCTCCGCTCAGGATGGAGGTCTACCGTTAATTCAAATGCTTGCGCCAACCACGCCTCCCGAACGCATGGAAAGAATCGCCCGCAATGCAAAAGGATTTATTTATTTAGTTTCGGTGACTGGAATTACAGGAGAAAGGAAAGCGATTGCAGAAGGTTTGTCGGATTTGATTGCAAACGTCCGCAAGCATACGGATATTCCCGTCTGTGTGGGGTTTGGAATAAGCACGCCCGAGCAAGCCAAAGAGGTTGGGGCGATGGCAGATGGCGTGATTGTCGGTTCGGCGTGTGTGAATGCGATCGGGGGGAGCGAAAAGCCGATAGAAACGGCGAAACAGTTTGCGGCTGAGTTCCGAAGCGCGTTGAACACGTCACATGATTGACGGCTATGGTATAACGTCATCATCGCTGTCGAATCCCCGATCTTAATTTCAGATGTCGCAATGAAATACATCAAAGTTCCCAACACAGATATGAACGCGTCGGAGATCTCGCTCGGTTGTATGCGGATCGCGGGCATGACCGATCAAGAAATCTCCACGCTGATCCACACCGCGCTCGATGAGGGCATCAATTTTTTTTGATCACGCCGACGTGTATGCGGGCGGCAAGTGCGAAGAGAGATTTTCCGAAGCGCTGGGCATGAACGCCAGCCTGCGCGAGAAGATGATCCTGCAAACCAAGGTTGGGATTCGCGCAGGCAGTTTCGATTTTTCAAAAGGACATATTTTGAACGCAGTGGACGGGAGTTTGAAACGATTGCGGACGGATCATCTCGACGTGGCGCTGTTGCATCGTCCTGATGCGTTGGTGGAGCCTGAAGAGGTGGCGGAGGCGTTCACGATTCTTGAGACCAGCGGCAAGGTGAAATATTTTGGCGTGAGCAATCAGAACCCGATGCAGATCGAGTTGCTGACAAAATTCGTGAAGCAGAAAATCCATTTCAACCAGCTTCAACTCAGCATCACCAATACAGGGATGATCGATGCGGGGATCAACGTCAACATGCAAATTGACCGCTCGATCAACCGCGACGGTGGTATTTTGGATTACTGCCGACTGAAGGAAATTATCATTCAACCCTGGTCGCCTTTTCAATATGGATTCTTTGAAGGCGTCTTTTTGGATAACCCCAAATTCCCCGAACTGAATCAAACGATCAACGCACTCGCGGCGGACAAAGGTGTGACGAACACGGCAATTGCGATCGCGTGGCTGTTGCGTCATCCTGCCCGCATGCAGCCGATCCTTGGTACGACGAATCCGCAGCGGGTGAAGGATGCGTGTCAGGCATCGGGCATTACTCTTTCGCGCGAGGAGTGGTATCAGATCTATTTGGCGGCGGGGAATGAGTTGCCGTAGATGTGATGATTGAGTGGAGAGAAAGTGTTTTGAACTCTAAAGTTCAAAACACTAATAAAGAATGTCGCCAGTAACATTGTTACAGCAGCGACATAATGTTGTTTATTTTTCGGGCGTATTTATGCTTTCTAATTTCACACTCCCAGATTCTAATTACTTTCCACCTGTCGTTTCGCAATTCCTTTGTTACAAAACTATCTCTCTTTTTGTTCTTGGATATTTTCTCTTTCCAATACTTATCATTATGACCAGGTTTGCGTTTTCTACAGCCATGACCATGCCAATAACATCCATCAACGAATACGATGATTTTGTGTTTTGGAAAAACAAAATCTGGCTTTCCTGTAAGCTGGCAGTTTCGACGCCATCCAGAGATTTTATAAGATTTGAATATGCTGATTAAGGCAATCTCTGTAGATTTGTTGCCTTTGGAATGGACGGCGCTCATAACCTGCGAGCGTTTTTCCTTGCTGAAAACATCCGTCATAACTTTATCCAGAACTATTTCGATAAAAACAGCCTTTTAGAGGGCGTCCAATCTTTTGCAATGGCATCCGCTTTTTCAAGCCAGCGGCGTATCCTCTGCTTAGGTTTCACTGATTCTCCCCAATATTCAACAAATAGAGCGTCGTCCATTTCGAGCGCGGCTTCGAGCATTTCTTTTTCGATCAGTTTGAGCGCGCGCTCAATGTAAAGACCGCCAACATCGTCGTTTCCTGGGTTTGCCACGCTACCAGCGGAAAAAAGGTCCCGCGCTTGATGGCTGATAACCCCATGGTATGTTAGCAAATAAAGGACTACATCGTCATATTTGTTTCTAGATCGACTTGAATCAACTATGCTAGGGCAAAGCAACGCCGCTTCGGCGCGAAGGCGTTTCTTCTCTTCGGCAGGCAGGCTGGTGTAAAGCCGCGCCTGAATTGGAAGCGTGTGTTCAGAGTCGGGCGTGTCTTCCAGCCACCACAATCTTTCGCCTTCATGTAAACGAGAGCGGGCGTACCCGCGGATGTGCCGCATTTTTTCTTCCATTGGAAGACGGCGAAAATCATCATACGAAATTCCCATCAAATCGAACAAAGAGCGATTTGCGAAAAGCTCAATTTCAAAACGGGGAACATGAGAAGTGCGAACGTGAATAACGCTTTGTTCGTAATCCCCCCAGTGAACTTCTGGTTTGCCGCCCATTTTTCCAAAGACCAGATAAACTTTTTCAACCGATTCGATCCGATTGGTTTCCAACACGCTATTGGCGACGCTTCGCCAAGTATCGTTCAAAGTAAATTTGACTTCGACTCCAAATTGACCGACTGCGATATCGGGAAAAGCCTGGGGATTAGGGGCGAAGTCTATGGAAATTGACGAATCATCTTTTACAGATTCTTGCAGAGCCTCTCGAACTCGATTTTCAAATTCATTTGCTTTTTGAAAAACCTTATTGTTTGCTTCGTTCGTGAGTTTTGCGCAAACAATATCTAACACCCGCTCGAACTCTTCCTCGTTCATTGTTCGCCGTCGGTTAATACGTCTAGCACGGCGTTTGCCATGTGCCATGCCAAAACAGGCGGAACAGCGTTTCCGACTTGCCGCTCAGTTTCGCGCAATTTCGCGTCGAAGATAAACGTGTCTGGAAACGATTGGAAACGCGCCGCTTCGCGCATGGAAATTCGGCGCGGAAGCGAATAATGGAACTGGATATTTCCATGACATTCCGCCCTGATCGTATAACCAGGTCTATCCGCCTTCAATTTGCGGTTGCCTTGATCTGAACTCTTGTTTGCTAAACTCCATACATGATTGATATCGGGGTTTAACTCAACCGATTCAAGGTCGCCAATAGCCTCTTGCGAAGTAATGCGTTTATCGTCTATAGGCGCGGGAGGGCTAAATTTTTTTACGTCTGGGCGAGTGCCTACGATAAAAACACGCTCGCGAGTCTGCGGAACGCCGTAATCGGCAGCGTTATAAAGATGATAACTCACATCATAGCCAAGTCCGCGAAAATCAGACAAAATCTGTTTCAAAGACTTTTCGTTATGCTTCATGAGAAGCCCTTTGACATTTTCAGCTACAAAAACTTTTGGGCGGATTTTTGATACGACTTCAACCATGGCGCGATATAGCCCGCTTCGTTTTCCGTCTACTCCAGCGCCTTTGCCGTTTATAGAAATATCTTGGCATGGAAACCCGCCAATTACAATATCTACATTGGTCGGCATTTCCTCCATGGCTTTCCATATATCGCCTTCTACAATATGTTGACCGATATTCTTTTTATATGTGCGGCAAGCCGCGCCGTTGATGTCGTTTGCCCAAACAATGTCAAACGGCGTTTCTGGATAATATTTTCCAAGAAACTCAAACCCGCCAGTAAAACCCAAGTCCATGCCGCCGCATCCTGAAAACAAGGATACAACGCGGATTTCCTTCTCTTTGAAAAACATTAATTTTGTCGATTCTTGCAAGCCGATATTTTCCATACTTTTAATTATAGCAGTTTTAGGCTTTAGCGTATGACCTTTATCTAAAAAGCCTTCTTCGTAATCTCACAAGTCCGCGCCGCCTTCCCTACATCCTTGCCTTGATCGCCAGCCCAGCGACCACACTACTGAACGCGTTCGACTCTTTCACC
Organism: Anaerolineales bacterium; assembly: GCA_016789025.1. Lineage (GTDB taxonomy): Bacteria > Chloroflexota > Anaerolineae > Anaerolineales > Villigracilaceae > Defluviilinea. Next base: position 36,548 of record JAEURC010000025.1, read on the forward strand.
TTCTCCGCCCCAAAGAGTCTCCCCAGCATCCCCGTGAACAGCGGGATATTCGACGAGCCGCCCGTTTTCACGACCGCGTCAATTTCTTGGATGTCGAGTCCTGATTTGGCAATCGTATCGAGCAAAACTTTTTCCACATCTACGAGATAATGATAAATATCGGATTCAAATTGCGAGCGTGTGTACAGTTCCCACAGCGCGATGTCTTTATCTTCCAGAGTGATGACCGTCGCGCCATCAGATGAAAGAGCGATCTTCCCTGCTTCGACGCGGTTATAAAATGTAAAAGCCAGGTCGTTGTAGATCAAATGCTCCAACGCCCTCAAACGGACGGGCGCAACCTTTGCCTGAACCGCTTTGTCTAAAATATTCTTGTTGATGGGCGTGCCCATTTCGGGGAGCGCCATCCAATCGGGGACAGCCTCGATCATCTGCATGATCTCAGGATGATGTTTGACCTTGCCGTAACCAAAATGCGACAACATGCGTTTCTCGATGATCGCGCGGTCGAAGTCCGAGCCTGCGATGTCCACGCCGCCGCTGGCATAGACCTTGCGCCCTGAGCCTGTCGAAGGGTCGCCGTCGCCGAGTCGCATCACGGCGATGTCGAGCGTGCCGCCGCCGAAGTCGAAGATGACGACGTTCTGCGGCTTGGTAATGGATTGCTCGTAATCCAACGCCGCGGCGATCGGCTCCAGTTCAAAGTCCACTTCTTTGAAGCCTGCCTCATGCGCCGCCGCGCGCAATGTCTCTTGCGCTTTGTGATCGAGTTCAGGCGACTCGGAAAATTTGACGGGGCGTCCCAACGTCACTGCGTCAATCGTTTCGCCCAACACATCTTCGGCGCGTTTCTTCAACAGACTCAAATACGTCTGCGCCAGATCGCCCACGCTGTAATAGCGTTCAAAGATTTGCGTGCCTTTGTAATTGTCCTTGCGCAATGCGGTCTTGAGATATTGCAACAGCCGCCCAGGTTTCAACTCGTCCACATACACAAAAATATCGCGCATGTAAAACATATCCGCGCCGCGATATTCGATCTCGCCCGCCCATTGCTTCACATAGCGCCGCTGTCGGTTCACGTTATCGCGGTAATACGTCTCCACCGCCTCCTGCCCGAGATACGCGCGATACTCTTTCGTGATGTACAACACGGTCTTGATGACTTCAGGCAAAACATTTTTCGGGTCCACAGGCAGAACGCGGACTCGCTGTCCATCGTAGACCGCGACTCCCGAATTGGATGTGCCGAAGTCAATGCCGACTCTGAGACTCATGGATTCTCCTCACATCAACAATATCATGTCACTCTGAGGGAGCGATTGTTGCGACCGAAGAGTCTCGCATTGTCGTGACAGAGACCCTTCGCTATCGCTCAGGGTGACATTTCTGGGATGATTTCTACTTAATGAACATGATCCACGCTGATAATTGATTCTGATCTCAAACATGCGACTCACCTTGACGTCCGCTTCTTTCCCCCGTCAGCCTGAATCAGCCCGATGGAGAGGATCCAAGCCTCGGCTGCGATCGAACCGCTTCCCGTGAGTGAATCCGCTTGATGGATGGTGAGTCGCCCCGAAGCGTCGAGCGCGACAATTGAGTCCGAATCCCGAACCGACGCCGCGCCCATAAAACGGACTCCCTGCTCGAGCCGCGATGGAGGAATCAACGATTGTCCTTTTGCGGTGGACGATTTGGATGTGTCAATACTTTTGCTTTCGCGGTGAATCACTTTGCCCGTTTGCGTGACGAAGACAAGTGAATCATCGGCGTGCGTGATGAACGACGCGATGACATAATCGGTTGCAGAAAGTTTGACGCGCTCCTCGGTGGCGTAGGCGAGGTCGTCCACGTCGAAGGCGATGACCTTGCCCTCATACGTGACGAAGACCGCGTGGTCATTTTTGTGCGAGAGCATGAGGTCGAACGGCTGATCGGATTTTTGTATCGCGCCTTTGCCGATGTAATGATTGTTGAGAACGGATTGGGCCATGGATGTCATCGTCTTCTTCGCGCAACCGCGACGGCTGATCTGCAAAAAGAAATCGGAGAGGGGCAGGTGCGAGAACGGCGTGATGCACGCGAGCAATTCGCCCGCGCGGGGTTCATCGGGCAACGCGGCTTGACCCCACTCCCACGCGCCGCCGAGTTCGATGAGCGGAATGTCGCTCACTTTATACGTGCCGACTCGCCCCGATGTATAAAGCAACAACGCCTCTTCATTCGATGGGAGGGCAAGGATGCGCGGCGGTTCGTGATCGTTGGACATGTCGCTCGTGATGCGACCGAGTTCTTTTGCATCCGAATTCAATTCGATGCGGAAGATTCGTCCGTGCGCGTTGTAGACCAACAAGTTGGGCGTTGACTCTTCGACAGGTTGCGCGGGGAGTTCCACCAGTGTACCTTCGTCCACACCAAACCGCCGTTTGATCAAGTCGAGTTGATACTCGAGATGGGCGATGCGCTTTTGATACTCCTCCACGCGCGTGCCGTTCTGCAAAGCGATATTCTCCGCCAGCAGTTCCTCGTCCCGTTCGGTCAACTCGCGCAAACGCCTGGCGATGAGCCGCACGATCGTCACCGCGGACTCGGGTCGCTCTTCGGCTTCTTTCATCCATTCTTCGATCTTGTTTGATAACGGCATAGTGGGATTCCTCGAACTGGTGATTATAAACGGAGATGGGCGCAGGGTATAATATCTTTAGATGCGCAAAGATACGGCAAACTGGATTGCACTCACTGATTACGATATAGAGACTGCCCGTTATATGCTGGAGACTGGGCGGTATTTGTACGTTGTCTTTTTGTGCCACCTTGCCTTGGAGAAAATGCTCAAAGCTCATGTGGCGGAAGTAACCCAAACTCTGCCCATAAAAACTCATGATTTGATTTATCTGGTTAAGAAATGCGAGTTGGAACTCCCTGAAACTCATTTGGATTTCATTGGTAAAATCAATACCGCAAGTATCCCTACCCGTTATCCTGATGATTTGGAACGCGCCTTGAAAGAATATCCAAAATCAGTTGCAAGAGATTACTTAAGTCAGACCCAAGAGATACTAAAATGGCTAAAAGAACACCCGAACTTAAACAAATAGTCAGACGCTATCGCGCGCAACTCGAAAAGATGGGGATACGACCTGCGCGTATTTTGCTGTATGGTTCACAAGCCGCTGGAACTGCCCGCGAAGGCAGTGACATTGATCTTATCGTCATTTCTGGCGATTGGAAAAAATATAACCGCCGCCAGCGACTCGAATTGCTGGGCATTGCCTCGGCAAGAATTTTGGAACCTGTTCAAGCGCAAGGTTTTACTCCCAGTGAAATTCGAGCCAAAAAAGTTATGCCTTTTTGGTCAGAAATTATTAAAGAACAGGCAGTTGTGGTCTAGCTGTGCTTTACCCACATCCATGAAACGACTCTTGACGCATTCAATTCATTAGCATAGAATACTGCCCAACATGCTTAAGTCAGCCCGCTGGTTTGCGTACTTTTATTTTTACGGTTTCCGAGACTCGGTTGCCGTTGGCGACGCTTAAGCAAATAGAACTATTCTGTTATGCAAAAGAGCGAGACCACACGGTCTCGCTCTTTTTTATTCCGTAGGGGCGACCCGACAAGACCGTCAATGTCGCTGATGAATCATGGCGGGTCGCCCCTACAAAACGAGGAGAACACTCTATGCCCACACGCGGAATCCGAGGCGCGATCACTGTCGCCGCAGACGAACCAGACCTCATTCTCGAAGCGACGCGGGAATTGCTCGAAGCGATTCTTGAGTCCAACGAAGGGATGTATCCCGACGATATCGCCAGCGCACTCTTTACCGTGACCGACGACCTCGCCTCCACGTTTCCCGCCGAGGGGGCGCGTCAGATCGGCTGGGGACTCGTCCCGATGCTGTGCGCGCGCGAGATCCCCGTGCCAAACAGCCTGCCGCGCGTGATTCGAGTTTTAATCCAATGGAATACCGAAACGGCGCAGAATGAGATCATCCACGTCTATTTGCGTGATGCGGTGAAGTTAAGACCTGACTTGGTAGCCGCACAATAACATTTCAACTTCGGTGGTCGAGTAGTCCTGAGCGGAGCGTAGCGAAGTCGAAGGACGTACCGAGACCACCACGCCGTAAAGTAATTCTTGTTCAAAAATTATTCTTGATAACCTGTGGTCTCGGTACAACACTCGCTATCGCTCGTGTCTACTCGACCACCGAATAAAAAAGGAAGAGAGAAAATCATGTTGATCATAATGAAGCCCAACTCCACACCGCAACAGATCGAAGCCGTTGTGAACACCGTCAAAGCACACAAGTTGACTCCGCACATCACGCACGGGGTCGAGACCACCATCATCGCCGCGGTGGGAGAGTTTCACACGCCATCCACGGATCCGTTCGAAGTGTTGGACGGAGTCGAAAGCGTCAAACGAATCTCGCAACCGTTCAAACTTGGTTCGCGGCAAGTGCATCCTGAAAATTCCGTGTTCCCGATTGACGGCTTCAACGTAGGTGGAAACGATATCGTCGTGATCGCGGGACCGTGCGCGGTGGAGTCGAAGAGTCAAATTTTGGAAACAGCCCACGCGGTGAGGGAAGCGGGCGCGAACGCGTTGCGCGGCGGAGTCTTCAAACCGCGCACGTCGCCGTATGCGTTTCAAGGACTCGGCGAAGAAGGACTCGAATATCTTGCCGAAGCGCGCGAGCAAACGGGAATGCCCATCGTCGTTGAAATTATGTCGCAAGTGCAACTCGATCTCATGTTGAAGTACGTGGATGTATTTCAAGTGGGCGCGCGCAACATGCAAAATTTCAATCTTCTGCGAATGCTTGGCGAAACGCGCAAAAGCGTCCTACTCAAACGCGGACTCAGCGCCACCATTGAAGAACTGCTCATGTCTGCCGAATATATTCTCGCAGGCGGCAACAAGCAGGTCATCTTGTGCGAGCGCGGCATCCGCACATTCGAAACGTCCACGCGCAACACGACCGACATCAACGCGATTCCTGTCCTCAAAAATCTCACGCATCTGCCCGTCATCCTCGATCCGTCGCACGCAACGGGTCACGCCGATTATGTCGCGCCCATCGCGCGCGCGGGCATTGCGGCGGGCGCCGACGGCATCATCGTCGAAGTGCATCCCGATCCCGCGAAAGCTGCGTCCGATGGCAAGCAATCGCTCAAGCCTGAAAAATTTGCCGAGATGGTCAAGCAAGTGAAAGCCATCGCAGAAGTGATGGGACGCCGCATCGCGCCCATCAACAAACCTGTGACCGCAGGCTGGTAATTGGATGAAGTGCGTCGCTTCACACGACGGGTCGGCTTGGTTCGCCCTCTTCAACCTTTTCCACGCCTCAGCCGATTCTTCATTCCTCTAATTCTCCGCTCTCGATTCACTCGCCACTCGACCGCTAATTACCATTTACCAATTACTTTTTCATGCGCATCACTCCCATCCCTCATCCCCTCAACGCGACCGTCCGCGTCCCTGGCTCCAAGTCGCTGACAAATCGCGCCCTGTTAATTTCAGCCCTTGCAAACGGGACGACAAAGTTAACCAACGCGTTGTTCTCCGATGACTCAAAATATTTCGCAAACGCGCTCCAATCCCTCGGCTTCGACGTTCAACTCGACGAAGCCGACTCCGAAATGACCGTCACAGGCTTGGGCGGGAGAATCCCAGCTACGGGAGCCGAACTCTTCATCGGCAACGCAGGCACCGCTGCGAGATTCCTCTCCGCCTTCCTCACGCTCGGCAACGGCGAATATATTTTGGATGGCGATGCGCGCATGAGAGAACGTCCGATTGGGGATTTAGCGAATGCTCTTGAGCAATTAGGTTGTGATATTCAGCCATTACAGAAAGTAGAAAGTAGAAAGCAGATTTGTCCGCCAGTGAAAATCTCCGCATCAGGTTTGAAGGGCGGCAAAACTAAAATCGCAGGCGACATCTCCTCCCAATTCCTCTCCGCCCTCCTCATGGTTGCGCCATATGCAAAATCTCCCATCGAAATCGAACTCACCACCGAACTCAACTCCAAACCCTACGTAGACATGACCATTGCCATGATGAAAGACTTCGGAGTCGAAATGAATCGCAATGGCTATCAATCCTTCACCGTTCCACTTTCCACGTACCAATCACCAATCCCCAGTCTCAAATCTCCAGTCTCCAGTCTCCAATTCTCTAATTCTCCAATTCTCCAATCTCCAATCTCCACGTACCAATTACCAATTACCACTTACCCAATTGAAAGTGACGCCTCCGCCGCATCCTACTTCTTCGCCGCCCCAGCCATCTCCGGAGGGATGGTCAAAGTAGAAAACATCTCGCGCAACTCTGTGCAAGGAGATATCAAATTTCTCGATGTACTCACGCGCATGGGATGCGTTATCGCCGAAGAAGATAACTCGTTACTCGTAACTTGTAACTCGCAACCCAAAGGTTTGGATGTAGACATGCGCGACATCCCCGACACCGCCCAAACCCTCGCGGCGATCGCGCCTTTTGCTTCCACTCCCACCCGCATCCGCGGCATCGCCTCCGCCCGCCACAAAGAAACGGATCGCGTCCACGCCACCTGCGCCGAACTCGCCCGCCTCGGTGTCCAAGTGGACGAACACGAAGACGGCATGACGATCTATCCGTGCAAAAATTTCCAGCCTGCCACCATCCAAACCCACAACGATCATCGTATGGCAATGGCATTCTCCTTGATAGGTCTATGCTTCGATGGCGTTACGATTGAAAATCCATCTTGCGTATCGAAGACCTTTCCGAACTTTTTCGATGTTCTCGAAACCTTGCGATAATTCTTTCATCTTTCTTCTTTCAAATGCAACGACTTTCGACTTTCGACTTTCGACTTGGCTTGATCGGCTACCCCCTCAGCCACTCCCTCTCGCCGCAAATCCACACCGCCGCACTCAAATCATGTGGTCTTGCAGGTGACTATTCCCTATTTCCCATTCTCCCAGAAGACAAACAAGAATTGCACGACCTGCTCACCCGCCTCCGCACAGGCGAACTGCACGGACTCAACGTTACCGTCCCGCACAAACAAACCGTGATCGAATTCCTCGATGAACTCACCCCAACTGCCCAAGCCATCGGCGCGGTGAATACGATTTACTTGCGAGACAATAAACTCATCGGCGATAACACCGATGCGGCTGGATTTTCATCCGATTTGAATAAATTTTTGGCAGCATTCCCCTCTCCCGCTGGGAGAGGGGCAGGGGTGAGGGAAAAATCCTCAATCGTCTTAGGCGCAGGCGGCTCGGCGCGCGCAGTTGTTTATGCCCTCCTCCAAGATGGCTGGAACGTAACCATCTCCGCTCGCCGCATCGAACAAGCGCAAGAACTTGCAACCTCCTTTACGCAATACGCAGTACGAAGTATAGGTTTTACCAACCTTCCACTTTCTACTTTCCATTTGATCGTGAACACTACTCCATTGGGAATGACACCAACCGTCGAAGCATCCCCTTTCCCCGAAAATCTGTCACTACCTTCAAACGCTTTTATTTATGATCTAGTGTATAACCCAAGAGAAACAAAATTGGTTAGAGACGCTCGTCAACAAGGACTTCACGCCACAACAGGACTCGGTATGCTCATCGAACAAGCCGCACTTTCATTCGAGATTTGGACAGGACACAACCCTCCCCGCGAAGTTTTATACAATTCGGTGGTTGAGTAGTCCCGCGTGTAGTTCGCGGGACGTATCGAAACCACAAATTTATGGAGAACTTATGCTTCGATTTCTAACCGCTGGTGAATCTCATGGACCATCATTAACAGCAATACTTGACAGTGTTCCTGCTGGTCTGCCATTATCCCCTGATATCATCAACAAAGAATTGACTCGCCGACAAAAAGGCTACGGTTCAGGCGGGCGCATGAAAATTGAAAAGGATACAATCCAGATCCTCGGCGGCGTGATGGCAGGCGAAACGACAGGCGCGCCAATCGCCATGCTTGTCGAAAACGCCGATCATGTTAAATGGAAGGGCAAAGCCGTTGAGCCGATGACGAGTCCGCGCCCAGGTCATGCGGATCTAACGGGCGCGGTGAAATACGGCTACAAAGATCTGCGTCCCGCGCTCGAACGCGCCTCCGCGCGAGAAACGACCATGCGCGTCGCGGTCGGCGCGGTGTGCAAACATTTTCTCGCTCAGTTCAACATCGTCGTCGGCGGATACGTTTCCTCCATCGGCGAAATTCAAGCGGACTTCGGCGACATGCCCTACGAAGAACGCTTCACCCGCGCCGAAGAGTCTGATGTGCGTTGCCCAGACCCCACGTCCGCGCAAAAGATGCGAGACGAGATAGAAAAAGCCATCCATGGAAAAAACACACTGGGCGGAATCCTTGAGATCGTCGCGTTGAATCTTCCTGTTGGGTTGGGGAGTTTCATGCAATGGGACAAACGCCTCGAAGCCAAACTTGCGATGGCGGTCATGTCTGTGCAAGCCATCAAGGGAGTCGAAGTAGGCGACGCGTTTGAAAATACAAAGCGATTGGGAACACAGGCGCACGATTCAATTAACCTGCAACATTCAAACTTGCAACGTGCAACCAACAGGGCTGGCGGCACCGAAGGCGGAATCTCCAACGGACAGCCCATCGTTCTCCGCGCGGCGATGAAGCCGATTGCCACGACTCTCACGCCTCAACAAACCGTTGACCTTGCCCTCGGCGAAAACGCGCCGACGAAATACGAACGCTCCGATTTTTGCCCCGTGCCTCGCGCCGTTCCAATTTTGGAAGCGATGGTCGCGTTCGTGCTGGCGGACGCGCTGCTTGAAAAACTCGGCGGTGACTCGATGAACGAGATCAAGCCGCGTTTTGAATCGCTGCGCAAAGCAACGCTCGATGATTTGCAAATGGACAATACCCCGCACGTTTTCTGGGATTGATCAAACACTAGAACTTGTCTCAAAAACACCGTGTCACTCTGAGGGAGCGGGGTTTGCGACCGAAGAGTCTCTTATTTGGGCAGTAGAGACCCTTCGCTGACGCTCAGGGTGACATTTTTGAGATGACTTCTAGTCACTGATTACTGTTCACTGATCACTTACAACTATCTACTTTTCACTTTCCATTCACCATGCACATCTTCCTCTACGGACCGCCTGGCTCAGGCAAATCTACGATCGGGAGAATCGTCTCCCGCAACCTCAAACTCCCGTTCATTGACCTCGACCGAGTCATCGAAACCAATGCTGGCATGTCCATTCCGCAGATCATGGCACAGCAAGGCGAATCGGCGTTTCGTGATTTGGAATCGGCGGCATTGCGGGAGTGTTGTTCCCCTCTCCCTTTGGGAGAGGGGTTAGGGCGCCGTGCTGAGCTTGTCGAAGCAGTGAGGGAAAGCGTCATTGCCCTCGGCGGCGGCGCGTTGTTGCGCGAAGAAAACCGTCAACTCGCGGAGAGCAAAGGCAAAGTTGTTTTGCTTTCGGCGGAGTTGAAAACACTCCTTGAAAGGTTGAACAAAGATTTGGAACGCCGTCCCCTGCTTGCGGGCGATCTGAAAACAAAACTTGCAAACTTGCTTGAGAAGCGCCGCGAACATTACGGTTCATTCGCGTTGGAAATTCAAACGGATAACAACCCCGCCAAGCAAAACGCGCATCTTGTACAGGTCATCCTGGGTCGGCATCGTCTTTCCGCGATGGGGGAGTATGATGTCATCGTGGGACAAGTTGCCAATTTGTCCTACGGCAATCTCGTTGTCACCGACGAGAACGTGGCGAAACATCATCTCAAAAAGTTCAATATTGAAAAGTCAATCATCATTCCCGCTGGCGAAGAACATAAAAATCTCGAAACGGTCTCGCGCTTGTGGAAAGCCTTCCTCGAAAACGGACTCGACCGCAAAAGCACGATCATCGCCCTCGGCGGCGGCGTGATCGGCGACCTCGCAGGTTTTGCCGCGTCCACGTATATGCGCGGGATTGATTGGATCGCCGTGCCGACGACCCTGCTGGCGATGGTGGACGCCTCCATCGGCGGAAAAACGGGATTCGACTTGCCCGAAGGGAAAAACCTCATCGGTTCTTTCCACCCTCCGAGGCTGGTGCTGGCTGACCCCAGCCTTTTGCGCACTCTCAGCGACCGCGACCTGCGCTCTGGCATGGCGGAAGTGGTGAAGCATGGGATCATCGCCGACCCCGAATTATTCGCATGGTGTTCAAACGGAATGGATTGGGTGAAAAACAATCTCGAAGACGTAGTCAAACGCGCGATGGCGGTGAAGATAAAAATTATCGAAGAGGATCCGTACGAAAAAGGAATCCGCGCGGCGCTGAATTTGGGTCACACAGTAGGACACGCGGTTGAACTCGTCAGCGGATTCAAGTTGAGTCACGGCGAGTCCGTTTCAATTGGGATGGTGGTCGAGGCGAAGTACGCGGTTAGCGAAGGGCGTGCAGTTCAAGGGTCGGATGAGGCGATTGAGTCCACGTTATCCAAACTGGGATTGCCGACTCGAATCCCCGATGGAGTGTCACACGAGGCGATCATCCGCGCGATGAGGGTGGACAAGAAGAAGAATGCGAAATCCATCCGCTTTGCGTTGCCTGTTGAAATTGGTAAAGTTGAATTGGTGGACGTGACGAATTTGGAAGAGGTTCTGTAACGCGACATTTATGTCGCTTTTGCAATACGCGACATGAATGTCGCGATACGGAGTCAAAATGAAAATCTTAATCTTGCACGGACCCAACCTCAACCTCCTCGGCACACGCGAGCCTGAAGTGTACGGCTCGTTGACGTTGGATGAAATCAACAACAAGTTGATCGAGTTGGGAAAAGAATTAGGCGCGGAAGTGAAATGCCTGCAATCGAATCACGAGGGCGCGTTGATCGACGCGTTGCACGACGCGCGGACGTGGGCAAGCGGCGTGGTCTTCAACCCTGGCGGCTACACTCACACATCCGTTGCATTGCGGGATGCCGTTAGTGCGATTCAAATCCCCGTGATCGAAGTTCATCTCTCGAACGTGTACGCGCGTGAGGAGTTTCGACATACATCTTTAATTTCAGCAGTTTGCAAAGGGAAGATCACAGGGCTTGGATGGAAATCATACGCGCTAGCCTTGCGGGCATTGATGGAGGAGTGAGACTCCCTCTCCCTTCATGCTGAGCGGAGCGATAGCGGAGACGAAGCGGGGAGATGGCTGGGGTGAGGGTGTGTAAGGGCGAATCAAAAACGGGACAGCCTTATCAGCTGTCCCTTCGTGTTTGAAGCGGTTGAATTATTAATCTGATGGTGGCTTGAAGATCAGGAAGACTGCATTGATGAGAATGCCCAACACCGCCGCAGTCGCAATGGCAGGCAAGCCGCTCGGGAAGATGCCGGGGATGATCACCGGTATGAACCCGCCTGAGTATCCGATATTTCCGCCGATACCCACGATCATGATGACCGCGCCGATGGCGAGGTTGCGCGGGCTAAACAGGCTGACCTTATTCTCTTGAATAAGCGCGATGCCTTGCATACCGATCACGCCGAAGAGATAGATCGCAAGCCCGCCGCTGACCGCCAGCGGAACGGATGCCACAAGCGCCTGTAGTTTTCCGACAAAGCCAAGCAGAATGGCAATGACGCCAGCCGCGATCAACGCGGGACCGGAGTAGTTGCGGGTGATCGCCATGAGCGAGTTGTTCTCGCCGTAGTTGGTGCCGGCGGTGGCGCCCATTAAACCGTTCAAGAAATCGCCGACGCCATCGAACACCAGGTTGTAGCCAATGTAATTATCGAGTTGGATTTTTTCGCGTCCCGATTCTTCGGCGAAGCGGTCGACGTAGAGGCTCATCTGATAAAGATGCGCGGTCGACTCGGGGATGGTTGCGATTGCCATGATCGAAATACTGACGACAGCAGTCAAGAACAGCCCGCCACTGAATGCGGGGAAAGTGATATTGGGCATGGCGAACAACGGCGCCGCGCTAATTGCCGCCGTGTTAGCGGAACCCGGATCCACGATCATCGAGAAGACGTACCCAAAAATGCCGCCGAGTAGAATGGGAAGCATCCCGATGAAACCTTTTCCCTGCAAATATACCGAGAGCATAATGGTCACGATCAGGGTGACAAAGGAAACCGTGAAATTGGCGCTGGCCATCTGACCCAGGGCGGCATATGCCAAGCCGAAACCGATGATAGCCGCAACCGAACCTGTGACGATGGGCGGCAGGATCATGTCAAACTTATCCTTCCCCACGCCGCGGATGATGAAGCCGATCACGATGTTTAACAAGCCGGTTACCACGATACCAGCTTGCATCGTACTGATCACTTCGTTTGGAACCGGCACGCCGAATTGAGGGGCGGCACCGGTCATCGCTGTAACAATGCCGATATAAGCGGCAATGTACGCGAAGCTTGAGCCGTAGAAAAGCGGGATGAAGTTGCCGACGCCGCGTCGCGACAACACCAGCGCGACGATCGTCGAAATCCCAGAAGCCAGCAAAACTGTGCTCACGTGGAACCCGCATAACGCGGCGACCAGCACCGTAGCGGGGAACATCGTTAACACGTGCTGAAAGCCCAGTAGGATGGTCTGCCCCATGGGGGGCGTATCGTTGGGCATGTAACCGATCACATTATTTTTAGCCATTGCATTCTCTCCTTTTATTGATTGAGTTCGTCTTACCTGCGGATGTTTTTTTCAGGGTAGCTATCACGTTATGAATCGCACCTCCAAATAAAAAGTCGCCAGCATCTTACGCGCGGCGACACAAAAAACGACAGACAGGCTCATGGGCAATGAGCGTGTTCATCGCGGGATCAAAATCCTGCAACCTGACCTGTCTCATATTACTTTACATAACCCTTGAATGTAAGCGGGGATACGCCTTTTGGGGGATGAAAACCCGTGTCTTTCCGCACCTCAGCCTGCCTCGGCGTGGACGCCCTTCTCCCCTGTTGACGTTCGCATCGCCACTGTGCTACACTACCTCGTGTATCGGATGCGCCGAAGGCGTCTATCATCCGCTACAATATCCGCATCGCCAGCAACTCTCAAGGAAACCTTCTCCATGCAACTCAAAGGCAGCGTCACCATCAAAGCGCCGCGCAACAAAGTGTGGGATTTTCTCACCGACCCAAATCAACTTGGGCAATGTGTGCCGGGCGTCGAAAAAGTGGAAGAGATCGAGAAACTGAAAAAATATCGCGGCGTTGTTTCGGTGGGGTTGGGTTCCGTTAAAGCGAAGTTCAACGGCGACGTGGACATCCTCGAATTGGATGAACCTAATTTCGCAAAACTCAAAGCGCACGGCAAGGCAACAGGCAGTACAGCCGACGCCATTAGCGAAATGAAAATGTCCGACGCGCCCGATAACTGCACGCTCGTCGAATGGACGGCGGATGTTAACGTCTCAGGTCAGTTAGCGAGCTTGGTCTCGAGATTGATGTTGCCTGTATCGCAAAAACTCGCGGGGTTGTTTTACGATGAGGTGAAGAGAAGGGTTGAAGATCATTAACTCACCTTACGCAGTACGGCAAGATTTATCTTGCCATTCGCCCGTTTTTTCTCAACCTATAGTCGCAAAGTGAACTTTGCGGTACGACCGAAGGCGGGAAAATAATACCAATGTTATCCATATTCCCGTTTAAATATTGCGTTTGATATTCGTTATAGACCAAGATTATGGTAACATTCTTTGAGTGTTACCGTCCATACATAAACGAGAAGTGAATCGATCACTATGGAATCTTGATGGAACTAACGGCTGCATTATCCCCGAGTTTCGATGAAATTTTGACCGCAGATGCCCTGCGGTTCCTCGAAAAACTCGAACGAGAATTTGGCGCGCGCCGACTTAGCATGCTAAGGGCGCGCGTTGCGCGTCAGGAGGAGTTTGACGCCGGCGGCATGCCCGATTTTCTACCTGCCACCCGCCACGTCCGCGCGGGAGATTGGAAAGTTGCGCCGATTCCAGCCGACCTGCAAAACCGCCGCGTCGAGATCACGGGTCCCACCGACCGCAAGATGGCGATCAACGCCCTCAACTCCGGCGCGAACGTCTTCATGGCTGATTTCGAAGACGCCAACTCTCCCACGTGGAATAACATGATCGAGGGGCATATCAATCTGCGCGACGCGCTCGAACGGACCATTGACTTTACCTCTCCCGACGGAAAACGCTACAGCCTCAATGACCGGGTGGCTGTTCTTATGGTTCGCCCGCGCGGCTGGCATCTCACTGAAAAGCACGCGCTGGTGGATGGTAAGCCGATCTCCGCTTCGCTGTTCGACTTTGGTTTGTATTTTTTTCACAACGCGCGTCGCCTGCTGGAGAAGGGGTCCGGTCCCTATTTCTATCTTCCCAAACTCGAAGGTCATCTGGAAGCCCGCTTGTGGAACGACGTCTTCAACTTCGCGCAAGATGCGCTGGGTCTGCCGCGCGGCACGATCAAGGTCACTGTGCTGATTGAGACCATCCTTGCCGCGTTCGAAATGGAAGAGATCCTCTACGAACTGCGCGATCACATCGCCGGGTTGAATGCGGGTCGCTGGGATTACATTTTCAGCGTCATCAAGAAATTTCACAACAACCCAAACATCGTTTTGCCGGACCGCTCCCAGATCACCATGACCGTGCCGTTCATGCGCGCCTACACCGAATTGCTGGTGAAGACCTGCCATACGCGCGGCGCGCACGCCATTGGCGGCATGGCGGCGTTCATACCCAGCCGAAAAGATCCGCAGATCAATGAGACCGCGCTGGCAAAGGTCCGCGCGGATAAACAGCGCGAATCAACTGACGGATTCGACGGCACGTGGGTGGCGCATCCCGACTTGACGCCTGTCGCGGCGGAGGCTTTCGAGCGTGTGTTGCAAGACAAGCCTCATCAAAAAGAAAAGTTGAGAGAGGATGTCGCGGTTAGCGCCGCAAACCTTTTGGATTTCAAGATCGACGGATCCAACGTGACCGAGGCGGGCGCGCGGCTCAATATCAATGTGGCTTTGCAATACCTGGATTCCTGGTTGCGCGGCTCGGGCGCGGTTGGAATTTACAACTTGATGGAAGACGCCGCCACCGCGGAAATTTCGCGCGCGCAGGTCTGGCAGTGGATTCATCATCACACGCCGCTCGCAGACGGGCGCGCGATGACGGCTGATCTGTATCGCGGCTTTCTCGAAGAAGAACTGGGGAAGATTCGGTCGCAGTATGGCGAGCAGGCTTACCCGTCGAGCAGAATCGAAGAGGCGAAACAGTTGTTCAATCGCCTGACGTTGGACAAATCCTTCGCCGACTTTCTCACGCTTCCCGCATATGACTATTTGGACTGACCGCCCTCTTCATTAAGTTTCATCTGTTACGTCTCTCCCTCTTCGACGCGCGGGCTGGCTCGCCCGACCAAAAATTGTACAAAGGAGAATGGACCATGTATCACAAATACCAACCCAAGTCTGTCGAGGAATTGAAGAACGAGTGGGCGCAGAATCCGCGCTGGGCGGGCGTGAAGCGTCCGTATTCCGCCGAGGAAGTGGATCGCCTGCGCGGGACGTTTCAACACGATCACACGATCGCGCGCATGGGGGCGGAGCGTTTGTGGGAATTGCTACACGCTGAAAAATTCATCCGCGCGCTTGGCGCGTTGACGGGCAATCAGGCGGTGGAGATGGTGCAAGCGGGGTTGAAGGCGATCTATCTCAGTGGCTGGCAGGTGGCAGGCGATGCGAACGATGCGTTGACGATGTACCCCGACCAGAGCCTGTACCCGGTGACGAGCGTGCCGACCGTGTTGCGTCGAATCAATAACGCGTTGATCCGCGCCGATCAGATCCAACATATGGAAGGACGCGACGGCGAAGTGCATTACTTCGCGCCCATCGTCGCCGATGCGGAGGCTGGTTTTGGCGGTCCGCTCAACACGTTTGAATTGATCAAAGGCATGATCGAGGCGGGCGCGGCGGGCATACACCTCGAAGACCAACTCTCTTCCATGAAGAAGTGCGGGCACATGGGCGGTAAAGTGTTGGTGCCGATCCACGATTTTGTGCAGAAGTTGATCGCGGCGCGGCTCGCGGCAGATGTGCAGGGCGTGCCCACCATCTTCGTCGGGCGCACGGACGCTCTCGGCGCTACGCTCATTCGCGGTGACATTGACCGTGTGGACCAGAAACATCTCAGCGGCGAACGCACTGCGGACGGATTCTGGGTCGTCAAGAACGGGCTTGAGTACGCCGTGGCGCGCGCGCTTGAGTTCGCTCCGTATGTGGATTTGATCTGGTGCGAAACATCCACGCCCGATATGGACGAAGCGCGCGAATTCGCGAGGGCGATCCATGCCAGCCATCCCGGCAAGTTATTGGCGTATAATTGCTCTCCATCGTTTAATTGGAAGCGCAAACTCAACGACCAGCAGATCGCGGCGTTCCAGGAAGAATTAGGCGACATGGGCTATAAGTTTCAGTTCATCACGCTGGCGGGTTTCCATACCCTCAATGCCAGCATGTACGACCTGGCTTGGAATTACGCCCGCGCGGGCATGACCGCCTTTGTGAACGTGCAGGAACACGAATTCAAGATGGAACGCGAGATGGGTTTCCGCGCCGTGAAGCATCAATCCTTCGTTGGCGCGGGATATTTTGACCAGGTGCAAATGGCTGTGACCGGCGGCGATGTGTCCACATCTGCCATGAAAGGTTCAACCGAGGAACAGCAATTCAGCGTCAGTCATTAACGGCTCATGGGTCGCCGGTCGCGGAGTTTGATAACGCTTTTCAGCCTCTGCGACCATGCGCGACATACTCATTGATATTCAACATTGGCAGAAAGAGGGGGAGTCGATTGCGCTCGCCACCGTGATTCAAACGTGGGGGTCCGCGCCGCGAAGAATCGGCTCGCACATGGCGTTCACCCTTAGTGGAAAGATCGCAGGCTCGGTCAGCGGCGGATGCGTGGAGAACACGGTCATCGAAGCGGGGATGCAGGTGTTGAAGATGAATCATCCGCAACTGTTGCATTTCGGCGTGGCAGACGAGACTGCCTGGGGGGTTGGTCTTGCGTGCGGCGGAAGTATTGATGTTTTCGTCCAGCCGCTCGACGCTCAAGTTTTTCACGAAATAAAAAAAGTTATCAATAATGAGGAAGGCGCGCATCACGTCACGGTGATCGGCGGCGCGGAAGAATTGCTTGGGGAGCAAGTTTTGATTCAAGATAATCGAATCGTCGCTGGCTCGCTTGGCAACGGAATTGACTCGCGGGTGTTGAATCTGTCACCAGAAATTTCCATGCCGCAACAACTGGCAATGGAAGAAGCACAAGTTTTTATCAACGTCATTCGACCTGCGCCTACACTGGTCATTGTCGGCGGGGTGCATATCGCCATTGCGTTGGCATCACTCGCAAAAACGCTTGGCTATCAAATCATCCTCATTGACCCGCGCAAGGCTTGGGGCAATGAAACCAGATTCCCGCATGTGGATAGCTTGATTCAATTATGGGTTGACGAAGCATTTGAACAGATCAAGATCAATCCATCCACTGCCATTGCTGTGTTGACACACGACCCAAAGATTGACGACCCTGCGATAAAATTGGCGTTGAACAGTTCGGCGTTCTACGTCGGCGCGTTGGGGAGTAAGAACACGAATGCAAAACGAAGAGAAAGATTGCTGAGCGACGGCGTGAGCGAATCGCAGATGGACAAGGTCCGCGCGCCCATTGGCTTGGACATCGGCGCGCAAAATCCAGAGGAGATCGCGCTAGCCGTCATGTCGCAGATTGTACAAACTTTCAGAAAACAGAATCAAGTTGAAGGGAAGAGAGAAGCGCAGTCTCTAGTCTGCAATCTCTAATCTCCAGTCTCTAATTCTCTAATCCTCTGAGGTATTATGAAGCCCGCACCTTTTGAATACCACTCTCCCAGTTCCATCGAAGAAATCCTGACCTTGAAAAGTCAATACGGCGACGACGCCAAATTTTTGGCGGGCGGACAAAGCCTTGTGCCTGCGATGAATTTTCGCATTGTTCAGCCGAGCGTGTTGATTGACTTGAATCGCGTGAGCGACTTGAGTTTTATTCGAGAAGATGGGAATGTGATCCGTGTCGGTTCGATGGCGCGTGAACGGCATTTGGAGTTTGACGCTTCGATTGAAAAGCGAACGCCACTTTTGCATGAAGCTGTGCCGTCTATCGCGCATCCACAAATTCGCAATCGCGGCACGATCGGCGGGAGTATTGTCAATGCCGACCCTGCGGCTGAATTGCCCGTATTGATGATCGCGTTGAATGCGAGATTGAAAGCAAAAAATAAATCTGCGGAACGTTGGCTCGACGCAAAAGATTTTTTTGCAGGGATGTTCACCACCGCGCTCGAATCGGATGAGGCGTTGGTCGAGATCGAATTGCCGTTTGCCGAACCGCGCACAGGCTGGTCGTTCATGGAAGTCGCGCCGCGCTCTGGCGATTACGCGATGATGGGCGTTGCGACATCCGTGACGTTGGATGAAAACGGAAAATGCAAATCGGCGAAGTTGGTCTATTTGAACGCGGGTGATGGGCCTGTGGATGCCGTTGAAGCCGCGCAAAGTTTGGTGGGCGAAATGCTGAACGATACATTAATTGAATCCGCGGCGTTACATGCGAGCGAAAAAGAAATTACCCCGTTCGGGAACATCCACGCTTCGGCGGAGTTTCAACGTCATTTGGCGAAAACGCTGACGATGAAGACCTTGAAGATCGCGGCGGAACGAGCGACAAAAGAGAATTAGAGAAGCAGAGAATTACTCATTATGACTCACACTATTAATCTCACTGTCAACGGACAAAAATATACCCGCACCGTCGAGCCGCGCATGTTGCTCAGCGACTTCCTGCGTCACGAACTTGGGCTCACTGGCACGCATGTCGGTTGCGAGCATGGAGTCTGCGGCGCGTGCACGATCATGTTCGACGGCGAATCGGCAAGGTCGTGTTTGACGTTTGCCGTCCAAGCCGATGGACATGAAATTACAACCGTTGAAGGTTTAGCAACTGACAAAGATAATCTGCATCCACTTCAACAATCCTTTTGGGAGGCGCACGGACTTCAATGCGGCTACTGCACGCCAGGAATTTTGATGACGATGATTCCATTTTTGAAGCAAAACCCCAATCCGACCGAAGATGAAATCCGCCATGCGCTATCGGGGAATCTCTGTCGTTGCACGGGGTATCAACATATTGTGGATGCGGTGAAGTTGGCGGCGGAGAAAATGCGGTAGATCGAGAAGTAATTGGTAATTTGTAAATAGTAATTGGAAAGTAGAGAATTGGAGAATTAAGTCTGTGATTATGAATCAATCTGAACTGACGAGTGGTTTTCGCTCAGGCGAATTACCAATTACTAATTACATTTCTCAACTCCAGTCTCTCTTCGATTCTCGTGAGCCTGAAGTTTTGGCATTCATCCCTGAATCAAATCGCTTTGAACGCTTGCAAAAAGATGCGGAAGAATTAACTAAAAAATTTCCTGATGCAAATAATCGTCCGCCGTTGTTTGGGATGACTCTCGGCGTGAAGGATATCTTTCATGTGAATGGATTCGTCACACAAGCGGGAAGCAAATTACCATCACAGGACTTACAAGGCAATGAAGCCACAAGCGTCACGAAACTAAAAAACGCGGGCGCGTTGATTCTTGGCAAAACGGTCACAACCGAGTTTGCATACTTCACGCCAGGTCCCACGTGCAACCCGCATAATCCAAGTCACACGCCTGGCGGTTCGAGCAGTGGATCTGCCGCCGCAGTCGGCGCGGGGCTTTGTGACATCGCGCTTGGCACGCAGACCATCGGTTCGGTGATTCGTCCCGCCGCGTTTTGTGGCGTGGTCGGATTCAAGCCCACATGTGAAAGGGTTTCGCGTGAAGGCGTCATTCCGCTTTCGCCGTCGTTCGATCATGTTGGGGTGTTTGCGGGTGATGTAGAGACGATGAGGCGGGTTGCCTCTGTGGAAATTAGTAATTGGGGAATGGTAATTGACAAGCGAAAGCCAATTCTCGGAATCCCCGAAGGGAAGTATTTACAGAACGCATCTTACGAAGGTCTAAAGGATTTTGAAGTAGTAATTAAATTACTAAGTACTAATTGCGAATTACGCTCTGTCCAAGTCATGGATGATTTCGATGAGATCAAATCCCGTCACGATGCCATCATGTCTTACGACGCCTCGCAAGTTCATAAAGAGTGGTTTGCAAAACACGAAAGTCTTTATTCCTCCAAATTCTCTGACTTAATCAAACGCGGACAGTCAATTACTAATTACCAATTACATCTCAAAGCGCGTGATACTTTCCGAGAACAAATTACCAAAGCCATGAACGAAAATCAAATTGACTTGTGGATTTGCCCTCCCGCTGTTGGACCCGCGCCCAAAGGACTCGACTCCACAGGCGACCCTGTGATGTGCCTGCCGTGGACACAAATCGGTTTTCCTGCCATCAACATCCCAACAACAAAGAATGAAGAAGGCTTGCCAATGGGATTACAACTCGTCGGCAAATGGAATTCCGACGAATCGTTACTTGCTTGGGCAGAAGAGATTGAAAAGGTTGTGAATAAGATATGACAGTCGTCAAATGGAACGTCCGCGCGGGAGCGTATTACGACTCGGTTGTGCTGATGCAACTTCAACGCGGCTTGCTTGAACTGAATGGCGTTCTCGATGCGGGGGTGGTAATGGCAACGCAAGCGAATCGAGATTTGCTTGCAACGAACAACCTCTTGCCAGCGGATATTTCCGCCAACCCCGATGATCTGCTCATCGTCGTCAAAGCGGATGATGATAACTCCGCGACCGAAGCCATCGGCAAAGTGGATGAGTTGCTTGCTCGCAGAAAATCTTCTACTGTTTCGGAAGATTTCCGTCCACGAAGTTTGAGCGCGGCGATCAAACAATTGCCTGAGGCAAATTGGGTGCTGATCTCCGTTCCAGGTCGTTATGCAGCAGGTGTCGCACGCGAAGCATTGGAACTTGGCAAACATGTTTTTCTCTACAGCGATAACGTCTCGCTCGAAGATGAAATTGCTTTGAAAAAGACCGCGCGTGAAAAAGGTCTGCTCGTGATGGGACCCGACTGCGGCACAGCCATCATCAATGCCATCGGGCTGGGATTCGCCAACCGCGTGCGGCGCGGTTCGATTGGCGTTGTAGGTGCGTCTGGTACAGGCACACAAGCCGTCACCGCGCAGATTCACAATCTCGGCGCGGGGATTTCCCACGCCATCGGCACAGGCGGGCGGGATTTGAAGTCGGATGTCGGCGCGATTACGGCGCACCAAGCATTGGATTTGCTCGCCCGCGACCCCGATACAAAAGTTATTGCGCTTATTTCCAAACCTCCTTCGCCTGCTGTTGCGACTCAATTAATTTCTGCGGCGCAAGAGACGGGCAAACCTGTTGTCGTCTATTTCATCGGTTATCCCGCGCCTGCAAGGAAGATCGGCAATTTGCATTTTGCGGTGAGTTTGAGTGAAGCGGCGGAGTTATCTGTTGGAGAATTAGAGAATCGGAGAATTCTCCAATCCTCCAATTCTCGTTTTTTGCGCGGTTTGTTCTCTGGCGGAACGCTGGCGTATGAAATGATGGTTGGTTTGCAAGCGAGTCTTTCGCCGCTTTATTCGAATGGTCCAATTACACCGAATCAAAATCTAAAAGACCCGCTCAAGAGTGAAGCACATTCGATTATTGATTTGGGCGATGAATTTTTCATGGTGGGACGTTTGCACCCGATGATTGATAACGATCTGCGGATCAGACGCATCAAGCAGGAAGCGGCGGATGCGGATGTGGGGATGATCCTCTTCGACGTGGTTCTCGGCGAAGGTTCGCATGTAAACCCAGCAGGAGAATTAGTGCCTGTAATAAAGGAGATTCGAGAGAAGAGAATTGGAG
This sequence comes from Anaerolineales bacterium, assembly GCA_016789025.1. Classification (GTDB taxonomy): domain Bacteria; phylum Chloroflexota; class Anaerolineae; order Anaerolineales; family Villigracilaceae; genus Defluviilinea. Next base: position 58,451 of record JAEURC010000025.1, read on the forward strand.
AATTAAAAAGTAGCGGTGGTCGAGTAGCCCCGAATGATTTTGGAGGGGCGTATCGAGACCACAGGGAACATGGAGAATTGGAGTTTGTGGCGATTGTCATTGGGACGGATGAGGATCCGCAGAATGTTCAGTCTCAAGTCTCCAAATTGGAAGATGTGGGCGTGAAAGTTTTCCGCACGGCGTCGGAGGCGGTTGAATATGTCAGTTTGAGGCTTAGTCGCCGCGAAGCGAATCAATTTGTGCAAGTGAATCTTGAGCAATTAAAACAACCGCTTGCGGGAATCAACGTCGGGTTGGAATCGTTTTATGAAAGCCTTACGTCGCAAGGAGCGCAAGCCGTGCACGTGGAATGGAAGCCGCCTGCGGGTGGGAATGAAAGACTGGCAAGTTTGTTAGCGAAGATGAAGAGCAAGAAAGAGAATTAGAGGATTGGAGAATTCTCTAGTTCTCTAATTCTCACATGGAGACGATGATGAGCATAGATAACGCCAACCAAATTGCTGTTGACAAGATGATGAACGCTCGACCAATCTTGAAAGCCGTCGCGCCTGCGAAAGATGTCATCCCTGGGATGAAGGATAATTTGTTCCTCCACGCGGGTCCGCCGATTGAGTGGGCGCGGATGTCGGGTCCGCTCAAAGGCGCGATCATTGGGGCGATGCTGTTCGAGGGTGTGGCGGCGTCCGAAGCAGAGGCAACTCGAATGGTGGAAAGAGGCGAGGTCGAATTTGATTCGTGTCATCATCACGGCACAGTCGGTCCGATGGCGGGAGTCACATCCGCTTCGATGAAAGTCTATGTCGTTGAAAATGCCGAGCATGGAAATAAATCGTTTTCGAATTTGAACGAGGGCTACGGAAAAGTTTTGCGATACGGCGCGTATAGCGAAGAGGTGTTGAAGAAGTTGCATTGGATGAACGATGTGTTGGGCGTCGCGCTGGCGGATGCGCTTGAGAGTTCGAACGGACTCGACATGCGCGCGTTGATCGCGGAGGCACTGCACATGGGCGACGAGGGACATAATCGCAACAAGGCGGGTTCGTTGTTGTATTTGAAATTGATCGCGCCGTTGATCGCAAAAGTTGTGAACGATGATTCGGTCGAGTCGGAGGTGTTGCAATTTCTCGGCGATAATGCGTTGAGCGTTTTGAATCCCGTGATGGCGGCGTGCAAAGCGATGACCGATGCCGCGCATGGCGTGGAAGGTTCGACGATCGTCACAACGATGGCGCGCAACGGAACGGATTTTGGGATTCGCGTCAGCGGACTCGGCGAGCGACAATGGTTCACGGCTCCCGCCGAAATTCCAGTTGGTTTGTTTTTCTCGGGCTTTTCTCAAGCTGACGCCAACCCCGACATCGGCGACAGCGCCATCACCGAGACCGCAGGCATCGGCGGATTCGCCATGGCAACCGCGCCCGCGATTGTGACATTTGTCGGCGGCACACCAAAGGATGCAATGAACGCCACACTTGAAATGTATGAAATCACATTTGCCGAAAGTAAATTTTTCACCATGCCGTCGCTCGAATTTCGCGGCACGCCCACAGGCATTGACTTACGCAAAGTCGTCGAGTTGGGAATCACTCCGCGCATCAACACAGGCATTGCTCATAAAAATGCTGGTGTTGGACAAGTAGGTGCAGGGTTAGTGAGACCGCCGATTGAAATATTTGAGCAGGCGTTGGTGGCGTTTGCGGAAAAATACAATTTGTAATTGGTAAATAGTAATTGGTAATTGGAGGAGGTTGTTGTGTCTGCTACATTTGAGGATTTACGAGTATTGAAAGCTGCCGAAGATGTTGCGGATTCGGTTTGGAAAATCGTTCTTCGATGGGATGAGTTTGCTAAGGATGTTGTTGGGAAGCAAATAACCCGTTCTGCCGATTCGGTCGGAGCGAATATTGCAGAATCGTTTGGCAGGTTTAATTTTGGAGAGAAACTTCAATTTCTATATTACTCGCGCGGAAGTCTCTTTGAAACCAAATATTGGCTGAACCGAACAAAAGCGCGTGACTTAATGAAACCAGATGAAGTAGAGGAGTATGTCAAAAAACTCACAGACTTGGCGAGGCAGTTGAATACATTTGCAGGCGGCTTGAAGGCCGTTCGAGCAGAACAAAAATCAAAACCAGTTGTGCGCGAAGAACAGGCGGAGTACCTTACGATCAATCTTGACGATCTTCCCGATCCGCTCTTCAACGTAGATGATCTAAACTGGCTGAGTTCATAACCATCTAATTACAAATTACCAATTACTCAATTACCCATTTCAACAAAGGAGTTCCACCATGACCAAAATCTACGACCTCTCGCAAGACCTGAACCAAGACGCATCCTTCTGGCCCTTCTACCCGCCGTTTGAGGTGAAGTACATCAAGCGCAAATCGGAGCATGGGGTGAACGCACAATATATTCAAACGTCCAATCACATGGGCACGCACTTGGATGCGCCGAAGCATTTTGTGACGAAGGGCAAGACCATTGACCAGATTCCCATCGAATGGTGTTACGGACCAGGCGTGATCGTTGACCTGAGCGACATGCTCGACGATCTCGGCATGTTCACGCCAGAAGATATTGAGAAGCGAGCCGAAGTGAAAGATGGCGACATTCTCTTCATCCACACGGGCTGGCACAAGTATTCGTTCTTCAGCCCAGACGGCGACGAAGAGCGCTACATCCAGCGGCATCCAGGTCCGCATTACAGCATCTGCGACTGGTTGCTGAAGAAGAAAATCCACATTTGGGGCGTGGACATGATTTCGACCGACCACCCGATGAACCTGCCCATCGGTCGCTTCTTGGGCAAAGGCGGATTGGAACACTGGCAGAAAGTCCGCGCTTTGACAGAAAAGAAATTCGGCGCGGACAAGATTGATGAGTTGTTCCCCGATTCGGCGTATCAGTTGACGCACAATGCTCTCTTCCCGCACGATTGTATGCACGTCGAAAATCTCGGCGGCGACATTGGACTCAAGGAACTGCACAACAAACGCATCACGCTCGGCGTCTTCCCGTGGAAGTTTAGAGGCGGAGAGGCGGCGTTTTGTAGGGCGGTGGCGTGGGCGTAACGATAAAGAGTCTCCAGTCTCTAGTCTCGGGTTAAAAAGAGACTGGAGATTGGAGACTAAACTGGAGGACTCATGGCGACCGACACCACCCTAATTGAAAAACGAGAAGAACTCAAACGCCGACTTGCCGCGGGCGAGTATAAAACGCTGGTTGATGTTTTTCTAGAGTGGTTGGACCGCCTGCTTCGGAAGATCACTCGCCGCTCAAGACCGCTACCTATGTGGTTTATCATAGTGCTCTTATGCTTTGCAATAATAGGTGTTAGCAATATCGTTGCAGGTAGGAACCTTATTAATACAATAAAGTTGCATGGGCTAGTACCCGTTCTGGCAGTAAACCTACTAAATATTCTCTATATTCCTTCCGTGATTGTACTTAATCAATCTATAAGAGGCATCTTCACTCTTTGGCGCAATAGTATTTTGGATGCAACCGATTCAATCGCCAGCTTGGAAGGGTTTGAAAATTGGCTGAAACTGACTTGTAATAGACGGCTACATCTTATTGTAATAATTATTGGAGGCATATTAAACGGTCTAAGTCTGACGATGATAAACCCTTTGACAGGAGTCTACACCAGTTATGGCTGGATATTTTCAGTTGTTGTTACTGCTTTTCTCGAATCCATGATTGTCTCTGCTTTTCTTTATCTGTTGCTTATGCTCATGTTGCTGTTAGCAAGAATGCATGGGTATGACCTGAGACTCTTTGCGGCAGATCCAAGTAGCTCTGAACTTATATCTCGCTTATCGGGCAAATTTGGCTTCTTTCTCTACTTTGTAGCCGTTTATGCAGCCGTGTTGACCTTAATTTCTACTTGGAGTGGATTTATGTCGTCGTTCGGTATTAATTTGGTTTTGTTCTTGTGGGTACCTATCATTGCTATATTCATTTTGAACCAGACCAGTCTCTCCAGCATCATTCGTCGTGCTAAATGGAAAACACTCAACGAAGCACAAGCAAAAGTTGAAAAACTTCAGGCAGCGAAGAACTTTGGAAATCAGGAAACCATGGATGGCATCAAGCGATTGATGGACTATCACGACAGAGTAAAGGCAACCCGTGATTCAGTACTTGATTTTAGAACCTATCTCAGTTTTATCAATTCACTGCTATTACCTTTGCTTGCCTTTATATTAGGAAATCTTGATTTCGTTTTGAAGTTATTGGGTATCAATCCATAACGGAGATTAATTCATGACCACTCGATATTTCGGCGAACGGATTAAGCGCAATGAAGACCCACGTCTGCTGACGGGGCAGGGATTGTATGTGGACGATGTAGATTTGCCCAACATGTTGCATGTGGCGTTTCTTCGCAGTCCGTATGCTCATGCGCGGATAAATAGCGTTGACGTTTCGCAGGCATTGGAGCGCAAGGGCGTGATTGCTGTGTACACCGCGAACGACTTGGGCGATTACTGGAAGCCTGGTCCGTTGTTGGTTTCGCCGCCGCCTGTGGAGGGGATAACCTTCAATGAAAAGACGCAGGTTCCGCTGGCGAAGGACAAGGTCAAGTTTGCGGGGGAGCCGATCGTGATGGTGGTGGCGGAGAGTCGCTACATTGCCGAAGACGCGCTGGCGGATATCCAAATTGAGTACGAGCCGCTTCCCGCCGTCGTGGACATCGAAAAGGCGCTCGCCTCCGATAGCGTGCTCATCCATGAGGAGATCGGGTCGAACGTGTCGGCGCATGTGGTGCAGACGAAAGGGGATTATGAATCGGTGAAGAAAGAGGCGGCGCTCGTCGTCAAACGGCGATTCAGTTACGAGCACGGATGCGCAGCCGCCATGGAGAATCGGGGAATCGTGGCGGAGTGGGATAAGCGCGCGGGGCGATTAACTGTCTGGGACACGACTCAGGCTCCCGTCGTGATTCGAAACGGGCTGGCGGGGATGCTTGGGCTGTCGGAGCGGCAGGTGCGTGTCATCGCGCCGTTCATCGGCGGCGGATTCGGTCCGAAGATCATGATGTTCTATCAGGAGGAAGTGTTGGTGCCGTGGGCGGCGATGAAGTTGAACCGCCCCGTCAAATGGATCGAAGACCGCGCGGAAAATTTTGTCGCCACCACGCACGAGCGCGGACAAATCCACGATGCGGAGATTGCTTTCGATAAGGACGGTCACATCCTCGGCGTGCATGATATTTTTCTGCACGACACGGGCGCGTATGCCCCGTATGGATTGACCGTGCCGCTCAACTCGCAAGCCAACATACTCGGTTTGTACGACATCAAAAATTATTACAGCGAATTTACGGCGGTGTTCACGAACAAAACAATCGTGACGCCGTATCGCGGGGCGGGGAGGCAGCATGGCGTGTTCGTCATCGAGCGCGCGTTGGACATTGCCGCAAAAGAATTGAAGATTGACCGCGCCGAAATCCGACGACGAAATTTTATTCAGCCGAATCAATTCCCGTACAACAACGAGATCATTTATCAAGACTTTGCGCCGATCGTGTACGACAGCGGAAATTACGAACCGCTTCTCGACCTCACGCTGGAAAAAATCGGGTATCACAAATTCGTCAACGAGATTCAACCGAAGTTACGCGCCGAAGGAAAACACGTCGGCATTGGAATCGTCGCGTATGTGGAAGGCACGGGCATCGGTCCGTATGAGGGCGCGAAGGTGCAAGTGATGGGAAGCGGGCGAGTCTCGGTGGTGACGGGAGTCGGCACGCAGGGGCAGGGTCACTTCACGAGTTTCGCGCAAATTGTCGCGGAGCAACTCGGCGTGAGTGTGGATAAGATTGACGTGGTGACGGGCGACACCGATCAATTTTATTGGGGCGCTGGCACGTTTGCGAGTCGCGGCGCGGTGGTGGCAGGCAACGCCATCAACGAAGCCGCAAAAGTTGTGCGCAAGAAAATCCTCAAACTCGCCTCCGAACATTTCAACGCGCCCGAAGACGAACTCGAACTCGAAGACGGATTCGTGAAAGTGCAGGATATTCCGCGACAGTCCATTTCATTGGGCGAACTGGCGGGAATGGCGAATCCCACGCGCGGAGCCGTCAAGCCTGGCACCGAGCCTGGGTTGGAGGCGACCAACTATTTCGGTCCAGAAAGAGGCGCAACCGCGAGCGGCATCCACGCGATGATCGTGGAAGTGAATCCCGACACGATGCAGATCCACATCCAAAAATATCTGGTCGCGCACGATTGCGGCAAGGTCATCAATCCGCTCATTCTCGACGGGCAGATTCACGGCGGCGTGGCGCAGGGAATCGGCAACGCGTTTTACGAGCGGCTCGCCTACGACGAAAACGGGCAACTGCTCAACGGCACGTTCATGGATTATCACCTGCCCACCAGCCTTGAGGTGCCGCGCATCGAAACCGCGCACGGCGAAACGCTCTCGCCGCTCAACCCGATGGGCGTGAAGGGCGCGGGCGAAGCGGGCGCGATCCCCGTCGGTCCACTGTTCGCGCAGGCGTTGGAGGACGCGCTGTGGGATCGGGAGTTTGAGATTTTGGAGATTCCTCTTAACTCAAATAGATTGTGGGAGATTGTGAATAAGAGAGACTAGAGACTGGAGATTGGAGAATTGGAGAATTGAGAGAATTACTTGGCGGATGAAAAGCTCCGCTTCGCTCTTAGCCGATGGTTGGTTCAAGCCATCGGCTTTTTGTTTCGCCAAAAAGGTAACGGTAGAATAAGGTAGCAAAGTTGAAATAGGGGATAAGGGAAAATAGTGTAAATGTCCAGATTGCAGTTAAGAATAATCTGTTGTATAGTTACACTATTCAAAAAATCCAAAAGGTTATTCGTAATGGCAACTGACCAAGTAACTTCAGAATTAATGACAATTTCCGATGCTAGTAAATGGGCAACAGAATATTTGAAGAAAAAAGTTACTTCTTCAAATATTTCGTATTTAATCACATATGGACGTGTGGATAAACATGTTGAAAACGGAGTTACAAAGGTATCCAAAGAAGATTTGGTAGAGTACTACAAATCTTTCTTTGGCAAGCGAGAAGTAAATTGGAAAGCAGAATTAGGGGAAGATATAGACTGGCACCTTTCTTTTGACTACCTCAAAGAAGCAGATACAACGAAGCACGTACACAGGTTACATCCTTATAAAGGAAAATTCATCCCTCAACTTGTTGAATATTTCATTGACGGTCATACAGATGAGTTCAAAAAAACTGTCTATTTCAAACCTGGGGACATTATCCTTGATCCTTTCTGCGGCAGTGGAACGACTATAGTCCAATCTTGCGAATCAGGAATGCACGCAATTGGCATAGATGTATCAGAATTCAATGCGCTAATAAGCAACATCAAAGTTGAGAAACACAATTTAGTTGATGTCCAAAGTGAAATCATCAAAATAACCAAGGCTCTAAAAACCTTTACTAGTTCGCTAAATGCGCCCGAATTTGAACAAAAATTACTTGAAGAATTAAACGATTTTAATAACCAATACTTTCCATCATCAGAATTTAAACAAAAAGTACGAAAGCGATTAATCAATGAAGATCAATTTGGAAAAGAAAAAGAAGAAAAGTTCCTGTTGAGATATTACCAATTAGTTAATCAATACAAACTTCAAGTTCAACAAGAGAAAAAAGAATCCTTCCTTGATAAATGGTACTTAAAACCAGTAAGACAAGAGATTGATTTGATTATTGGACTTGTTAACCAGATCAAAGACCCTGCTACTAAGCGGGTAATTCAAGTCATTTTGAGTCGTACAATTCGTTCATGTAGAGCCACAACACATGCTGATCTTGGCACACTTGTAGAACCTGTAACGACTACTTATTACTGCTCAAAGCACGGAAAAATTTGTAAACCGCTATTTTCGATAGTAAGTTGGTGGGAAAGATACAGCAAAGATACTTTGGAAAGATTGGTAAAGTTTGACAAACTTAGAACTAGTACTTACCAACGGTGTGTTATGGGTGACTCGCGACAGGTTGACATTATCAAAAAGTTAGAAGATGAACAACCTGAGTTGGCAAAAATTGCAAAAAAACAAAAAATTCGGGGCATATTTTCCAGTCCGCCCTATGTGGGTCTTATTGATTACCATGAGCAACATGCTTATGCATATGAACTCTTTGGTTTCAATCGAAACGACGACCTGGAAATTGGTCCTTTATACAAAGGACAAGGTAAGGAAGCAAAAGATTCTTACGTGCAGGGTATATCTGATGTTTTGACCAATTGCAAGAAATTCCTAGCACATGACTATGATATCTTTCTTGTTGCCAATGACAAGTCAAATTTGTATCCTGCTATTGCTGAATTAGCGGGAATGAAAATCGTAAATCAATTTAAACGTCCTGTTTTGAACCGCACCGAAAGAGATAAGGCTGCCTACTCCGAAAGTATCTTTCATCTGAAATCAAAATAAACAGGAGGACACGTGGGATTATCACCTGAAAACATCAAGGCTATTGAAGCAACTATAAAAGACAGCCTCAGAAGGAAATTTCAGAACTACAAACCAGAATCAGTATATATGCCATTTCATTTCAACCTTTTAGGAAAAGATCGAATGGCTTTATATTCGTTTATCCAATCTTTGAATACGACCTTTGGAACATCAATCTTTGAACCAGTTGCTGCTGCGCTGGCTAGAACACAATTTCAAAATGCTACAACCCAGTATGTTCCTGGGAACCAAATAAGTGAAGGGGCTCAAACAGCAATCCAAAACATTATCAATGACCTAAGTGCTGGAAAAACTAACGCTGACAAGAAAAATGAGATAGAGATAATTCGAGCAGTTTGTCAAAAAGGCAAGATGAACACACTTTCAACTGTAAAAGTAGATTTATTTGTCCAAGATAAAAATGGAACAATGTATCTCTTTGATTTGAAGACCGCAAAACCCAATATTAGCAATTTCAAAGATTTCAAAAGAACCTTGCTTGAATGGTGTGCAATAACATTGGCACAAAATCCCGAGGCAGATGTGATGTCATTTGTCGCCATTCCATACAATCCTTATGAGCCCAAACCATATCAACGATGGACAATGAAAGGGATGTTGGACTTACCTGAAGAATTGAAGGTTGCAGAAGAATTTTGGGATTTTCTTGGTGGAAAAGGTGCATATAATGAGCTTCTTAATTCCTTTGAAAGAGTTGGGATTGAACTACGTCCAGAAATTGACAAGTATTTCTTGAAATTTAAAGGAGAATGAAACATCTCTATGCGCTCATAACTTAACGCTATCAGCAGTCATACCGATTTACGCGACCTAATATTTTTCTTATCCGTGCTATTTGGGTGGGACCTCACCCCGATTGTGACGATTGATCGGCGTGTCCGCTTGTCCCTCTCCAAATGGAGAGGGCATGGTGACGAATCCTTTTCGGTGTGATGGGGGTGACGGATTTCCAAGGATAAATTTTGTTTCAAGATGAATTGGCTTCTCCCCCTTCAGGGGAGACGGGAGAGGGGTTTGGGACCTCACCCTGATTAAGACGATTGATCGGCATATCCGTTTGTCCCTCTCCCAAGGGAGAGGGTATGGTGACGAATCCTTTTCTGTGTGATGGGGTGATGAATTTCCAAG
>JAEURC010000098.1 GCA_016789025.1 Anaerolineales bacterium
GAAGCCATGTTTTTTACAGATCGCATCGATCTCTTCCACGCGTTCCCTTGTGAGGTGTTTGCCAAGCGTGTAATCCTCGAAGCGACCTTCCAATGCCAGGGCAATCGTCTCTGCCATACAGGCATACGCCTTGCCCGGGGGAAACCCAAAATTAAAATGGAAATCAACGGGTCCTGGCACGTCTACCATTCCTCCGTCTATGACTAATATATCATCTCTCACTGAAGCGACCATTGCAGAAACATCACGAGGGCGCGCCACATCACACACCACACTGCCAGGCTGCAGATGTTCAGGGCGGATCACATCGTGGATCGCGCTCGTCACCGTGAGAATTAATTGCGATTCTGCAAGGAGATCCATCGTGAGGCTGATCACGATCTCGCTTCGACACCTCGATTGCAACCTGTCTCGCAACCCCTCGAGTTTTTCGCGGCTTCTGCCGATCAATACCAGGCGCTCCACCTCGTCTGCCAGCAGTTCCGCGCACACACTGCCGATCGCGCCCGTTGCCCCAACCACCGCCGCAGTGGCGCCCGAAAGCGGAATCTCCATCACGCGGGCGGCTTCACGGATGGCGTCCACCGCCACCATCACCGTGTACGAGTCGCCGGTGGTAACCGGCACATCCAGCGCCTTCGCTATGGTGATGCCCCCATCCCCCACCACAGATGTGAACGCGCCCAAGCCAAGCATCTGCGCGCCGAGTTTCTCCGCCAACCGTCCGGTTTGAATGATCTTGTTGTAAACCATTTTCTCCGGCAACTCCATCATGCGGCGCGGCGTATATGGGCAGGCGATGAACCAACCACTGACCTCCTTCCCTGTTGCCTGTGAGGTAATTCCGGTGATCTCCGAAACAAATACTGGCGGGAAGAACGTGGAAAAAAAGTCGATCTGTTTTTCACTCAGCGTTCTTCCAAGAAATGGATACTTTCGACTGACATCCCGTTTCGGGTCAATCGGATGGATGATAAAAGCAAACGTGTCCATAGTTCGACCAGGCTCGACAACCAAGATTACCAGGATTCTGAAGTCGCTTCGCCGGGGCGGGGATACATTCGTTTGTGCAGGTTGGAGAATTTCAATTTATGATGATCCGAATCTTCATAACGCACATCTTTGTCGATCACGCGCCGTTCCTTCGAAGCGAATAGCACCACATCCGATTCGATCGTGCGCGCCGGGTATACGACCATTCCCGAACCAAGCCTGCAATTATGCCCAACTGCACTGCCGATCACCGGTCGGTTGGAGTAATTGAGTTTTCCCTTGCCATCCAATGCGCGGAGCGGCGCGGGAATCAGGTTGTAATCTGTAAATGTGGAACCTGCGCCGATGAACGTGTTGCGCCCGACGACACACATTTGCAAACATGTGTTTTGAGCGACCATGCTATTATCCATGATGGTGGTCATAAACAACGCGGCGCGGAAAGGCAGAAACGCCCCATCCCCCACCACTGAAAGCATCAACTGCACATCTTGCGAAATATTGACGTTATTGCCGATGATACAGTTTTCGATGACAGCCCCAGCATTGATAGTGACGTTATCGCCGATGGTCGTCGGACCGTGGATGATGGCATCGGGATCGATGACGCAATTTTTCCCGACGGTTACAAGTTCGGAAGATTGCAGGATCTGCCTGCCCTCATACAGCGCTTTGCCGAGAATCTTTAGTTTGAAAGCGACATCTTCCGCAAGTCGTTTTTCGAAGCGCGCACCGCGCGAGAACAAACCATACACAACATCCGCAATAAACACATGCACCCACGAATCGATCGCAATACATGCGCGAAGCGGAACCTGAAAGGTGAGGTCGCCGCTCTGGTCTGCCATATAAGTCGGCACGTGATAATACCCGACCTCGCGCGCCTCCAAATCGACGATCAGCGGTTCCACATCTGCCACCGGCCCGCGCGGGTAATACCACAGATCGGCGAGGAAAACACTTCCCGCCGGGGAATAGGAAGTGGATAACGGCAGGGCGTGCTCGCGAAAGGCCGGGTCTTCGGCAGAAAACGCGGCGCGAACGGGTCGTCCCTTTTTGCGTGCTGTAGAGATAAACGCCCTAAAATAAGCTTCATCAAAAAATAAATTATCGCGATACACGATCGTCTCTTCGCGCTCGAGCGGCATCCGCTGACCTGCCGATAATTCCAGCTCGCGCGTTGTGTATGGCGCAAGCACATTCCGCTGATGGAGCCACAGCGGTTGGTTTTGGATGCGCAGATCGCGCGCCGGTTCGTTAAATGGCGTGATAGGGGTTTTTTCAGTGAAGATAATCTTGAGCATACTAACGGTAATTATTCCACAGAATTGTAAAAATCGGGCAGGCTGTCCCTAATCCCTTCGTTACAAGATTGTTTGGAAAATGAAGAACCTTTGTTATGCAGTCCAGTCATACAGGCGCGGAGTGATAATTCCATTGCGCGTTTTTTATCGAAGAATCTGTTTGGTACAATCCTCCGCATGTTGCTCCGCGCAAAACAACTCATATACCTATTACTCATTACTTCTTTTCTTTATTCTTGCTCCCCATCCGCAATCACACCCTACCCCACGTACGATCCTTTCGCGCCGGTGACCGGGCAGGCATTCACGCCCGCGCCGCCTCAGCCCGGCGAGATCATTCAGCCCACAAAAACACCATCAGGACCCACACCCACGCGCGCGCCAATTTCAGTGACGATACCCACGCGCAACCCACATTCATCTTTCACCGCGCCAACGCCCGACGCGCCGCATCCGCTCCCGCCGCCGCGCGAATTTGTCGATCAGTATACGGTTCAGGCCGGAGACTCCCTAGGGGGCATCTCCCAAACGTATGGCATCACGCTCGAGGCGTTGATGCAGGCAAACGGGTTGAATGAAGCGTCGGTTTTATCGGTCGGGCAGGTGATTAACATCCCCCCGGTCGTCACAGATCCGATCCCCGGTTCGAAATTCAAAATAATCCCCGACTCGGAGTTAATTTACGGCCCCGCCACCATTGCATTCGACCTCGACGCATACCTGAAAAGCAAAGGCGGCTATCTGGGCAATTACGTGCAAGATGTGAACGGCGCTTACCTGAGCGGCTCGCAAATCATCCTGCGCGTCGCGCAAAATTACTCCGTCAACCCGCGCGTGCTGGTCGCGCTCCTTGAGTATCGAAGCGGATGGGTTACCAACCCCGTGCCCGCCAACGTGGATTACCCAATGGGCTACTACGAGGATTTTTATACCGGGCTATACCGGCAAACTGCCTGGGCGGCAGACAACTTAAATCGCGGCTATTACTCGTGGCGCGTCAACGCCCTCGGCGCGCTGCCGCTCAACGACGGCACCTACGCGCCCATGGACCCGACCATCAACGCGGGCACTGCCGCTGTTCAATATTTTTTCTCACTCTTCAACGATCGCGCCACATGGGATTTCGATGTAAGCCAGCTCGGTTTTTACCAAACATACAACTTGCTGTTCGGCTTTCCGTTCGACTACGATATCGCTTCGCATCTCCCAGTCAATTTGACTCAGCCGCCCATGCAACTTCCCTTCACCCCCGGCGCGACGTGGTCCTTCACCGGCGGGCCCCACGGCGGATGGGACAACGGCTCCGCTTGGAGCGCATTAGACTTTGCCCCGCCAGGTGAAGCCGCGGGATGCGCGCAAAGCGAGGCGTGGGTAGTGGCGGTTGCGGATGGATTCATCGTCCGCGCGGCGGATGGCGCAGTAGTACAGGATCTGGATAACGACGGTTACGAACAAACCGGATGGACCGTTTTGTACATGCACATCGAAACGCGCGACCGCGTTCAACCCGGCGCATACGTGTACGCCGGCGAGATCATCGGACATCCTTCCTGCGAAGGCGGCATCTCGAACGCCACACATCTTCACCTCGCGCGCAGATACAACGGCGAATGGATTCCCGCCGATGGGAATCTCCCCTTCAACCTCGATGGCTGGGTCTCCAGCGGCGATGGCATTTTATACAATGGCTGGCTCACACGTGGATCCACCGTCTTGCAAGCCGAAGAGGGGATATTCGAAGGCGTGAATCAAATTTCAAGATAACCCCAAGTACGGCAACGTTCACGTTGCCATGATGCGTAAGGATAACCAAGCGCGCATTCTTAGGGCGATTTAACCATCGAAGGTATAATCCCCAGCGTGAAACGCGTATTTATTATTCTGACCCTTACAACCGTTATACTTTCATCATGCCAGGGAAACTCCTCTTCGCTGTGGGGAGAATACCAAACCCCCACGCCCGTCGGCGGGATCACTGTCGATCAAGCGCCAGTCTTCGAAGCCCTACCCACGTCAACAACAATTCCGACGATTCCGCCTCCCGCGTTGACCGCAACCCCGACGTCACTGCTGAGTTCGTTCGTTACACAGCCGGCGGCTACATCCACGCCAACTAATTTTTTAACTCCCACACAACCCGGGGCAACGATTCTGTATTACTCGCAAAACGGCGACTGGCTCCCCGCTGTGGCGCGCAGATATAAGGTGGAAGTGAACGAGATCACATCCCCGAAGATTCTTCCCGCAGATGGAATCATCGACACCGGCACTTTGCTCATCATCCCAGACCGCCGCGACAAAACGGCGCAATACACATCGCCGGCGCAACTCATCCCCGACAGTGAAATTACTTTTTCCATCAGCGCGGTGGATTTCGATGTTGCCAAGTACACGCGGAACGCCGGCGGATATTTATCCACGTACCGCGAATATCTCGGCTCGACCGGCTGGATGTCCGGCGCCGCCGCCCTCGAACGCTCGGCGCTTGAAAATTCGATCAATCCGCGACTCCTGCTCGCCCTTCTCGATTATGAGGCGCAATGGGTGCGCGGCACGCCGCCAGACGACTTTCACAAGACATACCCGCTTGGCTATGAAAATTTTCGCAACAAAGGCATGTTTCTGCAATTCGGCTGGGCGATCAATCAACTTTCCACGGGCTACTACGGCTGGCGGAATGGGAAACTCACGCAAATCACTTTCAACGATGGAACCAGATATCAACTTGATCCGTCTTTGAACGCCGGCACAGTGGCCATCATGTACTTCTTTTCGAAGCAACACAGCGTCAACGAATGGCTTAGGATCATGGATCCGAATAGCGGCTTCGCATCGTTCTATGCCAACATGTTTGGCGACCCGTGGTCGCGCGCAGATGGCGCAGGCTCGATCTACCCGCCCAGCCTTGCGCAACCACAGATGATCTTGCCTTTTGAAATGAACACCGAATGGGCCTACACCGGCGGTCCGCACAGCGCATGGGGCGATGAGGGCGCGCTGGCGGCGGTCGACTTTGCCCCCTCCACCGCCAAGAGCGGGTGCGCGGTATCCGACTCGTGGGTGCTCGCAATGGCGCCCGGCTTGGTGGTGCGCTCGGGGAACGGCATCGTAGTCATCGACCTCGACGGTGATGGGCACGAACAAACCGGCTGGAATATCATGTACCTGCACGTGGCAAACAAGGGACGAGTGGCATTGGGCACATGGGTGGATCAAAACGACCACATTGGTCACCCTTCATGTGAAGGCGGCATCTCGACCGGCACGCATACCCACGTGGCAAGGAAATACAACGGCGAATGGGTCATTGCAGATGGCGGTATCCCCTGGGTGCTAAGCGGCTGGACGGTGATCGCCGGCGATAAAGCCTACCTCGGCAAACTCATCAACGGCAATCGCGTCGTCACTGCAGATGTATATGGTCAATCGAAATCGCTCATTGTTCGTGAAGATGATGATTAGATTCAAAAAGGTGACAGTCACTTTAAAAGTGACTGTCACCTTACTCGCCTTAATCCTTTCCTCCTGCGCCCCGCGCGAACCAAACACCGCCGTCCAAAACATGATCACGCCGCTCGCGCCGACAGTCATACCCGCGCCCACTTCGGGAAGACCGCAATATCAACCTGGCGAACTGGTGGATTACATCGCCCAAAACGGAGACAACCTCCCCGCGTTGGCGAAGCGATTTAACACGACAGTGGATGAAATCTTCACGGCAAATCCCGTCATCCCGCGCGACGCGACCACCATGCCCGTCGGTCTGCCGATGAAAATTCCAATCTATTACCTTCCGCTGTGGGGAACCGAATTTCAAAGCATGCCAGATCACGCCTTCGTGAACGGACCCGCGCAGATCGGATTCAACACCAGCGCGTTCGTATCTGCCACCAACGGCTGGCTCAAAGAGTATCGCGCGTACGCCGGGGGGAGAAACCGCACCGGCGCCGAACTGGTAGAGTATGTCGCCGTCAACTACAGCATCAGCCCGCGCCTTCTGCTCGCCTTGCTTGAATATCAAAGCGGGGCGCTCACTCAACCCGAACAGCCCGAAGAAAAATACCTGCTCGGTTTTCGCCGCACGTTTTACGACACGCCGTATCTGCAACTCGTCATTGCCGCAAATATTCTGAACAACGGATATTACGGCTGGCGCAGCGGCAACCTTACCGAGTTCGAACTCACCGATCGATCATTGACACGTCCTGACCCGTGGCAGAATGCGGGATCGGTGGCGCTTCAATATTATTTTTCACGCTTGCACTCTGGGAATGACTACCTCGCTTCCATCGGACGGGACGGTCTGGCTCACACCTATTCGGCTTTTTTCGGCAACCCCTGGCTCGACTCGCCCATCGTCATCCCCGGCAGTCTACACCAACCCGAACTTCGCTTCCCATTCCTTGCCGGTCACGTGTGGGCATACACCAGCGGACCGCACACCGGCTGGGGAACCGGTCAACCCTTCGCCGCGCTCGATTTCGCGCCCGCATCGGATACCTCCGGCTGTTACACCGTTGCGCGAGACATCTACGCCACCGCCATGGCAGACGGTCTCATCGTCCGCGCAGATGTGGATGGGGTTGTCATTGACTTAGACAAAGACGGCGACGAACGCACAGGCTGGGGTCTGTATTATTTGCACACCGCCACCGATTCGCGCGTGACGGTCGGAACGGAAGTGCAAGCCGGCGATCCGATTGGTTATCCATCTTGCGAAGGCGGCTCGTCAACAGGGACTCACGTCCACGTTGCGCGAAAATACAACGGCGAATGGATTCCCGCCAGCGGAACGCTCGCCTTCAACCTCGAAGGCTGGGTTGCCAGCGGAGAGGAACGCGAAGGCGCCCTCACCCGCGGCGCGCAAGTGATCGTTGCCTGCGAATGTTCCGATTTTAGAACGCGCGTAGAAGCGGATGCGAGGTAATCAATAGACTTTATCCGTAACAAGCCCAGAGTCTTCTTTGGGGACGCAGATGAACGCTGATTTCGCTGATTCAGGAAGAAAAATCCGCGTTTGTCAGCGCGCTTCGCGTCAGCGTCCCGAATTAATTTCGGATAATGTCTAATCTACCAGCATGCTGTTTTGCCACACGCCCTGATAGATCAATCGCTTCTCTCCCCCTTCGTCTTCATAAATTTCATACTTCAATTCCATTGGGAATACCTGTTCGAGCATCGCGCTGGCGGGACAATACTTCGTGGCGGTCAATTCAATCGAACGGATCACAGCGGCTTCGTCGACTTGATTCCCCGTGACGACAAAAGTGATCTCAGCGCGGGTAAACACTTTCGGGAAATCAGGCGAGCGCGGACCGTCGAACCGCACTTCAAACTCGGTTATCTGTTGGCGCTTCTTCTGTAACACGGATATGACATCCATCGCCTGGCAACCGATCAACCCCAGCGCGATCATCTCCATCGGGCGGACTCCGCTGTCATTGCCACCGAGAGCAGACTCGGCATCCATTTGAGTGAGAAAACCCGAGGGACCTGCGCCGATGAATTTCATCCCATCCTGCCAGTTAACCACAGCCTTCATTGGTCCTCCATGATGATCGGCGTGACAAATTTCTCGAGCGCGCGCTTCTCGATGCCGCCAAGCCATTGCAAACGCACTTCGCCATTGCGGTCGATCACATACGAAGATGGGAGCCCAAGCGTTTTGAATGCCTGCTCGGTGGCAATGTACGTTGGGTCGAGCCAGACGGGGAATGTTAATGCAAAGTCTTTCACAAACTGAACAACGTCTTCGGTCGGGTCGCCATCATTGATGGCAATGATGGCGAAGCCGTTTTTTTCGTATTTTTTATAATACGTCTGCAACGCGGGCATTTCTTTCTTACATGGTTCACACCATGTTGCCCACAAGTTGACCAGCACAACCTGTCCGCGATATTCCGCAAGGGAATGAGAAACGCCGCCGAGATCAGTGAGAGTCAATTCGGGGGCGGGGTAATTCACCACAGCCGGGACAACCGTAAGGTCGGCGCGGGGCGGGATATTTCGATAGAGATAGAAAGCGGAAGCGGTGATGAGGGCGACGCCCAATCCGATGAGAAGGAAAGGGATGATTTTTTGAAAATCACGCGCGGGTTGAATATCGGTCATGGTTTCGGCAAGTATACCCTGCCGACCGGAGCCAGCTCTAAATTCAGGAAGAATGTCACACAAAATATGATTTTTGCCACTGGATAGGATTTGTCCGCCCTGATTAACATGTTCAGATGGGTTTTGACGTCCATCGCCTGCCAATCTTCGACAACCTGCGCGAGGAAAACTTCAGGGCATTAGAGCCGCTCCTGGAAACTATTTCTTGCCCCGCCGGGGATTTCGTCATTCGACAGGATTCACCTGCCGAGTATTTGTACATCATTCTTAGCGGCAAAGTTCAGATCTCCTTCAAGCCATACGATGGAATGCCCATTACGATCTCTCACGTGGAATCTGGCGGACTGTTCGGCTGGTCGGCTTTGATCGGCAGCGAGAAATACACTTCGTCGGTGATTGCCATCGAAGCTTTGGATGCAGTGCGGATACGAGGGGATGAATTACGCAAATTAACCAGGGAAAATCCTGAAGCCGGGCAGGAGATTTTGAACAGCCTGGCAGATGCCATCTCGACGCGCTGGAAGGACGCGCGCGAGCAAGTTAAATTGATGCTTGAAAGTGGAATGAAATAGAACGGAATCGTACTCCGCTCTAGAAATTAAACATTTGACCTCTTGCAAAAGTCATTTTTGCCACAGAGATCACAGAGAAAAAGAGAATTTCTCAAAGGGCTCTGTGGACTCTCCCGAAGGACATCGGGACGATGTGTGGCTAAGCAAGAGACACTTATGCAAGAGGTCTATTAACCGAAATAAGGTGGATACTAATTTACGCTGAAAAGCGTAGATTTTTCTTTCTTGAATAGCGGCAATTAGCATGTTCCGCGTCAAAAAGGTCCTTTGTAATTTACGCCGGCTTCCTGAAAAACTTCAGCACAAAATATCCACCGAGGAGGATGAGGGCGGCGGGCCAGAGATATTCCATCCAGCCGACCATATCCGCGCTGAGGAACGCGCCGAAGATCAGCAGGGCTATGCCGGGGAAGAATGCCCAACTGCGCCCGCCTCCTCCGCCGGGGAGGATGGCGACGAGGAGGAAGGTGATGCCAAGCCCGAGGAAGAGGAAGCCGCCGTTGTCCATGCCGGTAAGCTCATCGAGCGCGGCGATGGCGCCCAGCGTAAGCAAAACACCGGCAGGGATGATCGCCCACCAGCGACTCGTATCGGTGGCATAGACCCAGATGAAACCGAGGCTGATGCCGGCGAAGAATACAAGTCCGCTGTATGGTTCAAGCGCGTCCGGCAAGAAGGACGACGCGGCAAGCCCGATCAATGTGAACGCGGGGAACGCCGCCCACCAGTTGTTGCGGTCTTTGATGAGCAGATAGAGGAAGAACAGACCGACCAAGCCCCAGATGGCTCCCCAGAAAATTCCGCTGACGTTCGAGATGATGTTCAGGTTTTCGAGAAAGATCAGCACGCCGCCGAACACCATCAAGATTCCGATCCATAAACGAGGGTCGTATTTTTTCATTTGATTCTCCTTTGTCAACGCCATGTCATTCTGAGCCACGAAGTGGCGAAGAATCTCCGTCGTGGCGTAAGAGACTCTTCGCTATCGCTCAGAGTGACATGTGGCGATCATTTAACCGTCACCGAACCCAACCCGCCTTCGAAGTTGATCTCGGCGCGGTTGGTTGCCGAATCAAAATCGGGCGATTGGTAAAAACCCGAATCAACTTTGGGGAAGCGGTTCGTGTCCACGTCTATGTTGTTCAAGCCGCCTTCAAAACGGATCCGCCCCGCGACGCCGGCGGGGACGCGAATGTTGAACGAAGCCGCGCCAGCCTCCGCGTCGAGAAGAGAAACGCCGCGCGCGGGCATGGTCAACTTCACACTGCTCGCGCCCGTCGAACATTCGATGCGCGTCGCAAGCACATCCTGCAAGTCAACATCGAGACTGCTCGCGCCCGCGTTGATCTCCAGCGTGACTGGGACTTCCTGCGTGATCTGATAACGCCAGACTCCCGATGAGGGACCAATGAAGGGGATGATCGAGGGACCCGCTCCTATCTCGACGGTGAGCCTGTCTCCGTCCATGCGGCTTTGGGTGTTCATCCCAACCGCCGACGAGCCGACGATGGCTTTCCCTGCCGGCGCTCCGCCGTTGATCTGAATCTGCCCCGCGCCGTGCGAGAATTCGTAGCGCACGCTTTTCGCGGATTGCAGTGAAAATGAAAACGTGTCGTCGTCGCTGAGGTCGGGTTTCCAGAACACGCCGAGGATGATCCAGCCGCCGATGAGGATCAACGCGAGCGGAAAGATAAAACTGAAGACGTTCGTGATGATGCCTCGCGCTTGCAAGAAGAACAAGACACCGAGAAAAACGAGGAACAAGCCCCAGAAAATGTTACCCCGTCTCATGATGACCTCCGCCCCGCCAAAAGCCGCGCGCGAGGATGAATAAGCCCAACAAAATGAGCAGGATCGCCACGCCGTATTCGCCGAGGAAATCGAGGTTGCCGAGGAAGGTGCCGAAGACGAGGAACAGCACCGCGCTGAAACCAATGGTTCGGAGCCCGTTACTGATGTTACGCCTCGTGTTTTCTCCGAGTACGCCGGCAAGGATCGAACCAACGCCGACGAAGCCGGGGATCAGAGTCCACATGTAAGACCATGAGGAATAATCACCGACGCGATCCTGATAGAACAGGATTCCGCCGATGCCCGCGACGATAGAGGCGGGAACCGCCATACCGGGCGCGCCGGTGAGCAAGCCGATGACTAAAATCAACACGCCCGCCGCGATGGTCCACATGGCACCGGTCATGTTTTCGGTAAAGGCTTGCAGTGAAGGGACTTGTTTCGTCGCCGCCAGCCACGCGCCGACCGCGATGAGCAAGATGCCGAGAAATAGGTTGGAACGGTTTTTCATAGTTTCATTCTCCTCTGATTAAGTAAACACTCTGAGTTGATTTACGTTGTTGTCGTTTAAAGGTTTCGTTATGTGGAGCGCGGACTTGAGTCCGCTTGAATGTTAGTGGGAAGGTCGTCTCGCAAATCAGCGGGTTTGGAACGCGAATGTCGCTAATGAACGAATTACACCAATTTTTAAAGGCTTATTCGCGTCATTCGCCTGTTCGCGTAATGCGCGTTTAAGAAATCAGGCTTTTAGCAAGCCATGGCGGGCGAACTTAAGTCCGCGTTCCGGTCAATTTGGGCAACGCCAACCATTTGCCCTTTTGTTTCGGGTGTTCAGATTCAATGATGAATTTCTTCTGAACAAGTCCAGCAATTGCCCGCGCGAGCAATTCCTTTTTCCAACCGAACAATTTCGCCGCGTCGGATTCTGTCGCCGCGCCAACGGATTCGAAATAGAGTTCGAGCAATTTGGCGCGCGCCGCATTCTCACCGATCTTCCGCGCTTGCTCAGGCAACTTCGGAAAATGGCGCGGGACGATCTCGTAGATGTGAGAATACTTCCACGCGCCCGCTTCTGCAACACCGACGGGAAGAATCTTGAAATCGGCTTGCAAAACTTCCAACGCCTTGTTGAATTCGGAATCCTTTGCGTTCGCCAGTTTCGCGGCTTTGCGAAGGTCGAGCGTGTTCAGCGCGCCTTCGGTCAACAAAGTTTCATAGACCTGCTTCGCGGATTGAGTCAACCTCCCCTCTTCATAAGAAAGGAGATAATCTTCATCGGGCGAGCCGTAGTTTTCAGAGAGCGCGTAAAAATACGGCGCGACCTCGAGCGAGATCATCGTCGCTTTCTTGCGAAGAATTTTTCCGTAATACCAAACCTTTTTATCGAGCGCGTTATCTTTCCATCCCCATGTGATGTGACCCGGGTCGTCGTGCTTGTCTGTCACGGGACGATTGCCTGCGACGGCTGTCCACAGCGAGGGCAGGTCAATCCCTTTGATGGGCCAGAAGTAGACGAAGCCGCGCGCGTTCACGAACTTCAATGCTGAGGCGGGAGAGGCAAGCCTCCGCTGGGGAGGCAGGTTGAACGTCCGCGTGCGATGCGATTGTAGTTTTTTCAAGTCAATAGTGGGCATAGTAATAATATATTGTGTCACTCTGAGGGAGCGATTGTTGCGACCGAAGAGTCTCGCATGTTGCGGCAGAGATTCTTCGCTTCGCTCAGAATGACATGGTTAGAGAAGTGGGCATGAACAGATTATAATCCTCGACATGAAAGTCCTATTTATTTTTCTCGATGGGATCGGATTGGGAGAAAATAATCCCGAAACGAATCCGTTTGCGCGGGCGAAGATGCCGAACTTGAACGCGTTGCTCGATGGGCGGTCGTTGCTCAAAGAGTCCGCGCCGTTCGATGGAGAACACGCTTCGCTTCGCGCCATTGACGCTGGTGTAGGCGTGGACGGTTTGCCGCAGTCTGCGACGGGGCAGGCGATGTTGTTGACGGGGAAAAATATTTCGGCTGAGCTGGGTTATCACTACGGCCCGAAACCGAATCCCGAAGTTGCTGCGTATCTGGACGGCGAAACGTTGTTTTCAAAATGCGTCGCCTCAGGGAAGCGATCCGCTCTGCTCAACGCGTATCCGCCACGTTATTTCGATGGGATCGATTCAGGCAAGCGGCTGTACTCGTCCATTCCGCTGGCGGTGACGAACGCCGGGCTGGAGTTGTTCACGTATGAAGACCTGGTTGCAGGGCGCGGGCTTTCAGCCGATTTCACAGGCGAGGGCTGGCGGACGATGCTCGGCTTCCCCGATGCGCCGGTGATGAATCCGCATGAGGCGGGAAAGAAATTGATCTCGCTGGCGATGGAATACGATTTTTCGTTCTTCGAGTATTGGGCGAGCGATTACGCCGGTCACAAACAACAGATGGAAACGGCGGTTGGATTAATGGAATCGTTTGATGGAGTGTTGGGAGGGATGATGGAGGAGATGAAGGTTGAAAGGTTGAAGGTTGAAGGTCAAAGGTCGAAGGTTGAGGAAAGAGGAAAGAAGAAAGAAGGGGGGGAAAGTAGAAAGTGGAAAGAGGAGTTGTTGGTTTTGGTGACTTCGGATCATGGGAACATGGAGGATCTGTCCACGCGTAAGCATACGGATGCGGATGTGCCGTTGCTCGTGCTCGGAGAGAAGTCTGCGCGGAAGGAGTTTTTGCGCGGGATGACGGACTTGACCCATGTCGCATCCGCGATTTGGAGGATGGTGGAAGGGTTCTAGGCAAGATATTGAATTGGGCGTATATTCGGAAAGTTCAGTAATACTCATCGGATGTTCATAAATGGAAAAGGGAAAATATGGAAGATTTACTTCAACAAGGCATAGTGGCATATAAAGCAGGAAAACGAATTGAAGCGCGTAATTTTTTCATTTCCTTTGTTAAACAAAATCCCCATCATGAAAATGGCTGGGGGTGGATGTACCAAGTTTCGGGTGATGACAAAGAACGCATTTATTGCTTGAAACAAATGCTACGCATTAATCCCAAAAACGAAAAGGCCAACGAACTACTTATCCAAATAACAAACAGCACGCCCCCATTACAACCACCAACCATTGCAGCCCCAACAAATATTGCCCAGAGTCAAGCTGTCTCATTAAAAAATGTCCTTATTGCGGAGAAACGATACAAGAGTCTGCTATCATTTGCCGTTTTTGTGGAAGAGACTTAAGAACAGGCATCGTAAATCAACCGTTGAACACAAAGAACTCTCTCGCGCAGTCAAACAGCTTAGACAATATCAGCGTTACCTTGATTGTAATTCTTGCTATTCTTTCTAGCCACCTGACAGTTTGGTTTTTTGGACACAGAAAAACGCAGATGGACGCAGATTCTTTTGCAAGCCACTCTGAAAAATCGATTAGTATCAGCGTTTTTCAGCGTTAATCTGCGTCCCGTTTTAAAACTGTCAGGTAGGTAGCTATTCTTTCACTGTTTTGGATGGGAATTGGTTTACTGCAAATCATTAATTTTCTGCTTCTTGGATTCTGGAATATTTTTGTAAGCCTGATCAATTTACTGGTAATCCGAGACATAATTAAGCGATCAAAGAATGCACTTAATGAGTTGTATATACTGTCCGTTCTTGGCACAATCAGTGGAGTTCTTCAAGTCTTCGATGGCGCGTATTTACAAGCATGCGTGATACCGCTCTATGGCGCATTAGGCATATTGGCATATCTAAACCAAGATGTTTATAGTAAGCAAAGTAATGAAAAATCCGATTTGGGAAAAATCATTCTGTACAGCGTCATTGGGTTTATTATTTTGTGCATTATTGGTCTGTTCGGCTTATGGTTATTTGGCGATTTCTTTGTGCAATGACATTGACGGTTAATAAATTAAAACTGGAAATAGATAGCTACAACAACATCTAATGATCTAATCTCACGCATTCGAGAATGCCGCACTTACATCGCGCCGCCGACCTAGAGAGTAGTGATGGAGGCAGATTACATTCGCTAGTTTTCTTGTGAACCAAACACGCTAATGCTCTACAACGAAACAAATGAAAAAGAAAAGACATCATCACTACATTTGGCGATTCTATCTTCGTTCCTGGGCCTCAGAAGAGAAAATAGCCTGTTTAATGGACGGAAAGATTTTCGAGTCGAATCTTATGGGCATTGGCCAAGAAAAAGACTTCTACAAACTCAGAGAATTAAATTACGATGAACTCGCCTTTATCACGTATTTTATTGGCAAGTCACGTGAACATCTTCAGCATTTGCATAAAGACTTAGTCAGCCAGTTCAATAATATATTCTCTTTGAGAAAAGAAATCTCAGCAAAAGGCATACACGATCAAAAGTTAAATGACATGTTGGACATCGCCATCCATAATTTCGAGGAAAATTTACACACGGATATCGAGGGCACTGCCGCAAAATATATACGTTCTATTTTGGAGGAAGATATTCGGTTCTATAAGACAGACAAGGGGTGTAGAGAATTTATATATTTTTTATGCGTGCAATATTTGAGAACGAAGAAAATCAGAGAAAGCGCTACTAATCTTAGCAACAATAAGACAATAGATCTTGGGAAAATCTCTAATATTATAAATCACATAGCGGCAGTAAATATGGGTTGGGTGTTTTACGCAGAGAGAAAATTTTTCAAGATGATACTTCTTAAAAATACCACGACAAAAGAACTCATCACGGGAGATCAACCTGTTATTAATACATATGGTGTTATTGGCGAGAGTAAAATCCCACTCGATAATATAGAGCTATATTATCCTGTTTCACCCAAGCTGGCCATATTGATAAGTGAGAAAGAAGAATACAGGGATAAACATCTGCGAATATTGAGTGAAAATGATGTAACTTCGTATAATAATATGATTGTAAAAAACTCCCACTCTCAAGTTTACGCCGCATCCAGAAATGCTTTGGAAGAGTTCACTCGCTGAACAAAGAATTCAGAGATATGGTCAGCACATTTTCGTATGCTGACCTAGGAAGACCTGATCACACAAACCGCATAAACACCTGATTGGCGAGCAGGCGGGCGCGAGGGGTGAGTCTTAAGACCTCCGAGTTTTTGAAAAACTCGGAGGTCTTGGATTCAACCAAAACGATGAAAACTATATTCAACGCTTCACGAAAGTTCAAGCGATAGTTACCCTACGCCAAGAATGTGATTTCGCGATCTGCCAATCAATATCTTCTCTTTTCGTCATAGAACTTTTCGTAACCACAATCATACGAAAGCAATGCTGAAACAGTAATTACTTGTATAATAACCATTAACAGGAGCGACCCATGACCAAAGAAAATGAAGCCGTCATATTATCTGCCGCGCGAACGCCGATTGGAAAATTTCAGGGCGCGTTGAGTTCTGTCCCTGCGACGCAACTCGGCGCGATAGCCGTCAAAGCCGCGGTGGAGCGGGCAGGCATCAATTCCGAAGATATCGAAGAAGTCATCATGGGCAACGTGGTGCAGGCGGGCGAGGGTCAGGCTCCCGCGCGGCAATCGGGCATCCTCAGCGGCATCCCTGCCACGGTCAGCGCGAGCACGATCAACAAAGTCTGCGGGTCGGGGTTGAAAGCCGCGATGATGGCGAGTCAGGCTGTTCGGGCGGGCGACGCGTCGCTCTTCGTCGCGGGCGGATTCGAATCGATGAGTCGCGCTCCGTTTCTCGTCGCGGGTCGTTCGGGC
>JAEURC010000038.1 GCA_016789025.1 Anaerolineales bacterium
TGTACATGAACGGCACACGCAGGTATTCGTTCATGCCGGAGGTGAACATGTGATGCGCCCACACCACAAAACCGACCAGCGCAATGCCCAGCGAGGACATTGCAACCCAGCGATACCCGAATAAAGGCTTACGGACGAAGACCGGCAAGAGTTCAGAGATCACGCCCAAGCCAGGGAGCACGAACACGTACACCGCCGGGTGGGAGTAGAACCAGAATAAATGTTGGAAAAGAACCGGGTTACCGCCTTTACCGGGGTCGAAGAAACCCATCCCGAACAGACGCTGGAACATCACCAATTGAAATGAAAGACCGATCAACTGCGTGGCGGTGAGAGCGATGATGGAAGTGGCGACAGACGCCCAGACGAGGATAGGCATTCGCATCGCGGTCATACCTTTCGCGCGCATGCGAACAACCGTGGCGATCACATTCAAGGCGCCAAGGATGGACGACCAACCGGCGGTAAACACGCCAAGGAAGAACATTTGCACGCCAAGCGGGGCGCGCGAGGAAAGAGGAGGATAGCCTGTCCAGCCGGTATCAAACCCGCCGAGAATTAGCGCGAGTAACAACAACACAGAAGCCGGCACAGCCACCCAAAAAGCGAAAGCGTTCATGCGCGGGAATGCCATATCGTGCGCGCCTACCAAAAGCGGAACAACATAATTCATGATGCCCGAGATGCCGAGCAGGATCGAAACGATCATGATCATGCCATGAAGCGACATGAGCGTGTTGTATAGTTGAGGACCGTTCTGATTGAAAACATCCAGATTAAGTGTGAGGAAATCCAATCCCGATGCGGCAAGTTCTGTGCGGAAGATTAGCGCAAAAGTACCGCCAACTGCGAGGAGGAACAACGCCGTGACGGTATATTGAATGCCAATAACTTTGTGATCGAGCGATACGCCAAAGTATTTTTGCCAACCCGGCTCATCCTCGTGGTGGTCTGGCGTGTCGATTCCGCGCGCCCACTTCACCCAATCCGTCATAACGCCGACGCCGAAGAAAAAGGAGATGACGCCCACCAACGCGCCGAACACCCATGCTGGCTCGGTAAACAGAAATGCGCCAACGCTTTCCAGACCCATCAAAGCGCGGATGCCGGTCACCAACACCGCGCCGATAACAGTTCCAGCAACTTGAAAAACCAAGCCTCTGGTGATGCCGCGATAGCCATACAAACCAAAGAAGAACGCCGTAAACCCAAACAGCAACGCAAATGCGGAGGGGACGGAAGCCGTTAATTTCAGTTCGCCTCGGATTGCAAAGTCAATGCCAAGCCCAATGCCGTATCCAACCGCGCCGGCAATGACAAGAAGAAGGAAAGCCCTTCCTAAAGTATTATTTTTCATGAAACCTCCACCGCCTACTTAATCGTTTTGATATACGCGACAATTGCCGCGAGTTCGTCGGGAGTAAATGTATATTGAACCATCTGAACCGATTCGAAGCCCTTGACGATCTTCGCCTGCGGGTTGGTGATCGACTCGGAAATGAAGGCATCATCAGCGGTTACGGCGGAGCCGTCCGAGAGTTCCACCTGCGAACCGAACAATCCCAACCAGGTTGGACCCACGATCGTGCCGCCGGTAAGCGAATGGCAAGCCGTACAACCATTTTGTTGAACAAGCAACTGCCCAAATCCCTCCGGTGAAGATGCGGCAAGCTTCGCTTTTTCCAATTCGCCCGCCAGCCACGTATCGTAATCTTCCTGTGATTGAATAATGACGGGGTTTTCCATAGAATAGTGCTTCGTGCCGCACAACTCGGCGCAACGCACTTTGTAACTCCCCACTTCAGTGGGAGTGATGGTCAATTCCGTAAATCGCCCCGGTACCAGGTCTTGTTTGACGCGGAACTCAGGAACCCAAAAGGAATGAATCACATCCGAGGAAGTCATCCG
Source organism: Anaerolineales bacterium (assembly GCA_016789025.1). GTDB lineage: Bacteria > Chloroflexota > Anaerolineae > Anaerolineales > Villigracilaceae > Defluviilinea. The sequence continues at coordinate 1,909 of JAEURC010000038.1, forward strand.
CAACAAGACCTGCTCCCCAACGGGTATGTGCAATTGATCGGAAACCACAACCAAGCCAGTCGCGGGATCAGCAGGATACTCAAACCTCCACGACCATTGAAGACCCGTTACTTTAATAACAGGAGCCTGCGGGTTTCGCGCCAGTGTCTGCGCCAAATTGCGCGCGCCGATCACTGAGAAAGAAACCACGATCAATAAAGGGATCGCCGTCCAAAATAACTCAAGCGTGGTATTCCCTTCAAAGTGAGCGCCGTCCCCGGTTTCACCGCGCCGACGGCGGAATACGATAAGGCTGTATCCTATCGGCACCACGATGAGTGAAAAGAAAAATGACATGACGATCAAGATCAGGTTCCACATCCAATCGATTGGAACTGCCTGCGCGCTTGCCGCCACAGGCATCAAGTGCGCCGCGCTCAGCCCCATGTATAAAAGGACCGACGCAATAATGGTTGATATTCCCACAATGATGAAATGTCGCATACTTTTCTCCTGAAACAAAAATCTGACGAGGGAGACCCTCGATCAGAAGCCGCCTAAGTTTATCATAATTCGCAGATTGTCACAAATTTCACAAGGAGGAGACACCGCTTCCTCCCCAAGGACAGTTGATTCAGTCTAGGGCGCCTCTGCTAACGCCGACAGGACCTCCACACTGTGTTGAGACGGGCGCACCTGTTCAAACACTTTCACGACGATTCCGTTGCCATCGATCAAAAAAGTTGTCCGCAACACGCCCTCATAGGACTTGCCTAAAAACTTCTTCGGCCCCCACACCTGATAAAGATCGCAAACCCGATGACCTTCGTCAGCCAGCAACGGAAACGGGAGCATAAATTTCTTCTTGAACTTCACATGCGATTCCACGGTATCCGGGCTGACGCCCAAAATGACAACGCCCGCCTTCTCGTAAGCGGAATAATCGTCGCGAAAATTGCACGCTTCTTTTGTACAACCCGGCGTATCGTCGGCAGGATAAAAATACAAGACCACGTTCCTGCCGCGATAATCGGACAGTTTTCTTGCGGCATTCGTATCGTCATGCAATTCAAAATCAGGAGCGGGGATTCCAGCAGAAATAGGCATTAGGAAGTTTGTCCAAAAAAATTTCCTCATTATACTCGTTGAATAAATAATCAGGAACAAATGATGGTGGCAGCGCTTCAAATCTTATTTTGGGTTTCATCCAGAATTAATTGTTCACTCACCTCACACAGTGAACTTCGTAACGCGAAATTTAATTCGCGTTTCAGGTTATTCTTGCGCAAGGGCGACATGAATGTCGCGGTACGGATCGCTTTCAAGGCAAATAAAAAAACGCGCTGGTGAGCGCGTTTTTTTCTACAACATATTCGCCTTTTTCAACGCGCTTTCCAGCGCATCGATCGTGGCAGGCTTGATGATCAACTCGGTGGCGCCGGCGCTCATCACCTTCCGCCGCGTTTCAGGCTGGTCATCCGATGTAATAACGATAACCGGCACAGGGATCAGGCGAGGCTCGCGCCGCAGGTAGAGGAGTATTTCCACCCCATCTATACCGGGCATGTTCACATCCAGGCAGATCAAATTCGGAGTGAAACCGCTTCCCAAAATCGAGATCGCCGCGCTGGAGCCATAAGCCACGCGCGCTTTCACGCCAAGCACGTCCAACATTTGATGCAGGGCATCGGCGGTTTGCCGGTTATCGTCCACAACAAGCGCTTCGGTCATCACTCCTCCAAGAGTTTCAATAGTTCCCAGCAAAAATAGTATACACTCAGAAATTCTTCACAGCGATATTGTCATTGATTTCAAATGATAGACCAATAGGACAGGCGTACCAAAACAATTAACAATTCTGGAATCCGATCTGCGCTATGCCGCCGAATCCATCGCCGCGCCGAGACGCTTCACGATCTCGTCCACTTCTTCTTCGTTGATAGCCAGCGGAGGCGCGAAAGCGAGCGAATTGCCAACGGGACGAGTCCTCAGCCCGCGTTCTTGCGCGGCTTTGAAGATCTTCATCGCCTGCGCGGGATCGGCAGTCTTTGCGTTCTTATCCGAAACAATTTCCACGGCGCAGAGCAAGCCAAGTCCGCGCACATCGCCGACGAAGCCGAATTCTTTGAGCGAGTTCAACCCATCGAGCAGACGTTTGCCGAGTTCCTTCGCGCGCGCGGGATAATGTTCTTCTTCCATGATCTCAAGATTCTTCAAGCCGACCGCGCACGCCATGGCATGACCCGAATAAGTGTAGCCGTGCATCCATGCTTCGCTTTCCGCCGCAGACTCCATCGTCTCGCGGATTTCGTCTGAAATTTGGATTCCGCCGAGTTGGGCGTATCCGCTGGTGATGGCTTTGGCGAACGAGAGAATATCGGGCTTCACGTTCCAATGCTTGAGCGCGAACCACTCCCCCGTGCGACCAAAGCCTGTGATGACCTCATCGGCAATAAACAGAACTTCATATTTATCGCAGATCGCGCGGACAAGCGGGAAATAATCGTCAGGCGGGACGATCACGCCGCCGACTCCCATCACCGGTTCAGCGATGAACGCGGCGACCGTGTCCGCCCCTTCGCGCAGGATTGCCTCTTCGAGCGCACGCGCCGCCGCCTGCCCCACCGATTCTCCAGCCTTCATTTCCCCTTCAAAGCGATACGGATTCGGCGCGGGGATGTGAACGAATCCCTCCACTGCGGGACCGAACATCGTTTGATATTTTTCGAGCCCGGTCGCAAACGTCGTGGCAAGCGTCACGCCGTGATACGAACCCTTCCGCGCGATGACTTTATATTTCGTCGGCTTGCCCTTGCGCTTCCAGTAATAACGCGCGGTCTTGAACGCCGAGTCGTTGGACTCGGATCCGCCGGAGGTGAAGAAGGTTGTGTTCAGCCCGGGGTAGGCAAAGCCCGCCAACTTGTCGGCAAGCCGAATGGAGGGAAGATTCGTCATGCCCGCAAAGTTGGAGGTGAACGCGAGTTCCTTCATCTGATCATAGGCGGCTTTGGCAATCTCTTCGCGCCCGTATCCCGCGTTGACGTTCCACAGTCCCGCCATGCCGTCGAGGATCTTTCGCCCATCGGCAGTGTACAGCCACACACCCTCGCCGCGTTCGATGACGAGCGCGTTGGCATGCGACTTCGGATGATAGACGGGATGCAATTGCTTTTTATCTTTTTCAAGCCAGTTGGTCATGTTGTCTCCTCAACTTTTATATTGTGATGGTCGAGCAGGTCGAGGCGCCAGCCGAGACCGTATCGAGACCACCTGTATTCAAAAAAATGTTTGCAACAAGAGTTTGTATGCGGACACGATGGTCTCGATACGCCCCGCGAACGGCACGCGGGGCTACTCGACCATCATTGCATCTTGACGGAATTATAATGCCTGCAAAGGAAACGACATGATACCTACACTGCAAAACATCTACGAAGCCGCGGAACGGATTCAACCTCACGCGCATCGCACGCCGGTGATGACGAACGAGAGCCTCAATGAGCGAGTCGGCGCGCGCGTGTATCTCAAGTGCGAAAATTTTCAAAAGGTGGGCGCGTTCAAATTTCGCGGCGCGTGCAATGCGGTCTTTTCATTGAGCGATGAGGAAGCGAAGTATGGAGTCTGCACGCACTCGTCGGGGAATCACGCGCAGGCGTTGGCGCTCGCGGCGCGGATGCGCGGCATCGCGGCGCACATCGTCATGCCGGAGAATGCGCCGCAAGTGAAGAAGGACGCGGTGGCTGGGTATGGAGGAAAAATCACCTTCTGCGAACCAACTTTACAGGCGCGCGAAGCGACTCTTCGTCGTGTTGTGGAATCCACCGGCGCGGCGTTCATCCACCCATTTGACAACGAGCGCGTCATTGCAGGACAGGGAACTGCCTCGCTCGAACTTTTAGCGGACATGCCCGATCTGGACGCGATCATCGCGCCCGTCGGCGGCGGCGGATTGTTGAGCGGCACGTCCATCGCGGCAACCGAAACCAAAAAGGGAATCCGCGTGCTGGGCGGAGAACCCGAAATGGCAGACGACGCGTTCCGCTCATTGCAAGCGCGAAAAATTTTGCCGTCGGAACATCCGAAGACGATTGCGGATGGTTTGCTCACGTCGCTCAGCGAATTGACGTTTTCGATCATTCAATCGCGCGTGGAGCAAATCGTCACCGTGAGCGAGCAGGGAATTGTAGATTCGATGAAATTTATTTGGGAACGCGCGAAGATCGTCATCGAGCCGTCTGCCGCAGTCGCGGTGGCTGTGTTGTGGGAAAAGAAAGTTGATCTGTCGGGTTTGAAGGTTGGCGTGATTCTCAGCGGAGGGAATGTGGATTTGGGAAAGTTGCCGTGGGGCAAGTAGACAGGGAAACAAGTAAACACGCGCACAGGCGGGGATGCGCCACAGTATAATTCGCTGAAAGAATTCACCTGCTTCAAGGAGTCTGCGTTGCACATACCACAAACAGGTTTATCAAAGCACGAGATATTCTCCATGCTCCAAGCGTTCAAAGCGCGAGATATGGATTGGAAAAGCGGAAAAGTGTGGTGTTATGTCTATGACGCAGGGGAGGATCCAAGCGAAATTACAAAAAAGGCATATATGTCTTTCTTGAGCGAGAACGGACTCGATCCGTCGGTTTTTCCGTCCATCCTGAAATTAGAAACCGACGTGGTGCGAATGGTTATCAATTTATTGCGCGGCGATTCCAATGCGGTCGGACACTTAACGTCAGGCGGGACGGAATCGATTATGCTGGCGGTCAAATCTGCGCGAGACAAGGCGCGGGTTGAAAAACCGCATATCACATACCCCGAAATGATCGTGCCAAGAAATGCTCACGCCGCTTTCCATAAGGCCGCACATTATTTATGCGTAAAGCCTGTGGTAGTTGATCTTGACCCAAAATCGTTAACCGTACGAGCAAGCGACATGGAGGAAACAATCAATGAAAACACTATTCTGCTCGTAGCCTCCGCGCCAAGTTATTCGCAAGGGATGATTGATCCGATCAAAGAAATCGGCGCGATTGCAAAAAGACACAATTTATTATTTCACGTGGATGGATGCGTAGGCGGGTTGCATCTTTCGTTCATGCGGAAAATGGGCTACGAAGTTCCCGATTTTGATTTTACAGTAGACGGCGTTACATCCATTTCAACGGATTTGCATAAATACGGTTATGCCGCCAAGGGTTGTTCGGTCATCATGTACCGCGATAGATCGATTCGTAAATACCAGATCTTCGCATGTACGGACACGACCGGATATACCTTGATCAACCCAACCGTGTTGAGTTCCAAATCTGGCGGACCGATGGCAGGGGCTTGGGCGGTCTTGAACTTCTTGGGTGAAGAAGGTTATAAAAAGATCATTCAAAAGGTACAGGATGCCACAAAAGACTTAATGGATGGAATCAACGCCATGGACGATTTATACGTGTTGGGCAAACCTGCCATGAGCATGTTTTCTTTTGCATCCGATTCGATGAACGTCTATCAGTTGGCGGATGAGATGGGCAAGCGCGGCTGGTATTTGCAGGGACAGTTTTCCACATCTCAGATGCCCCGCAACTTGCATCTCTCGGTCAGTCAAGGGAACGCGGGTAATACCGATGTACTTCTTAAAGACCTGAGTGAGTGCGTCGAGATCGTAAAATCGAAACCGCCCATCGATTCGGACGCGATCAAAAGCATGATTGCTGGAGCGCTGCAAAGCCCAGACCCCGAGGCGGCGTTCAATCACCTTGCGGACAGCGCGGGCTTATCTGGCACAGCACTTCCATCGGAGATGGCATTCATCAATGAGGTATTGGACAATTTACCTGACGAGTTCTGTAACATGTTTTTGGTCAATTACTTTAATGACCTTTATGTTTAGTTGGCGTTCTCTAACGCCAGACTCCTGTTCACGGCGCAACCGGGAACAAAAAAGGAAAGCTGTTAATTTAACTGACACTACAATCTAATTTCTGGAGGCGTAAATGATCACATTCATCGCATGGTTAATTTTCGGAGCGCTGGCGGGATGGGTCGCCAGTATCCTCACCGGCAAGAACCACAGAATGGGGCCTGTGGCAAACATCGTCGTAGGCATTCTCGGCGCGTTCATCGGTGCGGGAATCATGAACACGCTGGGGATAGCTGTCCCTGTGGGGTTCAGCGTGATGGGATTTTTAGTCGCGGTTGGCGGCGCGGTCGTGATGATCGGAGCGATGGGGTTGATTCGGCGCGTATAAGAATCAACACATAACCTTCGTCATATACTATAATCGGATCAAACGGAGGCTCACATGAATATCCTTGTATGGCTCATCTTCGGCGCACTGGCAGGCTGGATTGCCAGCATCATCATGGGTAAGAATCGCAAAATGGGAGCGATCGCCAACATCATCGTTGGTATCATCGGCGCGTTCCTCGGCGGCTGGCTCTTCAGCCTATTCGGCGCGCAAGGCGTGACCGGCTTCAATTTGCAAAGCCTGCTCGTTGCCGTAGTTGGCGCGGTGGCGCTGATCTTCATCGTCGGGTTGATCCGTCGTTGAGGAGTTCAGGGCGATGGGTTTGATTCGGCACGGATAATGCGTTCAACGAACAAAAAGAGCCTCGCGAAAATGCGAGGCTCTTTTTGTATCCAACGAGACCACAACAGATCAGCGCAGCCAGAACGTGAGAGTCAAAAAGTATGCAGCAAGACCGAAGACGGCGAGCGCGGTCGCGTGGAGGAGAGTCCAGTTGGGTTTTGCGCCGAGACTGATGTTGCGCAGAAGGAAAATTTGAAAAAGCGCAAAGGGCAGGGTGAGGAAGACAGGCCAGATCAATGAAAGCGAGCTGCCGAAAAGAGGCGACATAGTAAAGAGAAAGTACGCAAGCAAAACAAAGAGATGATGCAGCGGCGCGACGCGTTCCCAGCCGAGGCGGGTGAGGAAGGTGACGCGGTTATATTTTTGGTCTTGCGCAAAGGATTGGAAGTCTCTCATGATGAAATAGGAAAAAGCGAGGAGCGTCAGGGGAACGGCGAGCGCGAGGAAGCGATGCGTTTCGTCCGCTTGAAGCGTGAATGCGATGGACGGGACGACATACGCGAGATGAACAGCGAGGAGAAATTCTCCCGCGCCGCGATTGACGAAGCGAAATGGTGGGATGGAATATGTGAAGACAATGGCAAGGGAGAGGAGAAGAAAGAGGAAAGAGGAAAGAGGGAGGGTTTTGTTTGCAAAGAGAATGTGTGCGGTTAATGCAAAAATGACGATACACGCCAACGATGTGTAGAGCAGGTTATTGCGGAGGATTTGTCGCTTGGAACGAGTCTCGTTTTCGAGTAGAGGCTCCGCGTCCAAACGAAAGACTTCGGGCAATAGATTCATGATTGCCTGTGCGAGAAGGACGATCAACAAGCCCAACCAAAACGGAGCGACGAGAAAAGGTTTGCCAAGATAATCTGCGATGCTTGTGCCGAAGACGTAGGTTAGTGCGGCGAGGAGGAGGGATAAGAGAAAGGACATGAGAATTGGAGAAGCGGTTAATTTTTACTCAAGAATTCATCCAACCTCTCCACCGCTTGCGGGAGGTTTTTTCGTCCCAGCCCGATGCGAAAGTGGTTTTTGGAGTCGTCGTATGCTGAACCAGGCAGTAAGAGAACGCCTGCTTGTTTCACCAGATCGTCGCAAAAATCTTCTGTACTGCCTTTCAGCAATTTTGGGAATCCCATCGAGCCGGCGGTGGGACGAACCCATTTAAATAAGTTTGAATGACGTGTAAAAAGATCGTCAACGATCTCGAGATTGCTTTTGATGATGCCGACATTCCGCGCGATGAGTTTTTGGCGATTCCTCAACGCGACCTCGGCAAGAAACTCGCTCGGCGCGGAGTTGCAGATGGTTGTGTAATCTTTCAGTCCAGCCATTTTCTCGTGGAACGTTTTGTTCTTCGTGGCGATCCATCCGATCCGCAAGCCAGCCAAGCCGTAGGTTTTGGAGGTGACGCCAAGCGAGACGGCGTGTTCGCCCATGTCTGCGCCGGCGGGGAGTCGAAGCGACAGATCGTATTCCGATTCGCGGTAGACCTCGTCGCAGAACAACAGCAGGTTATTTTCCTGCGCGAACTTGTTCACCGCTTCAAAATCGGGCTTCGACATGAGATAGCCCGTCGGGTTATGTGGCGTGTTGATAACGATCGCCTTCGTCGAAGAGCGCATCAAGTGGCGCAGTTCATCCAAATCCAGCGCCCAGTTATTTTCCTCTCTCGCCCGCCAATGGCTGACCATGCACCCCATCCCTTTTGCGATTTCGCTCAGCGATTGATAGTGCGGAGCGTGGACGATGATGTGGTCGTTTTCTTTCAACGCGGCAAGCATGAAGAGGAAGATCGCCTCCTCCGCGCCCGTGTGGACCAAAATCTCTTCAGGTTGAATTGTTTCGTAAATTTTAGCGATCTCTTTTCGTAAAGCGGGATGCCCTTGCGATTCGGTGTATCCCAGCCACGTTTGTTGAAATTTTTCCGCCGCGCCTGTTTCCATGGCAAGCAAGTCCGCGATGGACATGGCTTCACAATCGGAGGAGCAAAGCAGAAACTCCGTGTTGAATTCGTGCTTGGCAAAATAGCGTTCGAGTTTGAAAGGGGGTAAATTCATAAAAAACCTTTTAACCACGAAGGGCACAAAGTTCACGAAGGAAAATCTTTGGAGATCTCTTCAGTTGCACCGCTCGTCCAACCTTTGTGCCCTTCGTGTCCTTTGTGTTTAAGATTTTAGAACCTTCTTCATGTCGCGATAATGATTCTGATTATGAACGTACAACAACTTGATCATATCGCGGATCTTGGTGACACCTAAGAACGGATGCCGCCCCTCGATCTCCAACTCCTCTTCTTTCAAACCCGCCACCCATGCGACGGAGTTCGAACGCGTTTCTTTATATTGTTCGAGCAGTTCGCGGGGAGGCAAATCTTTTGTACGTTCTTGCTGTGTCGCGTTGTAGCGGTCAATCGAAAACTCTTCCGAGGCGCCTTCGCCTGTTGTGCGGATGCGCTCGAAGAGTTTCACTAATCCGCGTTCGGAGGTGACAAAATGCGAAAGCACGTTGCGGATGCTCCACGTTTCGCCTTCGGTATACACCTCCGCCTGCCATTGCTCGTCGCTCAAGTCCGCAAAGATGGAATAAAATTTTTCGCCTTCAGATTTTAGTTTGTCTGCGAGTTCGTTTATTTCGGACATTTGCATCTCCTCTTACATCGGTGGTTGAGTAGGGCGAAGCCCGTATCGAAACCACCAGGTCTTCAAATGTTCTTTTGCCACAAATTCTTTCTACGCACTAGGTGGTTTCGATACGACCTGCGACGAACACGCGGGTCTACTCAACCACCGGAGTTTCTACACAAGGGAATACCCCCCATCCACAACGATTGTTTGACCGGTAATATATTCGTTCTTGACCAAAAATTCGAGGGCGGATGCAACCTCTTCGCTTCGCGCGGGACGTTTGAGCGGGACGCGCCGTATCAGCCTCTCCCACTCTTCGGCAGGGACAATGTCCGATTGCAGGACGAAGCCCGGCGCAATGGCGTTGACGCGGATCTTCGGCGCGAGCGCGCGTGCAAGAATTTTCGTGAGCGACTCCAACGCAGCTTTGCTGACAGTATACGAGGGATACCTGCTCCACGCTTTTTGCGCGCCCACATCTGTGATGTTGACGATAAGTCCGCCATCGGTCATTTTCTTTGCACATTCTTGCGCGAGCAAAAACGGCGCGCGGAGGTTGAGGTCGAGAGTCGTGTCCCACGTTTCGAGAGTCAGCGATTCGACATTTCCGCTGGGCATGAAGGCGGCGGAGTTGACTAACACATTTAGAGATTGGAGATTGGAGACTAGAGACTGGATTCTGTCCGGCTGAGTGAGGTCGGCTGAGGCCAGGGTAACGCCGACGTTGAGCGACTCAAGCTCGCCCTGCGTTTGAATCGCTTCATCCACAGCCGAATGATAATGAAGGACGATGTCGTATCCGAGGCGGGCGAGAGTCAGCGCGAAGGATTTCCCCAAACGATGCGCGCCGCCAGTGACGAGTGCAAGAGGAGTCGTAGACACGTAGACAAGTATACACGTAGACAGGTCGCCACGTGTCTACGTGTTTCCGTGTTTACTTGCGGAAATAATTCGAGACAAAGAACCAAATGTTCGCGGGACGTTCGGCGAGGCGGCGCATGAAATATGGATACCACTGCGCGCCGAATGGAACATAGACGCGGACGGGATACTCTTCTTTGACGAGCCGCTCCTGCAAATCGCGGCGGATGCCGTACAGCATTTGAAACTCGATGGAGTTTTTCGGCAAACTCATTTTCTCGGCGTGTTTTTTTGCGAAGTCAATCCGTTTGTCGTCGTGCGACGCGATGGCGATGAACGGCGGCGTGCGCCCATCCGTGCTGATGGAATTATTTTCTTTTGCGACGGTTGCGTCTATCATGATCTTGGCAAGCAGGTCATAATTCGCGTCGGTATCCGTTTTTTTTGGAAAGGCTTTCTCGGGCGGCTCGTTATACGCGCCTTTGACAAGACGTATGCGCGTTGTATGGTTAAGTAGTCCGCGAATTTCGGCTTCGGTGCGAAATAAATACGCTTGCTGCACCAGCCCAACTTGATTGGAGGTGAAGCCGCGCTCCAGCATGGATTGATACATCGCAAGCGTGATGTCGGTGTAGGGCGTGTCTTCCATGTCAATGCGGATGAAGTTATTGCTTTTTTTGGCTTGTTCAAGGATCTTCACGAGGTTCTGGCGGCACGTTTCTTCATCCAACCCCATGCCGATCTGAGTCAATTTGATCGAGACGTTCGCTTTAACCCCCGCTTTATCTATTTCCTGTAAAACATGCACAATGGAATCTGCCGCGCCGTTCGCTTCTTCGGCAGTGGAGGTGTGCTCGCCTAACTGGTCGAGCGTGGCATTGATTCCCTTTGCGTTCAATTCACGCACAACGCGAATCGCGTCGCTGACGGTATCACCTGCGACAAAACGCGAAGCGGCTCTCCATGCAAACCCCCAACTGGTGATCAGTTTTTGCGCCCCGGCGGCTTTGGAAAGGTAGATCAAAAAAGATCGCAACATCGTCCCGTCCTGTACGTGAATTTTCCTGCCAGACCGCGCAGACGCGAGGTATTCTAGCACAATCGTTAGAAACGAGTATGTTATACTTTTTTTATCGATTTTCGGAGGCAGTGTGAGAAGAAGTAGTTCGATTCCGGTTCTACGCGGAATTTCCATTGGGTTGTTATCCGTCGCATTGGTGCTGGTCGTTATCGGTTTGATCGGATACAGCCGTCAGCGGAATAACTATCCCGCTGGTATGACAATCGCAGGCGTGCCCGTTGGCGGCGTAACGCCGCAAATCGCTTCGGAACGGGTACTGCAAGTATATTCATCTCCCATCGAAGTCACTTACAACAATTCGAGCATTCAAATCTCGCCCTCGGTGGTCGGATTCCAACTCGATATGGATTCGATGATCGCCGCCGCCGATCTGGGACGCACGGGCGGTTCCTTCTGGGGTGGGTTTTGGAACTACCTGTGGCAGCGCCAGCCCGCCCCGGTCGATATCCCCTTGAGCGCCACCATCGACGAAGTTCAACTCACTGCTTATTTACAAAATGAAATTTCCGCTCGATACGATCAACCACCGACGCCGCCTCAACCTGTTCCTGGAACCACGACATTCCTTCCCGGCGAATCCGGAACCATTCTCGACATTGACCGCGCCGTGCGTCTGATCGAGGACACACTGCGTTCGCCATCCAACCGAAAAGTCACCCTCTCTTTTCAAAGAAGCATTGCGGCAAGACCCACTTTTCAAAACCTCGAAATCCTGCTACAACAAAATATCGATGTGGCAGAATTCGACGGCGTGATCGGCTTGTATCTCTTCGATCTGCAAAATGGACAAGAAATCCACTTCGCCATGGATAAGGGACAAACCATCTCCACGAATCCCGATGTGCCTTTTACAGCATCGAGCACCGTTAAAATCCCGATCATGGTTTCGTACTTCATCAAAAACGGGAATGCGGCGCTGGAACCATCCTCCTCCGAACTCATCCTCGATATGATTCGAAAATCTGAGAACCCGCCTGCCGACCGGTTAATGGAAAGCCTGGATGAGTTCCGCGGTCCGCTCATCGTTACCGATGATATGCGCAAAATCGGCCTGGAAAACACTTTCCTTGCCGGCTTCTTTTGTAGCGCGCAGTTTCCATGCCCACTGCTCGAAAAAATCAGCACGCCTGCGAACCAGCGCGCGGACGTATCTACCGATCCTGATTCTTTCAACCAGACCACCCCATCCGACGCAGGCATGTTACTAACCGACATCTATCAATGTGCTACCGAAAACGGCGGCGCGCTCGTTGCGGCATTTCCAGACAAGATCAACAGCCAGATCTGCCAGCAGATGATCAACTTCCTCGTTTTGGACAAGATCGGCGTGCTCATCGAAGCCGGTGTGCCGGAAGGAACCCAGGTGGCGCACAAACATGGCTGGATCACCGAACCCAGCTCTGGTGTTATTAAAAACATCAGCGACGCCGGCATCGTCTACACGCCCGGCGGAAACTATGTGCTCGTGATTTATGCCTACCACCCGGTGCAAACCATTTGGGAGCCAGTCTCCGGTCTCTTTGCGCAATTATCACAAACAGTTTACAACTTTTATAACCTGCCCACCCAGTAGGCGACTTCGTATATAATCCAAACATGAGCGCCGCGCTTGGACTTTATCGTCTTCAACAAGTAGACAGCCAGATGGATCAGATCCACGGTCGGCTCAAAGCGATTCAAAAAACGCTTCAAAACGACGGGGAACTGCGCGCTGCCATGGAAGCCTTTTCCGCCTCCGAAAACGGATTCAAAACTGCCGAGCGCGATTTCAAATCGACAGAAGCAGATGTTGAAAAACAGCGCATCAAGATCGAACACGCTGAGTCCAGCTTATACGGCGGGAAGGTGCACAACCCCAAGGAGTTACAAGACCTGCAATTGGATGTTGTGTCGCTTAAGAAACACCTGACTACCCTCGAAAACCTCGAACTCGTAGCGATGGGCGCTCTCGAGGACACCGAGAAAGCCATGCAAACTAGCAAAGCCCAACTCGAACGCGTACAAGCAGATAAATCGATTCAATATAACGACCTGACAAAAGAAAGCGAAACGCTCCAAAAAGAGATCGAACGGCTTGATTCGGAACGTAAGGCAATCATGAGCGGAATTCCTCAACCATCCATGCTTACATACGATTCGCTCCGCGCGCAAAAGCGCGGGGTCGCCATTGCCACCGTCAGCGACTCAGCGTGCGCGGCATGCGGCACAACACTTACGCCTTCGCAACAACAAAGCGCCCGCTCCACCACGCAATTATTCACTTGCCCAACCTGCGGGCGTATCTTGTACGATAATTAACCCTCATGCCTATTCCGCACATCGACCCGCTATCTTTTGTTATCGGTATGGTCATTGGGATCATACTCTTCAATTTGGCCAGTCGCGCCAAACCCCTCCTCAACCAAGTTCGGGAAAACTTAAAAGAAAGCCGCGAAGCGGCCAAAGTTCGCCGTACAAGCGGGCTGGAAGATAATCACCGCCGCATCACCCTGCGCCGCGCGCAGGGGATGCATCTCGCCGCGTCGATGTTTGCTCTCGATGAAATTCTTCAAGAACCTCGTCTCGTCGCGCCACCGGCGCGTGTGGAGCCGGGTGTCATCCCTTTGCAGGAAGATATCATCTCGCAAACCCTGCCCTACATGCCAGATTGGACGCAACTGGCCGGCGTATATGGCGCACCGACACTAAAAGTGGCTGAGGTAGTAACCGGCGGTTCAAACATTGTGATCGTTGGCGCGGCCGGCGCAGGCAAGACCGTGGCATTGGCACACCTCGCGTCACTGGCGGCAAACCTCAAGGTTCGGGTCAATCCGACATCTGAGGAAGAGGCGGTTCCTTATCTATATCACGTTGCAGATCTGGCGCTCCCGTTTGATGCGACGAAAGACCCGCTCACCGTGCTCACAAATGCCGTAACAGAATTTGCCCCGATCTTTGACCTAAGCCGCTTGCCCGCCTTTATCCAGCAATCATTCCAAAGTGGACGCGCCTTGCTATTGATCGATGGCTTCGACGAACTGGATACAGAGAGTCAGAAAAATGCGACAGCATGGTTCAAAGCGCTGATTCACGCCTATCCAAAAGTCCGCATCGTAACGACAGGTTGTATCCATCAACTGAACGGGTTGATCAGCCTCGGTTTCAACCCGCTGGCGCTGATCTCTTGGGATCAAAAAGCCGCTTCAAAGTTCATCCAACAATGGAGCGAACGGTGGTCGCAAACCATCGCGCCGGAATCGCGAGCGCAATCGGGGCGTGAACAAGTGGATTCGCTTTTGCTTAATGCATGGGTAACCACCGACAATCACGGTCTGACTCCCTTTGAACTGACTCTCAAAGTGTGGGGCGCATACGCCGGTGACAGTTTAGGACCGGGCGTTCTCGACGCTATTGCCACCCATATCCGCCGTGTGGCCCCCGCCGGAACCCCGGTTGCCGCGCTCGAACTGCTCGCCATGCAAGTGGCGCTCACCGCCCAGCCGGTCTTCGATCCGCGCGCCGCGCGCGCTTGGGTGAAACAATACGATATCGTCGATGACAAATCGGTTGAGCATGCCGAAACGGTAACAAACACCGCCAAGGAAGAAAAAGCCGCTCTCACTGAATCGCAAAAAATCCGCATCAAGAGATCAAAAGCGGGCGATGTGCCGACTCACGGATTGCTCAGCAAGATGGTGGATAGCGGCTTGTTGATTTCGCATACCGGTAACAAGATGCGCTTCCTACATTCGGTATTGAATGGTTATCTCGCGGGGCAGGCAATCGGCGATAACGAAGCGTACCAAACATTGCTCAGCCAGCCCATTTGGAATGGCAGGACTGTCACCATGCATTACTTTGCGGCACGCGGCGATGCATCTTCGCTGGCGGATTCGATGATGAAAGATTCCAGCCTGCCGCTACATGTGCAGTTATTCACCGTGGCTCACTGGCTGCGCGATGCGCCGCGCGAAGCGGCGTGGCGCGCCAAGGTGTTTTCCGCGTTGTTGAACATCCTGCAAAGCGAAGGGCAACCGCTTGGCTTGCGCGGACAGGCAATGGCGGCTTTTGTTGCCAGCGGCGACCCCGGCGCTGGCACTCTGTTTAGGCAACTACTAAACTCTCGCTCGTTTGAAGTTATTCCGCTCGTCGCGCTGGGTTGCGGGGGCATTCGCGATACAAAAGCCGTTGATGCGCTCGAAAGCGCATTGCAAGCGCCGTTTGGCGCGGTTCGGCGGGCCGCCTGCCTGGCATTGGTTGCCATCGGCACAGAAAAATCGCTGGAGGCAGTGGCGCGGGCGTTGCTACAAGGGGATGAAGAACTTCGCAAAGCCGCGGCAGAAGCACTGGCGAACGATGCGACAGAGGGTCACGCTGTCCTACGCGAAGGCGTTACCTTATCGGACATCATGGTACGACGCGCGGTCGTTCACGGATTGGCGAGAATCGAGCAACCCTGGGCGGTTGAACTCCTGCAAAAGATGCAGGTGGAGGACGATCAGTGGGTGGTGCGAAACCTCGCCACGCAATACCTCGAGCAGGCGAGCAAACTCGATCCGCGCGTTCCGCAAAAATTACCTAACCCGTCAGACACTCCCTGGCTGATCGAATTTGCCGGCAAACAAGGCATGGGCATTTCAAAAAGCGGACCTGCCACCGAGGCGCTATTAAGCGCTTTCAAATTTGGGAGCACCGAAGAACGGCTGGCCGCCCTGCCATATCTAAAGCCGATTGCCAACGAAGGCATTGTCGGCGCGTTATACAGCGGCATGTACGGCGAAGACATAGAAGTACGCGAAGCCGCTTATCTTGCCGTGCAAGAAATCGACGCGAACGGCATGCGACTTCCGCACCCCAATCAATTTGGCCTCGGATGAGATGCTAATCACAAACGCAACTCTCATCACGTGGGAAAAAGAAAATCGTATCCTCGATGATCATGCCGTTCTCATCGAGAACGACCGCATCAAAGAGATCGGCAAAAGCGCCGACCTTATAAAAAAATATCCGAACGAAAAAAAACTCGACGCGCGCGGACAATACGTGATGCCCGGCAACATCTGCGCGCACACGCATTTTTATGGCGCATACGCGCGCGGCATGGCGATCCCCGGACCCGCGCCGAAAGATTTCCCTGAGATCCTGCAAAAGTTGTGGTGGCCCCTCGACCGTTCGCTCGACGCGGAAAGCATCGCATACTCCGCGCTCCCCTGCCTCGTGGACGCGATCAAACACGGCACGACCACTCTCATTGATCATCACGCCTCGCCCAACGCAATTGACGGCTCGCTCGACATCATCGGCGACGCAGTTGAAAAATCTGGGCTTCGCGCGGTGTTGTGTTACGAAGTGACCGACCGCGATGGCGAAGCAAAAATGAAAGCGGGGATCAATGAAAACGTCCGCTTCATCAAGAAGACGAAAAGCCCGCTTCTCTCCGCGACGTTCGGCCTGCACGCCAGCCTCACGCTTTCGGACGCCTCTTTAGAGTTGTGCCGCCAAGCCCTCCCCAGTGGATTCGGCTTTCACGTCCACACCGCCGAACACGAATCGGATGAGTACGATAGCCTCAACAAATCAAACATGCGCGTGGTTGACCGCCTGCAAAAACACGACATCCTCGGAGCGAACACCATCACCGCGCACGGCGTCCACTTCGACACGCGTGAAATGGAGATCCTCGCCGAAACAGGGACGTGGCTCTCGCACCAGCCGCGCTCAAACATGAACAACGGCGTCGGCGTCGCGCAGATCGAGTCCATGCTGCGCGCGGGAATCAAAGTCTGCTTAGGCAACGATGGCTTCTCGAACGCCATGTGGGAGGAATGGAAAGCCGCGTATCTTCTACACAAAGTCCATCACCGCGATCCGCGCCGCATGGGCGGCTACGACGTGCAACAGATGGCGATCTACAACAACGCCGCGCTGGCGAATGTCTTCTTCCCATCTGCGACCATTGGGCAATTGAGCGAAGGCGCATTTGCGGATATTATTTTTGTAGAGTACCATCCGAACACACCGATGACCGCAGGCAACCTGCCGTGGCACATCGTCTTCGGTTTTCAGCAAAGCATGGTAACGACGACGATCGTCGCGGGCAAAGTGTTGATGAAAGACCGCGAACTGCTCACCCTCGACGAAAAAGAGGTCTCAGCCAAAGCGCGCGAGATCGCGCCGAAAGTTTGGGAACGATATCAAAAGGAAGTTGCAAAAGTTTCGTAAAGGTGACAGTCACTTTTGAAGTGACTGTCACCTGCAACTAAAGGTAAAGTGAAATGACAACAGACGGAATCAAAGAACCGCTCTTATTGACCATCGCTGTCCTCGGCGGGACAGGCAAAGAAGGCAAAGGTCTCGCGTACCGTTGGGCGAAGGCGGGATACAAAGTGCTGATTGGTTCGCGCTCCGAGGAACGAGCTGTGTCCGCCGCCTCCGAGATCATGGAATTGGCGGAAGGCTCCACCTCCATCGTCGGCACATCGAACAAAGATGCCGCCCAACTAGCGGACATTGTTGTGGTGAGTGTGCCATACGCCGCGCACCGCGATACGCTCGAAAGCGTGAAAGATGTGCTCAAAGGGAAAATCCTCATTGACGTGACCGTTCCGCTCGTGCCGCCGAAAGTAAGGACAGTTCAAATGCCGCCCGCTGGCTCTGCCGCGCAAGAAGCGAAAGAGATCGTCGGCGAAGGCGTGGAAGTGGTCGCCGCGTTCCATAACATCTCTCACGAACACCTGCTGAAAGATGAATTTGTCGAATGTGAAGTGCTCGTCACAGGCACAAGCAAAGACGCGCGCGGCGAGGTCCTCAAACTTGTCGAAGCCGCGGGGCTCACAGGCTGGGACGCGGGTCCGATAGAAAACTCCGTCGTGCTTGAAGGTCTCACCAGCGTGCTAATCAACATCAACAAGCAATACGGTTCCACGCACGCAGGCATCAAGATCACTGGGGCAAGTAAGTAAATTGATCAGTAAACAGTAAGCAGTGAGCAGGATGAAACACTACGCACTGATCACCGATAACTGATCACTGATCTCTGCCTTCCTATGTCTCTCACCCTCACCCCCCTCCTCAACATCCCCCTCATCCGCCACGGCGACAACCTGGCGGATATTGTTCTTAACTCCCTGCAAGAAAATAAAATTGAACTTCAAGACAACGATATTTTCGTCTTTGCGCAAAAGATCGTTTCCAAATCCGAAGGGCGGACAGTGAATCTCGCAACGGTCACGCCTTCGCAACGCGCCATCGAACTCGCCAAACAAACCGAAAAAGATCCGCGCGTCGTTGAATTGATCCTGCAAGAAAGCAACGAAGTCTTGCGCACCCGCGTCGGCGCGATCATCGTCGAACAAAAACTCGGCTTCGTCTGCGCCAACGCAGGGATCGATCATTCAAACGTTGACTCCCCTCTCCTTTCAGGAGAGGGGTCGGGGGTGAGGTCCGAAGACTGGGTACTCCTCCTCCCCGCCGAACCAGATCGAAGCGCGGAAAAGATGCGGAGCGACATCCAATCGAAAAGCGGAAAGCGAATCGGCATCCTCATCATTGATTCACACGGGCGGGCATGGCGCAACGGTACTGTCGGAGTCGCCATTGGAATCGCAGGAATCCCTGGGCTTGAAGATTTGCGCGGCAAGCCCGATCTGTTCGGATTCAAATTGCAAGTGACGACAGTGGGCGTGGCAGACGAACTCGCCGCCGCCGCGTCGCTGATGATGGGTCAAGCCGCAGAAGGCACGCCTGTTGTGCATGTGCGCGGATTTCCATATCCATTGCGCGAAGCGTCGCTGAAAGAATTGATCCGCCCGAAAGATCAAGATTTGTTTCGATGAGCGAAGTGACAGTCATCTTTAAAGATGACTGTCACTTGAGCGCCGATAAATGCTAACAAGATTCTTATTCACACTTGTTACACTTACCGCATCACACCAAGCAAGGACATCACATGCCAATCCAAACCAAATATCAAGACCTCATCAGCGACGACTCAAAAGCATTTCTTTATCTCGCCACGCTCATGCCCGACGGTTCGCCGCAAGTGACGCCCGTGTGGTTCAGCGCTGACGATGAACACATCCTCATCAACACCGCCGAGGGTC
The DNA here is from genome assembly GCA_016789025.1 of Anaerolineales bacterium. Taxonomy (GTDB): domain Bacteria; phylum Chloroflexota; class Anaerolineae; order Anaerolineales; family Villigracilaceae; genus Defluviilinea. The sequence continues at coordinate 21,098 of JAEURC010000038.1, forward strand.
GCCTCAAAGATAAAAACATGAAAGCGCGCAAACACGTAGCGATGACCATTCAAGACCCCAACGACCGCTATCGCTACATCGGCATTCGCGGCGAAGTTGTCGGCTCCACATACGACGGCGCGGACGAGCATATCGCAATGTTATCCATGCGCTACGATAACAAGCCGTGGAACAAACGCGAAGGACAAAAGCGGATCATCTACAAGATCAAGCCGACTCATGTCCACGACCGCGACTGACCTCCACAACTTCATGCGGACTCGCCGCTCGGTCCGCCGCTTCAAATCGGACCCTGTGCCTGATTCGGTCATCGAGACGATCCTCACCACCGCGACGTTCGCCCCCTCCGCGCACAATCGCCAACCATGGAGGTTCGTAGTAGTGACGAATTCATTCGTCCGCGCAAAACTCGCCGATGCGATGGCTGTTGACTTTCAACGCGATCTCGAAAGCGACGGCGTTCCCTCCGAAAAAATTCAGGCGCAAGTGAAACGGTCGAAAGATCGGATCATCTCCGCACCTGTTGCCATCCTCCTCTGCCTCGACATGAGCGAGATGGACTCGTATCCCGACAAACGACGCACCAAAGCCGAATTCCGCATGACCGTCCAATCCGTCGCTGCGGCGGGGATGCAATTGTTGCTAGCCGCGCACGCCGAAGGATTGGGCGGAGTGTGGGCATGCTGGGTGTTATTCGCAGTTGAAACAATTCAAGATGTTTTGGAATTACCGAAAACTTGGGAACCGCAAGCGTTGTATTTTCTTGGGTATCCAGAAGTAATTCCCGAAGTAAGGAAAAGAAAGCCTTTAAAAGAAATAATGGTGGTCGAGTAGTCCCGCATGTGCTGAGCGGAGCGATAGCGAAGACGAAGCATCGCGGGACGTATCAAGACCACTATGCCGTGAAATAACTTTTGATACAAAATTCTTCTTGAAGCCATTTGGTCTCGATACGGGCTTCGCCCTACTCGACCAACAAATATATAAACATGAAAATTGTCGCTCTCGCGGGCGGAGTCGGTGGCGCGAAATTGGCGCATGGACTCGCCCAGATACTCAAACCCGAGGAACTCACGATCATCGTCAACACGGGCGATGATTTTGAGCATTACGGCTTATACATTTGTCCCGACCTGGATACGGTTTGCTATACGCTTGCAGAATTGGCAAATCCTGAAACGGGTTGGGGGCGCGTGGATGAATCGTGGAATGCGATCGAGAACGCATCCAAACTTGGCGGGCTGGATTGGTTCAAACTGGGCGACCGCGATCTGGGAACCCACCTCGAACGGACGCGGCGGCTGAAAGCGGGCGATCCGCTTAGCCAAATTACACGAGACTTTTGCAAGGCGTGGGGCGTTGAACACACCATCCTGCCGATGTCTGACCAGTCAGTGAGAACGATGGTTGATACGGACGAGGGCGAACTCGCTTTTCAGGAGTATTTCGTTCATCGCAGGTGTGAGCCGCGCGTAAAAGGATTCAGATTTGTGGGAGTCGAGGAGGCTGAACCAGCTTCGGGGGCGAAAGAAGCGATTGAGTCCGCTGACGCAATCGTCATTTGCCCGTCGAATCCGTGGGTGAGTGTGGATCCTATTTTGAAAGTTTTCTCCCTCACTGCTTCGACAAGCTCAGCACGGCGCCCTGCCCCTCTCCCAGTGGGAGAGGGGAAACCCGTCGTTGCCATCTCTCCTATTATTGGCGGGGAAACGGTGAAGGGACCTGCGGCGAAGATGTATCGCGAGCTGGGAATCGAGCCATCGGCGCTGGCGGTGGCAAATCATTATCGAGGAGTGATAACACATTTTGTCATGGACGCTGTCGATTCGCAACTAACCGAAAGTGTAAGGGGTTTGAATATGCGGACTCTTGTAACGAATACGCTGATGAAAAGTCATGAAGACAGAAGGCAATTAGCGCAAGCCATACTCCAGTTCGTCGGAAGTGACTCATGACACTCTGGGCAATCGTCCCTGTAAAGCCTTTACGGCGCGGCAAATCACGTTTAGCGGGCACATTGAATGAAAATGAACGAACTGAATTAAATCGAGCTTTGTTACAACACTCGCTTGAGACGTTGTCCGGCGTTGCCGGCGTGAATGAGGTGCTCGTGGTCAGTCGCGACCCGAACGCGCTGGCAATTGCCCGCGAACACGGCGCGCGCACCGTGCAGGAGGATGGCGCGCCGCATCTGAATACCGCTTTGAAGCGGGCGACGGTTGTGGCGCAGGTTTACGCTACGCAAGGCGTGCTGATCCTGCCTGCGGATCTTCCACTTGTGACCCGTGAAGATATCCAAACCTTGCTTGACCGCGCGGTAAAGCCGCCAGTGGTGGTAATTGCGCCGGACCGCCACGGCAAAGGAACCAACGCTCTCGTGATTGCCCCGGCGGGACTCATCGAGTATGATTTCGGCGAGAATTCCTTCGAGCGTCATTGCGAACGAGTGAAACAGGCTGGCGCTCGCCTTGAAATAGTGGAACTTCCCTCGCTGGGACTTGATCTCGATGAGCCTGAGGATTTTGAACTGGTAAAAAATCTCGAAAGTTCGATCACTTTCTAATTCTGAGGAGACCGCCATGGCAGAACGGGTTGCATTGTATTTACAGGATTCACACGATTTGCGCGACGGGCTGGATTACGTCCGTTATGCGGAGGAGAAAGGGTTTGAGGCAGTGTGGCAGGCAGAATCTCGTCTGGTGCGCGATGCGATTGTGCCGATGGCCGCTTACGCCGCGGTGACGAATAAGCTCAAGGTTGGCTCTGGCGTGATCAATAATTGGACACGCAACATCGGTCTGCTTGCCGCCACATTGCTCACCCTCGACGATCTTGCGCCGAACCGAATCATTTGCGGCATCGGCGCGTGGTGGGATCCGCTAGCGAAGAACGTGGGCATCGAGCGCAAGAAGCCGCTCCTTGCCATGCGCGAGACCGTGGAAGTGCTCCGTCGCCTGCTCAACATGGAGCGGGTCACCTTTCATGGAGAATTTCATCATGTAGACGGAATCGAACTGGATGTGGTGCATGGCCGCCGCGAGCCGCGTAACATTCCGATTATGATCGGCGCGACGGGCGATGTAATGATGGAGTTGACTGGCGAAATTGCCGATGGAGCCGTTTTGAATTATTGCGTTCCGCCGGAATATAACGACAAGGCGATGGAACAACTGGAAAAGGGCTTGAAGAAATCCGGGCGCACAATGGATGCGTTCGATCGTCCACAACTTGTCGTTTGCTCGGTGGATGAAGACCATGATAAAGCGATCGATTACACCAAGGAACTACTTTGCCAATACCTCGCCCAACAGCCGCATATCGCCAAGGCTTCGCAGGTCTCGCAGGATGTGATTGCCAGTATCCAGTCTATTTTAGGGTGGCCTGCCACCAAGGAACAGATCAACAAAGCCAAGCATCTTGTGCCTGACGAACTTGTGCATCGCATCACCGCCTCCGGCACGCCGTCGGAAGCAAAAGCCAAAGTGGAGGAATACAAGAAGCGCGGATGCACATGCCCGATCCTTTACCCCGTCGGCGGGAATTTCAAGTTGTTGATCGATACGTTCGCGCAAACGTAAGACAAGATTAATCTTGTCCTACATTTCCCCCCTCAAATAATCCAACACAAATTGCAAAGCCGCGTCAGCCGATGCGGCTTTTATTTGTTGACGGTTTCCCGAATAATGCCGGGAGCGTGTCCATTCGCCTTGTGGAGCGGCAAGCGCCAGCCAGACCGTGCCCACAGGCTTGGATTCCGTCCCACCGCCTGGACCCGCTATCCCTGAGATCGAAGCGGCGATATCCGCATCGAGAACTGATCGCGCGCCGCGCGCCATCTCTAGCACCGTCTGCTCGCTGACCGCGCCGAATCGGTTGAGCGTATCCCATGAAACATGCAGGATGGATACCTTCGCTTCGTAGGCATACACAACCACTCCGCCGCGAAAATACTCCGACGAGCCGGGGATGTTCGTGATACGGTCGCTGACCAAGCCGCCCGTGCAAGATTCGGCGAGAGCGAGGGTCAACCCGCGCTCTCGCAGGAGTTTGCCAACTTGTTCTTCGGGAAGGGTTTCAGTCATGAGCCGTTGCGCCAGAATAATAAAGTCGTGCCATTATACAGGAGGCGCGCTCGTTCTAGGTTATAATTTTGCGCATGGCTGATTGGGCTGGCAAAACGCTCGGTAATGTCCACATTGATCATCTCGTAGCCCGCGGGGGGATGGCGGAAGTATACAAAGGCACTCATAAGTCATATGGGGTGGTAGCCATCAAAGTGATGCGAGGCTTGTTGGAACGAGATTCGGAACAGCTCAGCCGCTTCCAGCGCGAAGCCGAAGTGGTTGGGGAATTAAAGCACCCTAATATCGTTCAATTGCTTGATTATAAATTGGAAGACGAAACCCCATGCATCGTCATGGAGTATGTGCCGGGCCCTTCTCTCGCCGCATACATGAAAGCGCTGCACGAACAAAAGAAGCGCATCCCCATCGGCATCGTTGCCAAAATTCTGAAGGCGGTCGCATCCGCGCTCGATTACGCTCACGCGAAGGGGATCGTCCATCGCGATATCAAACCCGCCAATGTCCTGCTCCGTTCGCAAGAAAATTCGGTTGAGGTCAACTATACCCTGCCGATCGACGTGGAACCGGTTCTCACCGATTTTGGTCTGGTCCGCCTCCTCGACTCGACCTCGCACACCACCACCGGCTCCGTGTCGGGCACACCCGCGTACATGAGCCCGGAACAATCGCGCGGCGATAAAGTTGACAAGCGTACAGACATCTACTCGCTTGGCATCATGCTGTACGAAATGCTGGCTGGCGCGGTGCCGTTCCAGTCTGATACCACGTTCGGCATGTTGATGAAACATATCAACGAGCCTCCCCCAATAATTGAGGGTATCTCATCCGACTTGCAAGCCATCCTCGATCGTGCGCTGGCGAAAGACCCATCCATGCGGTACGAAAGCGCGGGAGAATTTGCCCAAGAATTTCTGGCTGTGTTCAACGGGCAAACAGTCTCTCCGGGGACGATTCATATGGCGCAAATGGCGCGTCAATTGGCGGCAGAGGCAAACAAGAAAAAGCAGGTCCCGGCGGAGCGTCCACTCACACGCTGGCTTCGTATCGGCGCCGAGATTGTCATCGCAGCCGGATTGGCTTTCGCCTTGTTCCAGTTCATTAACACGCCCACCGCGCCTGTCACCCTTACCCCAGAGCCGGTGGATCCGGATATTCCCGTTGGCCGCATGCGATTCACCGACTTCAACGGAGTGATGGATCGAGTGACGCTTGTTTTTAATAGCGCAGAGCCGCCCGCCGCCGGAACACGTTACGAGGCATGGCTCCGGAACAACGCAAACGGGGCAGTGCGAAATCTCGGGTCCATCCGCTTTAACACGTCGAACATCGGTCAACTCGAATTTACCGATCCTAACAGGCAAAACTTGTTAGAACTTTATGATGAAATCTTGGTGACGGTTGAACAGAACAACGGCATTGTATTAAAACCATCAACGAGCGTTGTCTATTCATCGATATTCCCGGTGGAGGCGCTTGGCGCCGCGCGCAACCTGCTGGCGTCCCATTCAAATACCCCCGACCAATACGCCCCTATGCAAGGGTTGTATTATTACAGCGGAAGCTACATTACAGGCGCCATCAACGGCGACCCGATCACCCCCGATTTCGTCGGCTTGGTGCAGGCATATCAAAATGGAGACGAAGCCACTCTCCGCAAGCGCACCGAGGACGTGATCAATCTGATCGTCGGTGAAATGAACGAACAATACAAGGATTATGATGGGGATGGAAAAATCGATAATAACGATGGGGATGGTTTTGGAAGCCTGCCAAACGGTGACCGGCTTGGCTATCTCCAACTTGCCGCGCTTGGAGCGAAAGACGTTGGAGATGCGGAAGATTCAACGCCGAATATGAGGATTTACAGTGAAAACATTCAAGTCTGCATCCAAAACATGGAAGGGTGGACCACTCAGTTGTTGCCGCTTGCCCTCCAGTTGACTGAAATCCCGTTCGGAATGGAGATGGAACCCACCATCAACGAAATGACGAACCTGGGTAATTATTTATTGCAGGGATTCGACGCCAACCAAAATGGGTTGGTTGAGCCAGTAGATGGAGAATGCGGGGTAACTTTGGCTTATGAATACGGCTGGAACCTCGTAGAAATGCCGATTTTCATAGGTCCTGATCGCGTTCCACCGAGTGGAAAGTAAAAAGTCTCCCTCTTTGGGAGACTTTTTGATTGCATCTATGTTTACAGCCCTTGCAAAATTTGTTGAATTTCGGGCATTCTGAGCGCTACACCGGCAATAGCGTTGATACAGGCGAGCAGGATACCAATGCCCGACAAAACCATGCCCGCGATTGCCAGATTCTTTTGCGAGACATCTTTCATTCCCAGATATCCGAGCACGACGCCGGCGATACCCAAGGGCACACCACAGATCGGTAAAAACCAGGCGCAAAGGTTGATCACGCCAAGAACCAGCGATGCGATTGCCATGATACGCTGGTTGCCCCCATCAGCAGGTGCAGGTGATACGGGTACATTCGATTGTTCGTTCATGAGATCCTCCGTGGAATAAAGTTTTGTCGATTATTGCACAGAATTGGGTCGCTTGCAATCACCAAAACTGCCAGGCTAGGGCTTTCTTAAAGTCGCGGTCAACCATCTCTTTGGACACGGATCACACCACGGATATCACGGTCTTTTCCATAAAAAACGGAGAAAATCTTCTCGTCCGCGAAATTCATATACGAAAGAAAGACCCAGGTTGACTTTAAGAAGACCTGACTCCCAGGCAATGCACAGGCAGTGGATGAAGTAAAATACATCGATGGATATTTCAGAAAAATTGCAGGGCATTCTTGATACCCTGCCTGCAAAACCCGGCTGTTACTTGATGAAGAACGCGGATGGGACGATCATCTACGTCGGCAAGGCGATCAATCTCAAAAACCGCGTGCGCTCATATTTTCACGCGGATGCGGGTCACGATGCAAAAACGCGCCGGCTAGTCCGTGATATTGCCGACATTGAATGGATCGTCGTTGGCTCCGAACTTGAGGCGCTCATCCTCGAGATGAACCTCATTAAGAAGCACCGCCCTCGCTATAACATTCGCCTCAAGGACGACAAACGCTACCCGTACATCAAGGTCCATTGGGCGGAACCATATCCCAAGGTCACTGTGACACGGCAAATGATAGAAGACGGCTCGCGCTATTTCGGTCCTTATACCTCGGCATGGGCGGTGTACCAAACGCTGGATACCCTGCGGAAAATCTTCCCATACCTGACGTGCGATCGCGAGATCACAGGGCAGGATAAACGCGCGTGTCTATACTACGACATCAAACTGTGTATCGCCCCGTGTATCGGCGCCGCATCCCAGGCATCGTACCGCCAAATGATCTCTGACCTGATGGATTTTCTCAGCGGACACAGCGAAGGCATCGTCGCGCGCTTGCAGGCAGAAATGGAAAAAGCGGCGGCAGAGATGCGCTACGAAAAAGCGGCGGCGGTCCGCGACCAACTCAAGGCGATCCAATCCATCATCGAACGACAGAAGATTGTCTTTGCAACAGATTATAAAGATTCGGACGTTCTCGCCATGGCGCGCAGTGACGGCGAAGCCTGTGTGCAGGTTTTCTTTATCCGCAGCGGCAAGTTGATCGGGCGGGAATATTTCATCCTCGAGGGGACAGAAGATTCAGCCGACGCGCAGATCATGGAACAGTTCATCACCCAGTTTTACACCGAAGCCGCCAATATTCCTCAACAAGTGATGTTGCCGCAAGAGATCGAGGAGGCGAAGATCATCGGAGAATGGCTGAGGTCGAAGCGAGGCGGCGCAAAAGTTGAATTGATTGTTCCAAAGGAGGGGCAGTCAAGCGAGTTGGTGAAGATGGCGGCTGAGAATGCCACCGACACGCTGACCGCCCTCCGCGCCCAATGGCAGGCAGATGCTCACAAACAAGAGCAAGCTCTCGCCGAACTGCAACAAGCCCTACAACTGAAAGACCCGCCGAACCGCATCGAATGCTATGATATTTCCAACACGCAAGGAACGGCGATCGTTGGGGCGATGGTGGTGTTCACACAGGGCGTAGCGGATAAAAAGTTGTATCGCAAATTCAACATCGAATCGGTTATTGGGGCGCCAGACGATTTCGCGTCCATGGAGGAAATGCTGACGAGACGCTTCCGCAGGTGGCAATCGGCTCGCGAAACGGCGGAACAGGTTGGGGCGAAGAAAGACGCGTCATTTTCCTTCCTGCCGGATCTCGTTATCATCGATGGCGGTAAAGGTCAACTCGGGCGCGCAGTCGAAGTCCTCGAGAAGTACGAACTACTGGAGAAAATCCCAATTGTGGGTTTGGCAAAGCAACAGGAGGAAATTTTCTTCCCGCACAAATCCGACTCGTTGCTGTTGCCGCGTCATTCTCAAGCGTTGTATTTGGTTCAGCGCATTCGAGATGAAGCGCATCGATACGGAATCACCGCACACCGCAAGAAAAGGCAAAAACTCGGCATGGCTTCCATCCTGGACGAAATCCCCGAGATCGGGCCTGCCCGGCGAAAAGCCCTCTTGAAACATTTCGGTTCTGTGGATAAGATTAGAGCCGCTTCGCTGGAGGAACTCAGTAGCATCGTGACGGAAAGCGCAGCGCACTCGATAAAGGCACATTTGGAATGAGAGAAATCTGGGTTGTGGATGACGACGATGAGATGAGTCGCGCGATCGGGCTGATGCTCGAGGTGCTCGATTGCAAGGTGACTGTGTTCAACAACGTGCGCGGCGCGGCGCAGTTGATCGTTTCGGGAAAAAAACCCGACTTGATCATCCTTGATGTGAACATGCCGGAAGTTTCCGGGCTGGATATGCTCGAATTTTTACGACGACGTCCTGATTTAGCAAAACTCCCTATTGTGATGCTTTCCTCCGAAGCAGACGACGCAGTTGTGGACCAAGCGCTTTCGCTTGGGGCTGACGCCTTTGCAATGAAACCCGTCACTCTCGAAGAACTCGAGAGGGCAATGGCGCGCGCATTTTATAAACATTTAGATTTGCGAGTGAATGATGAGTGAAAAAAAACGAAATAACAGGCAGGAAAAATCGCGCAGGATGTTGCAGGTCATATTTGCGATCCTTACGATCATTTTGATTCTTTCCATGTTACTTTCCGCATTTATCGTGCCGCAGTAACGGCGGTTCAGCGTTAGAACAATTCTATTGTCGCGGCAGGTTTTGCCGCGTATTATTTGATTGCGGAGCGCGCATGATTTGCTCCACTTAAGGATGATATGCTTGATAAACTTAAAGGTATTGAAGACCGATACGCTCAAATTGGAAACGAATTACTCGAGGTAGGCGCAGACTATCAACGCGCCGCAGAGTTGAACAAGGAACGCGTGGATCTCGAACCCATCGTGGTGAAGGCGCGCGAGTATCGGCAAGCGGTGAAAAGCTTGGAGGAGGCGAAAGCAATCCTCCTATCCGAAAAAGACGCGGAGTTGGTCGCGCTGGCGGAATCCGATATTGCGGATTTGACTCCAAGAATCGAAGTCCTTGAAAAAGAGATCAAGGGGATGTTGGTGCCGAAAGATCCGCGCGACGATAAGAACGTGATCGTCGAAATTCGCGCGGGCGCGGGCGGCGATGAAGCCGCCATTTTTGCGGCGGACTTGTTCCGCATGTACACACGTTTCGCGGACGGCAAACGCTGGAAGAACGAGGTCATGTCGGAGAACGCGATCGGCGTGGGCGGATTCAAAGAAGTGATCTTCGAGATCAAGGGCAAAGGCGCTTACTCACAGTTGAAATACGAGTCAGGCGTGCATCGCGTACAGCGCGTGCCAGCGACCGAAGCGCAGGGACGTATCCACACATCCACTGCGACGGTGGCTGTGATGGCGGAAGTGGATGAGGTTGAAATTGACATCCCCGAATCGGACATCGAGATCGAGGTCTATCGTTCCTCGGGCGCAGGCGGACAGAATGTGCAGAAAAACTCGACTGCCGTGCGGTTGACACACAAGCCGACGGGGATCGTCGTCACTTGTCAGGACGAACGCTCGCAGTTGCAAAATAAATTACGCGCGTTGAGCATCTTGCGCGCGCGGTTGTACGAGATGGCTGAAGAGAAACGCCGCGCGGAGATCGAATCGGATCGGCGATCGCAAGTGGGAAGCGGCGACCGTTCGGAGAAGATCCGCACGTACAATTATCCGCAGAACCGCGTCACCGATCATCGCATCGGATTTTCCAATTACAACCTGCCCGCCGTGATGGACGGCGCGATTGACCAGTTCATCGAGGAACTGTCCACGCGCGATGAGGCGGATCGGCTCGCGGCTTCGGGTGTGGATGAGGATGAGTAAGCTTTTACCACAAAGGACACGAAGTCCACTAAGGTTGGACAAAAATGAGCGAATCGCCTTCCAATAGATTTTCCTTCGTGACCGTTGTGTCCTTAGTGTTTAAAAAGGGTTCAAGTGAACGATAACCCCGCATTCGGCGCTGGACTGCAGCCCTTCATGGGCATCCCATCGTTCATGCGCCTGCCTGTGACGCGCGAATTGAAAGATGTGGATGTTGCGATAATGGGCGTTCCGTTCGACAGCGGGACATCGTATCGCACGGGGACGCGCTTCGGTCCGCGAAAGATCCGCGAGGCGTCGTTGATGATCTGGGGACACAATTCGACTCTCAATGTTTCTCCGCTGAAAAAATTAAACGTTGTTGATTATGGCGATGTGTCCGTCGTGCCGACTTCCATTGAACACACGATGACCGCCATCACGAACACAGCCAGCGAAGTGATCAGCACAGGCGCAACGCTCATCACGCTCGGCGGCGACCATTCCATCGCGCTCCCTCTCCTGCGCGCGCACGCCAAAAAACACGGACCCGTCTCGCTCGTCCACGTTGACGCGCACATTGACACGTGGGAATCAGAATTCGAAGAGGTGAAATACAGTCACGGCACGCCGTTTCGCTATGCGCTCCAAGAGGGATTGATCCGCGAGGGCGAATACATGCAGATCGGGATTCGCGGTCCGCTCAGCGGCGAGAACGATTATGCCGACGCAAAGAAACTCGGCGCGCGCACGGTCACAATCCACGAGGTGATGGAAAAAGGCGTGGCGGAAATCCTCAAAGAAGTTCACCAGCGGATGAAGGGACCCGTCTACGTCACCGTGGATATTGATTCGGCTGACCCAGCCTTCGCACCCGGGACGGGGACTCCTGAAGTTGGCGGCTTGACGAGTTATCAATTGCTCCAACTCACGCGCGGACTTCACGGCTTGAATCTCATCGGCTTTGACCTGGTTGAAGTTTCGCCGCCATTCGATCACGGCGACATCACGGCGATTCTCGCGTCGAATATAGTGTTTGAGTATTTGTCGTTGTTGGCGATCAAAGGAAAATGAAAGAGGAAAGAAGAAAGAGAAAGTTGAAAGTGGAAAGTGGCTCAATGCCAATCAGAGATTCGCTCACAGAAATCACATCGCGCCTCGCTTCGGTCAGCGACACACCCGCCCTCGACGCGTCTGTGCTGTTGGCTCGCATCGTGGACCGTCCACGCTCGTGGATACTGGCTCACCCCGAATTAACTCTCACAGACGAACAACAGGATCGACTTCACGAATCGCTCGCGCGGATGCAAAATGGCGAGCCATTTCCGTACGTGTTGGGTCGCTGGGAATTTTTCGGCTTGGAGTTCGATGTCACGCCTGACGTTTTGATTCCACGACCAGAATCCGAACTGCTTGTTGAAAAAGCCATCGCGTGGCTGCAAAAGAATCCAACGAAAATAAATGTTGCTGACATCGGCACAGGCTCAGGCGCGATCGCCGTTTCGATTGCGGTGAATGTTCCGAATGCAAAGATTCTTGCAACCGATATTTCAATAAAAGCATTGCAAGTCGCCATGCGAAACGCGGAGAAACATGGGGTGAGCGAGAGAATTGAGTTTGTTGAGTGTGATGTTCTCCCTCACCCCCAGCCCTCCCCTTCGGGGTGCTACGCGATCTCCCGCTGGGAGAGGGGAGTCAACCTCCTTTGTGCCAACCTGCCTTATATTCCAACGAACACGCTCAAGCATCTTCCAGTTTACCAACGCGAACCAACCCTTGCGCTGGACGGCGGTGAAGATGGACTCGATCTATTCCGCACGCTATTGAACGCGATTCCAAATTGGCTCGCACCGAACGCGTTGATCCTGCTTGAGATCGAATCGTCGCACGGCAAACAAACGACTCAACTCGCCCGTCAACATTTTCAAAACGCAAACATCACATTGCATCAAGACCTCACAGGCAGAGATCGCCTGCTCGAAATTCAATTATGAAAACGATCATTGTCTCTGCCGATTCGCCCGATGCAATCGAACTTGCGCTTGATGTTTTAAACAACGGCGGGCTGGTCGCCTTCCCCACCGACACAGTTTACGGCGTTGGCTCGCTCGTATTCGACGGCAAGGCAGTCGAGTCAATTTACGTTGCGAAAGATCGTCCCATCGAAAAAGCGATCCCCGTTTTGATCGCGGACGCGGAAGACATGGATAAAGTCGGGATGGATATTCCAGACATCGCGCGCCGAATCGCCGCCCGCTTCTTCCCCGGACCTTTGACCTGCATCATCCCCAAACAGCCGACTCTCCCCTCAGCCGTCTCTGCCACCTCCACCGTCGGCGTGCGCGCGCCAGACCATGACGTTGCCCGCGCCCTCCTCCGCGCGGCGGGACCGATGGCAGTGACCTCCGCAAATATTTCTGGGCACCCGAGTCCATCTACGGCAGAGGAAGTGTTCGCGCAACTCAATGGACGCATCCCATTGATCATTGACGGAGGAAAGACCCCGGGTGGAATCCCTTCTACGGTTGTGGATTGCACAACGAACGAAATGAAAATTTTGCGCGAAGGACCGATTTCTCTCGAAGAGATCAGAACCAAACTCTCATCCCCCATTTAATTCGTGTTCAGGTTACGTTAAACTCGGGGACTATAATGATGATTGCATTCTCCTTAACAAACCGTCCGCGGCTCGGGCAAGCCAAGGGCGGTTTGGGTTTAAACCCCCACCGTCATTGCGAGGAGGCGTTAGCCGACGAAGCAATCCCCATCAACGCGAAGGAGATTGCTTCGCCAACAAGCGGCTCGCAATGACGATCATGACAATGCCCACGTCGGCTGGACGTCCATATCCATCTCCGAAACTTGACCAGACGCGTAACGATAATATCCCGCCGCGGCGATCATGGCGGCGTTGTCAGTGCAGAGCGAAAACGCGGGGATATTCACTTTGAATTCAGTTTGAGATTGAAACGCAGTCCGCAAGGCTTTGTTGGCAGAAACCCCGCCCGCGATCAAAATTTCTTTCGCTTTGAAATCTCGCGCGGCTTGCATGGTTTTATTGAACAAAATATCAACAGCCGTCGCTTGAAACGACGCGGCAAGATCAGCGACAGGAAGTTCGCCGCTTGCTTTCTTCAACGCGCTGACTTCGTATAAGACGGCAGTCTTGAGTCCGCTGAACGAGAAGGCGTAGGGATTGTCTAATTTTGGATGTGTGAATTTGAAGCGGGTCGCGTCCCCGCCTTCGGCGGCCTTTTGAATGGCAGGTCCGCCGGGGAACGGGAGACCGAGGAGGCGACCAACTTTGTCGAAAGCCTCACCAGCCGCATCGTCGAGGGTTGAACCGAGGCGTTTGTACGTCAAATGATCGGTCATCAGGTTAAGTTCGGTGTGTCCGCCTGAGACGAGGAGCGCCATCAGCGGAAATTGCGGTTCCACTGGCATCTCGTCACCTTTGTTATAGATCCACGCCGAATACACGTGCCCTTCAAGATGATTGACGCCGACAAGTGGAAGACCGAGCGCGAGGGCGAGCCCCTTTGCCATGTTCATGCCGACGACAAGCGAGCCAGCAAGACCAGGTCCGCGCGTGACCGCGATGGCATCCATATCGTTGAGCGAAAGATTCGATTTAGCGAGCGCTTGCTGAACAACGGGAATGACGCTCAGCACATGCTGACGCGAGGCGACTTCGGGAAACACGCCGCCATATCGCGCATGGATGTCCATTTGCGAGGCGACGGTGGAAGCGAGAAGCGCGCGTCCGTTTTCGATGACGGCGCAGGCGGTTTCATCGCAGGAGGATTCGATGGCGAGGATTAGGGTAGTCATCAGTGATCAGTTATTAGTGAGCAGTGATCGGTGGGAAATAATTGGTAATTGGTAATTGGTAATTTTATAGGTATCGTAAAAATGAATCGGGGTTGTTCAGGAAATCTTTTGTCAGTTGCACGTGTTCGAGTTCATTGTATTGTACTTCGCGAATCGCGCCGTTGGCAAATTGCAGGATTTGCGCATCGGGGAACGCCAGCAGGATCGGCGAATGCGTGGCGATGATGAATTGCGAATTTTCCTGTACCATTTGTTTGAGGGCGGCGATGAACGTTAGTTGACGCATGGGCGAGAGCGCGGCTTCGGGTTCGTCGAGCAGATATAAACCGTCGGGGACGAAGCGGGATTGAAAAAGAGCAAGGAACGATTCGCCGTGCGAGCGCGAATCGAGTCCGTCGCCATAACGTCTCTGCATCGCCTCCAATTGACCTTGATACGGCATACTCGCCAACGCCTCGGCATATTTGGATCGTCCCTTGTATTCCTCTTTGACGTTTTGCAATTCGTCTTGAAATTCTTCCTTCGTCTGCCGCATGGACTTGGCGTACCCGAAGAAATCTTCCGCGCGCAGGAAGAATCCTTTGCGCGTGCGTTTCGTCCATGCGAGGCGGAAGTATTGAGCCAGCTTGCGAAGCGGCGCGAGGGATTTGTCGGTGCGAACGCTCTCGCTCCCCACTGTGATGGATTCGGCGGCGCAGGCAATCGTCTCGAGGATGGTTGATTTGCCCGAGCCGTTCTCGCCGACAAAGAAAGTGACAGGCGAGGCGAATTGAATCTCACGCAGAGATTTGACGATTTCCAATGTGAAGGGAAATAAGTCTGTATCGTGCGAACTGAATTCGCGCACGGTAATTGATTTCAGATGCAACATTTCACTAAAAAGTACGCAACATGAACATCACGGCAGGTGGTCTATTACGGATCCAAATTTTGAATTTGAGCATCTAGTTTTTCAGCCTCTGCCTCGATTGAAATCGACACGGGGAGTTCCTCTACATACTGAAGAAATAATAACACTGTGATCTTATCGCGTTCAAAAACAAGGACCTCGGTCCGCGTATGGAGATTGGGATAACCAACATCCTCGTTTGACCAGGCGAAGGTCTTCCCGGAATACGCATCGCCTATTGGCTTGCTCAATACCAGGTCTTCGACGTCCACATCGCGGGCGAATACAAATCCCTTGACGATCGATCTTGTAACAAGTTCGATCTGCTGACTGATGCGATCCACGCTATCCAAAGGATCCCTCTGAGAATAAGGATAAACGGTTGTCATCCCGATGATCTTTTCCAAATTTCCCGCATCGGAGTGAAATGAAAACGCGCTTTGTATGTCAAGCAGGTTTTCTTCTCCGATCATCTGGTTGCTCTCCGAGTCCAACATCACAAAGTGATCGGGCATATCGTTCAAGGTCAACTTTATCTGCGCCGCCTTACTTTTCAGGATATCAGAAACAAGGTTCAGCGACGGCGCAGGAGTTCTCGACGCTGTGCAAGATGTAAGAAACAGGAAGGGCATGAAAAGCAACAATAGATGATTAACCTTCATTGGAGTCAGCTCCGCTTCCACTTCTTCATCGGTAAGACAAAGTCATAGGGATACTCCGCCAACCTCTCGATCTGCCCATCAGGGCAGACCCACAACGTATCCTCGATACGGACGCCTATACCCTTTTCGGGATAGTACAATCCGGGCTCAGAAGTAATTACCACCCCGGGCGCAAGCCGTTCATCATCGCCGGAGGTCAACCCGCTGAAAGGTCGCTCGTGGATGTTCAGCCCCACGCCGTGACCCAAACTATGCACATATCCCTCCACTGGCGTTTTTGTGTTGAGCGGAGTTTTATGTCCCTTTGATTCGTAATATTCACAGGTCATGCGGTGATACTCTTTGAACGGCGCATTCAAGTCAAAGTTATCTGTCAATTTGTTGAAGATCTCAAACACTTGATCGTACAACTCCTGCGCTTCAGGCGTGGCATATCCCAAACTCCACGTGCGCGTGAAATCGTAGTAATATCCGCCGCCCGCTTCGGCAGGATAGATGTCGAACACGATGGTTTGACCAAGCCGCATCAGATCCGACGGGTTGCCTGCGGAGTGCGGGACGCCCGCGTCGCGTCCGATGGCGAAGATGAATCCCGACGGCAATTCCGCGCCCTGCTCCGACACCCACAAGCGAATCTTGGAATGGACATCACCCACTGTCAGCGGCGAGCCGTCTTCGTTCAACAACACCTCATCGTCGCGGACATCGCGCGAGGTTAGATACTCTCGAACTTTGCCGACAACCGTTGTTGTGATTCTCCCCATGCGGCGGATGCGCTCCACTTCGGCTTCGTCTTTGGTTTCCATCGCGCGCATGAACAGCGAATCTTCACGCGGTTCGCCCACGAATTCAATTGCGGGCAACAGTTTCTGCAATTGCGTCAACATCCCAAAGACCGAACTGAGGTCATACGTGCCGTACACGCCGACGCGCCCCGAGGTCACGCCTGCATCTTTGAACATCAATTCGTAACGCATGGCACTTGCCAACAGAGCATCTTTGTTTGCCTTCTTGAAAAAATCATCGTAATCATATTTGGTGTACGGGATGCGCTTCAATCCGCTCTTGGCGGCTTCGTCGCGCTCCATGTCCGCGTGGAAGTAGATCGGTTCATCGCCGCGCTTCTTGATGACCGTCGCGTGGCTGACGTGTCCGCCGCCGGTGAGGTAATACATCGGCGGGTTATGCTCCGCGTTGCCGAAAACGATCAGCGCGTCGAGCTTGCGGGCTTGCATGAGGGTGTCAATGTCTGATTTCATTAATGTTCTCCATTTTAGATATTTCGGTGGTCGAGTAGGGCGAAGCCCGTATCGAGACC
>JAEURC010000045.1 GCA_016789025.1 Anaerolineales bacterium
GAAACCTTCGCGCTCTGGATCGTGGACCGCGAAGCCGTGGCGGAATACTTCCGCAGTCATGGACATTGGGGCATGACCATTTATCTTTCCCTGCTCGTCCTGCAAGTCATCGTTGCGTTGATTCCCGGGCAGGCGCTCGTCTTTGCGGCTGGATATGTGTTCGGATTCGCCCCCACATTGCTAATCACGATTCCCGCCGCTGTGTTAAGCAGTCAACTCGCTTTCTTTCTCGCTCGCAGATACGGCAAGCCCATCGCGTACAGACTCGCGTCGCAAAAATCCATTGACCGCTGGGAGGGGATGTCGCGTCATCAGGGAATCCTTTTTTACTTTCTCGCGTTCAATCTCCCTATCTTTCCGTCCGACGCGATGTGCTACGTGGCTGGCTTAGGGACGATCAGCGGATCGAGATTCCTCGTCGCAAATTTTCTCGGTCGCTTCGTCTCGACGATTTTCACTGTCGCGCTCGGCGCGTACGGATTCAACCTCCCCGGCTGGTTCTGGGCGGCGATAGTAATCGTGGTTCTAGTTTTTTATTTTGGCTGGGCGTGGTACGCTCGAACGAACAATATCAAGATTGAGGAAAGGAACTAAACCACCAGACAGGACTCGTCCTAAAACTAATCTCTCTTAGATCAGTTTACTTTTAAGAACAAAAATAGGACGCTGATCCACACAGAAAACGCAGATTTCCTTTTTGAATCAGCGCAATCAGCGTTTATCTGCGTCCCAAATTATGGATTCAAATTCGCCGTCGGCAAGAATCTTGGTTGCCTGCGGAATTGAGTCGCCTGCTCGAAGGCATAGGCAAGTCGGATCAACGTCGGCTCCTGCCATGCGGTCGAGAAAAACGAGATGCCCACTGGTAATCCAAACACATACCCCGCAGGGACGGTGATGTGCGGATACCCCGCAACCGCGGCGGGCGACGTGGATTCCATATCCCAATTGATGGCGTCGCCATTAGCGAGGTCTATCACCCACGCGGGTCCGCCCGAAGGGACGACGATCGCGTCGAGTTTATATTTTTTCATCGTCGCGTCAATGCCCTGCTTGCGCGCGAGCCGCAAATTCTTCGCCAGCGCGGATTTATATTTGCGAGTCTTCAACGAGCCGCGTTCGAGCGCCATCGTCATGTGTTCCTGCCCGAAGTACGGCATCGTCTGATCGTTATTTTCCTCATTGAACTTGACCACATCTTCCATCGAATGGACGCGAACGCTCGCATCCAACGATTTCAAATACGCATTCAAATCGGCTTTGAACTCGTAGTGCAACACTTCTATTTCGCTGTCGCTGAACTTGTCGAAATGCTTCACGTCCGCGGGGTCAACGATCACCGCGCCGAGATGCCTCATCGCATCGAGACACGTCTCAAAAATTTTCATGACGCGCGGGTTCGTCCCCGCCATATTCCGCGCGACTCCGATCCGCGCGCCTTTGAGTCCGTCCAGTTCCAAAAACTTTGCATAATTGGACAAGCCCCGCTTCTTGCTCGGACGTGTAGCGGAGTCGCCCGCGTCAACTCCCGTCATCGCCCCGAGCAAGATCGCGGCGTCGGCGACCGTCCGCGTCATGGGACCCGGCGTATCCTGGCTGTGCGCAACCGGGATGATTCCGCTTCGGCTCAATAAGCCAAGCGTGGGTTTAATTCCCACAATTCCGTTCGTCTGCGCGGGGCAGATGATCGAGCCGTCGGTTTCGGTGCCAACCGCCCCAACGGATAAATTCGCCGTGATTGCGGCGCCCGACCCGGAGGAGGAACCGCACGCGGAGCGATCCAACGCGTACGGGTTGCGAGTCAAGCCGCCGCGCGAAGACCATCCGCTGACCGAACGCTTCCCGCGAAAGTTCGCCCACTCGCTCAAATTTGTTTTGCCGAGGACCACCGCGCCCGCCTTGCGAAGGCGCTGCACGATGAACGCGTCCTGCGCGGCATAGTTCCCCTCCAGCGCCAGCGACCCGGCGGTCGTTTGCATTTTGTCATGTGTGTCAATATTATCTTTGAGGAGGATTGGGATGCCATGCAATGCTCCTCGCGCTTTTTTCTTCTTTCGTTCGGCATCCAATTTGCCGGCGATCTCAAGCGCGTCGGGGTTCAGCTCGATGATCGAGTTGATATGCGGGCCGTTTTTATCAATCGCTTCGATGCGACCCAAATACAACTCGGCAAGTTGGCGCGCGCTCAGTTCGCCAGAATCCAGTTTTTGACGCAGATCGGTAATCGTCCATTCGGGCAGGATCATGTTATCTACCGCCGATGTATTGTTCCAACTGCGCGATCATGGACTTCTGCGCTTCCACCACCTCGCGCAGCACGTCGCGCACAGAGATCAACCCCTTGAGTTTTCCCCCGGAGTACACGGGCAGGTGGCGAATATTTTTCTCCAGCATCAATGACATGCAGGCCTCGAGATCTTCCTCCGCTTCGATGGTGATAACCTTCTCCGTCATGATCTCGCCGACCTGCGTATCCTTTGCCTGTTTCCCGGCAAGTTCCAGTTTTCGAACGCAATCTCTTTCGGACAGAATTCCCTTCACTTCGCCGCCTTCCATGACCAACGCCGCGCCCATATTGTGCTTTTCCAGCAGTTTCAAGGCTTCCAACGCGCTCGCCGAGGGGGAAATCGAGAAGATTTCTGCGCCTTTTTTACGAATCATATCCTGAACGGTAGCCATGGTTCGCTCTCCTTTCGCTCCTTGGAAGATAGCTCAAAGTATAGGCTCAAACGCCTGCACTGACAAGGAAACAACCTCAAAAGACCGACTGCGCCACATTCCACGATTTGGCGATTTCCCGGATCTCCTCCGCGCTAAGACCACCGCCCGGCGCATTGGCGAATCGGTTCAAAGTTTCGTAGTGAGCCGCCGTCTCGGCGTATTCGATCAGGTCTGACGCGTGAAGGATCGAATTGTCGGCTCGCGCCATCACCCCATGGCGCGCCCAGATCACAATGCGGTGAGTTCGAAGCGAGAGTTTCGTCTCCACCACCAACTGGGCAGAACCGGGCAACAGGAACGGAACCACTCCGATCCCCTCCGGCATGTTGAGGATGGCTTCGGGTTGCCAGCGGAGCAACCGCCGGCTGAGCGTTTTCTCATCCTGGTATTCTTGCAGATGGCTGAGGTGCGTAAGATGAACGGGCTGGGCATGGATGACCGCATGCAACCCAACGTCTGTCGAGCGCATTCGATCTGCGTGAACGCCGAGGTGGGAATTAAACTCGCTCGTCACCCGCTGAAACTGGCGCTGGGACGATGCACGCAACGTACCGGTCCGCCCGCCGGAATGGACGATCACGCAGGCTAGGTTTCCCAGCGGGGATTCGGCGATCTCTCTCAACCTTCTGCCTGATCCACTGACGATCAGCATCATCCCAGCCAACTCAGGGACGGCGTGAGGTAGCTCAATATCCTGCTCTTGATGGAATTGGGCGCCCGCATCCAGCGGCTTCCGCAGGCAAACCGAAATATTGCCCGCCGCCCCCTCAGCCGCGCCGATCTCAGCCAGCCGCGAGCCTGCCTGCCCCAGGTGATAGAGAATAGTGTCAATCTCGAACGTTGTGTGATCTGCCATTTGAAGCGATTTTATCACTCACCCCGTTCAGTAACGCAAGGTCTATCTTACACTTCTCCATGGCTTTCTCAAAGTCTGGGATTCAGGCTCTTTGGCACACGGATACTTCGACACGGTGAGCGAAAGACGAACCGTCAGCACAAGTTTCGCGGAACGCACGGATTCTTTTTTTTCCGTTTTTCACGGAGAGTTCCGTGTTGTCCGTGTGATCCGTGTACAGAAATTGGTTTTTGTCAAGCGATAATGAGAAAGCTATATGCACTTTCCCTGCCATAAACAACTCACCTTACGCAGAACGTCTCGAAAGTTTCCTTGAAAGCGCCTTGTTGCGCCAAACCAACCTTCGGGACGGCGCGTAACATCAGTAAATAAATGAGACTCCCTTTCGGGAGTCTCATTTTGTCGGGGTGCCGAGATTTGAACTCGGGACCTCACGGACCCGAACCGTGCGCTCTACCGGTCTGAGCCACACCCCGATTATTGAAAAGCGTGCGAATTATACACACCGTATTGTGAATTGGCAAGTTACGGGTTGAGCAGAACTTCCTGTGTATACACATAAAACACGCCGGGGATACGGTCGTCTTCCTGGTGGACGGTAAGGCGGGCTATGACCGGTTCCGAAACCCGGTACGGAATCGTCGTTTCGAACAACTGCGGCGCGGCTTGCTCGATATTCAGCACGCGCAATCCCAGCGACTTTCCATCCGGCGTGATCAACTCGAGGATGACAGGCTCCAAACTAAAGGGCCAGACATCTCCGCGAACGATGAGATTTCCGCCCGAAGCCAGATCCTTTTTGGTGGGGGAAAAAATGCGAATCGGTTCAGATGGATTCCCCGGCGTGGTAATCTCATTTTCGCCCGAAGAGAGCAGTAACAGCCGAACGGAATTCACGGCTTGCACGCGGTCGAATTCATCGAAGGTGCTGACGGTAAGCCGCGCCACCTCCGCCGCGCCGGGAATCTCAAAGGAGACTTTAATGGTTTGCTGAATTCCGTTGTTGGAGGTGGGCACATTCTTTTTGAGCAGGCGCGTGATCAACCGCCCATCTTCGCCGAAAAGGTCTACCTGAACGATTTCGCTTGCGCCGGTTGTTATCTCCATTTTGAGGGTGATCGGTGAAATCACTTTAGAAAACGGACCCGGCGAGCCGATCTCGATCTCCGCGCGATCATGTCCGGGGATGCTGGTGGCGGTCGGAGATGGACCCGGCGTGATGGTCAACGTTGGCGCGGGAGAATTGGTTGGCGCCAGCGTGGGAAGCGATGCGATGAAGGTTTCCGTGGCGGCAAGGTTCGCCGCTTCCGCAGTTTGGGCGATGACCATGGGAAGTTGTTCAGGCGGTATCGGAGTCGGGATGGGGCTTGAGGCTGGGGCGGCGCAACCGGCTGCAAGTCCGAGAAGAGAGGCGATGATTGAGAGTTGAAATTTCATTTATTCATGAACAAGTCCAATGACCCATGAATGCGTCATTGGACTTGTCTCACTATATAACAGATAAATTTATAGGGAGTAGATCTCGCTATATTTTTTCGTCAGGTAGCGAACGTAGGGTTCCGGTGTGATCTTTGAGCCGGTGACTTGCTGGACGAGATCCTGCGGATCGTACTTGTGACCGTATTGGTGGATGTTCTCTCGAAGCCAGCCGAGCAGGGCGTCGAAGTTGCCCGCGCGAATCTGATCGTCGAGATTGCGGATGTCTTTGTTGATCTTCTCCCATAACTGGGCAGAAATGAGATTGCCCAATGCGTAGGTGGAGAAGTAACCGATCAGTCCAGCCGACCAGTGAATATCCTGCAACACGCCCCGCGCGTCATTCGGCGGGGTGACGCCGAGATACTCCCGCATTTTCGTGTTCCAAATTTCAGGCAGATTCTTGAGGTCGATCTTGTTCTCGGCCATGGCGATCTCGAGCTCGAGGCGGAGCATGATGTGCAGGTTGTATGTGGCTTCGTCGGCATTGACGCGGATGAGCGAAGGCTCAACCTTGTTGACGGCTTTATAAAATGCTTTAACCCCGACACCATCGAGTTGGGAGGGGAAAATCTTTTTGAGTCTCGGGAAGAAATGTTCCCAAAGCGGAAGCGAACGCCCGACGAGATTTTCCCACATGCGCGATTGCGACTCATGAACGGCAAGCGAGGCACCGCCTTCCAGCGCGGTGCGTTCATACACAGGGTTTACGCCCTGCTCATACATGCCGTGCCCCGCTTCATGCATGGTGCTGAAGATCATTGCCAGCGGGTTGTCAGCCTCGAAGCGCGTGGTGATGCGCACATCGTTCACGCTGAACGTGGTCTCAAACGGATGCGCGGCTTTATCCTGCCGGCCGCGGTTGAAATCGTAGCCAAAACTTTTGATAACCTCTTCGCCAAAATCCCACAATTTTTTCTCGTTATATTTTTTGCGCAGGAAATCATCCTTGACTTGTTTCGTCTCGCTAATGGCTTTGATCAACTCCACCTGCTTTGGGCGCAATCCGTCAAAGATGGCTTTGACATCGGCGGTTTTCATGCCGGGTTCGTAATCATCGAGCAGGGTGTCGTAGGGATGATCGGCAGGCGGAAAGAATGAAATGTATTTGTGAACGAGTTCCACCATTTTTTGCAGGTGCGGCAGGAAAATCGAATAGTCTGATTTTCCCTTTGCTTCAACCCAGGCTTCAAACGATTTGGTTGCGACCACCGCCTGTTCCGCCACGAAAGACGGCGGGACACACTTCGCCTTGTCATAATTTCGCGCGGCAACGCGGATCATCGCGGCATCGTCTGAATCTACGCCGGCAAATTCGGGCTTTAGATCGTCGATCAAGCGCCCCACCTCATCGGAGGTGAATTTCTCTTGCCGTATCTTTCCGAGCGTTGCCAGTTGTTGACCACGCGCATCTCCGCCCAAAGGCGGAATGTTTACCTGCTGATCCCAATCCAGCACCGACGTGGCCCTACCGAGATCGGAAACTTCCCCAAGTATCTCTTTCAAGCGAATAAGTTTCTCAGACATGGTAACTCCTGAAATTTAATTGACCTTCCAACGCAGCGGTTTATCCTGCAAGGCGGATAAGACCTCGTTGGCGATATCCTCCGATGCGCGGGATTGCGCTTCGGCAGTCTGCGCCCCGATATGCGGCATGGCGATCACTTTCGGATGGCGGACTGTTTCAGTCTCCCCGGGCGGTTCCACCGCATACACATCCAACGCCGCGCCTGCGACCTTACCGCTGTTCAACGCAGCAACCAACGCGGATTCGTCGATGATGCCTCCGCGCGCCGCGCACACGATACGCGCGCCATCTTTCATCTGTGAAAACGCCAGCGGACCGATCATGTCTCGCGTTTGCACGTTGAGCGGCAAGTGCAGGGAGATAAAATCAGACCATGCGTACAGATCTTGAATCGAGACAGGTTCCGCGCCGCGTTTTGAAATCTCATCTTCCGAAATCAACGGGTCGTAAGCAATCACGTTCATACCGAAGGCGGCGGCGCGTTTGCCCAACTCCACGCCGATGCGTCCGAAACCGATCACGCCGAGGGTTTTGCCGTTCAACTCTGCGCCTTCAAGTTCTTTTTTGAGCCATTTGCCCTGCTTCATACCCGCATCGGCGCGGGGAATTTCGCGGGCGAGGGCAAGCATCAACCCGAAGGTCAATTCGGCAACGGCAATCGAAGTGGACATCGGCGCGTTGACCACAGTGACGTTGCGCTTTTTTGCCGCGTCGAGGTCGATATTGTCCACGCCGACGCCGGCGCGGCCGATCGCTTTGAGGCGGGCGCCCGCTTCCAAAACAGAGGCAGTTACCTTCGTCCGACCGCGAACGATGAGGCCATCGTAATCGGGAATCGCTTTGAGGAGTTCATCCGCCGAAATATCGCGGCGATCATCCACATCCGCGTGTGAACGCAAAATATCCAAACCGCTTTGGTCGAGTCCGTCAGTAACGAGGATTTTATATTGTGTCATGCTCGAATTTTATCACGAGGGGAAGCGCGTTTTATCCATCAATCTTCACAAATCGGCGCGTAAAATCCTTCGCGGCGATTTGTGAAGATTCAAAGTTACTCACTCACCTTACGCGCTCTTCCGTACCGCGCACCTGTCTTGGCGGACGGCGCCAGGGAAGTTCACCTTGCGACCCAGGCTGAGGAAAACGGGCGAATGGCAAGATTTTGCACTTTTCTAAATTAATCGAGCAATAAACCTAACCACTGAGACACGGAGACACAGAGAAAACCAATTAAAAACTCCGTGACTCAGTGTCTCCGTGGTTCAGAGCGAAGCGGAAGGATTGCTCGGTTTAATTGTTAATCTACAATATCTTGCCGTACTTCGTAAGGCGAGCTATTCATAACGCAACGCTTCGACAGGCTCGAGGTTTGCCGCGCGGTTGGCGGGGTAGATGCCGAAGAATAACCCGACCGCCGCCGAAAAGATCGTGGCAAGCGCCACCGCATCGCTCGTCACGACCGGGATGAAGTCTGTGCCGTTTGCCGCGGCGATCTGCCCCACTGCGTAGGCGATCACCCAGCCAAGGATGATGCCGATGATCCCGCCGATGAGACTCAGCAGGGATGACTCGGTGAGGAATTGAATCAAGATATCGCGCCTGCGCGCGCCAAGCGCTTTACGCAAACCGATCTCCCGCGTGCGTTCTGTGACCGAAACGAGCATGATATTCATGATGCCAATGCCGCCCACGAGCAGGGAGATTCCCGCAATGCCGCCCAGAAAGATGGTGAGCACGCCGGTAATCGCGGCGAACGTTTGCAGAAAATCCTGCTGGGTAAACACGGTGAAGTCGTCACTGCCGATCGGCGTACGATGCCGCTGGCGCAAAATATTTGCGATCTCCTCAGACGCTTGAGGAACAGTATCTCCACTTGTAGCTTGCACGAAGATCACATCCACTTCATCGCGCGTGTTGCGTTTGAGCAGACGCGCCTGCGCGGTGGTAAACGGCAGATAGGCGCTGTTATCCTCACTGCCAAACGCGCCGCCGCCTTTCGCCACCAACACGCCGATAATGCGGAAGGGTTGTCCCTCAATGCGGATCGTTTCGCCTACAATGCCGTCATGACGACCCATGATCGCATCGGCGGCTTCGGGTCCGAGCACCACAACAGACATGCGCCCCAGCAAATGCTCCTGGTTGATGAACTCGCCTTCTGAAAGTTCCAGACTACGAACGGCAAAATATTCCGGGGTGACACCGGTGATAGTGGTTGACGCGTTTTCACCAGCAAAGGTAATTATCCCATTGCCTTGAATCGCCGGCGCAACGACCGCCACAGACGGCGCGGCGAACGGGTCGGCAAGCGCTTCGGCATCGGCGAGAGTCAATGGACGGTCGTTCCGCGCGCTGCTTCGATCTGGCGCCTCTTGCTGGCTTTCGGGACTGCCGCGAAATACGAATAATAAATTCGTGCCAATACTGCTGATCGAACCCGTGATGGACGCTTCCGCGCCGTTACCCACCGCCAGCATGGCGATTACCGCGGCGACGCCGATCACAATTCCCAACACGGTCAGACCGGACCTCAGCTTGTTGCCACTGATGGATTCGAGCGCCTCAAGGAAGGCTTGCGCAATGCTCATTCGCCGCCATCCAGCAACCCGTCGCGCAAGCGGATAACGCGCTGGGTTTGTTCGGCGATCGTTGGGTCGTGAGTAATGATGATTAACGTGGTTCCGCTCTCTTTGTTCAGATCGAGTAGCAATTTCATAATTTCCTTGCCGACCTTCGAATCGAGATTGCCCGTCGGCTCATCCGCCATGATGATGGCAGGGTCGTTGACGATGGCGCGCGCAATCGCCACGCGTTGCTGCTGTCCGCCGGAGAGTTCGGCGGGGCGATGCGTCATCCGATTCTCCAGTCCGACGGCTTTCAACGCTTCGACTGCCCGCGCGCGCCTGCCCTTCGCATTCCCGGCATATTTGGAATTACTGGAATATCGCAGAGGGAGTTCCACGTTGGTGATGGCAGTTTGCCGCGACAGCAAATTGAAACTTTGAAAGACAAAGCCCACTTTGCGATTACGAATATCCGCCAGTTGATCGTCGTTCAAATTGGCGACCGTTTCGCCATCCAATACATATTCGCCGGCGCTGGGACGGTCTAAACAGCCGAGCGTATTCATCAGCGTGGATTTGCCCGAGCCCGAGGGACCCATGATCGCCACCACTTCGCCGCGTTGAATATTGAACGATACGCCGCGCAAGGCTTCCACTTCCACCTCGCCCATCTGGTAGACCTTGCGAAGGTCGTGGGTTTGAATCACCCAATCCATGCTAGCCTCCAAACGGACCGGCTATTTCGGCAGGCGGGTTGAGGATGATTAAATCCCCTTCTGAGACATCACCGCCAGCCAGAACACTCATCGTGTCGGAGGAAGAGCCGAGGCTGACCTCGGTTTTCTGCGGAACGCCATTCACCATCAAATACACATAGCGTTGTCCATCCAGCAAACGCACAGCGCGGTTCGGGACCAGAATCACATTGTCGATCTCTTCTACTGTGATATTCACCGCCGCAGTCATGCCAGGCTTGACGTCCGCATCGGCATCGGTCAATTCGATGGTGACTTTGAAGTTCACCACGCCGTTGACATTTGTGCCGGCTTTGGCGACTTCAACCACTTCGCCGTGATAATCCTTGTCAAGGATGGCATCGAAAGACAGCGTCGCAGGTTGACCAACCTCCACGCTGTTGATATCCACCTCAGAAACTTCGACATCCACGAACAGGCTGGTCAGATCGTCGAGGCGGAATGCCGCCGCGCCCGCGCTGACCTGATCGCCGGGGAGCGGGTTGGCTTCTGTCACAGTGGCGGCAAACGGCGCGGATACGCGAGCCAGGTTGAGGGTGGCTTGAGCCGCATCCACGCGGGCTTGGGCGGCGGTGATTTCGGTCAGGTTGCCCCCTGCGAGCCGGTCAAATTCGCGTTGGGCATCGTCTAACTTTGCTTTTGCAAGGGCAAGGTCTTCGTCCGCTTTGGCGATGGCTTCCGCGCCGGCGTAACCGCGATATTCCTTCAAGACTGGAATCTTCCGATTGCCAAATGTTTTGTAGATAATTTCTTTGATGTGAATCTTTCCATTCAATTCTTTGCGCCAGTTGGCGGCTTTGTCGTACACTGCCTGCGCATCGCGCAGGTTGATCGTCGCCTGGGCAAGCGCGGTATCGGAATTGGTCAGATCGTCCAACGACTGTTGCGCGCTGGCAAGGTCTGCCTCGGCAAGGATAACGCTTTGCGGCAGGGATGTTTTCTCGAGGTAGGCAAGCACAAAATTTGCGGGGACGTTATCGCCCACTTTCGCATTCACCACATCCACTGTGCCGGCCGCCTGCCAGATCAGGGTCGCCGATTGTTTCGCGCGGACGGTTCCCGTCGCGCCGATGGTGGCAACCAGGTTCCCCCGTTCGATCGAGGCGGTTTGGAACTGACTGGCGGTATCTGGCTGGGAATTGCGCAAATAGAAAGACCCGCCCACTCCCAAGATCAAGATCAGCAGCACGATCCACAACCATTTTCGTTTCTTGAAAAAATCACGCATGAGGTTCCTCCAACAGATTTCTAAAGCCGGGAAAATTCTACCCGACAAATATGAATTGCCAATGAATTCCTTAGCGAGGTATACGCAAATATGATGACGGGGTTTCTCGTATGCTCACAAAACAGTTATACAGAAGTAGTCGTAGAGGAGTAGAGAAGGTTAAATGGCAAGCAAAGACAACCCGCCCACTCCGCTCCAATACATCCGTGCTGATATAATTTTCTCGTGTTTTATCGAATTGCTCGCATACTCGACTTCCTCGCCATCCTGCTCCTCGTCATCTTTGCGGTAGCAGGCGACGCGCCGCGTTTCACCGGTCAAACCGACCGCGTGCGCCTCTACACGCGCGAAATCGAGTTCGATTATCCGAATTGGGTGTGGAATGCCACATGGATAAAGATCGAACAAAACGCCATCGGCTTACCCTATCTCTTCGACCGTGGCGCGAACAAACAGATCGTTTTCGAATATCTGCGCGCAACGCAACAATTGATGGAAACTGAGTATTACCTCGAACTCGTCATCTCCGACCCCGCCGTCACCGACAAAGAAACTGCCAGCGCGCAACTCCGCGCCAACAGAGATCTCCTGCTCAAACGGCAGGAGTTACTGGCTCCGCTCGCCGAGGCAACCCTGCAAGGTCAAATCTCCGAAGCGTTGGCTGAACTCAACCTTACCGCAGGCGGTCAACCAATCCCGCCTGTCCTCTATCACACCTCCCCTACGCCTCTCGCCCTCGTCGTCTCGCGCCGCAATGTGATCGAACAGATCGCGAACATTTCAATCCTCCCGACCCTCACCCTCGACGATCAGATCAAACTCGAAAACAGCGTGGCAGATTCGCTGGATGTCTCTACGCTCACAGTCCCCATTGGCGGCGTGGGCGTATACCCCACCATGGTCACCGAAACCACCGACTTGCGTTGGCTACTCGAAACCATCGCGCACGAATGGGCGCACAACTATCTCAACATCCGCCCGCTGGGAATCAATTACAGCGCGACTCCCGAACTGCGCACGATGAACGAAACGACCGCGTCCATTGCGGGAAATGAAGTGGGGACGTTTCTCATCGAAAACTATTATCCCGAACTACTCGCTTCGAATCCCCATTTCGGCTTGGTCGCCTTTCCCCAAACATCCCCCACCCTCGGCGACCAGGACGACGCGCCGCCCTTCGACTTCCGCGCTGAAATGCGCGAAACGCGCATCGCCACCGATGAACTGCTCGCCCAGGGGAAAATCGAAGACGCAGAAGCCTACATGGAGGCGCGTCGTCAAGTCTTCTGGCAAAACGGATATTTGCTCCGCAAACTGAATCAAGCGTATTTTGCATTCCACGGCGCGTACGCGGATGTGCCCGGCGGCGCGGCAGGGGAAGATCCAGTTGGTCCCGCTGTCCGCGCCCTGCGCGAACAAAGCGACTCACTGGCAGACTTCATTAACACCATCGGGCAAATGACGTCCTTCCAAGAACTGCAACTGGCGATTCAAAATTAACTTCATGCTAAAAAAAACTTCATCACTATTGCTTCTCTGCTTGTGGGCAACCGCCTGCTCGCCTGCCTCCGTTACCCCTACGATCAACCTCACGCCGCCGCCCGATCTTGTCATTCCGACCCAGCCATCCTGCACCACGGTCAACATCGAACCCACGCCGGGACTAGAGACTCCATCCTTGTTCCCGCCGGAGAATGCAACTGATCGTTCGCTGGGAGCCAGCGAAGCGGCTGTTTCTTTCATTGCCTACATTGACTATCAAGATTCGCGCAGTAAATTTTTCGTCGCTGTGGCAAATCAATTGCTCGAAGAATTCCCGAAAGATGCGCGGTTCACCTTCCGCCCATTCCCGCTTGTAGATGTAAACGATAAATCCGCGCTCGCCATGCAAGCCATCGAAGCCGCAAACAGACAGGGAAAATTCTGGGATATGCACAACCTGCTGTTCGCGCAACACGAGAATTGGGCAAACCTGTCGGCGGCGGATTTCGAGCAGTGGGTCACCGCCCAAGCCTCCACGTTGGAAATGAACGTCGAGCAGTTCAAATCCGATCTCAAAAGCGAGGAGACCGTGGCGCAAGTTCAACGCTATGCCGACGATGGAAAATCCATCGGCATCCCCGGCACACCGCTCATCCTCATCAACGGGCAAATCTACGGCGGACCGCGCGATCACGGCAGTCTCAGAGACATTATCGCGTTGATTCTCATGGGCAAGCGCCAGTTCACCTCCTGCCCCCCGCTGACGGTTCAACCCGACCGTCAATACATCGCCACCCTGCGCACCGAAAAAGGCGACATCACGCTCGAGCTCTTTGCGGATAAAGCGCCGATCACAGTCAATTCCTTCATCTTTCTCGCACGCAATGGATGGTACGACGGCGCCACTTTTCACCGCGTCATCCCCGACCTGTTCGCGCTGACCGGCGACCCGAGCGGCACCGGTGATGGGAACCCCGGCTATTACATCGTCAATGAGTTCGACCCATCCCTGCAATTCAATCGCCCCGGTTTAGTGGCTATGACCAACGCGGGTCCGGACGCCAGCGACGGTCAATTCTTCATCACTTACGCGCCAGCCGCCCAATACAATGGAAAGTACACGATCTTTGGTCAGGTGCTGACAGGCATGGACGTTCTGCTCTCGCTCAACCCGCGCGACGCGCAGCCGGGAAGCGATACCCCGCCGGGGGATACGTTATTGACCGTGGAAATTGAAGAAAAATAAGGTGTAAAACTTTAAACCACAAGAAGTTATTTCGTGTTATCGAACTCACTAGGGATGAATTGAAATGCCTTTCAGCCCGGCAATGTACCAACGTTTACCAAGTAGAACGAGTGTTAATTCAATAGTTCTTGGGCCATCGTCAAGAATTACAGTTGCGACATCATCAATAACATTTACCGAAAGAAATCTAAGCGGCAAATCTCTGACAGAATCTTGTGCGCGAGCAGGCGCGCTACGACCGTATGAATCGACAAGGGACTTTTTTTCTTCGGCCGTTAAACCTCGGTTTTCTGCTTTGGCTTTATGGTAAAGTTCCTCTGCATGAAAGGTTGCATCTCGCCACCACGAAAAATAGGCGAGTTTATAATCAAGCATTCCAGCAGATTCCAGATTTGGGTTTTCTGTCATTTCTCTAACAGCATCTAGGGTGCCAGAGTCTACGGGAAATCTTGGGTCATTAGCAAACACATCAGGGAATTTCTTTAGATCAAATGTATAGGCCGCCTCCGCTTCGATAGCATAAGCATTTTCCACTACCTTCATTATTTCTTTTACTTCTGAGGTATCAGGGATCGCGTAAGTTGATGAGGGTTGTTTAGAAATTAGCGAAGCATCTGAAAACCCAATTACGCTCAAGAAAATCAGCAACGCGCTGGACAGGATAAAAAAGCGTTTTTTCATTTTGGTCCTTTTCTGACATCAATCAATCACATGAATATACCATCTAGGAACGTCCTCAATGTTGTAATCCCAAGCAACATGCCAACGATCAGTACAGTGTTGATTAACAAGAAGGGTGTACTCACTCGAAGGGATGGCGCTGTTATTTCCGCAACCATCAGTGTAATCAGATTGATTCACACTTGTGTTGCCATATCCAACAACAACTCTTCCATGATCAGGCTTCCCGTCTGGAAAAGGTGCGTTGGTGTCATTATTTCTTAGATCCAGTAAGATAAAATCACCCTCTTGAAGCGCGGTAACCGTCGACATTGTGTCAAATTCATTAGGATATAAGGATATATAAACATTAAACCAATTAGCCGCGCTCCAAGTTGTCGAATAACTCACAAAATACTGAGAGGGATCTCTATACCACCACTCATAATAGCTGTTTTCATCAAAATTCCCAGTACGAAGAGGATATCCTCCATTGTGTAGAACTTGTGAAATATAATTTGTGCAGTCGTTACAATTACAACCAGTCTCATTCGACAAAGGATAAGTTGTATTTCTCGGCTCATGTGCCCATGTGTTTGCATAGCTAACAGCAGCAACACGATTGTATATATATCCGTTAACCGGCGTTGATGTCGTTGCTGGTGTAGGAGTAAACGTCGCGGTTGGTGTAGAGGTAGGAGTTTGGGTTGGCGTATTTGTCGGTGTTGCAACATTGGGGTAGGTTGCGATGGTCAAGTGCCACTTATCGGTCCTTACAAGTTTTTCGGGAGCGGTTGTAGTTCTCGAAAAGACAACTGTAAAATCATTGTACGGAATGGGTTGCCCGGGCACCGTCCAAGCGCCTGATGGATAATCCATGGATGCCAAATCAGAAACGCCGGAATAATAAATATCGATCTTTCGGTTGGGCATCACCTCGTTCGCGATCGGATACATATTCCACCAGATCGGCACGCCTGAATAATACACCCCGGTATTAAATTTGATCTTATAGGTGAAATTCGATCCCATATTGGTTCGATTATCCCCATAGGTGTATGTGATGTCAAAATCCCAACGGTAGGGGTCGGTATGCGTTGTCACAACAGACGCAGAGCAGGTAATGTACGGACCAGACGTACAGCCAGATGTCGTACTTGCCAGGGTTAACCCAGTCAACGGTGTCGGAGTAAAGGTTGGGGTGGCAGTATTAGTAGGTGTGGAAGTGAGTGTCGGCGAAGAAGCAGCGGTTGGAGTTAGAGTCGGAGGATCTTGAACTAGAAAAGCAGGCGAAATCGTTCCTGTATTAGACGAAAATAGCAGTATGAACACCGTCCACAGACTTGTTGTTTTAAAAATAGCGATCATTTGTTTCATCAGACCCTCCAAAACTTAAATAATCCGAAAGCGCATTTATCATTCCCCGTGAGTGATTTCTTTTTACCCCCCCCCCGATTGATTTTGTAAACCTTATTACGAGTAGACTTGTCAACAACCCATTCATGGTAAGATTCCTCCATGCACTCATATTCATCCACCGCGCGTGACGGCGACCTCGTTCAACTGGTTGGGTTGCGGCATAAACATTTCATCTTCAACCTGCAGGCAGGCGCAAAATTCGAAACTCATCGCGGCGTTCTACAACACGACGACTTGATCGGCAAGGCATGGGGCACGCAGGTGTTCAGCCACCTCGGCTCGCCGTTCTTCCTCCTCCAGCCCTCGCTCGGCGACCTGCTCACCAACTTGCCGCGTTCCACACAGATCATGTACCCGAAGGATATCGGCTTCATCCTCGTTACGATGGGAGTCGGTCCCGGTCAAACCGTGATGGAGGCTGGCTCCGGTTCCGGTTCGATGACCACCGCCCTCGCCTACGCGGTCGGCGCGGAGGGGCGCGTCATCTCGTATGAAGTCCGCCCGGATATGCAAAACCTCGCTAAAAAGAATCTCACCCGCTTTGGGCTTGACGCTCGCGTGGATTTCAAACTGCGCGACATCGGTGAAGGATTCGACGAAACCGATGTCGATTCCTTTTTTCTGGATGTGCCCAACCCGTACGATTACATCGGCCAGGTCCGCGCCGCGCTCAAACCCGGCGGATTCCTGTGTTGCTTGATTCCCACCTTTAATCAGGTAGAGAAAACCTTGCAGTCGCTACGCCAGACGAATTTCGCATTTCTTGAAGTGTGCGAGATGTTGTTGAGATATTACAAACCCGAACCGACACGCCTACGCCCAACAGATCGCATGGTGGCGCATACCGGCTTTCTGCTCTTTGGTAGAAAGATCGAACCCGGCGAAGATCCGCGCGGGCGGGAACTCAACGATGAAATCGAAAAAGGAGATAATTAGCCAATGCGCCGCATCTTTCGCCGCCAGGCACGAAAGGGATTCGCCGGGCATATCCCGCCAATTTTGCAGGAAGCCAACTTTGCCTTTGACAAGGGCGAGTATGGTCGCGCCGGGGAACTCTTTGAACAGATCGCCCAAACCGCCGATGCTCGCGGCGGACCTCGCGCGCCGCTTTTCCACCTGCAAGCCGGTCGCGCGCGCATATACGCCGGACAAACAGCATTGGGCATCCCTTCTATTAAACGCGGTTTGTCCCTGCTGGCTGAACGAGGACAGTTTCAACGCTTGATTCAGGCGCGATACCGCGCGCTCACTGAATTGAAGGAGCGCGGTTTGAACGAGGAAGCCGCCGCCATCGACGCATGGTTGAAATCGATCTCCCCGGAATCTTCTGAAATCGATACTCAGATTCCCCCAAGTAAAAAGCCCCTCCTGCCCACTCATTGCCCGCAATGCGGCGCGGCGCTTCGACCTGATGAAGTCGAATGGCTGGACGCAGTCACCGCCGAGTGCGGGTATTGCGGAAGCCCGGTGAGGGATGAGGATTCGTAGGACAAATTTAAAATTTGTCCTACAGCCCACGCAATGAACCTCACCGAAGAATTTATTTCCCAGCGACTGCGCGAGGCGATCCAATCCGCAGGTCCATCCTCCGACGGCTACGCAGAACTTGAACTCACCGAGGAAACGCGATTGAAATGCGCGGCAGTGCTGGTGCCACTCGCGAGGCAAGATGGCGAATGGCATCTACTCTTCACCCGCCGCACAGACCATGTCGAATCACACAAAGGACAGGTTTCCTTCCCCGGTGGCGCATGTGACGAGGGCGAATCAACACCGGAACAAACTGCCCTGCGCGAGGCTGAGGAAGAAATTGGGATACGCCTCAGCGATGTAAGAATTTTGGGGCGGCTCGCCAA
The DNA here is from genome assembly GCA_016789025.1 of Anaerolineales bacterium. Classification (GTDB taxonomy): domain Bacteria; phylum Chloroflexota; class Anaerolineae; order Anaerolineales; family Villigracilaceae; genus Defluviilinea. Next base: position 17,792 of record JAEURC010000045.1, read on the forward strand.
CCTCATCACGATTTCCTATTTTCGAGTTACGCCGGTGGTGGGCGTGGTGAAATGGCCCAATGTGTTCCGCGTGGGAGAGCATGAAGTAGCGCGAGTCTTCACGATCCCGCTGGGGTGGCTGGCGAACGCGTCCAACCGGTGGCAATTTGAAATGGGGGAAAAGAAGCGTTCCGTCATCGCGTATCATCCTTATGACGGCGAGTTGCTCTGGGGCGCGACGGCGCGTATGACTGTCGATTTTTTGAGGGTGTTGGGGTATTAAAAGTTACAGGGGCGAGTCTGAAACTCGCCCCTGCGTTGGCAGAAAAGATTCTTACTTCTTCTCGTCGGAGGCTTCGTCTTCCTTTTTGCCGCGCTCCACAGAGAGTTCGGGTTCGGTCGGGGTGACAGCCGCCACCGCGCCTTCTGCGCCCGGTACCGCCGCTTCCTCTTCGACCTTCGGCATGGTCGCCACGGCAACCATTGTGTCGGGATCTTCGAGCACGCGCACTTTATCCGAAACAACTACATCGCGCACACGAATGCCGTCGCCGATTTTGGCAAGGCTGGAAATATCGACCTCGATGCGTTCGGGCAGGTCGGCTGGCAAACATTCCACGTGAAGTTGTTCAAGGTTATGAACCATGACCGCGCCGTGATCCTTCACCGCGCCTGAAACGCCTCCAAAATGGATCGAAACCGCTGTGCGAAGTTTTTCGCTCATCGAAACCGCGAGGAAATCCACATGCAGTAAACGATTTTTAATGAAATCGCGCTGTTTCTCGCGCACGAGCGTCAGGTGCTCTGTCCCTTCCACGTCGATCGTCACCAGGCTGGACGAGGTTGTTCTCGCCAACGCCAGCGAAGCGGAGTGCGCTTCCAGGTTGATGTTGATCGGGTCTGTATGACGGCCATAGATCACGGCCGGCAGTTTCCCCTCGCGCCTCAATGCCTTCACTTGCTTGCCAACCACTCCCCGCTTTTCCGCTTTTAGTACAACTTTCTCCATCGTTACTCCTCGAGCGCCTCTCACCCGTCGGTTGCGGACTGAAGCCCGCGCTCCGGATTACCTTCGCTCTATGAAATGATTTTCTGTAGTGACGAATTCATTCGTCATCTTTAAAGCGACCGAGTCGCTACTACATTTAATTTCGCCGGATCAAAAACCGACCCAACAGCAACATTAACCCGCCAAACAAACCGCCGATCAGCCCGGCAATCACCACGCCGCGCGTATCGAGGGTGGCGATGACGTTTCCATTCACGTTTCGCGCCAGCAGGAGGACCGTGCGAACATCCTGCGCATGGACTTCCTGCGCCGCCAGATAGCCCACCGCGCTGTGATGGATATCCGCGCTTCCCGCGCCGATTACGGCTGTATACCCGCTGACCGACACGTTCTCCGCCTGGACGATCCCCGCCGCCGAATTCTCCAAATGCGCCTCGGTTGTGTTCACCATCCCCAACGCAGACTGCCGCGCCGTGATTTGGTTCGCCTTGACGTTCGCCGCCGCGCTATTTTGTAGTTCCACTTCCTCGGCGCGGATGAACTCCGCATCCGCCTGGCGCATGCGCACCAACTCAGCGTGAACGGATTTCACATCCGCGTGCATCACGTTCGTCACCTGCGGCGATTCGAATTCAGGAAGTTCTTCGGGTTCGACCATAGCGGGCGAGATTTTACCACAAGAAACCCTGCCAAACGGCAATGGAACCACCTTTAGAGCAGGGCAATGACAACGGGAGCGAGCCTAGCGACTCGCTCCCGTCAAAATCATTTCGGCGTCAACACCAAATGTCCTTCGGCGTCTGCAATGATCGCGGGCTGTTCCCACAGCATGGGATCGTATTCCACATCCGCCCAACGCGCCGCCATGTCGAAGTAGTGCGGATGGAACGCGTGTCCCGATTGCCCGGTGGTGTGCATCGAAACTGAGTTGGCAAAGTTCGAGAGATCGTACACTGAGCGCATCGAAGGCAGGTTGGTCACTTCATATCCTTCGACCGAATTCCACGATGTATTGTTGACAATAGACTTGCCGCCGTTGGTTGGAAATGGCCCGCGATTGAATAACGCCTCAATTGGCGGGATGCCTGATTCGCCCAATGTGCCGTTCCTGAAATTGCTGACGTGAATTCCGCCCCACTTCCACTCGGCGGGATCGTTCCCCAACAATTCCTCCAACTCAGCCACACCGTCGCTGAACGATTGTTTCAGAATATCATTGCGGGTTTCGATAACATCTGTCGTCGAAACCTCATCCCACCACGAGCTGTCTGGGCTGAGGTTGCGCGTCACCTCGAACCAGCGGTCGCCGCCGTCTGCCCAATAATCTTCGGGCAGATCATCGTCGAACGTATTCTTCAACAGGTTTCGCCAAAATGCCGCGTAGACCGCCGCGCCTTGTGAATCTGCCCTTGCCTGATAATCCCAACTCTTGAGTGAATCGAAAGCGATAGTCTCGTTGGATGTAGAGAACTGTGGATTAAGTTGCAGGAGCAACGGCACGAAGGTCTCCGCGCTTGCGTCGTATGAATCCGCTTGCATGGATTGGAAGTAGGGAATGTCGAATTTTCCCGGCACGGCTTCGATCATGTCAACGATGCGATTCGCGCGGAAGCCGTAGTCCCAGCTTGTGGTGATGAAGTACGGATAATCTCGCGGGGGAATCTGATTGTTCGCCGTTGCGATGTATCCCTCCGCCGGGTTCACGGTATAGGGCATGTCCTCGAACGGAATGTAGCCTATCCATTCGTATTCGTCCGTCCAGCCGGGCACAGGGACCGAGCCGTTACCGTTTGCGCGGATCGGAACATCGCCGGTGGCTTGGTAAGCAATATTGCCCTCCACATCCGCGTAGAGGAAGTTATGTCCGGGCACGTGGAAGGTGCGTAACGCGTCCCTGAACTGTTCCCAATTCTCCGCCTTGTTGACTCCCCACACGGCTTCAAAGGGATTGCCTTGCGTCAGCGCCGTCCAGCGAAGTGCGACAACATATTGCTCCGGCAGTTCTATCCCCGCGCGGTCTTTGAAAGGGACGAATTCTTTATCGTCTGGGTCGCCTTGATTTTTTAGCGGACCGTATGTGTCAGAGATCACCGGTCCGTGCCGTGTGGAACGGACTGTGATCTCAACCGGGTCTTTGCCGACCACGTTGATAGTTTCGGTGCGCGTTTCAAAGTCCACCCATTTGCCGTTCACCTCGTATTGGTTTGGGTTCTCTGGGTTGACCTTTTCGATGTATAGATCCATCACGTCTTCTTCGCTGAAAGTTAATCCCCAGGCAATGTTGTCATTGTGACCGAGCAGGATGCCCGGCGCACCCGCGAGCGAGTAACCCGCCGCGCTGTATGGACATTCCGCTGTTTTTGGCATGCAATGCAAGCTGATTTGATACCAGATGGAAGGCATGGCGATTCCAAGGTGCGGATCGTTTGCCAGCAACGGCTTACCCGTTGTGGTGAGTTCGCCGGACACTGCCCACGAGTTGGACCCCTTGTCGTTGGAGGGCGGACCAAATATCCCGTCGAGAAGAGAGGCGTTATGTTGAAGCGCGGCGAGGGTCTCGTCCGGTAAATCCACTACCGCATTCGAGGCGGGCGCGCTTGCCGAAGTCCCATCACCGATCTTGTTGACGATGACCGGGTGATCTTCTGGATAGGCGGGAAATAATTCTGCGATCTGTTCCGATGTGAGGGTTTTCATCAGGACAGCCGTTTGGATCTCGTCGCCGATATTGCTCTTCAGATCCCATGAGAGCGCTTTTGCCCACGCCATCGTATCCAGCGGCTTCCAAGGTTGAATCTTGTAATCAGGGCTGAGCAACTTGAGAATGGAGTACTCAAGGCTCAGTTCTTCCGGTGAGCGGTCTGCGATATAAGCGTTGACCCCGCTTGCGTAATTATCCAGGATGGTTTTGAATTCCGGTGAAAATGATTCGTATTCTTTTTGGGAGATTCTTTCCCAGCCCATTGTTTTGAGGAACATATCGGTTTCCACTTGACCCGAGCCAAACATCTCCGCCGTTCTACCCGCGCCCACGTGACGATAAAAATCCATTTGCCAGAAGCGTTCCTGCGCGTGGATGTAGCCTTCGGCGAAAAAGAGATCGTGCATGGTAGTCGCATATATATGCGCGATGCCCATGTGATCGCGATAGATGTCCACGGGTCCGTCGAGACCTTCGAGTTGGATCGTCCCGTCAATTTGCGGGAAGGATTTGGGCGCAACGGTGTTGGGCAGGTAACTCTTGAAGTAGAACCCGCCTCCCGCGCCGAGCAAGATGACAAGAATCAAAAAGCCAAGACCCGTGCGTTTTAGAATCGTTTTTGTGCGAGACATGAATCCTCCGAAAGTGATATTTTGTAGTTGCGACTTTAGTCGCATTGACTGGTGGCGAAAAACGACTGAAGTCGTTACTACTCTTTTATTTTATATTCCCTAACAATCTTGGGAACCAATACCACAGCACATCCCGCGCAGGTTTGCCATGCACCGACGCGGACTTGTCCTGCAATTCAACAGGCGCAAAATATCCGCGGCTGACCAACCCGCTCACCCATGAGCGCGCGTTCAGCGCGTTGAAGATGGCGTCATAGATATCGACTTGTTGTTGCAGGTCAATGTTCACAGTGGCGAGATCTGCATTGGGGCGGTTAAGCGCGGTCCAATCGAGGCATGTTCCACTCGCGCTGGGAATACATCCGGTGGCGGAATTTGTGGCAGACGGGTACGACAGCGCGATCACGAACGGTTTGGCGATCTGCTGTTGCCACGGCGCGATGTTCTGATCGAGGAGCCGGCCGGCCTCGTTGATCATATCCGTTTTGTTGGGGGCGGCAAGCGCGCTTATTTTTGCGAACCAAAGCAGGTACACGGCATCCGTATCCTGCAAGACCGTAACAGGCGGCGTGAAATCGGTTGTGTTATATGGGATGGCGAAAAGCAGGTTGCCACGGAAGCGCTGACGAATCTCCGCGATGATCGATTTCCAGCGCGCGTCCGCGTCGGCTGGGACTCCGCTGGGGGAGCCGTCGGCAAGCCGCCCGTTGGGAAGAGCCGGGAGAATCCAATCTCCGCCGATGATCAATCCCTGCGCGCCAGTTTGCGTGGCCTGGTCGGCAAAATGGATGGCGAAGGCGCGATAATGCTCGAACCAGTCGTTCCACCAGTTTCCATCGCGCGGGGCTTTGCTCCAAAAATCGGCGGCGTTCACATCAAAACGCGGTTGCGGGAAAATGGCAACGTTGAGGCTTTGCGCGCGCGCTTGCGTAACCGCGTCGAGGGTGTCTTTCCAAAACGCGTCTTTGCCGGGCTGTTGGGCGAATACGATCGGGCTGATTCGTTCGTACGTCCACGTGGGAGTGTAGATCACCCAGTTCGCGCCGATGCCTTTGATGTTTTGGAGCGCGGCTTCGTTGAAACGCGGGACGTTGGGATCGTAATGCGCCTGATATTCGATGCCCGCCATGAACCCGGCTCCGCGCGACGGGATGTTTGTTTGCACAAGTGTGGCGCTGCCGGCAACCTGAGGCCAAGCCCACGCGTTGACAGTATCGGTGATGAATTGCGGCGTGATCGTGCCGGAGATATTGCGCCCATGCGCGGTGGGGCCGACCTGTTGCGATTCGTCCGCCGAGTCGCATTGCGCATTGCGACAGTAGCGATAAGCGAACGTGGAGCTATCACGCAGCGGGCCGTATAACTTGAACGTCCAGTGATTCCCGCCGGCGTTTTGCATGGGGAGGGGAGGCGTCCAGCCATTGTGCGAGAACTGGATGTAAATGAAATCGCCTGGCGGAGTATTGGCGGGCACGGTCACGTCGAAAAGGATCGGCGCGTTGGGAGGTCCATTTTGCCACGAGTGAACGGCATCTTGGATGGTCATATCTTGTGAGCCGACAAGGATGCGGCGTGTGACGAATCTTCCCTCTGATGTAAATTCCGAATTCCAATAGCCATCGCCGATGGTGTATTTGTATTGCACATCTGCCCCGACGGGGAGGCGAATCGTAGCGGTGTATCTGCCATCCGCGCCGAGTTGCAGAATCGGCATTCGGTCGGCGACGACGCTGAGTCCGCCGCGCAGGTCGGCGAAGGTGTTGCCAAACTGAAGCAGGCTTCCCGCGATGCGAAGCGCGCCTTGAGTCCCCTGTGGAATGGAGACGATGAACGTCACGTTCACTTGCGGCAGTTGCTTGAGTCGAATCTGCGCGGCTTGGGTGATCTGGCTATCTGCCACCGCCGCGCCCTGCTGAAAGACTTGATACGAACCATCCAACGCATAAGCCACAAGGTTGTGCGTGCCAGCGCGCAAACCCGAAAGCTGGAAACGCCCGGCCGAGTCGGTGAAGAATTGCTCGCCGCCGGCGGTTACAAGAATATCGGGGATCGGCTGGTTGGTGTCGGCGTTAACCACGGCGCCGAAAATACTCCCCGAAAGCGTGTTGACCGGCTTGTCTGCCCAACTGCTGATGGTGTCGACGATCTGCGTATTCCCGCTGGCGTAAAACAACCGGTAGCGGATGGGCTGGTCGAGATTCGTGTCTTCTTTTGTCGCGGATGGGTAACGAACGTACACATAGCGGATCACCGCCTGATCGGGGATTTGCAATGTCCTTGTATATGTAACGCTGTCGATTGGGCTGAGTTCATAATCCACCGGGTTATATGCCAGCCCGGCCACTTCATCCAACACGCGTATCACAACTTTTTCCCCCGGCAGAAGCGGGTCGGGCACGCGGACGGTAAAGGTCACATCGGCGCGTGGCGCGGGTGTGGCGGTTGGTCCGCTGGGTAACGGCGTGTTGACCACCGCGGTTGGAAGCATGGGCCACTTGATCAACGATATGGCGCATGCCTGATTGACCAAAGCCAAAACAGTAATAACAATGAGTATCCGCTGGGATATGGGAATACGCGCGTTCATCTCTCTCCTCATTCTATCGCTTCATTCGACGGGTTTGCCTGATCCAAACTCCTCGAGGTTTTCCGCATCCCGCGCGCCCTTCCCGCGCAACGCCGCGGCGAAGTAACTCAACAGGATGCTGAAAAAATAAAGCAGGGTCATCGGCAACATCACCAAAGCCATATTGACCGGGTCAATGGTCGGAGTGACCATGGCGGCAAGTATGGCAATGATAACGATAGCAAGCCTCCATTGTTCAACTAACACTTTCGGCTGGACGATACCAATATAGGTAAGAGCAAAAATCACCAGCGGAGATTCAAAAAATATTCCAATCCACAACATCAAGCCTGTAATAAAGCCAAAATATTCCTTTGCCGTCCACACCTGGGCGATCTCGGTGAAGCCGCCTAAAAACGGCAAGGCGGCAGGGATCAGCAGACGATGCGTCGTCCACACCCCGCCCACGAAAAGGATCGTTGCAACGGGTATGGCAAGCAGGCTGAATTTCTTCTCGCGAGCCTTCAACCCTGTTGCGGCAAAACGCCAGAACCCAAAGGCAATGAACGGCATGGAAATGGTCAAGCCGCTGGTCAGCGCCACCCGCATATATACGCCGATCTCTTCAGTCACCTCGATCGCCTGCAACTTCGTAAGTCCGCCTACGGGAATGGAGAGATATTCCATCAACGGGATGGTGAAATAAAAAGAAACGCCTACCGCTACGGCGACGATCACCAAAATCCAGAGCAGATGCGCGCGAAAATCCTCCACATGGTCGATCAGCGTTTTTTTCGAGTTTTCATCCGGGTCTGTATTTAGATAGTTCCACGCCCGTGCCGGCGCTTCAAAAGGAAAGAGAATGATCTTGTAAAGAAGAACAAACGGGAACGTCAGTGCCCGCCGCAAACCGCTAAAAAAATTACTCATTTTTTGTTGCGTCTGCCTGTTTCTCAGTTTTTTTAGCAGAGTTCTGCGAAACCGAATCGATGTTCTGAGAATTTTTTGGCGCATGCGGTTTCCGGGTATGAGGCGCTTTAGTCGTAGAGGTTGGGCGGCGTTTGTCAGCCGGCGAAGCGATGACGTTCATCAAATCCGCTTCCTTTTGAAAGTCTTCGAGATTTGCTTCGCGCATCAACTGCTGTGGAAGATTGACAACTCCCTTGAAAACGTTCGCCACCATTTTCCCCGCATCGGAGGTAACGTAACGGTTGAGCAGGCGACCGATGGTGCGCCCCGCTTGCTTCATGTTTTTTGGTCCGATAACAATGATGGCTAAAAGAACGATGAAAACGAACTCGGAAGATCCAATGCCTAAAATTTCCATTTACGCCTTTTGCAGGATTTGTTTTATTTCGTGCTGATGATCTGCCAATGCGCCGAGCACGCCATTCACAAAGCGCGGCGCGGAATCGGAGCCATAAAGTTTCGCCAATTCCACCGCTTCGTTAATTGCAACTTTGATCGGCGTTTCTTGATAGACCGCAAATTCCCACAGCGCGATCCGCAAGATATTTCTGTCGATTGCCGCGATCTGTTCGAGGGGCCATTCCGGCGCATATCTCGAGATCAGCAGATCTAAATTAGAGGAGAGCGGAAGCACGCCAAAGACGATCTTGCGCGTGAACTCCGCAAGATCGTCCGACAGCGGAAAATCTTCCAGCCGCAATTTCAACAAATCGCCCGGAATATTATTCGCAATATCCACTTCGTAAAGTACTTGCAGGGCGATCGAACGCGCCCTGGTGCGGGATTTCATGCCAGGCCAGCCTCTCCATCTTCGTAATCGATATTTTCAACATGCACATGCACCGCGCCCACATCA
>JAEURC010000061.1 GCA_016789025.1 Anaerolineales bacterium
GCAACGCGTCTGATACCTGCTCGCTGGCGGAATATTCGTTTGCAACCCGTTCCCAGATTTGCGCCGCTTCGTCCAGCCGGTTATCGCGCTCGGTCACGCGAGCCGCGGTCATGAGGAAGGAGGGCGATTGACTGGAATTGGGGGCCGCGGCGACAAAGTCGAGCAGGGTTTTTGCTCCAGCCTGATAGTCTCCTTGCACAGCCCACTCTAAAAAGGATTTATCTTCCCATGCCTCTGTCCAGCGGGCATGCGAGGGGTAGGATTTGATGAAGGCGTCCAGCGCCTCGACGGCTTCCTGGTTGCGTTGCATTTCTCGCAGGGTGAGGGCGCGATAATAGGAGGCGGTGCCATCGTGTGTTGGGTTGGCTTGGATATAGCGGTCGAAGGCGACCAGCGCCACATCGTAAGCCCCGGCGAAGTAATCCACCAGGCCGCGATCGAGATCGTTCACGGGAACATTGGCGTCTACAAGTTTCACCAACGACAGGTACGAGTAGATCGAAAGCGGATAATTTTCCACGGTATGCAGATAGCGCGTGTATGCCGCATCGGTTTGACCGAGAGCGAGGTGAGCATTACCGGCCATGTGATCGATCTGGGCTTTGACAAAATCATTTGTTGTTGAAGCGTTGATCTGATCGTACAGCGCAAGGGCGCCAGCGTAATCGCCGAAGTCTGCGCGGGCTTGAGCGATCTTCAGTTGGAGAGTCAGGCTCGTGTCGAGGCGCGAAGCGTTTAGCGCGGAGGTGTAGGCATTGATGGCGCCGGTATAATCCTTGATTTCGATGAGCGCGTCGCCGCGATATTCCTGCACGTAGGCGTCCAACACGCCGGGGATGCGCGTCGAATACATGTTGTACGCGTTCGCCGACTCTTGAAATCGACCGAGGTTGAAGTAAGTTTGTCCCATCAGAAAATAAGCCCGGGCTGAATAGGTGGATTCAGGATAGTCGGTGGTCAGCGTTATGAGCTTTTCGATGGCGGGTTCAAATCGCCCGTCGGCAAGTTCGGTGCGACCGAGTCCCCATAGCGCCGCGGCTTTGATATCCTTATCGGTTGTGTCGTTAAACGCGCTGAGATATTGTTGTCGCGCGGCTTCAAAATCTCCGTAGAAAAGAGCTTTGTCGCCGGCGTCGATTCGCACAACGGGAACGGGCGTGGGGAAAGGTGTCGACGTGATCGTAGGGCTTGGCGTGAGCGTTGGTCCGCCAGGTGTGATGGTGGGAGTTTCTGTGGCTACGATGATGGGGGTGGTTGATATTTGACACGCCAGCGTGAAGACGATGGCGCAGATAAAAACGATTCTCAATCTGGATTTCATGAAAGTTTATTGGCTGGCAGATTCAGCGACAACCTCCACGCTCATTCCCAGTTCAAGCCTGCCTTCACTGAGCGGAATGACGTTTTGCCCGAAGATGGCGCCGAGCGCGTGTTTGCGATATTTGCCCAATGTTTTGAGCGGCTCTTTCTTTCGTTCGAGCGTTTCTTTATCGATGGTGGTGACTTCGCACCGCGCGCATGGTTTGACGATGGCAAACTTAACGTCTCCAATCTGAATTTGGTTCCATGTATCCTCGGCGTAGGGATTGCATCCCTTGACTACGATGTTCGGGCGGAAGCGATTCATGGGAAGGGGAGATTCGAGGCGTGAGTTTAAATCTGCCAGCGATTCTTCCGAGATCAATAGGATTGGGTAGCCATCGGCAAAGCCGGTGTGATCGTCTTCATTTACCGCGTATTCCTGGCTGACCAATCTCTTATATCCATCGGCGATGTGAACCAACCTCACAGACGTATCGAGAAAATCCGATAACCATTCCACGGCTTCATCGCCTTGGTCAATGGCTTGCACGCCTTTGCTCTTCCACACGTTGACGGGCCATGAATGTCCCGTTGTGCGGATCGCGATCTGAATCGAATCCATGTTTGGCGCGGATAGGGTGAGGACGTCGTCCTTCCGAACGGGCGTGATCAACGCTAGCTTGGCAATTTGCCGCTGGGTGAGAAACTCGCCCTCGGGCGTGACGATCATCAAACGGCGGTCTAACTCAAGTCCCATGCGTTCGACGTTCCACGCTGTGACTTCATGTCCGCGGCAGGCTTTGACGGGGTAGTAAATCAACGATGAAAGTTCGATGCTCATGGGGACAAGTTTACCCTAATCGCAATGTACAGATTAACGCCCGCTCATTTGGAGAGTATCCAATCTCAAACACATCAACCATCATGTCACCCTGAGTGGTAGCGAAGGGTCTCCGACATTATCACAGAGATTCTTCGCCGCAAAGAGCAAGAGCGCGGCTCAGAATGACATGTGAACATTGTTATCTTCCATCTTGGATACCCCCCTCGTTTGTTGGTGAGAACTTTGTGGAGGCTTTCGGGTTGTAGGTTTTATACCGGATTACGGACATGGTGTCCGCTTACCAAATTCGGTTGATGGAGGAGAAATGGACAAAAAAATTGAAGCCACTGTGTCGCCTGAGCCTGCGAAGACAGGGAGCAATCGCTCCGTTACGATTGCGGCAGCGATTGCAGGCGCCTCCTTCGCGCTGTGCGTCTGTGCGCCAATCCTGGTCATTGCGGTGATGCGCCTGCTCGGACCCAAGATCGGTAACACATTCAGCACGATTAATTCATCCCTGCCATAATCAGTAGACCAAGAGCCAGTGGAAACCAGGGCTGGCTTCAACGCGCCGGTGATACGAGTTCTTCATAGGCAAGACGCGAGAGTTTAGCCATGCAATCGTGCGCTTCATTTGCTTTATCTTCCGCAAAGCCGCGCGTCATGATCGAGATTGCGTAAGGCTTACGATTTTCTGGGAAGACGATGCCCGCGTCGTGATAGAAATCGTCGCTCCAGCCTGTTTTGTGCGCGACGCGCGTTCCTGATGGAAGCAGATGCGGAATACTCTCGTTGAATTCCTGCCCGAGCAGGATTCCGATCATTTCATCGGATGCTTCTTTTGAAACCACTTTTCCTTCCGCGATCAGCCGCATCGTCTGCGTGAGTCCGCGCGCAGAGCCTCTGTTGTTCATCCCTTTTTCGAGCGCGGGCAGATCGTACATGCCTCGGATGAACGCGACGCCTTGAATCCCAAGTTCGGCAATGAACTCATTGATCTGTTTCGCGCCGATCTTCTCGAACAAGATATTCGTGGCAAGATTACTGCTCCGCACGATCGCCAGCCGAATCAACTCGCGGATGGACTCGGTCTCGCCGATCCTCTCGTACAACGATGTCTCTGAATCGTCCGTTGCGTTCAATGAATACGGACTTCCGTCCGCGACGCTGGGAAACGAGTTGAAAATGGTCAGCGGATCGTCGAGCGAAATTTGTCCCGCGTGTGCCTGCCTGAAAACTTCCATCATCAGGTGCGTCTTGACCGTGCTGGCGGGGTGATACGACTCGTCCGCGCGGATGTTGATCTCGCGTCCCGTTTCTAAATCGTGAACCGATAGGGAAATGACCTTGCCGTTGAATTGTGAGATGTATTCTTCAATAGGAAACATAAGCCGCAATTGTACTTCATTGCGTCTGTCAGAAATTTATAACCCCAATCTTTTTTACCACGAAGGGCACAAAGTGCACTAAGGTTTTAAAACTTTGTGTCCTTCGTGTCCTTTGTGGCGAGAAAGGTTTTTATCCGCCTTCGTATTTGAACGAAACCTTGACCTTGGCGCGGTACGCGGTGATCTTGCCGTCCTCCAGCACCATATCCAACTGGCTGACTTCGGCGATGCGCAAGTCGCGCAGGGATTTCGCCGCGCGCTCCACTGCTACACTTGCCGCTTTCTCCCACGATTCCGAACTCGTGCCGACCAACTCGATGATCTTATATACGCTGTCTGACATGGGATTCTCCTTTTGTGAAGTTTAACCAATCGTAAATCTACAATCGTAAATCGTCAATCGTTTACCACTTCTCCCAATGCACAACTTCCTCCAACGATCTTCGCCCTCCCTGCTTCGGCGCGGAGGTGAGCTTCGCCTCGTCTGCGGGATACCCGAACGACAGCGCGATGCGCAAATACCAATCGGCGGGAAAACCCAAAATTTGGCGAGCCAGCTCGAAGTCGTAGATCGAAGCGGGAACAGAGCCGACTCCCAACTCCCATGCGGCGAGTTGCATGTACGCGGCGGCTTGACCGGCGTCGAACATCGTCTGAAATTTCGCGGTCGGTTCGGCGGTGAGGATCGCCACGCCCATCGCCGCGCCCGCAAGATGCTTCGCCCACTCGCCACATTCGGATAACGCCTTCAACGTCGCTTTATCTTGAATCGCAATAAACTGCCAACCCTGCTCGTTCTTTGACGATTGCGACCTGCGTCCCGCGTTCAGGATCGCGCTAACCACATCCTCTGGCAAGGGCGTCTCTTGGAATTTTCGTACGGCTCGCTTTAAGCGTATTGCGTCTGAAACGTTCATGGGAACCTCCGCGCACTTTCGGATTATACCTTCCCGATGCCCTGATATAATTTGCCGTCGACAGGAGAACTAATGCATTTATCGTCACAACGTATGCTTGGGCTTATTATTGGATTGATCCTTGGTCTGGGGTATGCAGTTACCTCGAATTATGTTAATGAGTGGGTGATGCCGGGTATTCCCTTGTTCGTCCCATGGCCCGGTCGTTTTGGAGTGATCGTCCTTACGACAGCCGTTTTCGGATTTTTAGGTTTGCTTGCCGCATGGACAGACGAATCGATTCCCGGCATCCTGCTCGCCGGCGTGGCAGGCTCGCTCCTTACTTCCATCTGGATTTTCATGACTGCCACTTCAAACCTGGGAGGCGTGTTTACCCTGCTCGCGCTGGTTTTTCTGCCGCGCATGTTCTTTTATGTTCCGTTTGGCTGGCTGGTGCGCTGGCTGATGGACCGCCTCAGCCCGCACACCCATCGGACCACTGCCCCGGTCCAACGCTGGGCTTCGGTGTTGATGGGCTTCGCGGTCGTTTCCGGTCTTGGCTTATTTGCGCTCCATGGCGAAGAAACGCGCCTTTCCCTGAAGCGCATGGATGATCTCTTGCGAGAGGGCATGCAGGCGACCTCGCGCGAAGAATTGCCGGCGCCCTTGCAAAAAGTGGAAGGCTTTCTCCAAAACGCGCAAGGCGCTTACTCGTACGAGATCGGCTCAAACCCAGATGTTCTCCCCGTGCAACGCCCCATAGTAGAGTATGGCGCGGAAGAGCCGTTTATCATTATCAAATTCAGCAACGGGTTTCGATTTGGTTGTGTGTTCTCGCCGCCATACATCGTTCCCGCATGTATCAAATTCTAACGAACGTGTAGGAAACACAGATTCGTGTCTTCACAAGGCTTTCGCTCGTACGCAATTTCTTCGCTTGTCCTCATGTTGGTTGGATGGGGCGGTTTATTTGCATTGGTGTACTATTCTTTACCGTTCGTAGGATTTCGCTTTTTATTCTTTGCGCTCATCATCCTCGCGCTCACCGGCACGATCCTGCCCATCGTATATTTTTTTCATCGGCGCTTTCCCGCCGATCCGCCTGCTGAATCAAATGTGATCGTTCGCCAGGCGGCATGGTTTGGCGTATATGGCGCAACCCTGGCATGGCTGCAACTTGGGCGTCTCGTCACGGTGTATGTGATCCTCGGTCTCGCCGGCGGATTGTATGCCATTGAATATTTCATCCGCCTGCGCGAACGCGCCCGCTGGAACCCACCCGTCATTGATGATGACCAGCCTTCGTGACCTTCCCTCTGTGGATTCATTGCTAAAACACGCGGATGATCTCCTCGTCAGATTCGGCCGCCCTTCGACTTTGGACGCGCTTCGTTTGACTTTGGATGAAACCCGCGCGCGCCTCAAACGTGACGGGCAAACTGCCTCGCCCTCCCTCGACTCGATCCTCGCCTCAGCCGAATCCCGTCTCGCCGCATGGACGACTCCATCGCTCGCCCCAGTCATTAACGCGACGGGCGTTATCCTCCATACCAACCTCGGGCGCGCCCCGTTATCCGAATCAACCATCCGCGCGATGAACGCCGTCGCCGCGAACTACTCCAACCTCGAGTTTGACATGGCAACAGGCAAACGCGGCTCGAGGCTTATCCACGCCGAAGCGGTTTTACAGAATTTACTCGGCGTGGAGTCCGCGTTGGTGGTTAACAACAATGCCTCGGCTGTGTTGCTCGTGCTGTCTGCGTTGGCAAACAAAAAGCGAGTCGTCATTCCGCGTTCGCAACTCGTGGAGATCGGCGGCGGATTCCGCGTGCCAGATGTGATGAAACAATCAGGCGCGAAACTCGTGGAGATCGGAACGACGAACAAAGTCCGCATCTCTGATTACAAAGACGCGCTCGCAGAACCGACTGCGCTTGTCATGCGCGCGCATCGCAGTAACTTCAAGATCATCGGCTTCACCGAAGAACCCGAACTCGCAAAGATCGTGGATGTTGCTCGCAAGTCAAATGTTTTCGTCGTTGACGACCTCGGCTCAGGCGCATTGATTGATACTGCAAAATACGGTCTCGCCCATGAGCCGACCGTGCAAGAGTCCCTCGCGGCGGGTGTGGACATCGTCTGCTTTTCAGGCGACAAACTCCTCGGCGGTCCGCAGGCGGGAATCATCGTCGGCAAAAAAGAATTGATTGACCGAATCAAGAAACATCCCCTGGCGCGCGCGGTGCGAGCGGATAAAATTTCGCTAGCGGGAATCGCGGCGACTTTGTTGCATTACCTCAAAGACGAAGCGGAGCGCGAGATCCCGACGGTGCGGATGATGTCGCTTACGGCGAGGCAGGTCGAGGTCCGCACAGAGGCGTGGCGAAGTGCGCTGGGGCAGGGCGAGGTGGTGAAATCCGAATCTACAGTGGGCGGCGGGAGCCTGCCCGAAGAATCCATGCCGACGTTTGTGTTGTCGCTGAGAGTCAAAAGCCCCGACAAATTTTTAGCGAAGTTGCGCGAAGCGAATCCGCCCGTCATCGCGCGGACGGAAAACGATCGCGTGTTGCTCGATCCGCGAACGGTGTTGGATGACGATGCGTTGTTGCGCGTTGTGAAGGAGGCGTTGCGTGCATACCGTTGAAGTTCCGATCAAAGACGCGAAGAATCCGACGACGATTAAATTTCCCGACCGCTGCGTCAATTGCGGAAAACCGAAGAGTGTTGTGATGCCGATGAAATTGAATATGGGCGTTGAAAAACGCGGGCAGGGCGTGCTGATGGATTTCCCTGTGCCGCTGTGCGCGGAGTGCGAGAAAAAAGAAAAGCGCGTGACGATGGTGACGCTCGTGCCGTTTTTGATCGCAGGACTTATCTTTGGTGTGATCGCGTTTATCCCTGCGATGTTGATCGCCCCCGAAGGAACGACGCCCGACACTCTTGGTTTCCCATTCGTCTTCGGCGGACTTGTCGGCATGGTCGTCGGCGTCATCGGTGGGACGATTGTTGAATTTGTTTTGAAATTTCTTTTTGCCCCAGCATATGGTCAACTACTTTTGAAACGTCCGCTCGCCATCCTCAGTTTCTTCAACGACTCGGAAGACGTGATCGGTCTCTCGGCAAGATTCACCGATAAGAAAAGATCGTTGAAAGTGATATTTGAGAATGATGAGGTAGCGAAAGAATTTGAGAAATTAAATAAGTCTCTTGCATAAGTCAACTGTAGGTCAGGCTTTTAGCCTGACGCTTTTCTGACATTTGACACATGGCGGGTTGAAAACCCGCCCTACTAATACTTTTGCGAGAAGTCTAATATTCTCCGTTGGTTGAGTAGTCCTGCCGCGCTGAGCGGAGTGGCGCGTGATGTTCGCGCCACGAAGTCGAAGCGTCGCGGGACGTATCGAAACCAACATGTATCAAGAAAATATTTGTAACAAATGTTGCTTTACGACGTGGTGGTTTCGATACGCCCTCGGCTAACGCCTCAGGCTACTCAACCACCGATTACAAAAATACACCGTTGGTCGAGTAGGCGGCGGCAGGTAATGAGTCTGAGCAAGGAGTCTTGCCTCCGCCGCCGTATCGAGACCAAAAGCCAACAAGAATTTTTCTGCAACAATAATTACTTTACGGCGTGGTGGTCTCGATACGGGCTTCGCCCAACACGACCACCGAAAAATCAAAAATGGAGAACATTAATAAAATCAGACAGTGACACCCTCAAGC
>JAEURC010000089.1 GCA_016789025.1 Anaerolineales bacterium
CGGTCAATGGTGTTGAAGATGTCGCCTTTGAAGCGACTCGACCCAGGCATCGGCGGGATGGTCGCGTTCGTCGCTTCTTTGATGATCTCGTAGAACATCTGCTTGTTCTCGGGCAGCGGACCCGAGACGAAAAGCCGTCCGCCTGTTTTAAGTACCCGATGAGCCTCGCCAAATGTAAAGTCGAGGTTTGAAGCGTAATAGATGGCGAAGGCGCTCGTGCAGAGGTCGAAGGAATTATCCGCAAAGTTGAAGGGCTTGTTGAAATCCAAAAAGACGAAGTCAATGTGCGAGCCGCGCTCTTTGTTCCTGGCGCGGGCTTTGTCGAGCAGTTCTTCCGAAAAATCTCCGCCCGTGATTTTCGCGCCGCGTTTAGTATAATCGTCGAACAGAAAAGATAGTTTGCCCGCGCCGCAGCCGACATCGAGAATGTTCATGCCCGCTTTGGGCTGGAGGAGTTCATTCGTCCACACGTCAATGTTGGCGGAGCCGTATTTCTCGTGGATGTCAATGCGGGTGAGCAGGTCTTTTGAAGTTTCTTGATAGTTGATTTCCATTGGGTTCTCCTGAGTTGGTCCTCGTGCCGCAAAGTTCACTTTGCGTTTGCGCAGTGTAAAAGCAAGTGAAGCGCAAGATAAATCTTGCGGTACGAACTGGCACAAGAAATTATACCAACGAATAAACTAAAATTCAACCGCTGAATTTTGAAACCATTATGTCGCCCTGAGCGTAGCGAAGGGTCTCTACCGCAAAGAGCAGAGATTCTTCGGTCGCTTCGCTCCCTCAGAATGACATGAAAAATAATTGAGACAAAATGAAAAAGATCATCCAAGCCGTCAAAGGCACACGCGAGTTTTACCCCGAGCAGATGTTCGCGCGCAACTTCATTTATGAAAAAGTTCGCGCGGCGTCTGAGATGTTCGGTTATCAAGAATGGGACGGTCCGTTCATCGAACCGATTGACTTGTACGCGGCGAAATCGGGCGAAGAACTGGTGAAGAAACAATCGTTCACGTTCGAAGATCGCGGCGGCGAGTCGGTGACGCTGCGCCCCGAGCTCACGCCAAGTCTGGCGCGTATGATCGCGGCGAAACAAGGCGAATTGAATTTCCCCGTGCGCTGGTGGTCGTTCGGTCCGTTTTGGAGATACGAGTCGCCGCAACGCGGACGCACGCGCGAATTCTTCCAATGGAACATTGACATGCTCGGCGTCGACTCTCCCGAAGCGGATGCGGAACTCATCGCGGTGGGGGCGACGTTCCTGCGCTCGGTCGGACTCAGCCCCAGCCTGACTCAAATTAGTGTGAATAATCGGCGTCTGATGGAATCGCAGTTCGATTCGCTCGACATCCCAGCCGATAAGCGCGTGGATGTGTCGAATCTCGTTGATCGCCGCGGCAAAATGGAATCCGCGAAATGGGACGCGTACGCGCTCGAGATCGGGTTGAATCAAAAGCAACTCGATGGATTGAAAGATTTACTTGGCAACTTTGACCTGTGGAAGCAAAGCGCAGAACTGACTCGTACCTTTGCCGCACTCGAAGCTTTGGGCGTGAGAGATTATGTGAAGTTCGATCCGAACATCATGCGCGGATTGTTGTATTACACAGGCACGGTCTTCGAAGCGTTCGACACAAGCGGATCGGTGAAACGCGCTATCTTCGGCGGCGGTCGCTACGATAATCTGCTCGCCGATGTTGGCGGACAGCCGCTTTCGGGCGTTGGCTTTGCGATGGGTGATGTGGTGGCGGGAATCATCTTGCAAGAGGCGAGACTCATCCCTGAGTTTCAGCCGAGTCCCGCGCAGGTGTTGGTCACGGTGTTCGATGAAAAACTATTGACGCAATCTTACGCGCTCGCGGCAGAGTTGCGGAACATGGGACTCAATGCGATGGTCTACCCTGAGCCGACGAAACTTCAGAAGCAATTTAAATTCGCCGACAAGATGAAGATGAAGGTCGCGCTGGTGCTGGGTCCCGACGAAGCGGAGAAAGGCTTGGTGGTGGTCAAAAACCTGACGACGGGCGAGCAAGCTCAAGTCGCGAGAGAAGCGGTTCTTGAATCCGTGAAAGGAATTTTGAAAAATGGCTGAAATTCGTCCCGTTACAAAAGAGAATTGGCAAGACCTGATCGATCTGAAGGTGCGCGATGATCAGAAAAATTTTGTCGCCTCGAATTTGTATTCGATCGCTCAATCGCAGTTCGGCGACGAGTTCGAGGGGCATTGGGATCTGTTCGCGTATGGAATTTATGAAGGCGATACGCCCGTCGGATTTTTGATGTATGGATTTAATTTTGCTCATCCTGAACAGCAGGCATACATTCAGCGTTTGATGGTGGATGAAAAATTTCAGGGCAAGGGCTACGGGCGGTTTGGAATGGAAAAGATGCTGGAAATTTTTCGCGCGGAAGAACGCGTCAAAGAAGTGAGCATCAGTTATGAGCCAGAGAACGACGCAGCGCGAAAGTTGTACGCGAGTTTGGGCTTTGTGGAAACGGGGCGCATGATCGAGGATGAGGCGGAAGCGGTATTGAAGTTGAAATAAGCGCGACAAACCTGAAATAATCTTCTGCATGAATCAAAACAAAAAATGGACGCGGATAAACGCAGAAAACGCTGATCTTTGCTTTTGTCAGCGTAGATCAGCGTTTATCTGCGTCCCAAATTGATTTGGGGGGTGGTCAATTTTTATTATCTTCCGTCGTCTTGATCTTTCACGCCGTAACCGGGTCCGTCTTTGAAGAAATCGTAATGTGGTTTGATATCGGGCGTAAAGTCCAAGACTTCGCCAGCCTCGAGTTGGCGGGCAGTGTCAAGGACGATCGGTTTGCCGTGATGGTTTGTCGCTTCGAAGTGACCCGTAAGCCCGACGTTGCTGATATATTCGCCGCCTTTGGCAGTGTACGCGGTTGGCACTTCATCTTCGGGGAAGATTGCGAGGTACGGGCATTCAGGGACGCATGCGCCGCAGTCAATGCAGGTGTCGGGGTCAATGTAAATCCAGGGCCATTGATCTAGCGGGAAGCCCGGCAACATGCACTCGACGGGGCAAACGTCAATGCAACCGCGATCTCGAACACACAAACTGGTAATAATATGGGTCATAAAACACTCCTTTTGAGAAGTTATTTTCAGGTTGCCTGATTATATCTGGCTTCGCGTTCTGTGCAAGATAAAAAAGTTACTTCGCGGCAAACTTTTCGGCAACTACGTCCCAATTGACCACGTTCCACCACGCGGCGACGTAATCGGCGCGGCGGCTCTGGTAATTCAAATAATACGCGTGCTCCCACACGTCAATGCCGAGGATGGGTGTCGCGCCGTCAGAAAGCGGATTATCTTGATTCGCCGTCGAGACCACCGCGAGACCGTTCCCTTTTTTGACGAGCCACGCCCAGCCTGATCCGAATCGCCCAGCGGCGGATTTGGCGAACTCTTCTTTGAACGCGTCAAACGACCCGAAGGCTGATTCGACCGCTTTAGCCAACTCGCCCTTCGGCGCTCCGCCGGCCTTGGGTCCCATCACTTCCCAGAACAGATTGTGATTGAACGTCCCACCGCCGTGGTTGCGGACAACTCCACGCACAGCATCAGGGATGGCATTCAGGTCGCTCAACATCGCCACGAGCGACTTGCCCGCGAGTTCGGGAGTCTTATCCACTGCGCCGTTCAGGTTGGTGATGTACGCCTGATGATGTTTCGTATGATGGATTTCCATCGTGCGCGCGTCAATGTGCGGTTCAAGCGCATCGTACGCGTATGCCAGTTTTGGAAGTTCGAATGCCATGATTGTCTCCTTGTTGGAATTTTTTGTAGTGACGACTTTAGTCGTCAAATAACGACTGAAGTCGTTACTACGTTGTGAATTTCTTACAAAGAAATTGTAGCCCCGCGAAGGGAGCGTGTCAAGAAAGATATTCAATTTCACTCTTGCCCTGAATCGACTCCCTCTGTTATCCTCGCGGCATGAGCAAAAGCAGACTTGAAGCCTTCAGCGATGGCGTGATCGCCATCATCATCACCATCATGGTATTGGAATTGAAAGTTCCGCACGAACCGACTTTTGCCGCGTTAAGCGAACTGGCGCCCGTGTTCCTCAGTTACGTGTTGAGCTTTATTTACGTCGGCATTTACTGGAACAACCATCATCATCTGTGGCAAATGGGCAAGCAAGTGAACGGACGAATCTTGTGGGCGAACCTTCATTTGCTTTTTTGGTTGTCGTTGCTTCCGTTTGCGACCGCATGGAGCGGCGAAACGAGTTTTGCCGAATTACCGATGGCGGCATACGGCTTTGTGCTTTGGATGGCGGCGCTGGCGTACTTCATTCTCGTTCGAGCGATGATCTCGCAGCATGGCAAAGATTCCGCACTTGCCGCCGCCATTGGAAACGATTTCAAAGGCATTATTTCGCTGGTTGGGTACACGGTCGCTATCGTTGTTGCGTTCTTCAACCCGTTGATCTCATTAGGGCTATACACGGCTGTCGCAATTCACTGGTTCATTCCCGATCGTCGAATTGAAAAGATGATAGGTCATTGACGAAATGACTCTCGCGTTTACCAATAAAGATCGCGCCATGTTGCGCGGCGACCATGGTCCCGCCGCGAAGATGGCGATGAACATCATTGCGCGTATGGCGGAGGTATCGGGCGCGAAGGAGTTGCTCGACATCAGCGGCGCGCACATTGATAGCACGGTCTATATCGGCGACGCGGGGCTGGAGTTTGCCGAACGGCTTGCGAGCCTCGGCGCGAAAGTGGCTGTGCCGACCAGCCTCAACGTGAGCGGACTCGACGAACATCATTGGCAGGAGTGGGTGGTCCCGCCGGAGTGGGCGAGGCAGTCTCAACGTCAGATGGAGGCGTATCGAAGCATGGGGACGACTCCCACGTGGACATGCGCTCCATATCAGACAGAGGCGTCGCGCCCGAAGTTCGGTCAACAAATTGCGTGGGGCGAATCGAATGCAATCGTGTTCGCCAACTCTGTCATCGGCGCGAGGACTGAGCGCTATCCAGATCTGTTTGACATCTGTTGCGCGGTCACGGGGCGCGCGCCTGCGATTGGCTTGCATCTCACCGAAAATCGCGCGGGCGAGTTGTTGTTGCAGTTGCGAGACATCCCCGCCGCGCTTCAACAAAGCGATGATTTTTACCCCGTGCTTGGACATTTCATTGGCAAGATCGCGCGGGATCGAATCCCGTGTATCGACGGGCTGGCTGTTTCGCCTGCGGAGGATCAACTCAAAGCGTTGGGCGCGGCGTCGGCGTCGTCGGGCGGGGTGGCGTTGTTCCATGTCGTCGGCGTCACGCCCGAAGCGCCGACGTTGGAAGCGGCGTTTCAAAATAAACCGCCGCGCGAAGCGATTGATGTGACGATGGATCTGTTGCGCAACGCGCGCGGCGAACTCACTCACACTGATAGCGACGAGTTGGATATGGTCGTGTTGGGCAGTCCGCATTTTTCGCTGGCGGAGTTCAAACTGCTCGCGCCGCTGGTTGCTGGAAAACAAAAACACCCGCGTGTGAAATTTTTAGTCACCTCCAGCCGCGCGATGACTCAACTTGCGCAACAGGCGGGTTATCTCGATACGCTTCGATCCTTCGGCGCACAATTGACCGTGGACACGTGCATCCTTACCACGCCCATGCTTCCGCCAGAGATAAAACGCTTGATGACCAACTCGGCGAAGTTCGCGTATTACACGCCAGGCTTGCTCGGCAGAAAGATCGCGTTCGGCAGTTTGAAAGATTGCGTGAATTCTGCGATTGAAGGAAAAATCGTTCGGGATGAATCGTTATGGACAAGTTAACTCTTTCAGGCAAGCCGTTCATCGCTGGCTCGGCAAAGGGAATCGCGCTTGTGAGCCGCGAGCCGCTATCTTTCTGGGGAGGCTACGACTGGAAGACAGGCGAGATCATTGACCGCAGGCATCCGCTTTCGGGTGAAATTGCGAAAGGTAAAATTCTTGCTATCCCATTCACGCGCGGATCGTCTACGACGACTGCCGTGTTACTCGAGTCGATTCGTGCGGAGACTGCGCCAGCGGGAATTATCACCACCGCCACAGATTTCTTCTTCGCGCTCGCGTCTGTTGTTGCGGATGAGATGTATTCCAAGCCGATTCCGCTGGTGGCGATTTCGGAATCCGATTTTGCGTTGTTGAAGACGGGCGATGAGATTGAGATTGAAAACGATGGAAAAGTTGTTTTAACCAAATTCGGTGGTTGAGTAGCCCCGCGCGTGCTGAGCGGAGCGATAGCGAAGACGAAGCATCGCGGGGCGTATCGAAACCACAAGTATGCATACAAACTTTTGTAACAAAAATACTTTACAGCGTGGTGGTCTCGATACGGGCTTCGCCCTACTCGACCACCGAGTATAACTTTGGAGATGAATTATGCTCAACTTCAATTCTGCCCTGAACTTCACCCCTCCCTCCGACTGGCTCAAAATCACCGCCGTTGACGCGCACACGGGTGGCGAGCCGTTCCGTGTGATCGTGGATGGATTCCCTGAATTGAAAGGGGACACCATCCTTGAGAAGCGGCGATTTGCGAAAGAGAAGTACGATCATCTCCGCACCGCGTTGATGTGGGAGCCGCGCGGTCACGCGGACATGTATGGATGTATCCTCACGCCGCCCGTCACGCCCGAAGCGGATTTTGGAATCTTGTTCATCCACAATGAGGGATTCAGTACCATGTGCGGACATGGAATCATCGGTATTGCAACGGTCGTGCTTGAAACGGGGATGATGCCGATGGTCGCGCCGATCACCGAAATCAAAATTGACAGCCCCGCAGGGTTGATCACGGCGTTTGCTCACATCGAAAACGATCATGTGAAAAATGTTTCGTTCCTCAACGTGCCGTCGTTTGTTTCGGAGTTGGACGCAATGGTTGACGTGCCTGAGTTGGGCAAAGTCCGCTATGACCTTGCGTTTGGCGGCGCGTTTTATGCGTACGTGAACGCGGAAGATGTCGGCGTGACTTGCTCGCCGCAGGATTACCGTCCATTGATCGAGAAAGGGATGGCGATCAAGCGCGCGGTGATGAATAGCAGGCAGATCGTGCATCCGTTTGAAAAAGATTTGGGATTTTTATATGGCACAATTTTTGTAGATAAGCCGCAAGATCCCAAGTCCCAAAGCCGCAACGTGTGCATCTTTGCCGATGGGGAGGTGGATCGCAGTCCCACAGGGACAGGCGTGAGCGGGCGACTCGCCATCCATCACGCGCGCGGCGAGATTGGGTTGAACGAATCCATTGTGATCGAGAGTATCATTGGAAGTACATTCACGGGCAGAGTCGTCGAAGAGGTGAGATTCGGTCCCCATGCGGCGATCAAGCCCGAGGTCCGAGGTGAAGCGCATATCATCGGCAGAAACGAGTTGTGGATAAATCCGAACGATCCGCTGGCGAATGGATTTATCTTGCGGTAAAACGCCCCGCAGGTTTAATAGACTCTATCGCAAATAAAGCTGGGACGCAGATGAACGCTGACCCACGCTGATTCAAAAAGAAATAATCTGCGTTTTCTGCGTTCATCAGCGTCCAAAACAGGTCTACGGTTAAAGGATTTTATGAAACTTCCACCACACATGTATCTCGATGAGCGAAACATCCCGTATGAAGCGCGGAGTTTTTCTCCCGAAACCGAAAAGGGCGCGGCGAACGTGGCTCATGCGCTTGGGTTTTCGGAACGACAAGCCGTGAAGACGCTGATCTTTCAAGCGGACACGGGTGAGCGCGTGCTGGTGATGCTCGGCGGCGACCAGAATGCGATCTCTGGGAATCTCAAAAAGACGATTGGCTCGCGCAATATTCAGATGGCTTCGCCCGACGCGGTGAAAGAGATGACGGGCTACGTGATCGGCTCGATCCCCGCGTTCGGCTGGCAACCCAGCGGATTCCGCTCCTTCCTCGAAGCGACCCTGCTCGACGAACCCATCCTCGGCACGGGCGCGGGACAATGGGGCGAGGAGATCATGATCACGCCGCAGAATTTGGTCAAGGCGAGCAATGCGATCGTGGTCAATTTGACGGAGAGGGGATGAGGGTTGATGCGGATGGAATTATCTGAGTTCGAGTTGCGAGATTCTGTTTGCGTTGTATAATGGACTCAGCCTATTTTATTGTGGCGGTATGACATCCTGAACGGTTTAGGAAGTTATACGGCGAGATACGCCGCCCATAAGCCGTTGCACGGAGTGGGCGACGATATAACCTCTAGTTGGCTGGCTAACAATAAGGAAAATAGATCATAATGTATCTAAAGGGAAAAAGCCATGGTCTCCAATAGTGTCAACTTGCTCATTACTCCGTCAGGAAAGACTATCAAAGCCACTTTCACAGAAATAGTAGTATCCTCAGAAATTATCAAAAAAGACATCGGTTCTTTGCTTGTCACATTGAAAGATGTTAATGAGATATTTGAAGTAGTTACCAATTCAAGTAATTTAAATTTACAATTACGATCGCTCAATCCAATATCATGGTCAATACCTGCCACTGCAAAACTTGTGATAGATGTAGCCACAAAATACCTAACACAAAGAACTGGTTTTTCATTTACGGATTGGACTAATTTTTTCAGTAGTGTATTAATGAAATTTAGCAACTATGTTGACGGGCTGGACAAACTCCCAGAGATTTTGAATAAATACGACGATAGCATTCCAGATGGAGATATTACAGAGGTAAAAAAAGACGAAGCATATGTCTTACAAATCAAATCAGAAACTCAGGCGTGGAGAAGTTATATTGAACAAATTGCAAAATTAAGTTTAGCCTTAGACACAATTATGGACGCCCAGCAAGAAACTGAAATTCAAATAAGCCAGAACAGCAAGCCCTTCGGTAATGTTACTGACGATATACAAAAAATGTGGGGCGCATTAACCGACAAGTCGGATAAAATTACGAGCGATAAAGCTAGTGAAATCCAAAAGCGATTAATCAAATGGTTTTTCTCGTCCATCTCTGGTGTAAAGGGCAAAACAAAGGAGTTTACAAAGCAAACAAAAGAATTGTCGCCAAAGTTGTCTGAATTAGAGAATCTATTAGAGCTTGAAATTGCGCAACTTCAGGCGTATGCAAGTAAAATAAAAAAAGAGGAAGCTGCAATACTTGGCGCACGAGTCTCTGCAACGGTTATTATTCCACAGCTTAAAAACAGAATCGACAAGTGCAAAAAAGAAATTCTTGACTACAATAACTATTTAGAAAAGCTAAATTTGGAACTTGAAAAACAAAGTATTTCGGAACAAGTTTACGAAATCCTTGCAAATGAATACAAAGAGGCACTTGAAACAGCAGGTAATCTCTTAAGTAAATCGTTAGCAGAGGCGGAAATATGGAAAGGGGAAGGAGTAGTTTTATTGGAAAATGCAATTCGATCAGCAAACAAAGAACTGGAAATAGTTCGAGCAAGAAAACTATCTGGTCAAATCATGGACATGGATGAAGTGAAAAAGAAAAGCAAATCACTCAATAATGAAATCCGCAGACTAGAAAAAGCAAGAGAACTAATCGGTCTGTTGTAAAAATTTCAAAGGAGATTTCCCATGAAAGAGCTAAACTTACGAAAGAAGAAGTTTTACGGTGCGACAATGCGGTCTTTTATTCTGCTGGTGGTGCTATTTATCCTATTGGCAGTATCAGCAGATGTCAAGATGTTGCAAAATCAAAAAATTGTTTTGAATAGAGGCGAACTAAACCAAAGCATATTAACAGGCGTCCATATTGCAAAAGCCCTTCTAACTTTATTAATTGTGGGCATACTTTTTAATTTTGCATATGTCGCCGAGACCCAACTTCCTTTTATCATAACAAAAGTTCCTCAAAGCGGACTGATAATCTCCTCCGCTGTTCATATTGGCGTTTTCTTTATCGCCTACATTAACCTGTTAGAAGTTGCAACCGAGAGAAACGGCGTAAATCAAGTATTCAACGCTGTTTTCCTGCTTCTACTCTGTATTCCACTCTTTAGGGGCGGTAAAGCGCTTTATGAAGGAATAGACAGGTTAGCGAACGAGACCACAAAAGTATTTGACGAATCAAAGCCGCCAATTAATAGCTTTTCGCAATCCATAGTCTGTAAAAATTGTAATACCGACAACGACATCTCTGCAAAGCATTGCATCGAATGTGGATATAGCCTTCAAGAGATGAAGGAGCCTCAGCAATTCATTTTGTGCCCCCAGTGTGGCGAAAAGAATCAGCCAAGCGCAAAACATTGCGGCGAGTGTGGTACAAATCTAACAAAGACAGCGACAAAGTCCCCGTAGGTCTTCTGCCAGAACAAAATTTCAAAAAGCCAAATGAGCTACAACATGGAAGATGTTGAAAATACCAATTCGGATTCCAAAGAACGCTCGGACAATCTCAACGATTCGGGCAAAGGGCGTCTTATAAATATTGGTATTTTTATTGGGTTAATTTTCTTGGCAGTTTTTGGCGCATACATAAAGCTCAGAAGCCCTGGCACAACGACAGCGCAATTAACAGTAACAGAATCACAAGTTACGTCTACGGTTATTCGTTTCACTGCACCACCTGAAAGTAGTGCAATCTCAGCTGTAAATTCCGTTCAACTTATCTCAACGTCAACGCCATCTCCTGCTACAGATTCTGTAAATAATTTTGCTCAAACGAATTATGAGGCTCAAATTTCTTGTGACGAGATTAGTAAAGTTAACTTGCGTAAATCACCAGGGTACGCCAACAAAAATGACAATAAAGATGTAATTATTGAAATTCCGTGCGGCGAGTCCCTTACTCTCCAATTGGAAACAAGGTTTGTAGATGAATTAACTTGGTGGAAAGTTAACTGGAGAAGTTATGAAGGCTGGGTATCTGATCATACAGGCAGTGGTAAAACAATATTGACCTTTACTGACCCATCATCATTCCCCCAGTCCCGCCCTGAAGAATTTGTGTTTTGGTACTTCAATGCCATCTGGCAACAAAGAAATTACGAAGATTTATGGGATAATTTTCTCACCACAAGTTTCCAAAGTCATTCAAGCAATGGCAATTTCAATGAATATGTCAAATGGTGGAAAACAGTAAGCCGAATTGACATTAATGGTGTTGAGATTATTCAAAGGAAAGAAACTAGTGCTTGGGCGAGAATTAACGTTAATTTTTATTTCAATGATGGGCGTGTATTAAATAATCGAGAATATGATTACAGTTTAGTGTTCGATACCGCCAAAAGGATTTGGATGTTTGACTATCCATAGCAAAGTTCACTGTTAACGACCGCCAGCCAATTAAGCGCGCAGTGGATGGTGAGGATTCTACGGCTTCGACAAGTATTTTTCTGGCTTCAGGTTTTTCCTGCTTGCAAAGCGAATCCGAGCCTGCCCCACCACTAACGCAAATCTTTACTTTATCAAAAGTTAAAGTCAAATTTTCTTCAGTACGCACATGAAACCCGAAGTCCGCCAATGGCTGCTTGATTCCGACCCTTCGATCCGCTGGCAAGTGATGAGCGATTTGCTTCATTCGCCTGCGGAGGAAGTCGCGGCTGAACGCGCAAGAGTCGCCGCTGAGGGATGGGGCGCGCAACTGCTTGCCCTCCAAGCCGCTGATGGAAAGTGGGGCGGCGCGGAGTGGAATCATGGATGGAACTCCACGATGCACGCGCTCACGTTGCTCCGTGAATTCGGGCTAGACCCCAACAGCGACGCGGCGAAACGGGCGATCCGTTTGGTGAGCGATCTCGTTCGGTGGCGCGGCTGGGACTCGGACGGCGCTTGGCGCGGCGAGGACTTCCTCGGCAATCCTTTCTTCGCGGGCGAGGTCGAGCCGTGCATCAATGGTCAGGTGGGCGCGAGCGGCGCGTACTTCGGGCACGAAACGCAAAGCGAGAGAATTTTTGATCGCTTGCTCGACGAGCAGTTGTCCGATGGCGGCTGGAATTGCGAAGCGGAGAATGGCTCGACGCGCTCGTCGTTCAACACAACGATCTGCGTCCTTGAGGCATTGCTTGAATATGATTTACGCTTCGGGACTCGTTCGGACGTGACGTCTGCTCGCCTGCGCGGGCAGGAGTACCTCCTCGAACGCCGCCTCTTTCGCCGACGTTCAACTGGCTCGGCAATTCAGCAGGATCGCAAGGGCGGCAGTGACTGGACGCGCTTCGCCTTCCCGACCTGGTGGCACTACGACATCCTGCGCGGACTCGACTACCTCCGCCGCGCTGGCGTCACGCCCGATGAACGCGTGGCTGACGCGATTGACCTCGTCGAATCCAAGCGCGGGGGTGACGGACGCTGGCTACTCGATGTTCAGTATCCAGGTGTGATGCCAATCGAGATGGATGACCGCGAGGGAATGCCAAGCAAATGGATCACCCTCCGCGCTTTGCGGGTTTTGGATTGGTATTCAACACGCGGATAACAAGAATTTGCAATTCACCTTACGCAATGTCATTCTGAGCCGCGCTCGCCTGCCCCGATATAGTTGCGGGGTGCTCTTTGCGGCGAAGAATCTCGTAGATAATCTCAGAGACCCTTCGCTGTCGCTCAGGGTGACATGCGTGATGGATGAAATTGTGCAAAGTGCATTTGTAAGAATTTCTTAATGAGTTGGCGGGTAAAAGTGAGCAACTCATCTCGTCTATCGAGTAGACCAAGATGAAAGGAAATCGTCCCATGAAAGACTTCAAGAAACCCACCGACATTGAATTACGCAAGCAATTGTCCCCGCTTCAGTATGAAGTGACCCAACACGAAGGCACCGAGCGAGCGTTTTCGAACGCCTATTGGAACAACAAACAGGCTGGGATTTATGTGGATGTCGTCTCTGGCGAACCGTTGTTCAGTTCCCTCGACAAATACGACTCTGGCACAGGCTGGCCCTCGTTCACTCAGCCGTTGCAATCGGAGAACATCGTCGAGCGCACGGATTTCAAATTGTTCATGCCGCGCACCGAGGTCCGCTCGAAACATGCGGACTCGCATCTCGGTCATGTGTTCGATGATGGTCCCGCGCCGACGGGTCTGCGTTACTGCATGAACTCGGCTTCGATGAAGTTTATTCCCGCCGAGAGATTGGAAGAGGAAGGCTACGGGGAGTACAAGTCGCTGTTTGAGAAATAAGTCGGGTTGAGACCTGACAGGTTTTCAAAAACCTGTCAGGTCTTTTTTATTTGTTATCTCGAATACAACCAATTCAATTCTTTCAACCGCTCAGCCAACGAATCGCTCAAGTCTCCCTCGTTCATTCGCCATTCCCAGTTACCGCCCAGTTTGGAGGGAAAATTCATCCGTGCTTCGCCGCCGAGATTCAACAGGTCTTGCATCGGTGTCACTGCAATGACTGCCACCGACGCCCACACTGCGCGGATCAAATCCCAAACGAAGGTGTCATGAATGGTGTTCAAATATTTCAAAGCGAAAGATCGCTCGTGCTCAGTGGTTGATTCAAACCATCCTCGCGCGGTGTCGTTGTCGTGCGTGCCGGTATATGCCACGCAATTTTCCACGTAGTTGTGAGGCAGGAATGGGTTTTCGGGACCAGAAAAACCGAACTGCAATACTTTCATGCCCGGCAGTTGAAATTCTTCCAAGAGGGCGATCACATCTGGCGTGACCAAGCCGAGGTCTTCGGCGATGATGGGGAGGCTGATCTCGGCGGTTGCCGCGCCATCGCTGAGTTTTGAGTCTACCGTGCGGAAAAAATCGGAACCGGGACCCGGAACCCAATGCCCGTGTTCGGCGGTCTTCTCCTCCGCGGCGATCTCGTAGTAACCAGCAAATCCGCGGAAATGATCGAGCCGCAGGATGTCTATCGTTTTCAACGCAAACTTGAGCCGCTCCAACCACCACGCGTACCCCGACTCTTTGTGCACATCCCAACGATACAGCGGATTTCCCCACAGTTGACCGGTGGCAGAGAAACCATCGGGCGGCACTCCCGCAACGACGGTTGGGTTGCCAGTCTCGTCCAGGAAAAACAATTCGGGATGCGACCAAACGTCCGCGCTATCGTAAGCGACGAAGATCGGCGCATCGCCGATGATCTTGATCCCCTTATCGTTTGCGTACGTTCGCAGTGATTCCCATTGACGGAAAAATAAATATTGATAGAACGTATGGCGATGGATGTCGCTGGATAATTCCTTGCGCGCCGCTTCCAAGTCGGATTTTTCGCGCATACGAAGCGGTTCCTCCCACGTATTCCATGCTTTGCCGCCGTGTGAATCTTTCAACGCCATGAAGAGGGCGTAATCGTTCAGCCACGAGGCGTTTTGCGCGCAGAAATAGTCGAAGCCATCGCGGGAGTCTTTCGGCATGGAGTCTAGCCGAGAGAAAGCCTTCAGGAGTAGATTCAACTTCCGCGGGATGAGCAAGCCGAAGTCCACGCGAGAGGCGGGAGAGGTCGGAGCGTCCGCCAAATCTTTTTGAGTCAATAATCCTTCTTGAATCAAAACATCGGGGCTGATCAAATAGTGATTGCCCGCGAACGCGGAGAAACATTGATAAGGCGAATCGCCGTATCCTGTTGGACCGAGCGGGAGGATCTGCCAAAGTTTGCATTGCGCCGACGCGAGCCAATCTATAAAGCGATAGGCTTGCGGACCGAGATCGCCGATGCCGTAAGGGCTTGGGAAACTTGTGGGATGTATGAGGATTCCGCCCGCGCGATCAAATTTCATTTGGCTGTCTTTTCGTTTGAATGACTTGTCCCGCGCGAATGGTTGAATCGGGATAGTCGCTTTGGATCACGTCGGTGCCGATCTCGGCTTCGGGTTCGATCACATACCCCGATGGCACAACGCTGTTCTTGCCCACCAGCGCGATACGGATATTTTGGTCGGTTACGCCCCAGCCAACGCGGGCGTGCTCTTCGACGCGCGCTTGTTTATCGAGCACCGAGCGTTCCACAACCGCGCCGGGTTTAATCTCCGCATCGGTCAATACGATCGACTCGCGCACCACGGCGCCAGATCGCACGATAACGCCCGGTGACAGCACACTGCTTTCCACCGTTGCGCCTTCTTCGATGAAGCAGCCATCGCAAATCATGCTGGCATACACACTGCCCTTGGCGGGGAAGCGCGCCGGCGGACGTTCGGCGGTGCGGGTATGGATGATCCAACTTCGGTTGTACAGTTTCAAGCGGGGAGAGGGCGCGAGTAAATCCATGTGCGCCTGCCAATACGATGCCAGTGTTCCGACATCCATCCAATAGCCGCTATAGGGATAGGCAAACACGCGCGTCTTTGATTTGATCAAGCGCGGCAATATATCTTTGCCGAAGTCGTGGGACGAACCTTTGCGCTGGCGGTCTTCCCAAAGCGCTTTGTCCAGCACTTCGCGCCTGAAAAGATACACGCCCATGTTGGCAAGGTTGGATGGCGGCTCTTTCGGCTTTTCTACAAATGACGTGACGCGATATTTGTCGTCTGTGGCAAGGATGCCGAACCGCGACGCTTCTTCCATCGGGACGGTGATCACGCCCATGGTCAAATCTGCCTCATGGTCGAGGTGGAAGGAGATCATCGGCTCGTAGTCCATGGTATAGATATGGTCGCCGGAGAGGATCAACACGAGGTCTGGCGATCCCTGTTTGATGAAACCGAAATTTTGTTGCACGGCGTCGGCGGTGCCAACATACCAATCCGATTCGTTGCGGGCTTTGTACGGCGTGAGGATTTTGATGCCGCCCGTGAAGTCGCGGTTCAAATCCCATGGCGCCCCCACGCCGATGTGTTCGATCAGCGACTGCGGACGATACTGCGCCAACACCATCAAGTCGAATATTCCCGAATTGACGCAGTTCGAGAGGGCAAAGTCTATGATGCGATATTTGCCCGCGAAGGGCACGGCGGGTTTTGTCCGTTTGACGGTTAAGGCTCCCAGTCGCGAACCTTCGCCGCCCGCTAAAATCACTGCTCGTGTTTTCATGTTGCCTCGCCATTGATGATTGGGTTTGCGGCTTGCTCCTCGCGGATGCGCCTGCGCGGCTTTTCTACGGGAGTTTGATACGCGTCGCGCGCCGGGGCGGCTGATTCGGCGATCAATTTTTGATACGCTTTGATATATTTTTCCGCGGAGGCGCGCCAGCCGAAATCTTTTTCCATGCCCGCTTTTTGTAACATTGCCCAGCGGGATCGATCCGGAAAGATTTGCAACGCGCGCCGTACCGCATCGTTGAACGATTTGACTTTTGTGTCTACGAATACGAACCCGGTTTCGCCATCGGTGACGGTATCATGCAATCCGCCTACGGCGCGCACGAGCGGCGCGCATCCGTAGCGCATGGCGATCATTTGCGAAGTGCCGCACGGTTCGTAGCGCGAAGGCATGAGGAAGAGATCGGCTCCGGCGTAGATCTGGCGCGCGAGATTGGCGTCGTAGCGGGTTTCCACGTGCGCGCGGTCTGGCAATTCCTCCTGCAATTTTTCAGCCATCGCCTCGAGTTTGGGGTCGCCTGCGCCGAGCAAAACGAATTGCCAGTTTTGCTTCTTCAACATGCGCAAGCCTTTCAGGGCAATATCCACGCCTTTTTGCATGTCCATGCGCGTGACCATTCCTAGCAGGGGGGTGTCAGGCAATTCAGGCAAACCAACTCGGCGTTGGAGGGCAAGTTTGTTTTGGGAACGGAGGGGAAGCGTGTCGGCGTTGAAATTTGCCGAAAGGACTGAATCAGTTTGAGGGTCGAACGAAGCGACATCCAATCCATTGAGGATACCGCTGAGCGTGTCGGTGCGATTCTTGAAGAAGTCTTGTAAACCGGAGCCAAACTCCTCATGCAGAATTTCATCGGCATAGGTAGGCGAGACGGCAATGATCGCGTCCGCCGCCCATAAACCGAGCGGCATGGGTAAGACGCGCGCCCAATCAGGTAGGTCGGTTTTGGCAAGCGGCAAGCCGTAGTCCTCGAGAATGTCTCGAATATCAGGACCGAGGAAAGGCAGGTTGTGAATCGAGATCACCGAAGCAATGCGGTTCTTTTTATCCTCCCAACGTTTGACCAGATTGCCATACGCGGCAAGGGCGCTATGCCAGTCGTTGCAGTGCAGGATGTTTGGCGCCCAATCGATTTGATGCGGCAATTCCAGCGCGGCTAAAGAGAAAAAAGCATACTTCTCAGCGTCTAATTTGTTGTTGGATGAATATACCGCGCCGCTCGCCTTGATCGGATCGCCGCTAATGAAATACACCGGGACATCTCCCAGCGTTCCCTCAAACGCCTCCACCTGGACCTCAGACTTGTTCCTCGTTAGGGAATAGATCGCCAGGGGCTTCAGGGCTTCGGTTTTGATCACAGGGTGCAACGGCAAAACAAGCCGTATGTCGATCTTGATATCCTCCCCTGAAAGCGCGCGCAATTCACGCGGCAGTGTGCCCGCCACATCGCCCAGCCCCCCAACTTTGACAAAAGGTTCCGCTTCCGCCGCAAGAAATAGAACGTTGATTGTTTGGGGCATGTGGGTATTGTACCCGCTTTTAAAAGATGCGGAGTCGGGATCAGAATAAAATAGTCGCAGGGTTCACGGAGTCTTCATGGTTTAGATTTAAACGCAGACTTCCGAAGTCTCTGAGACTTCGGAAGTCTATTTCCTGGGAGCCTGATGGGTTTCGAACCCACAACATCTACAGCCACAGTGTAGCGCTCTGCCGTTGAGCTACAGGCTCCATGTGAAGCGGCGGGATTATATCACCTGACATGACGCCAAACAAGGCTATGAGTTTCTGATGCGCGGCGTTTCAAGTATGTAAAGCTACAGAGGCACAGCGAACCCCGAGCCCCGGCTTTCTGCTCTTGAAGGTAAGGATGATGGTATATTCGTCTGCCTGGCAATCCGCCGACAGTTTTGAAAGTCAGGCTGTTTCTCTAATTGAATATAATCTTGCTCGTAAATAAATTGCTAAATTCTCAAGGAGTAGGAACATGAAAAATATATTTGGTTTTTTGCGTCGCGAAGTTTTTCTGGGAACCATGATCGCGTTGTTGAGCGTGCTTACCGCCTTTTCGAGTTATCAGGGCGCTATGGCAGATTCTGAGCAAAATAAGTACGAGATCAAGGGGATGCAGGCGCTCAACGATGGCAATGCTGAATATCTTAGCGCGAATCAGAACTGGATTCAAGATGAGGGCAATTACGATAATTGGTATATCAACAACGAGAGCAACCCCCAGGTCGCCGAGTATTATGAAGGGAACTTTTCGCAAAGCCTGTTCGATGCCATAGCGCGCAACGGCGACGACTACCCAATGGATGAACAATATTCCGATGAGTTGTACGCCGACGCTATCGCCTATTGGGATGACTCAGACTATAACTTTGAGCTTGGCTCCCAATGGGACGAACGCGGCGACCAGCTTCAACTTGTCATGTTAATTATGGCTCTTGGGCTTGCCCTCACCGCCTGGGCGTCCCTGCTTCACTCGGAAAGCAAGATGCGCGGATTCTTCTCGCTGTTGGGGCTGGTTGCCCTGATTGCAGGGTTGGTAATTTATTTTGTCTTGGTTCCCACCGTGGTTGCATAACCTAAAGAAATTAATGTAAAGTCAAAAGAGACCCGCAAATTTGCAGGTCTCTTTTGACTCAGATGGAGGTTGTGTAATTGGCGGATTGCGGACCTCCCTGAATCGCATCGCCGAGACAGACGAGTTGATCTGTGCCTTGCCGTTTTATATCTGCCAGAACGGCTTCAAGTGCGAGGTTGTTTCCGTGCATGTCTGAGATGACTGCGATTCGCATAGGGATTCTCCTTGGGTGGAAAGATTATAGCACTTTGAAATTGCTCCCCAATTTGATTGACTTATCCTGAGTAGTCTGTTACTATCTCTTTGTAGGATAACGGTAAGTTACGTTGGTTTGAAGAACAGCCACAGCTCACGGTTTGAATCCGCGGGCTGTTTTGTTTTACCTCCGATGGAACGAACAGGACGCCTAACATCTTTACTTTTGCCAAAGGAGGCAAATACAATGTCTGAAAGAATTATCGGTACGGTCAAGTGGTTCAATGGAACCAAAGGCTTCGGCTTCATCGAGCGCGAAGGCGGCAAGGACGTGTTCGTCCATTTCTCTGCCATTCAAGGCGATGGGTTCAAGAATCTGGCAGAAGGTCAGAAAGTCGAATTCACCGTCGAACAGGGACCGAAGGGTCCGCAGGCTAGCAACGTCATCACAGTGAGCTAGTTAGATTGAAAAAGAGCCCCGCGAAACGCGGGGCTCTTTTGATTCCAAGTATTTGTCTCTTGTGCTTATTCAGTGTCGTTTTCTAATTCGAGTTTAGGTAACATACAACTAAAGATAAACGCTGCGTATCTCTTTATGGCAGTTTTTTGTCCGTGTTCAAGAATTTCTTTGTATGGAAGTTCTTTTTCGAGTCCCATAAAGAGTTCTATAATTTCGGCATCTGTCACATTCTCTCCAATCTTATGCGATATTTTGTTCCTTAGTTGATTAAGTTTACGAAGAGAACTAGCTACATACTCAGGTATAAGTTCAATGTTTTCAACTATATTTAGTTTCGATACCAAAATCAGCTTGTTATTATAGGTAAGACCAATTGCTAAAACTGCTTCCGCATTTTCTTTCAACGCTAGTCTTACGAGCTCGTCAAGAATCGATTCTGTGAAAAGATGGCATTTTAATATGTAACCAACAATGTCATTTGTATCGGAAAGATGCTCCATTAAAGATGGAGTGAGTTTGTACCTTAGTTCAGTTAGTTTAAGTATTTGTTCTTGTCTTTGGTTCATTTTGGTTTTTGTTTCTTGATTTCCCTATTTGCTTATTATATTGTAGCCTATTTTGAAATCAAAAACCCGCCTCTCATCAAGACGGGTTCAATTTACCACTTACGATCTTCGCCTCGGCGCGAGTCGATTCTTCGAGAATCTCGTCGGCGTGGGAGCGGGGCGTGGGGGGCGAGTCCCTTCACGGCGTTGGTGACCAGACCGAGGCGGGGCGGGAGGCGAGTAGTCGAAGTCGGGCAGAGTCTTCTTCTCCAGCGGATGTCCCATGATGCGTTCGAGCGTGCGGATCATATCCTTGTCTTCATCGGTGACCAGCGTGAACGCGTCGCCTGTGCGTTGCGCACGTCCCGTGCGCCCGATGCGATGGATGTACGCGTCGGCGGTGTCGGGCATTTCGTAGTTGATGACGTGCGTGATGCTGTCAATGTCCAGACCGCGCGCCGCGATGTCGGTGGCGACCATGATGTGGAAGTGTCCCGTTTTGAATCCGTGCAATGCGCGTTCGCGTTGACCTTGTGTGCGATTGCCATGCAGACTGGTGACGCGATGACCCGCGTGCGCGATCTGCTTCGCCACCTTGTCGGCGCGATGTTTTGTGCGCACGAAAACAAGAATCGAATCCGAGTCTGTTTGCTTGAGGAGTTTCAACAACACTCCAGTTTTCAAATGTTGTGGCACGGGATACAGCGCATGACTCACCGTGACCGCGGGCTTGCTGATACCCATCGCAATTTTTTGCGGCTCGACGAGCGATTGCCCCGCGAGTTGCTCAACTTCAGCAGGGAAGGTCGCGGAGAACAACATGGTCTGTCGTTGCTCAGGCACGGCTTTGATGATGCGGCGCACATCGGGCAGAAATCCCATGTCGAACATGCGGTCGGCTTCATCGAGCACCAAAATTTCGATGCGATTCATTTTTGCATGACGCTGTCCGATGAGGTCGAGCAGGCGACCAGGCGTAGCCACCAGGATTTCCACCCCGTTACGCAGCGCCTTGATCTGACGGTCGGCTCCGACGCCCCCATAGATGGTTGCGCTCCTCAGCCCCGTCCCCGCTGACAGCGCGTGCACAACCTGATTGATCTGCTCGGCAAGTTCACGTGTCGGCGTGACGATGAGCGTGCGCGGCATTCCGCGCGGACCATCAAGCAACTTGTGCAAAATGGGGAGGACGAACGCGGCGGTCTTGCCCGTTCCCGTCTGTGCGGTGCCGATGATGTCTCGCCCGCGTAACGCGGCAGGGATCGCCGCTTCCTGAATCGGCGTGGCGGTTTCATATCCCGCGACTTTGATTCCCTGCATGAGGCGGGAATCCAAATTAAATTGTGTGAAGTTCAAAATTGTTTCCTGTTCTTCAGAAGCCTTGCACGTGTAAAGAGTGAGTATCCCTCAATCGAAAACAGCGGTGGACTGCTGATGTAGAAGTATTGATGCGAGGATTATACACTACATCACACCCCAACTTTGGTGGTTGAGTAGGGCGAGCGACAGCGAGCCCGTATCGAAACCACCGATAAGAAGAAAACATTTGTAACAAAAGTACTCTACTGCCTTGCTGGTTTCGATACGTCCCGCGAAGTGCACGCGGGACTACTCAACCAGCAGACAAAGCTCTCACCAAAAAATCCATCTGATGCGCGATGTACACCAGTTCACCGCGCTCAACCTGCTCGCGCCGTTCAGATAGCCAGTGTTTCAAAACATTAGCATTTAGTTCAGGATGTTCCGCAAGCGACCCTTCGAGAAATGTCAAAATGAAGTTCAAGAAGTACGCCTCGTCGTTCGGATATCTTCTGTTCAACGGATGCACCACCCAATCCGACGCGCCTGCCGCAAGGATCTCTGCGCCCGCGTTTTGCAAATATCCGAAGAGATGCCGTCCGCTTTTGCTGTCGCCGCCAGTGACGCGCGAGTCCATGGTCTGGTGATACAACCGCTCGATCGTTTCATCCAGCGCCGCGTCGATCGTCGGCTTGAACGCCGTCACCCCGTCGAAATTGATCGTCAGCCACGCGAGGCGCTTGGTCAGTGCAAGCAATTT
Source organism: Anaerolineales bacterium (assembly GCA_016789025.1). Taxonomy (GTDB): domain Bacteria; phylum Chloroflexota; class Anaerolineae; order Anaerolineales; family Villigracilaceae; genus Defluviilinea. The sequence continues at coordinate 21,773 of JAEURC010000089.1, forward strand.
TGGTAACGACTCGCGGAGCGGCAATAGATCCAAAAAAGCGTGCGCGATCAAAACGTCGGCAGGATCGGGTTTTGTATCGATGAAATCGAACACATCCGCCTCCACCAACTGGATTTGGATATCGCGCTTCTCATCGTAGACTCGCAAGCGATCATCCCCGCTTCTCTCCGCCCTCATGCCTGCCTCGCCTGCGAATTGCGGAATCCACGCCCGCGCAAACGCGACGTTCTCGCGCATCCCATCTACCATTACATACTCCACACTGCGGATCACATCCCAGCAGATCAACCGCTTGAGCATGGTCCCGATCCCCGCGCCGACTTCAATGATGCGGAAGGGTTCCCCTGGCAGGTTTGCTTTCAACGCGTTCAACACATCCTTGTTCAACGCGCGGTCATCCACGCTTTGTTTGGAGAGCAGATATTTTGGAAAGGAGTGTTCCATATTTTTGTTATGTCATTGCGAGGAGGAGCGCATTCGACACGCTCAGCGTGAACTCCGCGACGACGAAGCAATCTCCTCGTTGGTAACAGGGATCGCTTCGGGGCTATCGCCCCTCGCAATGACGGAAAGAAGTTCTCTGATCCTGCTTGCTGTCTCGACCCATTTTGGTTGCGCCCGATACCTCTTCGCTGCGTTCAAAGATAACCTAACCAGCAATTCTCTATTCGTCTCCAACTCTCTTAAATGATCGGCAAGCGATTCCACGTCATTTGGCTCGATCAAGTATCCAGTCTCGCCATGCGCGATGATCTCCCTCGCCGCCCCAGCGGACGTGCCAATCGCGGGCAGACCGAAACACATCCCTTCGAGATAGACGATACCAAATCCCTCATAACTCGATGGCACAACAAGGACATGAGCCTGCCTGAGTTTTTCGACGAGAGGTTCATTGTCTAACGCGCCATGAAAAAAAACTTGAGACTTGAGACTTGAGACTTTTACTTTCTCTTGCACAGACCGCGCATACCTTGGTTCAGAGCTCAATGATCCAACCACATCCACCCTGACCTTCGACCCTTCGACAAGCTCAGGGCGGTGCCTTCGACCTTCGACTGCTTCGAGCAACGTATGTAGCCCCTTTCTGTAAATCACATTCCCAAGAAACAGGATTCGCAATTCGTCGCTCTTCGCACGCTCAACAATTTCTTTCTCAGCAATCCCATCCCCAAACCTGTCCGTGGGCGGATACGCAACCAGAGATGGTTTTGTAAGGGCGACCCGCCATGAACTACTCGTCGTTTTCGCTGACTGACTCGCCTTGCTTAGATTGGTGTTGATTGGCATTGACGGGTCGCCCCTGCTCTGCAACAAATCAAAAACCACTGCTTGTGTTGTCCTTGAATTGAAGATAAACCCATCCACGCTTTGCAGATATTTCTTCTCGACGATTCGATAGAACCAGTTCTGCCATGCAGGTCTCAACTCGGAGCATCGCAAGTGATGGACAAGTGACACGACGGGGTAGGGATGTCTTCCTGCGTTTGCCGTGATCAACGATGGGTGATTGAGTTCGTCTTGAATCAGAATGTCCAAGTTGGATGGAAGCCGAAACCGAAAATTATCTATCAAATGCGCGGCATAATTTCGCCACGGCAGACTAATGATTTCAACGGTGTCTCCCTGCGCTCGAAGATACTCCACCAACTTTCGATCATACAAATACCCGCCGCTGACTGAATCTAACGAACCGTAAATAGCTAATCCAATGTGCATAATTAGCCAATGAACAACTATTTAGTCCGATTTTGTTTGTTAATGAAAACTTCATAAACTACGGCGCCCCAAAAAACAAGCATGCCGAAAATTACTCCGCTCCATACGCTTGATTGAAATACTCCAAAACCAACTCCACAGAGTATGGAATTGACCAACCAATACACGCCGCGATTATTTTTATACAACCAATACATGTCAATCCTTATCTATGATGAGCATACGCCGCCCACGCGGACTCGTTCTCCCACAACACAACCTTCACCGCGGAAATGTTCTTCGCTTGGATACGTTCGCTCAGCGACGTTGCCAAAATTCGCGCGAAATGCTCGATGGATGGATTGAGTCCCGCAAAGGCTGGGCAATCGTTCAACATCTGTTCCTTGTATTGACCGACAACTTCATCGAGATGTTTCTCCACATCCACAATGTCAACGAGAAAGCCGTGTTTGTCTAAATCCTTTCCTTCCAGTTGCAATTCAAGGACATAATGATGCGAGTTTGGGGAATTCTCAGGTCCCCAATCTCCGCCGATGAGGAAATGCCGTGCGATGAAATCCCTTTTTACTGCGAGCGTGTACATGAATTCTCCTGATCAAGGCTTGATAGCGTGCATGACGTGATGTCCGTTCTCTTTGATGACAGGCATGGCAAAATCGAACTTATCCAAACTTGTGCAATGGGTGAGATCGACCTCGGGAAACTCGGGTCTTTGCGGGTTATGGAATATTTTTGCATCGTTCGAGTTGCGCACGCGCTCCAGAAATGGAGTTGGGTCTGGCGCGTCGCCGCGCAATACTGCTTCCAGATATTCTGCAAATGCCAAGTCTTCTTCGCCGCCATCATACGTTTGACCTGTAACGACAAAAGTGACTGAATCGGGCGAAAGTTTTTGCAGATACATCGCGGTCTGGTTCGCAACCACGAAACTTGCGGCAATGATCTTGCTGGCTTTCACACTGCGAGCGATCCCCTGTGTCCCAGCGCCTGTCCGTTGGATGATAATTTTTCCATCCAGATCAAGCGTGCTCGTTTGAGTGGGGGAGTTGCCGAAGTCGAATCCCTCAGGCGGGAGTCCGCCCACTTCGCCGCACGCGAGTGAATTGGGAATCTGCGCTTTGAGTTGCAGCGCTTCCTCCACGCCGCTGACGGGATAGATCTCTTTCGCGCCGCGATGAAATGCGAACGCCGCATTCGTGAACGCGCGGATCACGTCAATGACGACAACGACTCCCGTCGCTTCGTGGCAGGTTTCAAGGTTTGTATAGTGAAATTTCATAGACTCGAATCGACTTCATAAATGATCATTGTCTGGACTATCCTTTTTACTTCTTAAGTTCCTTTCAAATTTTCTTCTCAATTCATGGCTGGTTATGCAAATGAAAATCGCGATTGTTGTGATTATGCCCCCTACAGGTATCGTAATAAAGACATTACCCATTTGATTTTCCAAGGCAGATACAGATTGAGTAAGTAAATCGTTGAAATAAATACCACCATACATCAAGAGCATAATAGAAAAACCAAGTTTAAGTGAACGAATCCATCTCTCTCCGATAGTTGTGGGGACTCTATAGCCTTTGCCGCCTGTGTAAAATAGGAATACTCCAACAATCAGCATAAGAGAGAAGATTGTGCCTGTAAGAATTTTCATTTAGTATATTCGAGTAAAACTTGTATCGTCTCATGCGGATTTTCATCCAGCAGACGATACGCCTCTTCTGCCTTGTCAATTGGAAAGCGATGCGTGATCCACTTCTGCGGCTGGATGCGCCTCAACGCTTCCCACGCGACGTTGAACCTGCGCGCTTTATCCCAGCGTCCGCTCAACTCGGGAGCGATCGTGCTGACTTGAGATGAGATCAATTTGATGCGCGAGCGATGGAACGCGCCACCGAGGTCAACCTCCGCGCGTTTATCTCCATACCACGAGCCGATGACAATGCGCCCGCTGAAGGCTGTCATTGCAATGGCATCATCCAACGCGGAGGGTGAGCCAGTGAGTTCAAAAGTTAGGTCGAAGTTCTGCGCGTAGCCAGACTGGGGTTTGTTTTGGGTTTTATTTCCAACCACATCAAAATTTTTTTCACTCAAAACAATTGGATCAAACGAATCATCCACGCCGATTTCAAGTGAGGCTTTTCTCCGCAATTCAAAGCAATCCGAGGTGACAAGTTTTTCGAGCGGAAATTCTTTGAGCAATGACGCAACGAGCAAGCCGACAACGCCTTGTCCTAACACCAACACGCGTTCGCCAAGAATCGGCGCCGCGTCTTGGATCAAGTTGACTGCGGTTTCCATGTTGGGGAGGAAGGAGCAGGCTTCCACGGGCAGAGCAGGCGTCCCTGCGGAAGAAGCGGGGGCGAGAATCAAAGATGAAGGATGAGCGATAAAGGCTGAAGTGTGCGGAGCAAATCCAAAAACAATTTTATTCAGTAAAGATTTTTCGACGCCTTTGCCTGTTTCGATAATTCGTCCCACGCACGCATACCCAAACGCAAGCGGATATTTCAAGCGGCTGCTTAGATGATCGTGCGAATCGTTGATGTGCGGAAATTGTCCGCGATAAACCAGTATCTCGGTGCCAGCGCTGATCGCGGAGCAGATCGTCTCGACTAAAACATCATCCGCGCCGAGGGCGGGCAATGACTCCTCGCGGAGTTCTGCCTGACGCGGCGCGGTGAAGTAGACGGTCTTGCGATTCATCCCCCAATTTTACATCATGGCTTATGATTTTTTATCTGCCCACAAGAAAGCCATCAATAAAATTTCGGCGGCTTTGGCGTAATAGCCTGTGGCGCTGGAGGTGCCTGCTACAAAATTTTTATCGCCCATGACGACCCATAGCACGATCGTCAGCGCGCAGTAACCGAACATTGCCCACCACATCGTTTTATGATTCTTTTGGAACATTTCCATCGGCGCAAAATATGCGGCGAGCAAACCAAGATAACCCGCGCCGTTCATCACGATGGGGTCGGCTCCCATTTGCGGATACAACGATAAATGCAAAAAGGCTGTGGCAAGGTTGGCGAGAATGATGCCGATCTTTTTCCAATCAAGGTTCATGGTCAACTCCTTTTGGTTTGTTGAATAGATGCGTCTGCTGAACTTTATTTTACTTTGCAATCCCGCGCCCTGCCAGAAGCAAACCGATGCCGCCATTCAAGGTATCGCGCGCGCGCATGAGCAATGTTAGGCTGATCGCGGCGGAGGCGGGCTGTCCGAACGCGCCGAGCGCAAAAACTTGACTCGCTTCCAACGCGCCCAAGCCTCCGGGCAACGGCATGAGGAAGGCGATCTGCATGGCGGTTAACGCGGCAAAAACTTGAATCGCGTTGATATTCATTCCGAGGAATGAAACCATCAAATAGTATTCGAGGGCAATGCCCGCGAGCGCCGCGAACGAAACCATAATGGCGAGAAACATCGAGCGAACATGCTTTCTGCAAAAGATCGAAGCCATTTGTTCGGCGACGACGATCAGCCGCGTTGCCTTACTCGTTTTCTTGACGAGCGGCTTTAGGATTTTCGCCAGCGGATGAATTCCCATGTGCAACAGGATGATGTACGCAAGCGGCAGGATCAACAGCGCCCCCAGCCCGATCAGACTCAGGGTGAGCCTGATTCCGCTCCCCGAAATTAATCCCACCTTGACGATTGCCCACGCGCCGATTCCGATCAACACAAAGTTGACGAGGAACTCGAGCAGTTTGTCCATGATCACCGCGGATGTGGCGCGCGCAAATGTGATCCCGTGATTGCGTTGGAGGTAAATGATCTGTAGAGGCTCGCCTCCCACTTGCGGACCTGGCGTGAAGTAACTCAACCCGAACACCGACAGGCGATATCGAACCATCGGCAGGAACGGCATGGACGGATTCTCGGCGCGGACGATGATCCACCAGCGAGCGGTCATGCAAGTGATGACGAACGCGTTGAGGAGCAGGATCAAACAAATCTGCCAGAGTTTGAGATTCTTGAGCGCGTTCCAAATTTCGGCAAAGGGTGCGTTGCGAAGCGCGAAATACAAGAGCACGAAAAGAACGGCATAGATCGCAACTGTAGTTATCAGCGATCTGCTCTTTGGCTTTGCGGTAGAAAGGTTAGAGGATGGATTCGCCATGATCGGTTGATGGATTCTGAATCAACCCGCGCATACGCTCGATCACAATGCGATGGATCGCATCGGTGTCGGCGGAGCCGATTTCATCCAAAGTAATTGGTTTGGCAAAACTGACATGCACGGTCGTCGGGCGGAAGTTGCGACTCAGCATGAAAAATGCCTGAAATGCGGCGGCGAGCAGTTCGCGTTCTTTGCGAGTCCGCTTGAACCAGAGGAGTGGGTTGCGGAGCGATGCCCCCCACACGACTCCGCTCACGAGGGTTGGGACAATTACCGTGTCCCGCGCGAAGCGGATGAAGACGCTTGCTGAATTTGTCCAGTGCGAGAGAGAATCAATCGCGTCTGAATGAACGGCGGGATCGGGTTCGATCTCGCCTGCGGGGAAGGTGAGGGCGGAGAATCCGTTCTTGAGATGGGACGATACCTGTCGCACCGCGCGAATTCGTTCCGATTCATCTTCACTGATATAGAAGAGTTGTTTGCTAGTGTTGGCAAGCGTTGCTAAAAATGGACGCTCGATAGCGATGATGCGCAGGTCGGCGCGGTTGATTGCTGAGAACAACGCAAGCGTATCCACCAGCCCTGGGTGATTCGATAGGAATAATGCGGGTCCTGTTGCGGGTATATTTTCCATGCCGTGCACGCGCAGGTCTTGCACATAATGATCGCGCAAGTTTTGACGCGCGGCTTCGCCCAACCCTACTCGCGCAATGTCGCTATCGAAATCCAACATGTTGCGGGCAAAGTTGCGGGCAGGCGAGATGAATGCGCGTCGCAGAATGTTTGATAAGAATGGATATTGACCCCACCCGAAGGCTGAAACTAAATCGTCGAGATTGATCTGTGTGAGAACATCAAAGGGGGAAGGCGTCATTCAGGTTCTATTATAGTTCTTCATAGTTCGTCCCGCTGTTCAACTGCGAGACGAACATTACTGGATGAGCATTTACTCGGGTTCCATCGAAAACCGAAGGGGGTAACCTGCGTTGTTAGATTCAAAGTCCGCTTTGGCGATTCTCTTTTCCGCTTCGGATTTTGCCAGCGTTTGCACATACGCGTTACCGTTGATGTGGGCGGTGAGCATGATCTCGGAGGCGCGGTCAACGCCGAGGAAGAAGATGGTTTTGAGGATGTGCACGACAAAATCCATTGGCGTGATGTTGTCGTTGTGAATGAGGACTTTGTAGAGCGGCTCGAGCGCGGATTCTGATTCTTCGAGGATTTCGATTTCGGGGAGGATTTGTAAATTCATTTTAACCACAAAGGGCACGAAGGGGCACGAAGGAAAAGATTTTTCTTTCTTCCCTTCGGCACGCTCAGGGCGGCGCTTTCGTCTTTCATTTCTCCGTTAGCAAATCAATTTCCTCTTTCGTCAACTCGATCTCCGCCGCGTCGAAATTTTCTTTGATATGCTGTGGATTGAACGACATCGGGATCGTGATCACGCGCGGATGCGAGATAACCCACGCGAGCGCGATTTGAAAGACCGTCGCGTTATGCGCTTTGGCGATTGACTCCAATGTTTTGTTCGAGCGGAGATTGCCCTCGTCAACGGGAGAATACGCTGTAAAAAGAATATCGTTTTGCTGGCAATATTCAAGCATGCCGTTGTTCACATACGAGCGATCCGAAACGCTGAACGGAACTTGATTGGTAAGGATCGGCGTTTCGGAAAGTTCTTGTGCTTGTTTGAGCAATTTCAAATTGAAGTTGCTCACGCCGAGATGTTTTACTTTTCCGTCACGCACGAGTTTGTTCAACGCGCGGAACGTCTCCTCGTATTTTGTGCCAGTCCCGGGCCAGTGGATGAGATACAAGTCAATGTAATCCATGTTGAGACGGCGTAGAGAATTTTCGCAAGCGTTCAACACATCGTCATACTTTAAATGACTCGGTGTAACTTTGGATGTGATGAAAAGACTCTCCCGCTTCTTGCCTGACCCTCGAACTGCCTCGCCGATCAACTTCTCGCTGTGCCCGTCTGCGTACCGTTCGGCGGTGTCGAAGTGGGTGTAGCCAACCTCAAGGGCGGAGCGAAGCGCTGTCAACGATTTTGAGTCGAGTGAATGGTTCGGCGATGAGTCCCCGCCAATGCGCCACGCGCCGAATCCGATCTTGGGGATGGAAAGTCCGCGCAGGGATTCGTGTTTCATGTTTCCCATTCTACACCCGCCTCATCCGATGTGGACTTGGCAAGAAATTGTTCGGCGGCTTCGATCTGTTCCTGGTCGCCGATGAAGCCGACTCGATCCTCTGCCTCGAAAATGACGTACGATTTGGGGTTGGCGATCAGCTGTCCCTTCCGCATGATCGCGACGACCGACGCGCCAGTGAGCGCGCGCAGGTTGGCATCCTGTATCGACCTGCCGACGAGCGAATTGTTCGCATCCAGACTCAGCCAGGTCACTTCGATGCCGCTGCTGGCGTGGATCAGGTCATGCAAGAGGCGGTGTTCCTCTTGCGTGTTGATCTGCGTGTTGTAACGATCGTGGCGCACTGCGTCCATGTAGCGGATGATCTCTGACACGGGGAAATCCAATTTGAGCAACGCGTGCCGCACGATCTCCAGCCCGCCTTCGAGTTCGGGGTGGATGACATCCTGCGCGCCGAGTTGGGTGAGGCGGTCAATTCCCTCTTCGGATGTGGCGCGCGCAATGATGGGCAGTTCAGGGTTGATGTCTTTGGCGGCGGTGACGATCAATTGCGCGGATGTTTCATCGGGGACGGTTACAACCAGAACGCGGGCGCGATCCAAGTTGGCATGAGTCATCACCTCCGAGTTACTCGCGTCTCCATACAGGGTGGGGACGCCTCTTTCGTTGAGGCTGGCGATCCGTTCCGCATCCGCTTCGATCACGAGCATGGGAACGGATAGCGTTTCAAGCACGTCCACCATGTGTTTCCCAACCCTGCCATAGCCAACGATCACAGCATGATTGACCAATTCGTCTTTTTTGATTTCGAGGATATGGGTATTTGCGTCCAGTTTCTTCCAAAACCCGGGGATGCGGCGTAATTGAGTTTCCATCCAAGGGAGAAGTTTATACATGAAAGGGTTTACGGTGATCGAGATCAGGGCGGCGGCGAGGACGAGCGAATATTGATCGGTCTCCAATAAATTCAACGATAATCCGCTCTGACCCAGGATGAATGAAAATTCGCCGACCTGACTCAACCCAACGGCAATGACAAGAAACGTGCGCGCGGGGCGGGGAAAGAAAAATCCCATAAGAATTACGATGATGGTTTTCCCGAGCACCACCAACGCGCTCAACGAGATCACATGCCCGATGTTTTCCCATAAAAACGCGGGATTGACGAGCATGCCCACCGAAACAAAGAACAGTACGGAGAACGTTTCGCGGAAGGAGAAGAGATCGGCGCCGACTTGGTGACTCAGATGCGACTGGCTGATAATGGCTCCAGCAACGAAGGCGCCAAGCGCCAACGAGATGCCGAACAGTTCAGACGCGCTCATGGCTGTTCCCAGCGTGATCGCAAGGATGGCAAGGATGAATAATTCACGCGAGCGGGTGTGGGCGATCTTTTCAAGAAGCCACGGCAGAAGGCGCGTCCCGCCGATGAACATGATGGCAATGAACGCCGCCGATTTCAGAAGCGTTGTCGCCAGATTCGCCCAATCGAACGACCCTGAGTTTGAAGCAAACGTAGGCATCAAGATCAGGATCAGCACGGAGAGAATATCCTCCATGACCAGCCAACCGACCGCGGCTTGTCCGTGCGAGGTGTTTAGGAGAGAGTTGTCCATCAGTCCGCGTAACAGCACCACGGTACTGGCGACTGAAATTGCCAAGCCTATCACCAGCCCTGCCAGCGGCGTCCACCCCCAGTACTGACTTAATCCGAAACCGAGGAGGGTGGCAAACGCAGTTTGGATGAGCGCGCCGGGGATGGCGATGTCGCGCACATTCCACAGGTCTTGAAAGGAAAAATGCAGACCAACGCCGAACATCAGAAAAATGACTCCAAGTTCAGCCAGCTGTTGAATTGTGTCAAGGTCTCCGACAAAGCCCGGTGTGAACGGACCAATTGCAATTCCCGCCAGCAAATATCCGACAATTGTGGGTAAACCAATGCGCCGCGCAAGGACTCCGCCCAGAAAAGCGACGATCAGCGCCAGGGTGATGTTAATAAGCAGGGGTACTTCGTGCATCGTTCCTCCGTATCTATAAAGTTGATTCTCGGTTAGGCGTTTCCTCCTATTGTACCCAAGAAAAATCCCGCTTGACGAGGCGGGACTATCAAGCAAACAAATTGGCAAAAGACAGGTTGTCGTTAATGGACATTATTCACCTGTTACGAACAGAGCGGTGAAATCGACATCATCAAGTAGCAACATTTCCCATAGATTGAAATCAACAAATAAAATACGACCACTTAGCCACACGTTGTCCGATTCGTAATTTACATAATTGAGAACAATCGCAAATTGGTTTTCCGATTTTGACCATTTAATTTGGGATCTCCCTTCAATTGGTCCCATATAATTCCTTAGTACAACTCGTTTGTTTTTATTTAATCGAACATCAACCATGCCAATTTCAAGATGATCTGGATAAATGGTGCTATCTACAAAATAGTGGTTGAGGTAAACATATTTTTCGCCATCGGGTGAAAAAAAGTAAAAGGGTTGGTAAACAGCACGAATCAAAATACCCCATGTTTCCGTCCCAATGTCAAATCGGTAAAGAGCTCCATTACTGCTATCGCGGTCATCAGGATCGCAACATCGTGTTGTAAAGTATAAATACCGATTGTCACTTGCCCAACTTAATGGGTAGGTCGAAAAATCATCAGAGAAATTTGGGTCTATCTCTTTGTATCGAATCTTAATTTGCTTTCCCGATGTTTTGTTTGAAATAATCAATTCATCATATAGCGGACAATCTCCTGCAAACCAATCAAGGTCAATTGAAACTACATGAGCGGGCAGGCACGATTTAGGAATATTGAATTCTGAAGGCATTGCAGCAATTGAATTTGGTTTTGGTATTGCAGTATCGCGAGGGGTTGGTCTAGGCGTGGTAGTAGGGCGTGATGTGCTTGTGGCGGATGGTGAAAATTCTGTGTAGGTGATCGTAGGTGACACAGGTAGGGTGGAATTAACTGGTGCTACACATCCAACGAGAAGTGATATTGTTATTCCCAGAATCCAAACGCTTTGAAAAATGGTTTGTTTCATTTTTCCTAAATTCTCTCCATCCTCTTTGCGCCTCTTATCTCACGCCCCCAGCCGATTGATCCCATCGAACGCGGCGGTCTTATAACACTCCGCCAGTGTGGGATAGTTGAACACGGTGTTGATAAAGTATTCCACCTTGCCTTTGAACGCCATCACGGCTTGACCGATATGAATCAATTCACTCGCGCCTTCGCCGATGATGTGCACGCCGAGCAGTTCATGTGTTTCAAGATGAAAGATCAACTTGAGCAAGCCCGTTTGGTCGCCGATGATCTGTCCGCGGGCGATCTCGCGGTATTGCGCCTTGCCCACTTCGTAGGGAATGCCCGCTTCGGTCAACTCCTCTTCGTTCTTGCCGACGGTTGAAATTTCAGGGATGGTGTAGATTCCATACGGAAATAATTCAGGTGTGTGGCTGGTTTTCACGTTGAACGCGTGACACGCGGCGAGTCGTCCCTGCTCCATGGACGTGGAAGCCAGCGAGGGGAACCCGATCACGTCGCCGACTGCGTAAATGTTCGGTGTTTTCGTCTGAAATTTCTCGTTCACTTTAACCACACCCCGTTCGTCGAGTTCGACCTCAACCGCCTCGGTGTTGAGCGATTTGGTCGCGCCCGTCCGACCGATGCTGTACAAAGCCTTCTCGGTGACGATCTGTTTTCCGCTGGCGAGCGTGAGTTTTACACGTTCGCCCTGTTCGTCGCTGATCGGTTCAAGGTTTTTCACTTCTTCGCCCAGCCTGAAGATCGCGCGTTGTTGATTGAGGTGATACGTGAGCGAGTCCATGATCTCCGCGTCTACGAACGGGAGCAAGCGGCGGCGCTTGTCAATGACGGTGACGCGCACGCCGAGGGCGGCGAAGATGCATGCGTACTCGAGTCCGATCACGCCCGCGCCGACGACCGCCAGCGTACGAGGGAGATGATCCAATTGGAGCAGGTCGTCGCTGATGAAGATGCGCTTTCCGTCGAAGGGGATATGTTCGCTTCGTGTGGCAGATGTCCCCGTCGCGATGATCGTGTTCCCCGCCGTCACATCGCGCCAGCCGTGTTGGTCAACCGATTGGAGTCGGATCGTATGCGCATCCAAAAAAGAGGCGTCGGCAGAGATGAGTTCGACGCGGTTGCGTTGGAGCTGATGCCGCACAATGTCGAGCTCGTGTTGAATGACGTGGTCGGTGCGATAGAGCAGATCGCTCATGGTGATGTTTTGCTTTACGGAATACGACGCGCCGTACAAACTATGTTCGCGATACCCCGAAAGGTGCATCACCGCCTCGCGCAATGTTTTACTGGGAATTGTTCCCGTGTTGATGCACACCCCGCCCAATATTGTTTTCCGCTCGACGACTGCCACGCGCTTGTTCAACTTCGCCGCCTGAATCGCCGCGCGTTGACCCGCAGGTCCCGAACCGATCACGAGCAAATCATAATCATAGTATGCCATGGCGACCTCGCTTGTATTCCGCCATTATAGATGAAGAAACCCGCCTCGTGCGGGAGTCGGTTTTCCGGGGAGTGACGATTATGATGTGTGAAGCCACAGAGCGCACACGCGTGCCTGCGCACGGTGCAGGCAGAGATTTTGAGATTTTCTCTCGATGGTCTCGGTGTTCTCGGTGGCAAAGAGGATTATTACGCGCTTGTTTCGCCACTCCCGGTTTTCCTGCTCGGCGTATTCCCGGTTGGAACGTGGAAAACAAGACGAGATGATCAGTACCCGTACGTTTCAAACCATGCGACAAAGATCAATAAGCATCCGAGTATGAGCAAAACAGTAGAGAGCGCTGGCATCCATCCACGCAGGATGGTTTTCCAATGATCAACCGGTTTGGGCATTAGTTTGGACCAGTTGTTTTTCCAGTAGGTCCAGACGCTCGACCCGGTCGCTTTTACTCCAAATAGTTCGCCGGCGATCGCGGAGGAAAGGGAAGCGCCCAAGAGAAGAGTGAAGGCTTCAGAGCCAACGAGGAACCAATCGTTCACTCCGAACGATCTGCCGACCGCGAACGGAGCAAGGAAGGATACGAGCGCGTAGAATATTCCCGCAAAGCTCATGGCGATCGGCGATTGAAGGACCAGTCCAACGGCGAAAAATAGCGCCGTGGTCAGGGCGTTAATATAGAGGATATGTTTGAACATGTCCGCTTGTGTGGAAAGTTCGGCAATGTTTTTTGCTCCCGCCGCCTGCATAAGAGTCGCCCATTTCGCATAAAGATCGAGCATGGCGGACGGAAACAGCCAGATCAGGACTCCCGTAAGACAAAACGCTCCCGCCAGGAACTTGAGATTAAGCCAGAGCCATTGTAGCGTTGCCTTGAGTTTCATTCTTGACCAGCCATGGAACACCTCATCAGGAATGTTCCGTGGCTCTCGTTTGACTACTCCGCGCCGGTTTGATTACTCAGGTAAGTTTCCAGTCCCATCTGTTCGATCTGCGTGCGTTGTTTCTTCGCCCAATCGTGATGACCTTCTTCCATCTTGAGGATGGTGGTCAACAAATCGCCGGTAGACTCGTCGCCGACCTCGCTTGCCAGCGCAATACCGGCGTTGTATGAGCGGATCGCGCCTGTCTCGGCATCCTGATCGTTCGTCAGCATTTCCAGCACGCTCTTGCCGATCTTCATTTCGTTGAGTTTGGAAACGAGGGGCATACCCTCCAAAAACAGAATCCGCTGGATGAGCCATTCGGCATGATGCATTTCGTCAATTGCCTGTTTTTCGATTCGCTTGTGCAATGCTTCATATCCCCAGTTGTGGCACATTTCGGAGTGAACCATTAACTGGCTGATGGCAGTCAGTTCGTCCGCTAGAAGTTCGTTCAATGTTTTGATCAAGTTCTCGTTACCTTTCATTGTTTACTCCTTTATGTTGTTATATGGCGACCACCAACGCCGCTTCAGACCCTCTCTTTAATGCCTCGTAATTCTTTGGCAATAGGTGTTTATGTCGCACGGGCAAATGACCTTCCAACGCCTTTTCGATATCTTTCAATGAGATTTCGGGCAACGCGGTCAGTAGCGCGCCGACCGCAACCATGTTGAGTAGTTTTTTATCGCCGATCTCTTCGGCGATCTCGTTGCATGGAACAAATACCACGTTGATATCTGCCCGTCTCGCCGTGCGATCCACCATGGATTGATTGACGATCAGAGTTCCGCCGGGAGCAAGTAAATCTTCATACTTGTCGAAGGACGGCAAATTCAACGCGATCCCCAATTGCGGATTCTTCACCAGCGGCGAGCCGATCTCCTCGTCTG
>JAEURC010000102.1 GCA_016789025.1 Anaerolineales bacterium
CGCAACGATGCGGCACCAAATAACCGATCACCATTTCACATTGCACAGCGGATGTGTCTGCCATGAAAATCGCTCTCCTCACTGAAAAGTATACACCCGACATCGGCGGACTGGCAATCTCGTCCGAGCGACTCGCGTGCCTGTTAACTTCTGCTGGATATGAAGTCCGCGTCTTTTCTCCGACGTTTAGCCTGCCCCCCTCCGAACAGCGGACTCTCCCCTCAAGCGGAGTCGTCGTCACGCGCTTCGGCACGCGCTTCGACACGCGCAAACGCGCAGACGATACGCTCGTTGACTGGCTCGACCTCATCACCGAAGAACACGCACGCGAACCCTTCGACATTCTTCACGCCTACTTCCTCACCCAAGCAGGATTCATCGCAACGCTCGCTGGAAGATATTTAAATATTCCCAGCGTCGTCTCCATCCGCGGCAACGACGTAGATCGCGCCGCATTCGATCCCGCGAGATTCTCACACACCATGTTTGCGTTGCAGAATGCGAACGTAGTCACCGCGAATGCGAAAGAGTCGATTCGCAAAGCCAAAGCATTTTTTGATAGAGAAATTATTTTGATACCGAATAGTGTAGATACAAATCATTTCAAACCGATGGGAAAGAATCTTGCGTTACTTGAGTCGCTAGGGCTTGAAAGAAAGAGGAAAGAAGAAAGAAGCGTGAGTGGAAAGTGGATAGTAGAAAGTGATGAAGCGGTTATTGGGTTTGTCGGCGAACTACGCGAGAAGAAAGGACTCAAGACTCTCCTATCAGCCTACGCGCAGATCAATGCGAAGCGCTTGTCCACCCTGCTGATCGTTGGAGAAGTTCGCCACGGCGAAGACAGCCAGACCGTCGAAGAGATGCGGGCGTCCAATCCCGAATCAAAAATAATTGTCACGGGATACGTCTCGCCAAGCGACCTCCCCGCTTATTATTCCTTGATTGATGTTTTCGTTCATCCGTCCATTCACGATGGGATGCCGAACGCGATCCTTGAAGCGATGGCGTGTGAAAAGGCGATCATCGCCACGCCCGTCGGCGGGATAAAAGATATTGTTGAAAATGGAAAGAATGGTATGCTTGTCAGCGTCAATGACGCGAACGCGCTCGCTGAAAAAATTCTTGAGTTGCTGGACGACCGCGAGAAATGCGAGTCGCTTGGCAAAAGCGCGAGAGAATTTGTGATGAGCAAGTTCAAGCCCGAAGCAGAACTGATGGCGAATTTGGAAGTCTATCGAAAACTTGGATTATGAGGACGCGGTGGTCGAGTAGTCCCGCGCGGGCTGAACGGAGTGACAGCGAAGACGAAGCATCGCGGGATGTATCGAGACCACCACGCCGTAAATAATTTTGTTACAACAGTTTGTATGCGAATCTGTGGTCTCGATACGGTCTCGGCTGTCGCCTCAACCTACTCGACCACCGAATTACAAAGGTGACACATGGCATATTATTTGGTTACAGCAAAACCGATCCAATCAAAAATGGACGACCTGCGCAAATGGCTCGACTCGGGCGAGATTCGCGCAATGCGTCCGTTTGGACAAGCCCTGCAAATGGGACTTGATGACGCGCGTTGGCAAACCGATGATGTTGCAATTTGGGAAGAGGAAGATTATTGCGTCCCGTCGTTGGCGCAGGAACGCGCGGCAGTTCTGGATGCGCATTTCACCGAATTGAAAGTTCAACATGTGAACAAAGGGGAAGGCTGGAAGCAAATCGAGCCGTTGAAGACGATCTGGGAGAAGAATGACTAAACTTTTCGAATCGACAAACTCCGTCAAGTCCGAGTTGAACAAGCAAAAATATATCGCTTCAGGCGAGATCGCGACGATCGTATACCTCGCGCAGAAATTGGGCAAACCTCTGCTAACAGAGGGACCCGCAGGCGTCGGCAAGACGGAACTCGCCAAAGCCATCGCGGGCGCGACGGGGCGCGAATTGATCCGCTTGCAGTGTTATGAGGGACTCGACGAATCGAAAGCGTTGTACGAATGGGAATATTCCAAGCAGCTGCTGTACACGCAACTGCTCCGCGACAAGTTGAATGACACCCTCGGCAAAGCAGACTCGCTCACCGAAGCCGCAGATAGATTGGCGAAAGAAGAAGATGTGTTTTTCTCGAATCGCTTTTTGTTGCAGCGTCCGTTGTTGAAAGCAATTTTGAGCGAGCAACCGTCCGTGTTGCTGATTGACGAAATTGATCGCGCCGACGCGGAGTTTGAAGCCTTCCTGCTCGAAGTGTTGAGCGACTTTCAAGTGTCTGTGCCTGAGCTGGGAACTCTGACCGCGAAGCATCGTCCGTTCGTGATTCTCACATCCAATAACACACGCGAACTTTCCGAAGCATTGAAACGGCGATGTTTGTATCTCTTCATTGATTACCCAACGTTGCAGGAAGAACTCGCAGTTGTGAGATTGAAAGTGCCAGATTTAAATCCAAAGTTGGCGCAACAGGCTGTGGAGTTTGTGCAACGTCTCCGCAAAGGAGACATGCGCAAGTCTCCGTCCATCAGCGAGACATTGGATTGGGCAAACGCGCTCGTCGCGTTGAACGCGTCCAATTTGGATAAAGCTACATTGGAAGATACGATTTCTGTCTTATTGAAACACGAAGCGGATCTGCAAAAGGCAAAGCGGCAATTTATCAATCCCCCGCCGCCCAAGCCAAAGCCCGATGAATTCGGAAGACTCTCACGAAACTGAGTCGCGCAAAGGTTTATAATTGCCATACGAGTGACACGTCACCTGTTTTGACAACAAATAAAACAAGAAAGCGAGCAAATATGGCTTTAGACACATTTGAAAAGTTACTAAAGCAAGCAGACCGCCTAACACCCAGTGAACAATTGTTACTTGCCACGCGCCTGATTGAAAAAGTGAGAAAAGTTAACAGACCTATGTCTGGTAAAGACCTGCTCAACTCTGGCGTAGTGGGATTGTGGGCAAAGAGAAAAGATATTGGAAATAGTCTGACGTACGCACAGAAGATTCGAGCACAAGCCCAAACGAGGAGACGCGCTTCATGATTTTGCTCGACACCGATGTGATGGTGGATGTTTTGCGCGGATTTGAGCCTGCGAAAGAATGGTTGAAATCTGCGCAGGAAATCGCAGTACCAGGACTTGTTGCAATGGAATTGATCCAGGGTTGTCAAAATACAAAAGAACAAAGGCAACTTGAAAAAGCCTTGTCAGACTATCAACTTTTCTGGCCCAACGAAGATGATTGCAACAGAGCGTTGACCAGTTTTTCTGATCACCATTTGAGCGATAAGATCGGTTTACTGGATGCATTGATCGCCGAAACGGCTATCGGCGTTGAGGCGGAACTCGCGACCTTCAACGTCAAACATTATCGCGTCTTGAGGGGATTAAAAACAATACAGCCATACAGCAAGTAGAAGATCCATATATAGGTTAGGCATGGAATCCCGCATCCTTCAATTAATTTCAGCGTTACGCGCGAGCGGAGTACGCGTATCGCTGGCTGAATCTGCTGAGGCGTTCTCGGCGGTGGACATTATGGGGATTCAAGACCGCGAGGAGTTTCGTTTGTCTCTGCGCGCCACGCTCGTCAAAGAACTGAAAGACATTCCCGTATTCGATAAATTATTTCCGTTGTTCTTTGGGACAGGCACGCCGCCGATGATGGGCGGAAATCCGTCGGACGATATGACTCCTGAAGAGGCGCAACAACTCGCGGATGCGTTGCGCCAGTTCGCGGAGAGTCTCCGTCAGCGGATGCAAAGGCTGATGAGCGGCGAACAGCTGTCCCGTGCGGAGCTTGAAGCGTTGGGTCAGATGGTCGGATTGAATCAGATGGACGACATCCGCTATCAAAATTGGATGGCGCAACGCATGATGCGCGCGCTGGCGTTCCCCGAAGTCCGCGAGGCGTTGAAAGAGTTGATGGAACAACTCCAGCAGATGGGCATGAGCCGCGACCGCGTCGAGCAGATGCGTGAGATGATCCAGCAAAATTTACAGGGCATACGCGAACAGATCGAACAATTCGCGGGCGAACGGATTGCCGAGAACATGAGCGAGCGACCGCGCGGCGAGCGCATGGATGATCTGATCAATCGTCCGTTCCACGCGCTGAGCGATGCCGATAAAAAAGTTTTGCAAAATGAAGTGAAGCGGCTCGCCGCCATGCTGCGCACGCGAATCGCGTTGCGGCAAAAACGCGCGAAGAGCGGACAACTCGACCCGAAGGCGACCATCCGCGCGAATTTGAAATATCAGGGCGTGCCGATGGAGATCAAACATAAAGACCGCGTGCGCAAACCGAAGATCGTGGTGATCTGTGACATCAGCACCTCGATGCGTTTTTGTTCCGAGTTGATGTTGAGTTTTCTTTTTGCACTGCAAGGACAAGTCCGCAAGACGCACGCCTTCGCGTTCATTGACCATCTCGAATCCATTTCGGAGGATTTCAGCGGCTCAAACGCGGACGAAGCGATCGCGTCCGTTTTGTGGCGCATGCCCAGCGGAAGTTACAACACCGACCTTGGTTTTTCGCTGAACGATTTTCAAAGCGAATACATGGACACGCTCAACGGGCAGACCACTCTCATCATCGTCGGCGATGGGCGCAATAATTATTACGACCCGCGCTTGGATATTTTCTCCACGATGACGCGCCGCGCCGCGCGGACCATCTGGCTGAATCCCGAACCTCCCTACTTGTGGCACGGCGACAGCGACATGCCCAAGTATGCGCCGATGTGCAACAACGTGTTGAAGGTCAGTAATTTGAGGGAATTGGCGGAGGCGGTGGATTCGTTGTTGGCGGGGTAGTTCAGTGATCAGTGAACAGTTATCAGTTGGGCTTATAATTGAAACGGGGTGCTCGCAAAACTTGACGTTCCCTTTTTCGTTGGGAGTTCACTACTAGTATTGTTGAACAAATACACGGAGGAGAAGTAAATGGATGCTAAGAGTTTAAAACTGTCGAAGGTTTTTGCTAGTGGAGGCGATGTCCATTATATTCTTCCACACTTTCAACGCGAGTATGCGTGGGAAAAAGATAATTGGCAAACTCTTCTAAACGACGTTATGGGTCTTTACGAAGCTTATAACTCCGAAAAAGAACCAGAACACTTCATGGGGGCATTAGTCGTTATTCAGGATGGAATGCGTAATGGAGTTATACCAGCATTCAAACTTGTAGATGGCCAACAAAGACTTATAACATTTTCGCTTATGTTAAGTGCTTTTGGGAAATTTATTGAAACCTCGCATCCCGCGATATACAAGCGGATTGGTCGATTACTCACCAATCCAGATGAGAGCGACTTATTATTTTTCAAACTTATTCCAACCACAAAATACGGAGATCGGGATGCTTACCTTGCCTTATTAAAAGGTGAAGAGTTTCCAAAGGGGATTGATTCCAAAATCCCCGAAGCATACCAATTCTTTTATAAAGAAATTGGAAATAGAATCAAAGCCGAGACAATCGACCCCGAGCGTCTTTTTATAGTATTGGTAAATAGTCTGCAAGTAGTATTTATTGATTTAGATCAAGGGGAGCGTCCGTATGAAATCTTTGAAAGCCTAAACGCCAAAGGTAAGCCGTTGTCGCAGGCAGATCTCGTGCGCAATTACATTGCGATGAAATTGCCAGAAAATCGCCAGGCAGATATTTTCAACAAGCATTGGTCAAAAATTGAAACGATTCTTCAGGAGAAACGAAATGTGGGGAAATCTAGTATCGGTGAATTGACGGCATTTCTTCGCCATTATCTAACCATGCGCAATGGGGTTCTTTGCAATCAAGCGCATGTTTATGAACGCTTCCGTGACCGCATTGAAAACGAATCATCATCAATCGATGAATTTGAGCAGGAAATTGCCACACTAAAAAATTATGCAGAACATTACAACCGACTACTTCGTCCCGAGAACGAACCTGATGTAGAATTAAAGAGAAAGTTAATTCGATTAAATATCCTGGAAATATCAACCGCCTATCCATTTCTTATGGCAGCGTACGAATCTTACTCCCAAAAAAATCTAAGCCACGAAGAATTTGCGGAGGTCTTAGAAATACTTGAAAATTACATCGTCCGCCGATATCTTACCAACGACCCAACCAATTACCTAAACAAAATGTTCCCAACTCTTTGGAGGGAAGTTAGCCCAACCAAATTAGCTGAAACTCTAAAAAAGGTAATTATTACTAAGAATTACCCTGCTGATAGTCGTGTCCGTAGGGAGGTTTTGACTGAACAAATTTATGATAAACGAATCCAGACTAGCAATAAAATAGTTTTAGTTTTAGATACCATAAACCGCTTCCTTTCAGTGAAATCTGGCGGCTATACAGTTCTTGATAATACACCAACAATTGAGCATATTTTGCCACAGACACCAAGCTCTGAATGGAAGACCTATTTGGGCGCCAATTGGGAAGAAGTTTATACAGAAAATCTACACACATTAGGCAATCTAACTCTGGTAACCCAGGAATGGAACTCAAAATTATCAAATTCTTCGTTTGAAAACAAGAAGAACATCCTTGCTTCTCATGCACTTACACTTAACAATGAGTATTTCAAACGAAAAATCGTAATGTGGGACGAAAAGGCAATTCAAGATCGCGCCAACTTCCTCGTTGACGCAGTTTTGGAATATTGGCCCGAACTAGGTACTCCACCTATTACCCAAAAATCAGCGGGAACAAAACCAAAATCACTAACCATTATGGGCCAGTCTTTCGTTGTTACATCTTGGCGCGATGTTGCTTTTTACACCGCTCAAGTGATTAGTGAGCTAGTAGATGATTTTGACACTAGAATCGCAGGACAACTGCAATCTTATTTCGACAAACAGGAGTATAAGTCAGCTTGTAGGCGATTACCGAACGGATGGTGGCTTTACATGAATTTATCGGCAGTAAACGTAAAAAGCTTGTGTCGTAATATGATATTGCTGGCTGAAATCTCGGAAGAGGACTGGCAAGTGGAAGAAGAATAAATATTTATGATGGCGAAATCTTATGGCAAAAGCAAGAAAACACAATCAGCCAACCGACAACGAAACATCACACCTCTACAAGATTCTCACCCGCGCGAACCAGATCGCCAGCAACACCGAACTGGACGATCTCCTCGACCAGATGCTCGACCTCATCATCGAAGTCTGCGGCGGGGACGCGGGCACGCTTTATTTGCTTGACTCAGAAACAGACGAGCTCATCTTCAAGGTCATTCGGGGGACGAACAGCGACCACAGTTTGATCGGCAGGCGAATCAAAACGAACGCGGGCATCGCAGGCGCGACGATGGCGCAACACGATCCGCTCGTGATCGAAGACCTCGCGAACGATCCGCGTTGGCAAAAAGTGTCGCGCAGTTCGGAGGGGCTTCGCAACGTCATTTCCACTCCACTGCTCTTGCGCGGCAAACCCATCGGCGTCGTGCAAGTTTTCAATTATTCTCACACCCCGCTACAGATCGTGCAGATGCTCGGCGCGCGCATGGCATCCGAAATTGAAAAAGCGATGTTATTGGAAGCCAGCCAACAGCGGACAGCGCGACTCGAAGCGCTGATCGACATCATCGGGATCATCGGTTCGAATCTGGACCGCGACCTGGTTCTCCACCTCATCGTTCGCTACGCCCGCAACCTGCTCCACGCCGAACACGCGTCACTGTTTCTCATTGACGAAGAGCAGAACGATATTGTGCTTCACATCTCATCGAGCGAGTCGAAAGCCCCATCATTACGAGTCCCACGCGGACAGGGAATCATCGGCGCGGCAATCGAAAGCGGGGACATCATCTTCGTCCCCAACGTCCACGAAGACACTCGCCATTTCAAAGATGCAGAACCCATCACGGGAATCACAACCACGTCGCTGATCGCTGTCCCGCTCATTACCCAAGCGGTTCAACTCGGACAGGAACTCGGGTCCGCCCAGCCGCAGATCATCGGCGGACTTGAAGCCATCAACCGCGTGGATGGAGTTTTCACCAAAGAGGATGCCGATCTTTTGCAAACGCTGGCGAAACAAGCCGCAACCGTTTTTCAGATCGCCAAACTCTACGGCGACGCGAACGAACTCTTCCTCGACACGATCCAAGCCATGGTCGCCTCGATAGACGCGAAAGACCCGTACACGAACGGTCACTCGCAACGAGTCAGCGAATTTTCGGTT
>JAEURC010000096.1 GCA_016789025.1 Anaerolineales bacterium
CCCGACTTTTTCCGCTTCAATATCAAGTCTGCGGGAAATGGTCTCTTGTTTTGAAAGCCACCATAATCTTTCAAAGTCTTTCAGGTAATCATCAAGCCCAAATTCAAAAAATTGTGCGCGGAATGGGTCGCTCTCTTTCCATTCGGCATTGAAAACTCGTAAGCCTTCAAAGTCTGAAAGCAAAGCCCAAGTTACTGATTTTGTCCATGCGTAATCAATCGCTTGTTGTACCCATCGCGGGTCGTTCAAATCTTCATTTGCTCTTTTCGTTTCCAAGAAGAAGCGCGGAACATTGCCAACACGAAAAGAAAAATCTACCCAACCACGCGATACTTTTTCTTCGGGGCTGACTTCGTTGATATTGCTTGTATCCCAACCAAGAGCCTTGAACATCGGCAAAATATACCCAAGCCGCGTTTGCATTTCATTCAAGCCTTTACGCTGGGCGGCGGGCATATTCTTGAAATTTGTAATCAGTTTTTCAACTTCGGTGTATGCAAGTTCTTGATTCATCATTGCCTGATTTTACCCGATATAAAAAGATGAGATTATTTTGCACGAAGGGGTCTCACGGTTTGCGTTACCTGCGCTGGGGCGGGGGACGGCGAAGCCGTCCAGCCAGAAAAAGGCTACGGCGTGTGAAACTGCTTGAGATTGCCGCAGAATCCCCAGCGTCAGGTGCACGCTTTGTTGGGCGCTGTTGGTAGGAAGACTCGTTCATCTTTTCTCCCACCATGCATATCTATATTCTTTCTCGTTTTGATAACCAAGTTTTTTTGCAAGGCGCACAGATGGCGTATTCTGCTTCGCGCAATCCCACCACGTTGAATAGCCTTGGGTTTCACATGCTTCAATAAGTTTTGCACACGCTATTGTTGCAAGACCTTTTTGCCGAAAATTTTCATGTGTGGTTACTCCGACTTCAATTACCCCATGTGTAGGCGCGCCAGTTGCCGCTTCACAGACTAAAAAATCACCTTGAACTAATGACATCCCAAGAGTGCGTTGCATAACATTTTCTGTTGAACCAAAAGATGCAAGGGTTGAATCGTAGTCGAAGGATTTTTTGAACAATTGCTCATCGCGGGATACCAAATCATAATCTGACGGTAGTTGCGAATAAAGCGTTACCAAGTTTGTTTCAACAGATGACCGCTCTGTAAAATATAAAGTAAATCCATCGTAATCTGGATTGGCAGGGAGTATTTTATTAAGCGGGCTATCTAGCCAACACCCAACACCTATACCGCCAAACTGAAAAAAGTGTTCAAATGCAGATGGAATAACCGAAGAAGTTATTTGACCGCCAAAATAAAGTGTTCCATAAATTCCTTCCCGTACTACTGCCCAATCTGGTTGAATGAGATTATCAACTAAAACCTGCCCTGTGATGACGCCTTCAAGAACATTGAAAGCGCGAGGCATGGTTGGGTTATTCAAATCGAACAGATTTACGATTTCTTGAGTTACTTCTTGTTGCGTGATTGATTGCATAAGAAACACTCATTCCACTGAATATTTACAAGATGATTTTATGACCAAGCGCCCAACTAGTGTTTAGACGGTCAGTTCCGTATAACTGCCTATGGACAGACGTTTCCAACTAAACGCCTAAATCAATTAGGATGTTAGGCGGTCATAGGTTAAAATACAATGAGCAAATTATAAACTCGGAAAAATGACTGGTCAACATGCAAAATCAACAATCTTCCTCTACGCCCAAAGAAAAGAAACTGCTCGAACAGGTCAGCGACGCCATCCGCGCCAAACACTACTCCTACCGCACAGAAAAGACCTACCTCGACTGGATCCGCCGCTTTATCATATTCCACAACAAAAGACATCCGCGCGAGATGGGAGTGCCTGAAGTGCAGGAATTCATCATCCATCTCGCAACGAAGGGAAATGTTGCCGCCTCCACCCAGAATCAGGCGCTCAGCGCGGTGACATTCTTATATCGTCACGTCCTGCAACAGGAACTCCAATTTCCGACCGATACCATCCGCCCCGGCCGATCGAAACCCCTCCCGGTTGTTCTCACCGCGCAAGAAGCTCGCGCCGTCATCAACAACATGAATGGCGCGCCGAAACTAATGGCAAAAATTCTTTACGGAAGCGGGCTCCGCCTCATGGAATGTCTGCGTCTCCGTGTCAAAGATATTGACTTCGGCAATCATCAGATCGTCATTCGCGAGGGCAAAGGCGAGAAGGACCGCTTCTCGATCCTGCCAGATTCCATCATGGATGAATTGCAAGCGCATCTCATTGTCGTCAAAGCCATACATGAAAAAGATCTGAAGGAGGGTTTTGGAGAGACATCCCTGCCCTATGCGCTTGCCCAAAAATATAAATCCGCATCCAAAGAATGGATATGGCAATACATCTTTCCCGCCTCCGCCCGATCCATTGACCCGATCTCGAAAAAAGTGAAACGACACCATCTCGACCCCGGCGTACTGCAAAAAGCCATTCGCAAAGCCGCGCAACTCGCAAAAATTCAAAAACCAGTTTCCCCTCACGTCTTCCGACACTCCTTCGCGACCCACCTGCTCCAAAGCGGCTACGACATCCGCACCGTTCAAGAACTCCTCGGTCACAAAGACGTAAAAACCACCATGATCTACACCCACGTCCTCCAACGCGGCGGCCTAGCCGTCAAGTCCCCCCTCGACGCCTAATCCCCAGTCTCCAATCTCCAATCCCCCCACAAAAAAACGGACGAAGCCTCGTTCGCTCCATCCGTGTTCACTAATTCTCTAATTCTCCACTTTCTACCTTCTATTGCGATCTCTTCCGCCGCGATCCCCGCCGCCTCTTTGATCCCCTCCGCGTCCGCGATCTCCGCCGGGTCGTCCGCCGCCACCGCTTCGGCGCGGACCGTCTTTCTCTCGCGCTTCCTCGGCGGTCCAGCCTTCCAACACGGCTTGACGTGAGAGTCGAATTTTACCTTGTCCGTCAATGTCGGTCACCATCACGGTGATCTCCTCGCCCATGCTCACCACGTCTTCCACTTTGTTCACGCGCTCCGAAGCGAGTTGCGAAATGTGGACGAGTCCATCCATGCCGGGCAGGATTTCAACGAACGCGCCAAAGTCCGCGATGCGCACGACCTTGCCGGTGTAGATGTTGCCAACGACCGCTTCTTCGCCCAAGCCAGCGATGCGCTCCTGCGCGATCTTCGCGCCGACGCCGTCGGTGGAGGCGATGTAGACCGTGCCGTCTTCTTCGATATCGATCTTCGCGCCGGTCTCTTCTTGCAGCGCGCGGATGTTCTTGCCGCCCGGTCCGATCAACGCGCCGATCTTGTCCACAGGAATCTTCACGGTGATGATGCGGGGCGCGTGTTCTTTGATGTCGGGTCGTGATTCAGGCAGAACAGCCAGCATCTTTTCCAAAATGGAGGCGCGCGCCACCTTTGCCTGTTCGAGCGCTTCTTTCATCATCTGCGCGCTCAAGCCGCTGATCTTGATGTCCATTTGCAAGGCGGTGATTCCCGCCGCTGTGCCAGCCACTTTGAAATCCATGTCGCCGAGGTGATCTTCGGTGCCTTGAATATCGGTCAGAATTTTGTAGCGACCGGAGCCGTTCAAATCTGTGATCAATCCCATCGCCACGCCGGAGACGGGAGCCTTGATCGGCACGCCCGCGTCCATCAACGCAAGTGTCGAGCCGCAGACCGAGCCCATCGAGGTCGAGCCGTTGGACGATAACGCCTCCGACACGACGCGCAAAGTGTACGGGAACGATTCTTCCGCAGGGATAACCGGTTCAAGCGCGCGTTCTGCCAACGCCCCGTGACCGACCTCGCGGCGGCTTTGCCCGCCCATGCGTTTCACTTCGCCGGTGGAGTACGGCGGGAAGTTGTAATGATGCAAATAGCGTTTGTCTTTGATCGGGCTGAGGTTATCAAGTTCTTGAGCCTCGCCCAATGTGGCGAGCGTAGCAACGGATAAAATTTGAGTCTCGCCGCGGGTGAACAAGCCTGAGCCATGCGCGCGCGGGGAGATCCCCACCTCGCACCAAATGGGGCGGATGTCGGTCGGCGTTCGTCCATCGGGACGTTTGCCCATGCTTAGGATGCGTTCGCGCACCACGTCCATCTCCGCCTGTTCAAACGATTCGCGGAACATGTTGACCGGTATGTAATCGGCTGGGTTGCCTCCTTCAGGCACAGCGCATAATTCGGTTTCGGCTTCGGTCTTGATGGCTTTCATGCCGGAATAAAATTCGTTTTTCGAGAGCGGCTTGTCGAGCAGGGCGTTCATCGGTCCGCTTACGCGGTCGAACACTTTTTTCTTGATCTCGCCGCTTGGCACGAAGAGAGTCACTTCGCGTTTGGGCTTGCCGACTTCCTCGCGCATTTTCAGTTGCAGTTCGATCAGCGGTTGAATGGATTTGTGACCGAGCTCGAGCGCGGCGACCATCACGTCTTCGGGGATTTCGTTCGCGCCGCATTCGACCATGAGAATGGCGTCTTTCGTGCCGGCGATTCGCAAGTCGAGATCGGATGTCTCAATTTCGGCGTACGTTGGGTTGATGACGAACTCGCCATTGACGCGCCCCACACGCACCGCGCCGACGGGTCCGCCCCAGGGGATGTCTGAGATCGTGATGGCGGCTGACGCGGCGTTGATGGCAAGCACGTCGAGCGGGTTCACGCCGTCGGACGACAGCGAGAACATGGCGACCTGCACTTCGTTCCTCATCCCATCCTGAAACAGCGGGCGGAGAGGACGATCCGTTAGACGGGCGACGAGAATCGCCTCCGTGCCGGGTCTGCCCTCCCGTCGGAAAAACGAACCGGGGATCCGTCCACCGGCGTAGAGTCGTTCCTCATATTCCACAGAAAGCGGGAAGAAATCTATGCCTTCGCGCACGTCGCCCATGGTCGCCGCAGCGAACACAATGGACTCGGGCGTGCCGAAAGTGACCGCGCCGCCAGCCTGCCCGGCGAGCTTGCCGGTTTCAAACGTGACGGTGTGCTTCCCAAGTTGGGTCGAGTATTTTTTTGATTCGGGTTTCATACAATTGTCTCCTGTTGCGTGGCGCGGGATGGTATCCCGCATTCGGCAGGATATCATCCTGCCCCACGAATATCTCCGCCTCAAGTCAGGGACTGAAGAGTGTGAACGACTCGTGTCATTCGCGCTATTCAATTCCTGACGGCGGATTGTCCGTTGTATCCGCAGTTCAACTGCGGATACAACTATTAATAAGACCTCACAGGTCTATGAGGCCTGTGAGGTCTAGTCCAACTATTTGTGACGCAGGTTCAAACTCTCAGTGATTCCCAAATAACGCTGGTAATCAGCCTGTCGCAAGTACGACAACATGCGGCGGCGCTGCCCCACGAGTTTGAGCAATCCTCGTCGGCAGGACTGATCGCTCTTGTTGGCGCGCAGATGATCGGTCAACTGCTGGATGCGCCCGGTCATGATCGCGATCTGAACCTCGGGGGAGCCGGTATCGGTATCATGACGGTGGTAATCCGTGATCAGTTTGGTCTTCGCTTCCTTCTGTAATGGCATGACGTTTGCTTTCCTTTCTATAATCTATGCAGGTCTCCGTGCTTACAGCCTCCCGAAAGGGAAACCGTTGGGCAGGACCAGTCACGGGCGGAGATTATACCAGAGATTCCGCTTGCGCCTTGCGGTGGGATGTGCTACACTGCGTTCGTCTTCAATTGAAAGGAGGTACTCGCGTATGATCTCACAACTCAATTCAAGTTTCCGCGTGCCTTCTTTCGGTTCGGTATCCTGACCGTTCTCTTGGCTTTCTTGAACCGCAGGCGCGCACAACCCGCCCTGCGGTTTTGTGTTTAACTGGGCGGAGTACATTCGGTGGTCGAGTAGTGCAGGTTCGCGCTGAGCGGAATGAGGACAGTTCTATCGTCCGAACGTTGACGAATCGCACGCCCGTACCGAGACCACCATCCTCTCGGTTTCTCCCGAAGTTGAACTGCGGGAGAACAAGACCATCCTCATAGGAGAATACCGTGTCCTCTGTAGTTTCAATTTCGCAATTAGCCAAGTATTACCAAGTGCCCGAGCGCGAAGGCGGGCTCAAAGCCTCCATCGTCAGTTTGTTCAATCGCAAGTACAAGAACGTCAAAGCCGTGGACGGGATCACGTTCAACGTCGAAGCGGGGGAGGTGGTTGGCTTCCTCGGTCCGAACGGAGCGGGCAAGACCACCACGCTCAAAATGCTGAGCGGATTGTTGCATCCCACCTCTGGGAATGTGAGCGTGTTGGGATACGAGCCGCGTCACCGTTCGCATGACTATCTCAGACAGATCACGCTCGTGATGGGCAACCGCAACCAACTGACCTGGGACCTGCCCGCCCTCGATTCGTTCGATCTTCAACGCGCGGTTTACGGCATCCCCGTAGATCAGTTCAAACGGACACGCGATGAGTTCATCGAACTGCTTGAGTTGAAAGATTTGGTCAACAAGCCTGTCCGCAATCTTTCGCTCGGCGAACGCATGAAAATGGAGATCGTCGCCGCGCTGCTCCACCAGCCGAAAGTGTTGTTCCTCGACGAGCCGACGATCGGGCTCGATGTGACGATGCAGAGGCGCATCCGTTCGTTCATCGCGGAGTACAACAAACGCTACAACGCGACTGTCCTGCTGACGAGTCACTACATGGCAGATGTGGAAGCCTTGTGCAAGCGCGTGATCGTCATTCACCACGGGCGCATCCTCTTCGACGGCGACCTGAGCAAGCTTGTCAATCAGTTCTCTTCGTACAAGACCCTGAGTCTCTCCCTTCACGACCCCAATGTGGAGTTGTCGAACTACGGAGAAGTTGTCAGCAAGGAAGATGGACGCGTCACGTTGCGTGTGCCAAAAGCGCAGACATCGCAAGTGACCGCGCGATTGCTCTCCGACCTACAAGTGGACGATCTCACCGTGGAAGACGCGCCTGTGGACGATGTGATCGACCAGGTCTTCTCGCAAAAGGAGGATGCATGAGACGTTACATTGAGTTCTATCTTGCTTCGATGCGCGTTTCGATGCTCCAGCAATTTCAATATCGTGTTGCCAACTACTTTTACATGATCGGCATGATCGCTGAGCCTGTTATCTATCTTGTGGTTTGGTCAACCATTGCGAATCAACAAGGCGGCATTGTCGGCGGATACACCCCAGGCGCATTCGCGGCGTATTACATCGTCTGGACTCTCGTCCGCAACATGAACATCGTCTTCACGCCGTACGGCTGGGAATGGCGTATCCGCGAAGGCAATCTTTCGATGGAGTTGATGCGTCCGATGCATCCCATTCACAACGATATCGCCTATTTTTCAGGCTGGAAAGTTGTGGTGATCGTGCTTTGGCTTCCCCTCGCGGCATTCCTCACATGGATATTCAAGCCCACCTTCGACATCACATGGATGGAAGGCGTCGTCTTCTTTCTCGCCATCTGGGGCGCGTACCTCATCCGCACGATGTTGCTGTCCCTGCTTGGCATGATCACGTTCTGGACGACCCGCGTCAGCGCGATCTTCGAGTTGTATTTCGGTCTCGAGTTGATCCTCTCTGGTCGCCTCGTGCCGATGACGCTTATGCCGCAATGGGTGCAAAGCCTCTCGAACTACCTGCCTTTCAAGTGGACATTTTTCTTCCCCATCGAGACTCTCGTCGGGACGATGTCTACGCAGGAATTATGGGCAGGCATCGGGATGCAAGTCTTGTGGATCACGATCGGCGCTTCTTTCCTCAGTTTGGTCTGGCGCGCCGCCATCAAGCAATTCTCCGCTGTGGGCGGATGAGATATCGCGTCGAGCGGAGTAACGCTGTTCTTTGGCGTTACGCAGACGAGACGTGCGATTACATGGACACTGCGCTTCGTCTGCGCTACGCTCCGCTCAGCGCGAAAATAAGGAAATAAAAATGAACCCTTTCAAACTCGCATGGAATTACTTCCGCATCGGTATGATGAACGAACTGCAATATCGCGTCAATTTTTTCATTCAACTTCTGCAAACAGGCGTTGCGCTGGCAACAGGCTTGATCGGACTCGCGCTCGTCTTCGATCAAGTGGACAACCTCGCAGGCTGGACGCGTCCTGAACTGCTCGCAGTAATGGGCGTGCACATCCTCATGGGCGGAGTCATCCGTTCGGCGATCCAACCCAACATGGAGCGATTGATGAACGATGTGCTCAACGGCACATTGGACTTTGCCCTCACCAAACCCGCCGACGCGCAGGCATTGGTCAGTGTGCGCGAATTCCGCTTCTGGCAGTTGACGGATGTCCTCGTCGGCTTGGTGGTGATCGGGGTGGCGGTGACCCAGCTTCAAAGGGGGATGGAAGCGATGCAAGTCGTCGCCTTCATCGCCGCGTTGATGATGGGCGCGATCATGTTGTATTGCGTCTGGCTGATGGTTACATCCATTGCGTTTTGGGTGATCCGCGTCAGTGAGATCGTCAATTTGTTCGAAGGCTTATACGCGGCGGGGCGTTGGCCCGTGGGCGTGTATCCCGATTGGCTCCGCACGGGGCTGACTTTTCTCGTGCCTGTCGCATTCGCGGTGACCGTGCCAGCCGAAGCGATGACGAACCGCCTCACCTCTGAAACGATGTTATTCGCGCTGGGGCTCACGTTGCTGTTCTTGGTGTTGGCGCGCGTCGTGTGGTTGTTCGGTTTGAAAAGTTATTCAGGCGCGTCGGCGTAAATTTGTAGAGCAAGATGGCATCTTGCTCTACACTTCGACTTGAATCGCGCTGCCCGATTCGTAACGCTTCAACCCCAACTTGAAAATAAAAATTGACAGAAACAAGAAGACCAGCGGGCCTGAGACCATTTGAATCGCGCTTTGCCACGAGAACTCGCGCACAAACTCGGCTGGAATCGTGCCGATCAACGCGGCGGGAATCAATGTGAGCAAAATGAATTTGGTCGTGGCGTCGAAGAGTACGCTGGGATAAAGCGAGAAAGTGAGCAGCGCGCTCAACGCGAATTGACTGAGCGCGACAGTGTTGCCCAGCCAGAACGACAGACTCTGCACGATGACGAGAAAACCGATGAAGATGCACACCCCAGCAAAAACGCCGAGGAGGAATCGAAGCGTTCCATCGGGTGTGAAATAGCCTGAAAGCATGAAACTGCCGATGCCGTAAATGAGGTCGCCCATGCCGCTTCCGATGCTTTTTGAAGCTAGCACATGCAAAAGGACAGGGCGTGGAAGCGAGAGGTAGTAATCGAGTCGTCCGCCCACGATGACTTCGGCGAGGGAGATGAAGTTGCCGAAGAAAAACGCGCCGATGCCCCATGCGCTGGCGGTGATGCCGAAGAGGAGCATCATCGTGTTGATGTCCCAGCCGCGCACCGCGTTGAATTTGTCGAAGTACAAGATCCAGAAGATGAAATAAACGCCGTTGTTGATCATCATAAAGATGATCTGCGTGAAGAACGCCGCGCGGAATTCCATCGCGGCTTGCAGGTTGGCTTTCCATAGGGCGAAAATGAATTTGACCTGTCTCATGTTATCCGCCGTTCACCGTGAGATATTTTTCACTGCGTTGATAGACGAAAGCTAGGATGAATACAAAAACGGTAACCCAGATCGCTTGTCCGCCGAGCATACGCCAGAACAGATCAACGTCGGGCTTGACGAACAGCCGCGCGGGCGCGTACATCATGTATGGGAAGGGGAGCGCGTAGGCAATATTCTGCAGCCATGTGGGGAACATATCGAGTGGGAATAGAAATCCGCCGAGGATGAAAACTAACTTTTGGTAGATCAGCTCGAATGAGTTGGTTTCCTCCACAACGAACGCGGCGAGACCGATCAACGCCATGAAGCAGAAGTGAAGAATCCACGCGCCGATCAACGTGACGAATGCCATGAGCCAGCCCAACGGTGCGGGAGGCGCGCCTGCGAGAATCCACGCGACGATGGAACCGACGATCAAGTTGAGGGTCATTCTCACCGCGCCATCGCCAAGTCCAGCCGAGAAATGATACAGAAGAAAGTTGTATGGCTTGTTCAAAATGTACGCGACCTCGCCGTTCTTGACCTGTTCCGAGATCGTTCGGTTGATGCGCGGTCTGCCGAGTTCAAGGGTTTCTGCCATCATAAAGTACCAGACCATGTTGGGAAACGTTAGCCCGTTGATCGCGTCCGTGTTCGCGATAGTGAATGTGGTTCCCCACAACCCCGCGAAGATGAAGATGAACGTGGCAATGCTGATAGACCTGCCGAGGAAATCTCCTGGGTAGGCGATGTTGTTGATGATCTGCATCGTGAGGATGGAGAGGTATTTTTTCATTTATAACTCTGTTGGTCGAGTAGTCCTGAGCGAAGCCGCCGCGCTGAGCTTGTCGAAGCGGTAGCGAAGACGAAGGACGTATCGAGACCAACTGGTGTTCAAGAGAAATCGTGCAACAAGAATTACGTTACGGCATGGTGGTCTCGATACGCCTCGTTTCTCCCGCAGTTCAACTGCGGGAGAACAAGCTACTCGACCACCGAGTTTGCCGTATAAATCTTCGCGATCACTTCCTCTAATGGTGGATCGGATACGGTGATGTCCACCAATTCGCCAGCCTGTGAAAGATGCGCCATGACCGCGTCTACGGGGGTTTTGGTTGTGTCGAATCGCAATTTCACGCCGTAACTTCCAACTTTGAGAATCTCAACTCCGTCAATCGAAAACGTTGGCGGCACTTCTTCCGCATAACGGACCTCGACCATTTTGCGCGTGAGGAATTTACGTTTGAGATTCGAGACCTTGTCTTCGTAGACGATCTGTCCGTGGTTGATGATGATCACGCGACGGCACAACGCTTCGAGATCACCCGCGTCGTGGGAGGTGAGCAGGACGCCTACCTTTTCCTCCTGTGACATGGTGCGGATCGCGTCGCGGATGTGTTGCTTGGCGACCACGTCCAAGCCGATGGAAGGCTCATCGAGCAGAAGCAGTTTGGGGCGGTGAAGAAGCGAGGCGGCGACTTCGCAGCGCATCCGCTGACCGAGCGAAAGTTTGCGGACGGGAGTCTCCAGCAGATCCCGAATCTCGAATGCTTCGGATAAAAACGAAATCCGTTTTTTCGTCTCGCAGTCATCGAGTTCGTAGATTTTTCCGAACAGCATGAACGTGTCAATGGCGGGGAGGTGGTACCACAACTGCGGGCGTTGACCGAATACCGTGCCGATGTGATAGGCAAGTTTCTGCCGCTCTTTCCACGGGACGAAGCCAAGCACTTTCGCATCGCCGCTTGTGGGATGCAAAATCCCCGTGAGAATTTTTATCGTTGTGGACTTTCCCGCGCCGTTCGGACCGATGAAGCCGAGCAGTTCACCCGCTTCCATTTGAAAGGAGAGTCCGCGCACGGCTTCGACCGTGTTGTATTCAGGCTTGAATAGCGCGCGCAGAGAACCGCGCATCCCTGCGGCTTTGCGTTTGGTCTGAAATGTTTTTTGGAGGTTGGTGACTTCTATAGAGGACATAGTTTCAATCTGCTCTTGGCGGCGTCCTCGCCGCCAAGGACGGCGGCTTGAGCAATAAGGAGTTGTTGACTTCGATGGATGGCATGATCTGAAAGGAAAAACTTTCTCGTTGAAATTACGATCGTAAAACAGTATATATCAATTTACTATTTTTCGTCATTTACAAGTGCTATGGTCACCCAAAGCGGAGCATGGTCGCCTCCGAGTTGGGGACCGACTGCTCGATCTTGAATCGCAAGTTCTGAACTTACGAAGGCATGATCTATTGGAAGCCCGAATATAAGAGGAAATCCAGTCGACCAGGTAGGTTGATATCCAAATCCAATACTGGAATCGTGCAAGCCGCTTTCGCTGAGGAAATTTTGAACGCGCGCAGACCATGGAGTTGAATTGCAGTCTCCGATCACTACGATTGGGATACCGCTTTGCCGTTCAGTTGTAACCCAATCTGCCGCTGCGGCATATTCGATCTCTTGGATATTTTCCGTGTAGATATTTTTTGGACGAATGACGTGAAAACTAAGCACCGTCAACGATTGATCGTTCCAGATGATCGTCGTGGTAATCAACGGGCGCGGGGATGTTTCAGGCAGATGGATCGTTTCTGTAGATTGCACGGTCAGAGTGGTGGACGTAGAAATAAGAAAAGCAGACCCATGAGTGTTCGGAAGCGATTCCACGTAGATCGCGCGATAATTTGGGAGTTCGGTTGAAAACTTATCCGCTAACTCTGGGGTGACTTCCTGCAAAAATAGAATATCCGCTGAATGTTCGCGTAAATAGGCAAACGCTTGATCATGCGAGGGAGCATTTTTGTCGAGGTTGTAATGAAGGATTCGAAGTGTGTGCTGGCTGGATGGCGTAGGCGAAGGCGAATTGTAGAGTGGGAGAAGGATGCTCAAATTAACCAGCGCTGGAATGAATGCCAATAAAGCAACCCGCTTTCGAGATGAAAGAAACCAGATTGCACAAACCAACGATCCGACTCCATAATGGATACGCAAGTGACCGAGCAGGTCTCCTAACCACCATTGCGGAACCGCAATCGCGATTATCGTCGCGATGGTTAAACCAACGATAACGATGAGGCACAGAAGAGTAATGAGACTTACAAGACGCGAGATCAAACTGTTGGTTTTGGGCAGAGATTCAGCGTGGTTGGCTTCGATGGATGGCATAATTTTGTAGGGGCAGACCTGCGTGTCTGCCCTTGATGGAATAAATTAATAACTTACGGGCGGACATATAAGTCCGCCCCTACGAAAATCAAATTCTTATCAACGGCATTTTATCTTGCATTACCTCAAATCCATTCATCTTCCACTTGTTGATGCCGCCGTCAACTTGAATCAAGTTGCGAAAGCCGCGCCGCTTCAGCACGGAGATCGCGATCATCGAACGATTTCCGCTCGCGCATTGGATCG
The DNA here is from genome assembly GCA_016789025.1 of Anaerolineales bacterium. Taxonomy (GTDB): domain Bacteria; phylum Chloroflexota; class Anaerolineae; order Anaerolineales; family Villigracilaceae; genus Defluviilinea. The sequence goes on from JAEURC010000096.1 coordinate 12,886, forward strand.
CCAGCGGTTTATTTTTCGCGAACGGCAATTCCTCCCACGCGATGCGCCCGCCCTCAAAATGGATCGCGCCCGCGATGTGCCCGCTCTCCCATTCCGAGAGTCGCCGCACGTCAATCAACGTCACGTCATTCAATTGCTCTTTCAATTCTTTGGGACTCAAACTGCGGACAGTTTCAACAGGATATTCCCGCGCCCACGATTCGATTCCGCCATCGAGATAGCCGACGAGATCGTCGTAACCAATGCGGATGAGTTGCCGCGTCGCTTCGGACACTTCATTCTGGTTCGCCCCTAGGAGGATGATTCGACTCCCGAACGGAATCACCCAGCCCGCCCAGACGTTGAGCGGCGCATCCATGCGGATGCCGAACGAGTTGGGAACGTGTCCCGCGCCAAATTCTTTTTGATGGCGAATATCCAACACGACAACGCCATCGTCCATCAACGACTTGACTTCGCTTGCCGTCAGCGGCTTCAAAATCGGAACGCCGCCCAAAATTTTCGCGCCGCGCTGATTGAGTCCGCGCATGTATTTGTAGTAGGTTGGGTAAGCGGGTAGATTCAACAACGAACGTTTGATAAATTCTTCCTCGCTCATTTGCTGTGCAAGGTGATTTGTTTTCCGTTCGTGCCCAATCGTTGTCGTCCGATCATTCGATGCAGGCGCGACGCAAAACGATCCCGCGCCATGAGTCGGAAACACATCCGCTTCGTCGGGAAGTTTTAATAGCTTGTCGTGAATCGTGTGATACAGGTCGTGCGCGAGCGCGTGAGTGTGTTCGTGCCCCAATAAATCCGTCCGTGCCGCGCCGCCGACGATGAGTGCGCCTCCGCTGAACAACGCGGAGGGAGTTTTGCCGTCCGCGTCAGTGACGAGATATGAAACATGCTCTGGCGAATGTCCTGGCGTGGTCATTACGCGGATCTGGAACGCGCCGAGGTCGATCACTGAATGTTCGTCGAGCGGATTGTGATCGAAGCCGAGTCTCGCCTCCGCGCTTGCGCCGATGACCGCGTTGGTTTGACGCGCGATCTCGCGGTTGCCCGAGATGAAATCCGCGTGCAGGTGCGTGTCGAGGACATGCGTCAGTGTTAGACCAAGCTGGGACGCCGTATGCAGGTAGCGGTCCGCGTCGCGAAGCGGGTCTATCAGAATCCCTTTTTTGGTATCGTGCGACCCGATCAAATAGGCGGAGTTGCCGAGTCCTGTGTCCACAAATGGTTCGATGAAGTAAGGCGTCTTCATTCTGTGATTTGTTCCTGTGAAACGACTCGGTTGCGCGTGTGTTTGGCAAGATACAAAGCCTGATCGGCGATCTTGCACAATTCATCCACATCGGGATGTTCTTTCGAGCATGAGACGCCCGCGCTGAAAGTGATCTTCAAGGTAACGTCTTTGAAAGCGAAAGTTGCCGACTCGATGTGCGCGCGCATCCGTTCTGCAACGTCCACTGCTTCCTCGAGCGCGGTGGCGGGAAGCAGGATCAAGAATTCTTCGCCGCCCCAACGTGCAACCGTATCTTCGACGCGCGCGGAAAGCTGCAGGTTTGCCGCCATCCACGTCAACACTTCATCGCCTGTGTCGTGACCGTATGTGTCGTTGACGCGTTTGAAGTGATCCACGTCGAGCAGGATGACCGAGAAATCTTTCACGCGGCGTTCGGCGCGGCGCAATTCGTAATCGAGCAGTTCGTGCATGGCGCGGCGGTTGCGGACGCGCGTGAGCATGTCGTTCATCGCGAGTTCATTCAAATGAAATTGCAGACGCTGGCTGATCATGAAGATGAAGCCCCCTACCCATAAAAAGCTGAGGATATAAACGATCAGAATGGATAACGAGTTGGTCGCTGTTTGCCCAGGCGCTATCTCGGCTGGAGACACCAGCGCAGTGATCATTTTAATTAACGAAACCAGCGCATAAAGAAAGAGAGGAAAGGCAGTGAGGTAGGCGCTCAACCGAAAAGTTTTGTTGTTAGAGCGTATAAGAGTGTACGCGCTCGCCGCGCTTATGGGAATGTTCGCCAGTTCGGTGATCACGTTAATGGGGATGCGAAGAAAAAATGTAAGCAGTAAAGCAAAGTAGCCAAGCGGGATCAAGCCATAGAGGATCCAGCGTTGCGGCGGTTTTTCTCTGAACTGGCAGATCGCCAGATACATGAGCATGTTGCCCGTGTAGATGGCGATGTTGGATGTTATGCCGATCGCAAACCCGAATTGAGGATGAAACAAAATAAGGAAAAACCCCGCAGACAGAAAAAGCGTGGAAAGAAAAAACACCTTCACGCCTCGATATTCCCGAATGACAAACGAACTCGTAAGGATGATGACCGCCTGCATCAGGAACGTGATGCCGATCATCAAAGTCATCGGTCCGAGCGCGAGCCAGGATGGGGCGTCAGGCGGGGGCGGAGGCGGTTGGAATATCATTTTGCAAACGGTAAATATTTCTCGTGCAAACTTTCCATGTGATGATCCACGTGACCGACCAGCATGTAGATCAACGCCCGCGCGCTGACGGGGTATCCGCTGGCGGCGCCGACTCGCAGCGCGGCTTCATCGCTCATGTTTTGGATCAATAAAATGTTTGCGCGCCGCAGATGCTCGAACTCTTGAATCAAATCTTTGATCGGGTGCGAATCAAACCCCGCCTCGCGCACATAATCATTTTGCTCAAAGCCTGGGAGCGGCGTCGCATCGTTGCGTGAGACGCGCAAGAGTCGGTACGAAAAGACGCGCTCCACGTCGTTGAGATGTCCCATCACCTCTTTGATTGACCATTCCTTCGGCGCGTCGCGGAAGAGAGCTTGTTCATCCGAAAGATTCCCAAGCGCGGCTTGAATCTCGTCAATTTGATTCGACAGCGCGGCAAGCACGTCGCCTTTTGACGCCGCGCGTTGCACGTAGCCCGCGTAGAATTCCGCGTATTCGTCTGAGGCTGGAGACGCGAGTTTGTTCATGGATTATTGAGGTCGCGGGCGTTTGATCAACACGTAGATCGTGATCAGATAAATAACAACAATGATCGCAGGAATGACCACAAAGCGTAGATCGGGGAAAACGAACCATGCGGCGGTCACGAGAAAGGTGCGCGCGAACGCGTGGAATTGTCCAATCCAATGCTGAATGATCCATGAAAGTGGAAGCCACATCAATCCAGCCAGGACGCCTACGCTAAGCGGCAGGGAGGTCGGTTCAATCATAAAGAAAGGGATGGCGATGGCAAATACAAGCCACGACATCAATACGGTTTGAAAGAAGAGCTTGTCAAATTCGTTGACACGGGTCTTACCGAGCAAGTCTTCGCCAGTGAAACGGGCGACGAGGAGTCCTAACCCGAAGATCGAGCCTGTACAAATGAACAGAATCCACGCCGCGAGCATCGTGGAAACGAAATTACTGGCAATACCGATGATTGCCCATGCAATGGTTCCCGCAATTGGCATGGCAAGCAATCGGTCTTGTGAGAATTCTTTGCGTTGTTCATCGAGCGAGCGAATAGGTGAGGGTGTCATGTCCTATCTCCTTCTTCGGGATTATAGCCCAATTGTGTTTCGTTTATCTCACTTGACGCATCCCCTCAACACGAAGATAATCAAAGCATGGACGACAATGAGATCCGACAGATCGTGCAGAACGTGGTCAGAAATATGACAGGTGCGCCTCAAACCGACCCTCAGCCTGCCTCACCCGTAGCGAAGCGGATCGTCGCCCTCGGCGCCGACCACGGCGGATTCGAATTGAAGGGAATCCTCAAAACGGAAATCGAGTCGCTTGGCTTCGTCGTCATGGACGTTGGCACGAACAGCAAAGAGCCAGTGGATTATCCCGACTTCGCGCACTCCGTCGCGCAGATGGTAGGGACGGGTCGCGCATGGCGTGGAATCATGATTGACGGCGCGGGCATCGGCAGTTGCATCGTGGCGAACAAAGTTCCCAACGTGCGAGCAGGCATGGCGTACGATGTTTCATCCGCGACGAACAGCCGCGAACACAACGACACGAACGTGCTGACCCTCGGCGCAGGCTTGATCGGCGTCAACCTGGCAAAGCAGATCGTGAAAGTCTGGCTCACCACCGATTTCGGCGGCGACCGTCACACAAAGCGCGTGGATAAGATAAAATCGGTAGAGAAATTGTATTTAAAGTAACCTCGTCATTGCGAGGAGGAGCGGAGCGACGACGAAGCAATCTCCTACACGATGACGGAGATTGCTTCGCTCGCTAACGCTCGCTCGCAATGACGGTGAGAGTATTATGAAACCCGACCCAAAACTCGTTGAACAACTCGTAGAAATAATCACTCACGAAGTTCTTGCCGCGATGATGGAGGAAGAGACGCGCGCGAGCAATCCTGAAGCCTATCACTGCAAGCTCGATTGCGTGGATGGGTTGTGTGTCCGCACGTGTTTCGATGACGTTGGCAATGTGGTCAGCGCGGGCGCGGAGAGAATTTCGTCCACGTTGGGAGCGATTCCGCAGGAGTTGGCGGTGGCGAAGATGATTGATCATACTTTGCTCAAGCCCGACGCCACGCAACAGGAGATCGCCCAACTTTGCTACGAGGCTCGCAAATACGGATTCGCGTCCGTGTGCGTGAACCCGACGTGGGTGAGTCTGTGCGCCGAACTGCTCAAAGGCTCGGATGTGAAAGTCTGCACCGTGATCGGTTTTCCGCTTGGGGCGACATCGTCCGAATCGAAAGCGTTTGAAACAGAGACTGCCATCAAACAAGGCGCGACGGAAATTGACATGGTGATCAACGTCGGCGCGTTGAAGGCGCGCGATATTGAAACCGTTGCAAGAGATATTCGCGGCGTGGTCAAGGCGGCGCACGCGCATGGCGTGATCGTGAAAGTCATTATCGAAACCGTGTTGCTAACCGATGAAGAGAAAACCATCGCAAGCCTCACGTCGAAAGAAGCGGGCGCGGACTTTGTTAAAACGTCTACGGGATTCGCGGGCGGCGGCGCGACTGTCCACGATGTGGAGTTGATGCGCAAGGCGGTCGGTCCGCAGATGGGTGTCAAAGCCTCGGGCGGAGTCCGCACGTTTGAAGATGCGCAGAGCATGATCCAAGCGGGCGCGACTCGCATCGGCGCGTCGGCGGGGGTGAAGATCATTCAGGGTCCGAGCGACCAGGTTGAAGGGAAGAAAGAAGCGGGAATTTCATCCGCAAAAAGTTATTGACGATTAGCCACAGAGATCACAGAGATTTTGAGAATTAAATCTCAGAGTTCTCTGTGATCTCTGTGGCAAAGTCTGGAGAAAATCATGTTCATCGCAAAAGTGATCGGCACAACGGTATCCACCATCAAAGACGAAAAATTACACGGGCGCAAATTGCTCATCTTGCGGCAGTCCGACGAAACGGGCGCGGTGTCGGGCAAGCCGTATGTCGCAGTTGACACGGTGGACGCGGGCGTCGGCGATCTGGTGCTCACCGCGTCGGGCTCATCGGCGCGGCAAACGAACATCACAAAAGACACGCCAGTGGACGCGGTCATCATGGCGATCATCGATTCGCTCGAAGCCGATGGCAAGATCACATTTCGCAAATCATGAGCAAAAAATTTTATACCGATAAAGATATCGAAGAACTTTTTCACAACGGCGTCAAATCGTTGCAAATGAACGACGATGTTGTGTTGACCGATCTCGCATTCGAGAAAGCGCGGACGTTGGGTTTGCTTGCAGATGATTCTCCGCCCGCCGCGCCCGTGCGACCTTATTTGTCGGATGTGAAGCCGCGTCTTTCCACAGGGATGGTTGATTCAGTTTCTTCGGTATCTTCCCAGCCTCAGCCGACTCTCGCCCCCAGCCCCTCTCCTCGCGAAGCACTCCCGCAGGGAGCGAAAAGGGAGAGGGGAGTCGAACTCGAAAAACGCATCCGCGAGAAAGTTGCCGCGAAACTTGGGAATCAAGTGGACGCGTCTTTACTCGACGCGATCATCAAGCGCACGCTCAAAGCGACGGGGATGAAATGATGACTTTCCCCGTACCGCGACATTCATGTCGCACGCCAGCAAATTGCGACATAAATGTCGCAGTACGAATCGGGGAGAAATAATCATGTTATTTGGACGCGTCAAAGGCAACGCGGTTTGCACGATCAAATATCCCAATATTGACGGCGTGAAGTTGCTCGTCGTCCAACCGTTGAACAAGCGACTCGAACCTATCGGCGTCCTGCAAGTCGCCGCGGACGTTGTCCAAGCGGGTGTTGGCGATCTGTGCGTGATGGTCCGTTCGCGTGAAGCCGCGCTTGCAATGAGAGATGAAAAGTTCGTGCCAATTGACCTGGCGTTGGTCGGCATCGTGGATGAGTTAGAAGTGAAGCCCGATGGCGAGTTTGAGTATACGTTGAAGGCTGGACAGAATAAATTCACTTAATTGTTGCCTCGGTGGTCGAGTAGTCCCGCGAGTGCTGAGCGGAGTGGGCCTTAGCGCCACGAAGACGAAGCATCGCGGGACGTATCGAGACCACCAAGTTTCAAGATTATTCATTCAACAAAAATTACTTTATGGCGTGGTGGTCTCGATACGGGCTTCGCCCTACTCGACCACCGAGATTTGATGAAAATATGATCCTTGGCAAAGTCGTCGGAACAATAGTCACCACCATCAGCCACGCGCACTACAAAAATCGTAGACTCCTCGTTGTCCAGCCATTGCTCGTAGACGGCGAAAAGCCTGACGATGATTTTATCGCGCTTGACAACTCACAGGCAGGGATCGGCGACACAGTGCTGGTCAACCGCGAAGGGAACGGCGCGCGCCAAGTGTTGGGAATCCCTGATGGATGTGTGATCTCGGTCATTGTAGGGATTGTGGATAGTGTGAGTGTGGAAGGGTAGGGGTGCATTCAACCTGCGCGTAGAAGTTGTCCGCGCGGAGGTGAAGGGGAAAACATAAGTCATGGTCGCGGCGCTTGTTCAGTGAACTTTTCGAGTTCGTGAAGAATAAATTCAGCACATGCTTCAAATTTTGACTGGAAGACCTTCTTTTGTTCTTGGCTTGGAACGCTTGCGTAGCCAACGATCCATTCAGAGCCATCATTTATGAAATACCAGCTTGGTGAATATCGTTTATCTGCTGAATAATTCTCCCATTCCGTTATCATTTCAGGATTGTTTTGTAAATAGTCAATCAGTGATTCTTTTGAAACAGCCTTTGTTTCTTTGAGATAACCAGTTTCATTGAATATCTGAATTATGCTTTTGTCCATGCGGCTGTAGAATTCTTTGGGCATTGAGCAGATTTTAGAAATTATAGTTGACTTCACGTTACCTCCTAATAATGCTTCTCGATCCCGCCAAACCCAAACATCTTATTCTTCTCCGTCATCTCAATGAAGTGTCGTAGTCGCTTCTTGAACTCCTCGGGGCGATGACGCGCTCCAGCAATAAACGCAATCCGAATCCGCTTGTACGAGTCTGAGAACTTCTGGAAATTCTTCCACGCTGGTTTGTTTGACTTGATCGCTTTCAAAATATCAGGCGGGATGACGAACCCTTCGTCTAAAAGATCGCCCAAGGAATCGGCTACTTCTTTCACAACTTTCTTCTTCGCAACTAAACTCCGCAATCGCTCGATGTTGGCTTGCGAGTAACTTGACTTAGGTTTTCGCGGCGAGAATCGTTGCGCGGTGCGTTCCTCGTCCAATTTCTTGGCGATGCTGTCAATCCAGCCGAAGCACAGGGCTTCCTCCACGGCGTCGTTATACTCGATACGCGGCTTGCCCGTCGCTTTTTTGTAATAGACCAGCCAAATATCTTTTTCGGACTTGTAATTTTTCTTCAGCCAGTTCCGCCAGTCTTTGCGGTTGGTGACGTGGAGCGTTTGGGATATATCCATGGTTGTTTTCTGTTCCTGAAATCATTATATAATATTTGCTAGAAGCCATATCAAAATGTCACCCTGAGCGATAGCGAAGGGTCTCTTGCACCGTGAAGGAGATTCTTCGCTTCGCTCAGAATGACGCCGCTAAGGAGTTCCCCAATGAAAGAGTTTCGAAACCCGCAAAATGTTCATCAGC
>JAEURC010000005.1 GCA_016789025.1 Anaerolineales bacterium
TTATTTCCATTCCAGTTCAAGCCGGGTTGAATACGAATGCTCCAAACCCAGGAGCGACCAATACTATCCCAGCCAACACTTTGACGGCAGATCAGCCTGTCACCAATTTTACGCCAGCCACCGCCAATCTCATCGTCAATCGCGCGCTGGTGGGAACCAAAGCCTATTCGCCAGCCACGATCGTTGTTGGCGGCACAAGCACAGTAACCATCACCCTAACCAACCGCAGTAGCACCCCATTGACTGGTGTCACTTTTACCGATGGGTTACCAGCAGGGCTCACTGTTTTTGGCGTGCCCGCAAGCCCGCAGTGCGGCGGAGCGGTGACAAACACAGCCAACTCGGTAACTCTCACTGGCGGCACAATTCCCGCCAACGGAAGTTGCACCATTGTATTCACGATCACAAGCAACACCGCCGGCTCATATGATAACGCGATTGCCGCCAACTCTATTATCAACGATCAGGGAGTTGGACATGCCGGGTTCAGCACAAATCCCGATCTGGTTGTTATCAATTCCGCCAACCTACCGGTAGGGATTCTAAAAGCATTTCAAACCAACCCCATTTCACCCGGACAAACAAGCCGCTTGCGCATCACAATCGCGGCGCCTGCTGATGTTTCCATTTCAGGCATCAGCCTCACCGACACCTTGCCCCCGGGTCTGGTTATCGCCAACCCGCCTGCGCCGGCCGAGTCGTGCCCGGGCGGAACACTGACCGCTGTCAATGGAACAAATACCATCACCTTTACGAATACAGCGGCTGACGTGCTCGGCGCGGGACTCAGTTGCTTGATCGATGTTTGGGTCACTTCCACAGCGCCTGGATCTTATACCAATACAATCCCCGCGAGCGCAATCACCACAATCGAAGGACGCACTAATCTTAATCCGACATCCGCAACCATTCGCGTTACGAGCCTCAACGTAACCAAGGCGTTCTACCCAACCGTTGTGCAGGCAGGCGGATCATCCACGATGACGATCACCCTGGAAAATACCGTCAACTCGCCATTGATCAACGTTTCATTGACAGACAACCTTCCCGGTACCGTCACCGATGGCATCCGCGTTGCCGCGACGCCTAACGCCAGCACAACGTGCACCGGCGGAACGATCACGGCGAATCCCGGCTCCAACCAGGTTCTTATGACGGGTGGCACAGTCCCTGCCCAAGTGGGCGCCGTGCCGGGTTTATGCACCATCACGGTGGACGTTGTCGGCTTGGATAGTTCCCCTGTATCACAAAGCACACAGACAAACACCATTCCCGTTGCTAATGTGTCTGGTACCGTTCAAAGCACCGGCACTGTGATCCAGCCACGAGCGAATGCGTCGGCAATCTTAACCATTCAAAATTTGACCATGGGTATCGTCAAAGGCTTCAACCCTGTATTGGTTTATGGCGGCGCCTACTCCACCATGAGCGTGCAGTTAATTAATCCCAACATCACCGCAACATTGACCGGCATCGCCTTCACCGACGATATGACCCTGCTAGGCGCTGGCATGCAACTCGCCAATCCGGTGACGTTCAACACCGGAACGTGCGGCGGCATTCTGATCGGCAACCCGGGCGACTCATCCTTCTCTTTTAGCGGGGGAGTTTTGCCGCCGAATTCATCCTGCACGCTGACCCTGCGAGTGGTGATGAACGTCAACGGGAATCTCACGAATCGGATTCCCGCTGGGGCTGTCACCACCTTCAACGGAGTTTCCAACCCCGACCCTACAGAAGCGTCCCTCACCAACCTGCCGGGCGTAAGCGTGACTAAAAGCTTTAATCCCGCGCAAGTGTTGACCAACCAGCCATCCACCCTTACCATCACCATCCGCAACACAAGTAACGTGCCAGTGGTAAACATGGGATTGGCAGATAATCTGCCCGGCACACTGCCCGACGGCTTGGAAGTTGCCAACCCCGCAAACGCATCCAACAGTTGCGGCGGAACGCTAACCGCCACCCCCGGCTCACAGACAATTCAATTGAGCGGCGGCGGTTTAACGGCGCTTGGTTCTCCCGGCGATAGTTGCGCAATCACTGTTGACGTGATCAGCACGCGCCCCGGCACATACGTGAACACCATCCCCGCCGGCGCATTGACCGCTGACGGCGGCATAACCAACAACGATCCCGCCACCGACACTTTAACAGTTCTACCCCTCTTCAGCCTCGGCAACCGCGTCTGGTTCGACACCGACAACTCCAGCGCGATCAACGGAACGGAAGTGGGCGTCGACGGCGTGACAGTTCAACTGTACGCCGCAGACGCGGGCGGAAATCCGACCGGCGCAGTCCTCGGGACGGCTGTCACCGCCAATGGCGGCTACTACCGCTTCGACAACCTGGCCGCGGGCGATTACGTGGTAGTCATCCCAGCCAGCCAACTCAACGGCGGACCCCTGACCGGCTATTGGAGCAGCGGCACCACCCTCAACGGAACGGGTGTCGTGAACGAAACCGCCGCCCCCGATCCCGACAATAACACCGACAGCGACGACAACGGCACGCGCCAAACCGCGGGCGCTTTCAATGGCGCGGTCCTCAGCGGCGCCATCACGCTCGGTCCCACCGCCAACGAACCCATCACCGACGCCGACGCCGATCCCACCAACCCGCCCGGCGAATCGCCCAACGATCAAAGCAATCGCACTGTCGACTTCGGCTTCTATCGCGGGCAGTTGGGCAACCTGGTCTTCGTCGACGCCAACAACGACGGCGCTTTCAACGCCGGGGAAACTCCCCTCGCTGGCGCAACCGTTCAACTCTTCGCCGCTGACGGCGCAACCGAGATCAACGTCGGAACCGATGGCATCCTCGGCACCGCAGACGATGGCGCGGGCGGCGTCACCACCGGCGCGGGCGGAACCTACCTGTTCTCCGGCTTGCCCGCAGGCGATTACATTGTGCGCGTCACCCCGCCCGTCGGGTATTCCAGCACGGTGGATACCGCCAACAACGGCGACACCACCGACGCCAACCAAAATGTCGACAACAACGACAACGGCATCGGCACCGCCGCCGGTCAGGCTTCCAGCTCCGACGTCACCCTCACCCCGGGCAACGCCGCCACCGTCAACACCGTCACCAACGCCACCGGCACCACCTACGATCCCTCCCTCGACTTCGGCTTCGTAGGCAACAGCGGCGGTTTTGTCAAATCAATCGCCTCCACAAGCGAAGCATTCACCGCCGGAACGGATGTCGCCATTGGCGAGATTATCACCTACGAAGTGACGATCAACCTGCCTGTCGGAACGCCGTTGGCAAACGTTACCGTCACCGATCAGATGGACAAAGGTCTTGCCCTCGTAGACTGTCTATATGTGGAAGTGGCGGGCGTCGATCAAACTGCGGCTGTTTGCCCGTCTATAACCGTATCTTCCATCACCGACCCAGGCGACCCGGTAGCCAACCCGGCGAACCCGGGCAGGCAGGTAGTTTTCACCATTGGTAATATAGCCGCGCAAGCGACCCCCTCAACCCTGCTGGTCCGCTATCGCGCCATTGTTCTGGACGTGATAGAGAATCAAGATGGCGACACATTGAATAACAGCGTCACTTGGGCGTGGACGGGAGGCTCCTTCACCGCCAGCGCGCCAAACGTGCGGATATTAGAGCCCGACCTGACCATTGATAAAACTGCGACGCCATCCAGCAATGTACTCGTAGGATCGACAATTCGGTTCACACTGTCGATCGAGCACACCATCCAAAGCTCAACGGATGCCTTTGACGTTGTGGTGACGGATATCCTGCCTCCTTCGCTTGAGTATGTTCCCGGTTCGGTTGTCTACACCGGGCTTGCGCCTACCACCCCAGCGCCGCCCGCTTATCCGGGAGCAACCTCCAACCTGATCTTCCAATGGGATTTGTTCCCCTTGGGCGCAACATCCACCATTACTTTTGATGCGCGCTTGTTAAGCGCGCCAGCCGCGAACACCGGCTCCGTTGCCTGGACTTCCCTGCCGATCGATCCGGGCGTCGGCGGCTTACCGGTCCAGTTGAGCGTTCACAATGTCGAATCGACAGAACGCTGGTACGATCCGCTAGACGCCGTGAACGTGTACGGAGTGTCGGATACGGTGAACATCGACGGCAGGCTCCCCAATGATCTGCCCGACACCGGCTTTGCTCCCTTCGTGAAGACGGATATGAGCAACGTCGCGCCCGAGCAATATACGCAGACCGACGGTCTGATCGTGGAGATCCCTTCGCTGGGAATCAAAATGCCGATCGTGGGCGTTCCGCTGAAAGACGGGGAGTGGAACGTTTCGTGGTTGGGAAATCAGGCTGGATGGCTGGAAGGAAGCGCATTCCCATCCTGGAACGGCAACAGCGTGCTGACGGGACACGTCTATGGATACAACGGCGCGCCAGGTCCGTTCTTCAACCTGAGCAAACTCAACTACGGCGATCAGATCATCATCCACGCGTACGGCGCGAAATATATCTATGAAATTCGCGCAAGCGAGGTTGTGAAGCCAAACGACGCGTCTGTCATGAAGCACGAAGAGAAGGCATGGCTCACCTTGCTCACATGTAAAGAGTACGACGCAAAAACCAACACGTACAAAAAGCGTTTGATGATACGAGCGGTATTGATAAGCGTTGAAAGGTAACCCAGTCGAACACGGCGCTCCGTTTGGAGCGCCGTGTTGTTTCCATGGAAAATTGGCATGGGCTATAATCCATCTCGACGATTGCCCATTAAACATAAAGGTAACTCATGCCAAATCACCTTATCTCGGAAGCTTCTCCCTACCTGCTTCAACATGCAAACAATCCCGTAGATTGGTATCCCTGGGGCGAACAAGCGTTAAACAAATCGCGAATCGAAAACAAACCGATCTTCCTCAGCATTGGATATGCCGCGTGCCACTGGTGTCACGTCATGGCGCGCGAGTCGTTTGAAGATACCGAAACAGCCGCGTTCATGAACGAACATTTCGTCAACATCAAAGTGGACCGCGAGGAACGCCCCGACCTCGACGCGATCTACATGCAAGCCACCGTCGCGATGACGGGTTCGGGCGGCTGGCCCATGTCGGTGTTTCTCACGCCCGATCTCAAACCATTTTTTACGGGGACATACTTTCCGCCCGTCGCGCGGTACAACACGCCCTCGTTCAGAGACGTTCTGGCTGGGATCGCCCGCACATGGAAGGAACAACAAAGCGAAGCCGCGCGCGTCGGCGATGAAGTTTCAACTCATCTTCAGCATGCGCTCAACGTCAATCTTCAATCCGATTCGACGTTCACGCAAGAGCATCTTGACGCGGCGGCGAAAAATCTGCTCGATAATTATGACTGGGGCAACGGCGGCTGGGGTTCCGCGCCGAAATTTCCACAACCGATGACGGTTGAGTTTTTACTTCGTCGTTTCGCGCTGAGCGGAGCCGTAGGCGAAGACGAAGCGCCCATTCTCAAATCCTCCTTTCATGCGCTTCGAGCCATGGCTCGCGGCGGCATGTACGACGTGGTCGGCGGCGGTTTCTCGCGTTACAGCGTGGATAATTTCTGGCGCGTGCCGCACTTTGAAAAAATGCTTTACGATAACGCCCTGCTCGCGCGCGCGTACCTCCACGCATGGCAGATCACGGGCGATCCATTTTTCAAACGCGTCGTCACAGAAACGCTCGATTTCATTGAACGCGAGATGACTCATCCCGAAGGCGGATTCTATTCGTCGCTCGACGCCGACTCGGAACACGAAGAGGGAAAATTTTATGTGTGGACTCTCGATGAGGTTCGCGCAATACTCAACGATGAATCAAATTTCTTTGAAGCGGCTTACGGAATCACCACGCGCGGAAACTGGGAAGGCAAGACAGTTTTGCAACGCGCGTTAGACGACCCCTCCCTCGCCGCCCGCTTCAAACTCGACACTTCGACTTCTGCTTCGACAAGCTCAGCACAGCGGCTCAGTGCAAGCTCTCAAACTGTCCCAGCCAAACTAGCCGACTGCCACCTCAAGCTTTTATCCGCGCGCGCAAAGCGAGTCCGCCCCGGCACAGACGATAAAGTTCTTACCTCATGGAATGGACTCATGCTCGCGGCGGTAGCGGAAGCGGCAAGGATATTTGATGAAACAGAATTACAGAGTAACTATACCAAATTGGCTACGCGCTGCGCGGAGTTTCTGCTCGCTCAACTGCGACCCAATAGCAAACTCAAACACAGTTGGCGCGAGGGAAAAACAACCGACGCGGTTTTCCTCGAAGATTACGCCGCGTTGATCCTTGGTCTGCTTGAGTTGTATCAAACCGATTTCAACGACAAGTGGTTTGTTTCCGCAAAACAACTTGCCGATGAAATGATCGAACAATTCAACGATGATGCAGGCGGATTTTTTGACACGTCGAAAGACGGCGAAGCGCTGTTACTGCGACCCAAAGATGTGCAAGACAACGCCACCCCATCGGGCAACGCGCTTGCGTGCGAGGCATTGCTAAAACTCGCGGCGTTCACCGACGAAGGGAAATACCGCGATCTCGCCGAAAGATCTCTGGGGCTTGTTGTTGGAATGGCTGTTCGCTACCCCACCGCGTTCGGGCGCTGGCTGTCGGCGGCGGATTTCGCGTTAGCGCGGGTGAAGCAGGTTGCAATCGTGGGAGAATCGGGCGGCGAAGACGCGTCGGAGTTGATTCGAGTCGTCCGATCCGCATATAGACCGAACATCGTCATCGCCTCATCCGCCTATCCCCCATCGGACGATGCGCCTGCGCTGTTGAAAGATCGTCCGCTGAAAAACGGAACGCCAACCGCGTATGTATGCGAAGGATTCGTGTGCAAAAATCCCGTCACATCAATCGCGGAATTAAAAGAGTTGTTGTAAAATTAGCGCATGGACCCAATACTCACTGACAATCTTATCAAACTTGGCATGGCTGTTTTAGTTGGCGGGCTGATCGGCGCGGAGCGCGAGTACCAAGATAAAGCCGCGGGATTTCGCACGATCATTTTGATCACGGTCGGCTCGGCGTTATTCACCATCCTTTCGCTCACCCTCGACCCCGGCAACACGCAAACGCGCATTGCGGCGAACATCGTGACGGGCATCGGCTTCCTCGGCGCGGGCGCGATCATCCGCGAGCATGGCAAGATCGGCGGCTTGACCACCGCGGCGACGATCTGGCTTTCCGCCGCATTGGGAATGGGAATTGGCGCGGGCGAGTTGACTTTCGCGCTGGTATCTACAGGCGTTGTGCTGATCGTGTTGTTTTTCTTCCCCCTTGTCGAGCGGCGCATCGACCGCATCCGCGAAGCGCGAACGTACAAAGTGGTCATTGGATCGGGAAATACAAAAGGGATCGAGAAGATCCAACAAGCGCTCCAAGAGTGCTCGCTGAAAGCCGTCGAATCGCACCAACAAAAAACGGAAAGCGCGATCACAAGCACGTGGCAAGTGATCGGCTCGCCGAAAAATCAAAAGAAGTTTGTGGAAATGCTGATGAAAGACAAATCTGTCAAAGAGTTTAATTACTAGAAGCGAACAAAGCCAGACAAGTTCTAAATCTCTTTAAGCGACTGTCCAACAAATGACAACAGGCTCTCAAACGAGAGCCTGTTGTTTTATTTTGTTTCCGCGCCGTTATTTGAGTCTGCGTCTTCCGCGTCCTGTTTGCCTTCGCTCAACCCCTCGCGAAAGGACTTGATGCCCCTGCCGAGTTCACCGGCGATCTTGCCGATGCGCCCGGGACCGAAGAGCAGGATGACGATCACCAGGATGATGATCCATTCAGCGCCGCGTGGTAATCCAAGCATGTATTACTCCTTTACTGATTTCGGCTGTATCGTACCACAATCGTGATTAATCCACCATTATAGTTCGCGGCGATAGAGAAGACCTTCAATAAAGCGGATGGCGCGCCGCACCAGTGAACGCACGCGACCCAGTCTGCGATATTGTTCGGGATGGACGTGTCCTTTGCTGGGAAGCGGTCCTGTCCATTCGGCGGCAAGCGCGCCCCAGGTAAGCCCCGCGCCAAAGCCCACCATCACGAGTTTTTCTCCCTCTTTGATCTGCCCTTTTTCAATCGCTTCCACCATCGCGATCGGGATGGATGCGGTTGATGTGTTCCCGTACCTGTCGAGATTTACGATAAACCGCTCCATCGGGAGCTTGAGTCCGCGCGCCGCCGCTTCAATGATGCGGATGTTCGCTTGATGCGGCACGATCCACTTCACATCTTCCGTTTTCAGTCCTGCCGCATCGAGCGCCTCCAGCGTGGCAGACGCCATAACACGCGTGGCAAAACGAAAGACTTCCTTGCCGTCCATTCGGATGCAATGCAACCCCTCGTGGACAGTAGACTCGGTCGCCGGGATACGACTTCCCCCGGCAGGCAGTGTGAGCAAGTCGCCGCCCGAACCGTCCGAATGCATCACAGCGGAAAGCACGCCGCCGGGTCTTTCACTCGCCTGTAAAACGAACGCGCCCGCGCCGTCTCCAAAAAGGATGCACGTGTTTCGATCCTTCCAATTGACAAAACGCGAAAGGGTTTCGGAGCCAATGATCAACGCGGTTTTGATCGATCCACTGCGAATCGCTTGCGCGCCCATATTCAAAGCATAGATGAAGCCAGTGCACGCGGCAAGCAGATCAAACGCCCCCGCTTTGGTCGCGCCGAGTTGGTCTTGAATCAAACATGCGGTTGCAGGGAACATATATTCCGGTGTGGATGTGGAGCAAATGATCAGATCGATATCCGTCGGGCGAACATTCGCCACTTTGAGCGCTTTGATCGAAGCCTCCACCGCCAGCGTGGATGTAAACTCTGTTTCACTGGCAATGCGTCGTTCGCGTATCCCTGTGCGTTCGCGAATCCACTGGTCGTTCGTGTCTACAAGCTTGGCAAGATCATCATTGGTCATCACCCCTGCGGGCGCCGCCATCCCCCATCCTGTTATATGTGCGTAAGGCATTGCTTTCTCCTGCAAAAAACGCGAGTCACAGCATGGATAAATTTGCTATCACCCAAAATCATCGGTTGTTACTCGTAACGGCTGATCACCAGCGTGGCGTTATGCCCCCCAAACCCAAACGAATTAGACATGGCATGTTTCACCGCAACACGTCGTGGCTGGTTTGGAACGTAATCCAGATCACATTCGGGATCTGGCGTGCTGTAATTGATTGTGGGAGGCAGTATCGACTCGCGGATCGCCCGGATCGTAAAGATTGCCTCCACCGCGCCTGAAGCGCCCAACAAATGCCCTGTCATCGATTTGGTGGACGAGACCGGTATCGCATACGCCTGTTCGCCAAAAACACTCTTGATGGCGGCGGTCTCGCTCTTGTCGTTCAACGATGTGGATGTTCCGTGCGCGTTGATATAGTGAATATCGGTCGGTGAAAGTTCCGCATTCTCAAGCGCCAACTTCATGGAAATAGCGGCGCCAGCGCCGTTCTCCGCGGGAGCCGAGATATGGTGCGCATCGTCGGTAGTCCCATACCCGGAGATTTCACACAGAATCGTCGCCCCGCGCGCCTTTGCATATTCGAGGTCTTCCAGAATCAACATCCCCGCGCCCTCCCCCATCAAAAAACCATCGCGCGTCTTATCGAACGGACGGGAAGCGGTTAGCGGGTCGTCGTTTCGGGTGGATAACGCGCCCATCACATTCATGCCAGCAATGGTGATGGGCACCAGCGCCGCTTCTGAGGCGCCCGCGAGCATCACATCCGCCGCGCCACGCCGAATCATTTCCACGGCTTCACCGATGGCGTTGTTTCCAGAAGCGCAGGCCGTGGCAAGAGACATGTTCGGTCCGCGCGCGCCGACACGAATGGCAAGCATCCCCGCCGCGCTGTCTGAGATCATCATGGGAATCAGAAAAGGGCTGACGCGATCCGCGCCGCGTTCGCGCAGAATTTCAGCTTGTTCCATCATCGTGCCAACCCCGCCGATCCCCGTCCCAATCAACACGCCAACCCGGTCTCGATTCGAATCGTCGATCTTCAAGCCGGCGTGATCGAGCGCCTGGGCAGATGTCACCATGGCGAACTGTGTAAAGCGATCCATCTTGCGAGCCTCGCGCGCGCCAAATTCAGCCACAGGATCAAACCCTTTCACCTCCGCCGCGAATCGCGTTTTATGTTTGCTCGAATCAAAATGGGTGATCGCGCCCGCGCCCGATTTCCCGGCAAGTAAAGCGGACCAGGTCTCCTGCACGGTATTCCCCACAGGGCTGATACAACCCATCCCCGTGACGACAACTCGTTTCCTCATCAAGTTTCTCCTTCGTCTATTGCCTCCACGCTTCAGAAGGCTTGCGCTTTAAAACACGCTCCAACCCAATTAGACACGTTCCCCGAGCAAGTTTTGTACAGCGCTCCAAACCTGCTGCAGGTGCAAGCGGTCGTGATCTGCCATAAAACCCAACACTTCACAAAAGTTCGTCGGTCCAAAAATAGCATGACGCGCCGGGCGCGACCACACTTCCTCTGGCAGAGACTTCACACGCGCCAGCAATTCCACGCGCGCGTTCGCAAATTCATCGCCGGCCACGCAAGCGTCTTCCAACAGATAATCGCGTTCGCTCGCCCATACGCTGGTTTCGGGTCGTGGAATAAACGCGTCAACCTTCTCCAGCATTAATTCGAGTTGCAGGGCATGTACCTCGCGTTCGGTATCGCGCAAATGACAGGTAACCTCATTCATCGCCCAATCACCGCGCGATTGCTCGCGTTTCAAATCGTCCTCATTCAACAAGCCAAGAAAATGATTCAAGACCGCCGGCGTAGATTCCAGGATTCCCAACACCGCATCGCGGGATTTGAACGACGGTTCAAGCGCAGACTGGTCGCTGGATTCAAGCCAGGGGCGCACATCGCTCAACCGCCCCCTACCCGCTTCAACTCCGGGACTGGAGGCTGCCTCGCCTTCGATGAAAAACGTCTTCAGCCCCAGCCTATGCGCGGACAAAACATCGCGCGTTGGATCATTGCCGACCATGAGAACTGGACCATCCTGCCAGCCCATGCGCCCCAACACTTCGGCATAATACGCCGGGTGAGATTTACTGAAATGAAAATCCTCGAACGCCGAAACAAGTTGAAAGCGCTCGGGTTCCAGCCCGGCCCAGCGCAGACGGTGATGTGTCGCTTTGATCGGAAATAGCGGGTCAGTTGCAATGGCAACCTGCATCGCGGAAGTTGTTGCCCAGTCCACAAAATCTATTGCGCCGGAGACGGAAGAAGTATGTGAATGAAGCGAAGGGAAGACTCTATCGTAAAAATCCTCCAGAACGTCGCGCAATTCACCCGCGGGAATCCCCAAAGCAGGGTAAAAATACGATTCAAAAACTTCGCGCAATGTCAGGCGGGGATCTTCGTTTTCGTTCATGCGGTTTACGCCGTTAATTAACGCCCGCAAAAATTTTTCAGACGGAACGTGTCCGCACACGTGATCAGCCAGCGCTTGAAAATAGGCAGGCATGAACGCCTGCAGGTTTGTGTTAAGCAGGGTATCGTCCAGGTCGAGCAACAAAGTCAAAGGCATGGAGTTCTTCAAAGGTAGTTCCCTCATCAATTTCAGGGTTTGATCTCAAATTTAAATGGCAAAGCGTGACATTCCCCGCAGCCCACGTGCGGCTCCGTTACTTTCTTCCGCGATTTCTCGCAATAGGCTGAAACCTGCGTCCGGCGCATGAATGCCGCCACAAGCGGACGACCAACTTTTGCCGTGAGCTTCATATACTCACAGGCATTTGCCCGCGAAATCTCCGGCACGGGGCAAAATTTGCACAGATCCCGCGACCAAGCCTGCCCGTCGGACTTCAAGAGGCGACATTCCTCCACGTTTCGACCACGGAAGTAATCGCCGTAAAAATACGGACATTCTGCGCCATAAGGTGTCTTCATACGGGGTAGTATAGGCTCGAAATCTAAATAAACGATGAGCGAGCAGGCACGATACTTACCTCAGCCGCTCGCTCAAGTTTATGGTTAAGTCAAAGGAAGGCTACACGCGGGTGGTGTATTCACCGGTCTCGGTGTTGATGCGGATCACGTCGCCCACCTTTACAAACTGAGGGCACTGCACCTCAAGCCCCGTTTCTGTCTTGACTTTCTTCGTTACGCCGGTGGCGGTGTCGCCGCGAATGGCGGTTTCGGCTTCGATAACCTTCAAATCCACAGTGGATGGAAATTCCACATCCAAGGGCGCGTCGTTGTAGAACGTGAGTTTCACTTCCATGCCTTCTTTGAGGTAAAGCGCGGTCTCGCCGAGCATTTTGGCGCTGACTGCGGGCTGTTCAAATGTCGTGTTATCCATGAAATGGTAAAACTCGCCGTCGTTGTACAAGTAGGAGACATTATGGAAATCGAGTCTGACGTCTTGGACCGATAGCCCGGAGTTGAACGTGCGTTCGATGTTCGCCCCGGTCAACAGGTTGCGGGCTTTGATGCGGATGTTGGCATTGCCGCGGCCCGTTTTATTGTGGCTGTAATCCAGCACCTTGTAGAGTCCGCCATCCAGTTCGAAGGTGACTCCTTTGCGTAATTCGTTGACATCAATCATGCGCGCGCTTTCCTTGTTGGGTGAATTTCTTGTGAAGCGGCGGGATTATACTATAAGAAGTTGGACGATGGAGATCAATGCGCTGTTTCAGAGGAAGGGTCTTCCTGCAACAATCGAACAGCATGAGCAAGTGATGGCATCACTACTTCTAAATTTTCAACCGCGCCTTTAGGACTGCCCGGCAGGTTGACAATGATCGTCCGCTTGCGGATACCGGCAACACCGCGCGAGAGCATGGCATGAGGCGTGATCTTTAAACTTGCGGAACGCATCGCTTCGGCAAGACCGGGCGCTTCGCGTTCGATGACCGCGCGCGTTGCTTCGGGGGTTACATCGCGCGGGGCAAAACCGCTCCCGCCGGTGGTGAGGATCACATCCAACTCGCCGGAGTCTGCCCAGGAGGCGAGAGTTTCGCGTATGGATGGTTCGTCGTCGGGGAGTATTAATTGTCTACGGGCGAGCCAGCCCTCCCCTTCGATACGACGCGCCAGCGCGGGACCCGATACGTCCTCCCGCTCGCCGCGCGAGGATCGGTCGGAGAGAGTCAGAATCCCAAATCGAATCGTCATGCCCCGTTTTTCTTGATCAGGTTAAGCAGGTCGTCGGGCATAAATGGTTTGAGCAAAAAATCGTTTGCCCCGTGTTGCAGGCACTCCTCTTTCACATTCAACCCGGAGGTCATAATGATGCGCAGGTCGGCAAGCGTATCATGCTCGCGGATGGCCGCCACGATCTCGATGCCGCTATGCTGACCGAGATGCACATCCATCAAAAGCACGTCGGGCATTTCACTCATGGCCAGCGCGGGCACATCTGAATCCACATCGGCGGTGACCACTTCAAAACCTTCCATTTTTAGAAGCGTTTGAAGGAGCGACACCATCGTGTGATCATCTTCGGCGAGCAGAATTTTTGACATGCGGTTTTGCTTTTCCATTTTTACGACTTTTCGCTTTCGAGTTTGATCTGCCGTTTTCGAGCGCGGAACCCAGCACATCGTCGACCGTTTCCACATACACAAACTTCATGGCATCTTTGATCTCGTCCGGCACATCTTCCACATCTTGTTCGTTGTACTTCGGCAATATGATCGTTTTCAGCCCGTTGCGATGAGCGGCGAGAACCTTTTCCTTGACGCCGCCGATGGGCAGAACCTGACCGCGCAGGGTGATTTCGCCGGTCATTCCCACATTCGGCTTGACCTTGCGCCCCGATGCCAACGACACCAGCGCAGTCGCCATCGTAACCCCGGCAGAGGGACCATCTTTGGGCGTGGCGCCGGAGGGAATGTGCATGTGAATATCCGACTTGTTGAAAAATTCGTCATCCAAGCCCAGCGCTCCCGCGCGCGAGCGCACGTACGATAACGCCGCGCGCGCCGACTCGTTCATCACATTGCCGATCGAACCGGTCACCTGAAACCCTTTTCCTCCAGGCATGCTCGTGGCTTCGACGAACAACACATCGCCGCCGTACGGAGTCCACGCCAGCCCGGGAACCACGCCCGGTATCGAAATGCGGCGGTTAAGTTCCTCGGTTCCGAAATACATCGGGTGATCGAGATACTCCCCCACAACCTCGGCGCTAATCTTTGCCTTTTTTAGTTTTCGTTCGGCAATGCGCGTGCCCACCTTGCGGCACACCGCGCCGATCTTGCGTTCAAGATTCCGCACGCCGGCCTCGCGCGTGTACTCGCGAATGATCTTTTGCAAGGCATCGTCGGTAAGCGAAATCTCTTTGACGCGCAAACTGTTCTCGCGAATCTGGCGCGGAATGAGATACCCTTTGGCTATGGCAATCTTTTCTCGTTCGGTATACCCCGATAACGCGATGATCTCCATGCGGTCGAGCAGAGGTCCCGGAATGGTTTCGAGCGTATTCGCAGTGGTGATGAAAAATACCTGCGAAAGGTCGTACGCCACTTCGAGATAATTATCGCGGAACTCGCTGTTCTGTTCCGGGTCAAGCACTTCGAGCAAGGCAGAGGCAGGATCGCCATGAAAATCGAAGGTTAACTTGTCGATCTCATCGAGCATGAAGACCGGGTTGCGCGACTCGATACGACGAAGCGACTGCAAAATGCGCCCGGGCATCGCGCCGATATACGTGCGGCGATGACCGCGAATCTCCGCTTCATCGCGCACGCCGCCCAGCGAGGCGCGCACAAATTTACGATCCATGGCGCGGGCGATCGACTGCCCCAGCGAGGTCTTGCCCACGCCCGGGGGCCCCACAAAACACAGGATCACTCCTTCGCGCTCGCGTCGAATTTTATCTTCGCTGGCAGTTCTCGCATCGGCGCTGCGGTCAATCCGCAATTTGCGAATGGCAAGAAATTCAAGGATGCGCTCCTTGACATCTTCAAGCCCGTAATGATCCTGGTCTAAAATCTTTCGCGCATGCGAAATTTCAAGATTATCTTCTGTAGCCTTCGCCCACGGGATCGTCACCAGCCAATCGAGATACGTGCGGATGACTCCATACTCCGCCGCGGCAGTGGGCAGACGGGACAAACGTTCCAACTCGCGGGTTGCCTGCTTCGCCGCCTCCTCGGGCATTTTCGCCTCTTCGATCTTTTTGCGAAACTCGTCCACTTCGGCGGCTTGCTCGTCTTTTTCGCCCAGTTCTTTTTGAATGGCTTTCATCTGCTCGCGCAAGAAATAATCGCGCTGAACTTTTTCGATCTCGCCGCGCGCTTCGTTTTGAATCTTTTGCCCCAGCGAGAGCACTTCGGCTTCACGCACCAACAAGCCCACCAATTTTTTGAGTTTTTCGGCAACCGAATCGATGGTGAGGATTTCCTGCGCGTCTTTCAACTCCATACGCTGAAAGTTGGCAATCGTATAAGCGGTTTGCAGGGGATCTTCCACAGAGGTGATCGAACCTGCCAATTCTTCCGGGAAAGAGGGGATCATTTGGGTGATCTGCTGGAATTGGTCGCGAGCGTTACGCGCCAGCGCGTCGATTTCCAGCCCCTGCTCCACGTGTTCGGGGGCAAGTTCAATACGCGCCTTGAGATAGGGCTCCTCTTGCACAAATTCGCCAAGACGAAAACGAGCCATGCCCTGCACCAGCAGGCGGATCGTTCCATCGGGGGCGCGCAAAAGCCGATGAACTGTGGCAATCGTCCCAATGCGATAGAGATCCGCCGGCAAGGGGGTCTCCAACTCGGGGTTGGTTGCCGCCACAAGTCCGACCAGTTTATCCCCGCCTACCACTTCATCCACCAGTCGAATCGAACGCGGCTGACCGACCGTCAACGGAACGGCGGTGTTCGGGTAAACCACCACGCCGCGCAACGGCAAAATCGGAAGCACGTCCGGGAATTGCCCGTGCTCAGAAACCTGAACGGGTTCATCTTTGTTGGCGGTCTCTTTTTTCGGTGAACGCGAAAACAGGGAAGGCATGATCATGGAAAGCAATTCATCGTCCGTATCGCCAATCCACTGATAGAGTTCGTTGAAGTTGGAGTTCCACCGCGAGGCAGGCATGATTTTATTCATCCGCCTTAATGTGTTTTAGATGTTGCGCTTTGGGGAGGTTGATCGTTAGAAAGCCGTCTTTATATTCTGCCGACGCCAACTCCATATTCACCGGGATGACGAGTTCCACGTCGACTTCGAATCTTCCTGAAAGTATTTCCATTTGATGATAGGCTCGTCGCCCGGCAGGATCGGGGCGA
This sequence comes from Anaerolineales bacterium, assembly GCA_016789025.1. GTDB lineage: Bacteria > Chloroflexota > Anaerolineae > Anaerolineales > Villigracilaceae > Defluviilinea. The sequence goes on from JAEURC010000005.1 coordinate 16,213, forward strand.
ACGCCTTCGATTCGTAGTAATTGATTTTCCGCCGCTACTGTGAAGTCTTCATCGCGCATCCCCGCGATTTCCACCTTCACAATGAAGTCATTTTCTGTTTCGTACACATCCGTGGGCGGGTGCCATACGCTCGAACGCACCTGCCAGTGAATGGCATGCAGTATATCTCTACGAACTTCGATGGTCGACGGATAGGATTTACGAACGATAGTGGTCATGGCGTGCTCCTTGCCGAAACCGGCGGTAACCGCTAGAAATCATATTTGGAGGCGCCCCCGGAGGGAATCGAACCCGCAACCGACAGCTTAGAAGGCTGGCGCTCTGTCCATTGAGCTACGGGGGCGTTGTAACTCTATTGTATTACGTCGCGCTCAAGGATGCAAATCACGCAAACCGGTGCCCCTGAAGCAGAGATTAAGAAGAGGAAGGACGGATACCTTTGTACACACGAGGCCCGGCGAGGGTTCGCAAAATCGTCTCGGGCGGACGGTTTAATCGCGCGCCTAAATCCTTCGAAGACATCGGTATGTTACCGTTCGTCAGGAACAAGCGGAAGACCGCCTCCACGAGCGCCGTCTGTTCGGTGAGGAAGTCCGGCTGTTTGACGCAATGCGACATCAAGGCGTTCTGGATGCCCTCCACCTGCTTCACCTCGGCGGTTGAGGGGTCAATCCAGTCGATGACCTGCCCTTCTTCCACATCCATAAAAACCTCGCGGTGTTCCGCGCAAAGCAATGACCGCAGGTATACGTGCCAATCGCGTTCGTTCTTCTTCCACCAATCGAAATCGATATGGAACGGGGTATCTGCCGTCGGTTTAACAAGGCTGAACCGTTTTGTTTCGGTCATGCTATTCTCCCTCGCTCATCCGGAAATGCAGGTCGCCAACGTGGACGAACTCAGGTTTACTCGCCAATAAAGCCAGCAAAGGAGCCGGCGGCGTTCGGCGGACAATATTCACCGCAGAATACAACTCTTGCGCATGCACATGCCCTTGCGGAGTTAATTTAGAAAGTTCGCGGGTCAAGTCGGCAACCAGTTTTTCAAAAGACCGCTTTGCATCCTGCTTCCACAATTGATCCACTGCATCGAACGACGGGATAGCGAACGCCATGCGGTCATTGAATTCGGCAGAGACGGCTTGTTTTAACATGGCAAAAACGATTCCCCCATCCGCGCCGACGATGGCTGTGCGCATCCAGTCTTTGGTTGCACGATATGTCCGCGCTTCAACGATCACTTCGCCCGGCGTATCACCACGACGAATTCGCACCAGACTGCCGGGTATCAATCCATTGGCTTTATACCACTCGCGCAGACCATAGACATAGCGATCCTCACGCACGACCCATGCTGGAACACGTTGACGCGTCCTTCCATCCACCAGCGTAAATCGGACACGGGATGATTCATACGCCGTCGGAAAGAACGAGCGGACACGCGCCGAGATCGGCAGCGTCCCAGCCCGGAGATGAGGGTAGATCAGCGCTATCGAAACTTCCTTGAGATGAGAATCGTGTTTCCCTTCCAACTCACTCAGCTCATCATCCAACTGCGCTTCCAGATCGAGCATTTGCTGATCGAGCAAAGCGCGATCATATTCAACGGGATGGTATTGCAAGAACGGCGGCGCATGACGCACTTCTTCAGGTTCAAGGCGTTTGAGAAACCACAACACTTCGCCAGCGGGACCCACTTCATCGAAACGGCCGTCTTCCTGCAAAGCAAGATTCAACGAGAATTCAGCCAATTTAGGATTCACGCCATCCGGCAGTGCGACATCTTTAAGAAGTGCGGAGGTGGGAAGCGGCTCGCCTGCGGATACATCCAGCACGGCTTCCGCCAAATTGAGATTGCCCTCATTCACGTCCACGAGCAATGCGCGCGGGAACCATCTGCCTGCGATTCGAACCAACTGGTTGTCATCGCCAAATGCTGTTACGAGTTTCCGTTCGATCTCGGTTCCATACTCTTGCATGATCGCGTCGGGTTCAAAGCCTTCGTTCTCAACAGTGACTGGTTTATCGTTCAATGAATGGGCTGGCAGGTTCGACGCAAACATCCGACGCGTGCCATCGTCGAAGTCCACTGTCAGGACGTTAAACCCGCTTCGTTCAGGATTGACGCCGGCTCGCACATCGGCAACTTTCCCGTGCTTCCATGCTAACGCGGGGAAGACAAGCGCTTCGCCCACCTGGTGAGAATCTTTCGGAAAATAGACCTTTCCACTTCCCTCTTGTTGTTTGCGGACTGCGGCGCGTTCGGCGCGGTTCCGCTCGTGGATCAACACCAGCGCGAGTTCGCGCGCTGTGAGGGGGGTCTCGTGTTCAAATAAATAGTTGTGCAGGAATTCAACGTCTTGCCGGGTGATCTGAATTTCAGCCCATGTATCGAGAGATTCGAGTAAGTTGCTTACCATACCATGCCTTGATGAAAATTTTTTAGCGCAAGTCTTTTTCGCCGGGCAGTATTATACCGTACCTTAACTCAAGATGTATAATCCAAACATGAGTCTCACACTTGCGCGGGCTTTGCGCGCGGACGAGTCGAGTTGTATCGCGTTCGTTGGGTCGGGAGGAAAAACTACCGCGTTGTTTCAACTAGCGAGGCAATTGAAGCCGCCGGTGATCGTCACCGCCACTTCGCATTTAGGGGCGTGGCAAGTCTCGTTGGCAGACAGGCATATTGTTGCAAAACATCAAAGCGATCTGGCGAATCTCGAAACAGACCTGCAAGGGGTCTTGTTAGTTACAGGCGAAGCAAAAGAGGATAAATTTCAACCCGTTCAGCATGAGGGTATCGCGTCGCTCCGAAAATTTTGCGAGACTCATTCCATTCCGCTTCTGATCGAGGCGGACGGCTCGCGCCAAAAACCGTTGAAGGGATGGGCGGAGCATGAGCCTCTCATCCCTGATTTTGTTGACCATGTGGTAACCGTTGCGGGTTTATCAGGCTTGGGCAAGCCGTTGACCGAAGAATATGTCCATCGTCCAGAAATATTTACAGAACTTAGTGGAATAAAAACGGGAGAGCCGATTGATCCCAGCGTGATCACCCGCGCACTTTTGCACGACAAAAGTAGTTTGAAAAATACACCTGCTCATGCGCGGCGGACTGTCTTGCTCAATCAAGCGGACTCTCCCGAACTACAAGCCAGCGCTAGGGCAATGTCAAAAGACTTGCTTTCAAAATACCACTCGGTCGTCGTCGCAAGTTT
>JAEURC010000022.1 GCA_016789025.1 Anaerolineales bacterium
GCAACAGGTTAGGAAAAACTAAAAGTCATGTCACCCTGAGCGATAGCGAAGGGTCTCTCCCGCCCAAACAAGAGACTCTTCGGTCGCAAACCCCGCTCCCTCAGAGTGACATGATTTTTTGAAACTGAGACTGGTCGTCCAGTCTCTAGTCTCCAATCTCTGAATTTTATGTCCTTCACTTGGTCATCCCTCCTCTATCTCTTATTGCTCGTTCCGTTATTGGTTTGGGTGTATCAACGAATCCAAAAACGGAAACGTGAATCCGCCGCGCGCCTGGGGAGTTTCGGCGTTTTGCACGATGCGTCTGGCGGCGCATCCGCGCGCCGTCAACTCCCAGCAATACTTTTTCTTATCGGAATCACAATTCTGATCCTCTCTCTGGCTCGTCCGCAAGCCGCGATTAGTTTGCCAAAAATCGAGGGCACGGTCATTCTCACGTTCGATGTGTCGGGCAGTATGTCGGCGGACGATCTCAAACCGAATCGCATGGAAGCCGCAAAAGCCGCCGCGCTCGATTTCGTGGATAACCAGCCGACCAGCGTGAAGATCGGCGTGGTGGCGTTCAGCGACGGCGGGATCACGGTGCAAAACCCAACAGGCGAACGCGCTGAAATTATTGACACCATCGAGCGGCTTGTGCCGCGTCGAGGCACCTCGGTTGGGAATGGGATCCTCGTGGCGCTCAACACGATCGTTGTGGATGCGGGCGATCCGGCGTTCTTGAGCCCGAACGCCATTCCCGATATTTCCCAACCGCAATCGGACACCGCGCCTCAATCGGATATTCTCGTTGAAGGTTGGTATCCATCCTCGGCGATCGTTCTATTCTCGGATGGCGAGAACAATCAGGAACCGGACCCGGTCGCTGCGGCAGACCTCGCTGTAGACCTCGGCGTGCGAATTTACACAGTTGGAATCGGCACAGTGGAAGGCGCGACCATCACCGTGGAAGGTTTCACCGTCCACTCGCGGTTGGAAGAACCGATGCTGGAATATATTTCGACGACCACCGGCGGAGCCTATTACAATGCGGGCAATGAGGAAGACTTGCGCCGCATCTACAACGACCTTGAACCGAAATTAACCATCAAGCCTGAAGAAATGGAAGTCACATCTCTCTTTGCGGGGCTTGGGATGGCGCTCTTTATCGTCGGCGGCGCGCTCTCGCTCCTCTGGTTTGGACGCGTGCCATGAGCATGATCTGGTCCAGCGCGTTGTATTTATTGCTCCTGCTTCCGCTGATCATAGCGGCGTATATCTGGGCGCTCAGGTGGCGCAGGCGATTCGTTATCCGCTACTCGAGTCTGTCGCTGGTGAGAGAAGCGGCGGCGCATCAATCCTGGTGGCGGAGGCATGTGCCGTTCATCCTGTTCTTGTTCGCGCTGGTGAGTCTCATCCTTGCCCTCGCTCGACCTACTGCGGAAATTGTCGTCCCTTCCAACCGTGCGACGATCATCCTCGCCATGGACGTGTCGCGCAGTATGTGTTCAACCGACATTCCGCCGAACCGTCTCATCGCCGCGCAAGAAGCCGCAACTGAGTTCGTGCAAACTCGGAACGAAGACGCGCAGATCGGAATCGTCGCCTTCGCCGGTTTTGCGGAACTTATCCAACCGCCCACGAAAGACAGCGATATGCTTGTGAGCGCCATTGAGAACCTTGTGCCTGCGCGTCGCACGGCGATCGGCAGCGCCATCCTCCGTTCCATTGACGCGATCGCCGAAATTGACAACCGCATCCCGCCGACGCAGTTGAACGCGAAGGAGACTCCCAATGGAGAATTCGCGCCGCACATCATTGTCCTTCTCACCGACGGGTCGAACAACGCGGGCCCTTCTCCATTTAACGCCGCAAATCAAGCGGCGGCGCGCGGCATCCGCGTGTATACAATTGGTTTCGGAACGGTCAATAACACATCCCCAATGAACTGCGGCGATGTGTTTTCGGAAAGTGATCAATTTGGCGGACCTGGCTTTGGGCTGGGTTTTGGCGGTGGTGGGGGTGGAGGTTTTCGCCGGGAACTGGATGAGGTGACATTGAAGCAGGTCGCCGATATGACCGGGGGAACATATTATGCGGCAACCAGTGCGCGTGAACTGCAAGATGTGTTCCGCAATCTTCCAACCTATCTTGTCGTCATGCGCGAAACGACCGAGGTCAGCGCCTTCTTCAACACGCTTGGCTTGTTGTTGATCCTACTTGCGATATTCCTGTCGTTGAGGTGGAATCCGGTCTTGTAAGGGCGGGAAAATTCTCGGCTATACTTTACGACTATGAATGAACAACAAAAATATTTTTGGGAAGGAGTCCGCGCCGAAGTACCATTGTTGATCGGCGTCTTTCCATTCGGCATGATCTACGGCGCGCTCGCCATAGACGCCGGGCTATCTGACGTCGCCGCGCAGATGATGTCTTCGACGGTGTTTGCGGGTTCGGCGCAATTTATCACGGCGCAGCTGGTAAAGGATTCAACGCCAGGGTTTGTGATCGTGTTGACGATTGCGGTAGTGAATCTGCGACACATGTTGTACTCCGCTTCGCTCGCCCCCTATCTTGCTTCCGTTTCGACGCGCTGGAAAATGTTGTTGAGTTATCTGCTTACCGATGAGGCGTATGCTCCAAGCATTATTCAGTATGAAAATGAAGGCGTCAAACCATTCAGTCATTGGTTCTTGTTCGGCGCGGGAGCCGCGCTGTGGATCATCTGGCAGGTCAGCACCGCGTTGGGAATCTTCCTCGGCGCGGCAATCCCCGATTCGTGGTCGCTGGATTTTGCGCTTCCGTTGACGTTCATCGCCATGGTCGTGCCGGTGTTGAAGAATCGCCCGTCGGTTGCCGCGGCGTTATCGGCGGGTTGTGTCGCGCTGGCGGCGGGTTCGCTTCCGTATAAATTGGGTTTGATCGTTGCCGCATTGGTTGGCATCGCCATTGGGATATTTTTGGAAAAGCGGATGAACGCGACCCCCGACGAGAAACCATCGATTCATGCTTTGCGCGAATCTTTGGATGAGTAGTCATGCGGCGATTCCGTTTAAATCTCTGGGAGAAATAATGAATATCTGGCTTGTGATGCTGGTGGGCGGGTTAATCACGTTCGGAATGCGGTTTTCGCTTATCTACGCGTTCGGCAAGCTCCACATTCCCGAAACGATGCGCAAGGCGCTTCACTACGTTCCCCCGGCGGTGCTATCTGCCATTGTGTTTCCGGAGTTGTTCATCCGCTCCGGCCGTGTTGATGTTTCGCTGGATAACCATCGTCTGCTGGCTGGGCTATTCGCCGTGATCGTTGCATGGGCGAGCCGGAATACGTTGGTTACCATCCTGGCAGGGATGCTCGCGTTGTTTATCGTACAGACCGTTTTGAAGTAGGTCTACACGTAGACAGTATAGATCTGGTTGTCTCCGGCGTGTTTGGCAAGGGCAAGCGCTTCGCGCGTATTATTCATCAACGCTTCGATCTCCGTGGAGGCGGTGATGCGCCCCGAAGAAACGATTCCCACACTCAAGTTGACCTTTAACTCGGTATCGTCCATCAAGGTTATTTTGGTGTTGGCAATGCCTTTGAGGATGCGCTCTGACACTTTTTCCGCCTCGGCGCCGACCACACCCGGCAGGATGAGGATGAAGGTGTCGCCTTCATATCGTCCAAGCCCATCGTAGGGTCGGCTCTTATCGCGAATCCCTTGTGAGATCAGAGATAATACATCATTACCTATGTTTTTGCCGTGCTGGTCAACGATGGCTTTGAAATTTTCAGCCTGAAAGGCGATCAGGCTGAGCGAAGCCTGGTTGCGACGGGCGCGTTCCAATTCGCCGCGCGCCAGGTTGATGAACGCCATCTGGTTCAAGGCGCCGGTCAGGTTGTCGAGCATGGCGGTGTGATCGAGAGTATCTTTCGCCTGCACAAGGCGATCGCCCAAGCTGAGAATGCGCTCGCCGATATTCACGCGCGATTTTAATTCCACCGGAACGATCGGCTTGCGCAGATAATCGTCCGCGCCCGTGCGCGGGGTGGTGACATCCGATTCCTGCACTTTTTGCGTAATGAGCAGGATGTAAATGTAATACGGAGGGCGCGCATCGCGCACCCGGCGGATAAAGCCCCGTTCATCAATGTCGGTGCCGATGCGGTCAGCGATAACAAAGCGAATCTCTTCGCTGTGCAGAAGTTTCCAAGCAGTGTCGCTATTTTCAGCGATAACAACCTCATGACCATTCACTTGTAACACTTGTTGAATGACCGTTCGTTCCATAAGATCGTTGTTGATAACGAGAATTTTCATTCGGCTCCTGATTTCGATTGATTATATCCCACTCCATTCGAAGATTCCCGCTCGTGTTGACAAACGTATCCTCCCATAGTAATATTTGCGGCGCTCTCCCCCCGCCGAGGTAGCTCAGTGGTAGAGCAGGGGACTCATAAGCCCTTGGTCGGGAGTCCGAATCTCCCCCTCGGCACTACCGAAATACGGGACGTAATCCCAAACAGAACCCCAAGATATGGTGGTTTGCTAAAGGACTAAACAGTGGATTCTGTTTAGTCCTTTGGATTCCCGATCTACTGTATTAGTGTCTCGAGTCGATGGCTTGTGTTTAGAGCAAATCTAAAAAAATAAATGCCAAGACTGCCCCGACCACCGACATCGAAATTCCCCACAGCAACAGTTGCCTAAAGATCACAGATCTATCGACAGATGCTGGGAGCGCCGCCAAACATAACGCCCCAAGTGTGGATAAGGGACTCACGTCAACGAGATGCGAGCCGACATTGACCGCGACAACCATGTCAATGAGATCTCCGCCACCGAGCGCTTGAATCAGTCGAGGCAGGAGAGGAATAAAAGTTGGCATCACCACGCCTGATGAACTACTATAGATTGACACCATGCCTGTAATGAAAGCCAGCAGAGCATTCACAGTATTAGGAGTTGAATAGGAGGCTAGCACATTCGTTGCCAGATCTAGGCTACCGGTCGTTTCGAGCAGACCGACTAAAACACTGATCCCTGCCACCAAAGAGATGACACCCCATGGCAAGTGCTGAAGACCCACTTCCACATCGCCGATTTTAAATAACGCTAACAAGCCCGCCAGCACAAAAGCGCCGACAACGACTGCTACGTTGAAGACAATAACGCCAATTACCAATGCCAAGATGGCGATCAAGGTAATGATGTGCTGTACATGAAAAGGTTGCGCCTGTGATGATGATTGAGCGACAGCACTAACCTCCGCGCTCCGTTGAATACGAAATCCCTGAAAGACAAAATATGCAACCAGCGCGCTTATTGATTGCAATGCAGCCACAAGGAGGAAAATCTGCAATGTAGTCGAGGGGTCATTAATGCCGATCTTGTTCATGAGCCCCACATTGACGATACCGGTCAGCGCTACCGGTGAAAACGCGCCAGCGTTTGCGCCAGTACAAATCATGATTGCCATCACGATCGGGCGAATGTTTGAGTTCAACGCGACTACCATTCCAATGGGCGCGATCAAAGCAACTGCCGCGATGTTGCCCGGGCCAATGGCTGAAAAGACAAAAGTGAGAAAGAAGAAGACGAAAGGAAGCAGAGCCGGGTTTCCGCGCGCGCTTCGTATCGCGAATCCAGCCAGCCGATCCAGCGTGCCGTTTTGTTGTGCCATCCCAAACAGCAAAGTTATGCCAACAAGGGTCAATACGAGCTGTTCGGGTAAATAGGTGGATACTTCACTTACACTCAAACCCGCAAAATATACGCCAACGATGTACGCCAATGCCACAGCCAGAACACCTGTATTCAAATCTGTTCTGAAGGCGGAGATCGCGATCACAATAACAAGGGCAAGTAGGGCGAGAATGGCAAGAGACATGATACAGTTGGCTTCCTGAACTGACCCAAGATTCTAATCGTATTTTGAATATTGTCTAGATAGACAGTATGCGGTATCAACGAGACGGTGATTCAAAGGAATATGACGTCTCAAAAGATTCTGAAAATATCTCTACTTGCTGAACATGTCAATGTTGTGAATCTAATTCATAAGCCCCGGATGAGAGTTTAAATTTCCCCTCGGCACGAACGAAGACCACGTCATGCGGTCTTTTTGTTTTACGGATAGAATATCAACAGGATTCAAACCACGCTTCACTTCGGACCTTCGGCATGGATTCAGTTTTCTTCAACCTCACCCTCATTGACGGCTCCGGCCGCGACCCCATCGCGGACGCGGTCATTGCAATTCGGGGCGAGAAAGTCCACTATGCTGGACTAGCCAGCGGGTGGAGAGACGCGGGAGGGAATTTCATCCAAGTTGACCTGCATGGCGGATATGTCCTCCCCGGGTTGATCGATGCGCATGTCCACTTATCCGGCTCCGGCGAAGCGGACAGCCAGTTCTACGCGCCGACGGGGCAGATGGCGTTGAAGATTCTCTCGAACGCGCAAAAGAATCTCGCGGCGGGAATCACCACTGTGCGCGATCTTGGCGGCTGGAGCGAGCTCGAATTCGATGTGCGTCGTTCCATCCAGCGCGGTGATTTTGCGGGACCGCGCATGTGTTTGGCGGGCAGATTCATCTCCATCACCGAAGCGGGCGCGGATTATTACGCGGGCATGTATCGCGTAGCTGACGGCGTGGATGAGGTGCGCAAGGCGGTGCGCGAACAAGTGAAGCATGGCGCGGATGTGATCAAGATGGGCGTGACCGGCGCGGTACTGGTGGAAAGCGGCGCGCCTGGCGTAACCCATTTCAATTCGGATGAAATTCAGGCTCTGGTGGACGAGGCAAAAAAATTTGGCAAACCAGTGGCGATGCACGCGCACGGCATCGATGGGATTCGTAAAGCCGTGGAGGCGGGCGTGACCACGCTGGAGCACGGAACGTATTTGTATCGCGACCCGGGCGTGATCCGCTTGATGGCGCAACGTGGGGTCTTTTTGGTGCCGACGTTGAAAGTGGGTTGGGATATTATTTTGGCAGAGAAGTCCAACGTTCCCGATTGGATCATGCAGAAGAACAAAGATTCGCAGGGCGATGCGGCGAAAAGTTTGAAGATGGCGTACGAAGCGGGAGTCCCCATCGCAATGGGATCGGACGTTGGCACGCCGTTGAATTATCACGGCGAGAACGCGCTCGAAGTCTATTGGATGGAACAGGCGGGCTTATCAAAAATGGACGCGCTTGTCGCGGCGACAGGCAACGCGGCAAAAGCCCTCGGCTGGGATTCGTGGCTCGGCACGCTCGAAGCCGGCAAGGTCGCCGATCTGATCGCGCACGAGAGAAATCCGCTGGAGGATTTGCGCTCGCTGGCGGATAAAGAGAGTTTGCGGTTGGTCATGAAGGATGGGGAAGTGGTGGCGAACCATGCGGGGAGTGTTTTGCCGAAAGAGGTGTTGGCAAAACAGGTGTTGATGATTCGTTAAACGTTAACTGATGTATCTCGAGGCATACACATAGATCTAACCCTCCGGAATCACACGATCCCCCGAATCAAATGCGGACCCAACATCCGCACGGCGAAGGCGGGCAATCGCTTCCACATCCAAATCGCAAACTGGAACTTCGGGCTTTTCTGATTCAATTCAGGGATGCCTCCGCCTTTCGGCAGGTAATACCAATACGCCAGCGGAACCTTGCGCGGCTTCCATTTCATCTTGAAGGTCTCGTTGCCCGAGCCGTTCAGGCTTCGTCCCATGTCGCAGGTTTTGATCCCTTTTTGAATGTAATGTTCAAGAATATTCCAGTACAAACATTCGCCCGCATAGTCCGCGCGATAGTTGTGCAGGATGTTCGCGTGTAAATTTGTCGCGGTATCGCCATGATAAGCGAGTACCGCGCCACCGATGAGAGACTCTTTTTCATCTTTTATCACGACAAATTCGAGATTGTCGTCGAGCAGAGATGCCATCGTCCGCAAGTATTTTTTCGAGTGATACGGCGAGCCAAGTTCGTGCATACTCCGTTCGAGGGCTTCGTAGGTTTCATCCAGCAGTTCAAGGCGACCAAACTTAACCTTGAAGCCTTTCCTCAACGACTGCCGCGTGTGCTTGCGATGCTGGTGTCCGAATGTTTGCATCAAATCTTCGGGGTTGGATGGGATGTCAAGCAGATAGGTGGAGTAGATCGGGTTTTGAATCCACGGAGAGGGAGGCGCGTTATTATCTTCGATGAAACGAACAACGGCATAGTCAACCTTTAATTCATCGGCAAGTTTCCGCGCTTCGTTCAAGAGTGAGTCACGCGCTTCGCTGGACGAAAACGCAAATCCGCCGAAAGACCCGAACGGCGAGGTCGCTAGATAATTCCCAAAGATGGGATGCTGAATATGAGTCAGAGCAAGGATGCCCGTCGCTTCATTATTCTGTGTCACTTCAAAGCGATGAGTCTCGTAGCCGTAAATTTCTTTTACCAGTCGAGTCCATGAATCAAGCGCGGTGAATGTCGCAGAAAACAAAAGAGACTCTGTTACGCGTAGAGGAGTTTCGGGAGACAACTTTCTGATTTGAAGATTTTTCAACGCTCACCTATGCCCGTCATTGCGAGCCACGAAGTGGCGAAGCAATCCCCGTCATCGAATTGGAGAGCGTTTCATCAAGGTAGGTTTTCAACGATGAAGTAGGAAAACTCTTCAACAGGTCGCGCAAGAACGGAGACTTGTCCCAGAGAAAAGGGATGAGGTGCGGATTCCGAATCAGGTCACGCGTGAGGCGTGAGGAAGAGGCAGGCTTCACCAACTCGTAGGGGTGCATGATGATGACGGGGGAATGTCCGCGCTTGAGTTCTTCTTCGAGGATGGTGAGGATGCGGCGAGCGAGAAATCCGATGCTGAAACTGGAGCCGTACGGAAATTCTCCGCCCAGCAAAAGCTTGAACGAGAAATCGCGCGGCGCGACGAGGTCTTCGTGCGCGTCGCGCGTCCGCCATGTGCTGACGGGAATCTCCCACAGGTTTCCTTTTTTCAACATCGTGCCCGCAGGCGCGTAAATGGACGAGCTGTATGTGAAGCCGAACGATTCGAGAAGCGGATACGCATCCTCGCTGATGCCGACCATCGGAGCGCGATAGCCCCGTACGTTGTATGGCTTGCGCCACGATTCCGAATCGCGCAGATCGTCGGCGAGTTGATTCACGTTCACCAGCGGACGATGGAATTGGCAATGCAATCCAAGTTCGTGACCCGCGTCAACGATCTTTTGCGGCACCTCGGGATACCACTCGGCGATCTCGCCGACGAGATAGATGCTGGCTTTTGCATCGCCAAGTTGGTCGAGGATCGAATCGATTGCGCGGGAGGTGAATCCGCCGTCCATGTCGCGGCGAAGCGCTTTGTCGCGGATGTGATCGTAATGACGGAACAACGCGAAGACGGGTTCGTAATCTATGCTAAGAAGAACTCTCGGAGAAATTGACATCAAATGAATTCTACTTCACGATTCAAAAATAGTACTCCGTCATTGCGAGGAGCCCGAAGGGCGACGAAGCAATCTCCACCACGATGACGGGGATTGCTTCGTCGGGCGATGCCCTCCTCGCAATGACGGATTTACGTCCACCCAACTATTTAACTATCCACGTGCCTGTTTCACCTTTCAACGCCCGCCCGATATTTTCGGGGTTGGTGATGATCGCCGCGCCGCCGCCGTTTTCCAAATATCGAATCGCGGCTTGGACTTTCGGCGCCATCGAGCCTTTCGCAAAATGTTTGCCTTCATCGAGATACGCCTGCGCTTCGGCGAGAGTCAATTTGTCGAGCCATTGCTGGTCGGGCTTGCCGAAGTTGATCGCCACTTTTTCAACGGCTGTCGCGATGATAAAAATTTCGGCGTTGATCGAATTCGCAAGCAATGACGATGCAAAATCTTTATCAATCACTGCGGCAGTGCCGACGAGTTCGCCGTCGCCGCGATCCACCACGGGGATGCCCCCGCCCCCCACCGTGACGACAACCTGCCCCGCGGAAAGAAGCGTTCGCACCGCGTCCAACTCCACGATCTCTTTCGGCAACGGGGACGCGACGACTCTTCTCCAGCCTCTGCCTGCGTCTTCCACCACAGACCAGCCCATCTCCTTTTCGCGCCGCTTCGCCTCGGCTTCCTCCATGAAACTTCCAATCGGCTTCGTCGGCTTTTTGAACGCGACATCTTCTTTATCAACCAACACTTGCGTGACAACCGTGCAGGCTTTTTTGTTGATGCCGCGTTTGAAAAATTCGTTACGCAGCGCTTGTTGCAATTCGTATCCGATCGCGCCCTGCGAATCCGCGCCGCAGACATCGAGCGGAACTTCGTGCATCCCTTCATATTTCGCGGCGATCTCGGAACGGCGCAGGATGAACCCGACTTGCGGACCGTTTCCGTGACCGATGGCGAGGTCCCAGCCCGCCTCGATCATATCCACGAGATGGACGGCTGTTTCGCGCAACGCGACTTCCTGATCTTCGACGGTGACGCGCTTGTCATCTTTAATGAGGGCGTTGCCGCCGATGGCGACGACGGCGAGTTTGTTTGGCATAAGTTCTCCTTGGGAGTACACACGTAGACAAGTGGACAGGTACACAGGTAAACAGGTACACACGTACAGAGGTGGACATGGCTAGAGAGTTTGATCTTTGCCGTTATCGTCGAGGATCGTAAGATCGTAATCTGCTTGATCTTCGCGGACGGCTTTGTCACCGAATTCCTGCGAGCCAGCGCGTTGACGACGGACGTAGTTCATGTATCCATTCAGGGTTTGTTCTGCTTGTCGAATCAATTTGTATAACTCTTCAAATTCTGGCTGTTGGATGTAACTCAAAACCCTCGCGTCAATCAATCGAGCAAGTGTTTCATTAAGTTCGCCGCGAGCAGTGGAGTAAAACCGCAGGCTGTCGAGATAGTGATAACGCCCGTAGCCCTCGCCGATATTTCCAGTCACGCCTTTGGCAGACCGACGAATCTGAGCGTAGAGATCAAACTTTTCATCGGGAGGCAGGGTTTTCGAGAAGGCGTGTACCTTCGCCATAACTTCCAGCGCGAGTTGATAACATTCCAGGTCTTCAAACCCGCGTTTACCTTTTTCGCCAGGCGATTGATACAAAGGCTTCCTCTCACTCACACCTGCCTCCTTCCTTGTCCACGTGTCTACGTGTTTCCGTGTCTACCTGTCTACGACATAGTAAGCGCCATCACGGCTTTCTGCGCGTGGAGGCGGTTCTCGGCTTCATCGTAGACGACCGAATGTTTGCCGTCGATCACGCCGTCGGTGACTTCGAGTCCGCGGTCGGCGGGGAGGCAGTGCATGTAAATGGAATCTTCTTTTGTGAGTCCCATGCGGCGTTCGTCGGTGATCCATGATTTGTATTTATCGATCAACGCTTTGCCTTCTTCTTTACCAGTCGTCGTGAGAAGCGGTCCCCAACTCTTGGGATACACAACATCCGCATCCTTGAAGGCTTCGTCCATGTTGTCGGTCACATCGAACCCAACGCCATATTTTTTCGCGTTGTCCTTCGCTTGTTGCATAATATCAGGCATGAGTTTGAACTCAGGCGGGTGAGCCAGCACCACGTCACAGCCGAAGCGGGTCATTTGCAGGATCAACGATTGCGGAACCGAGATCGGTTTGCTGTACGACGCGGCATACGCCCATGAGACGACGACTTTCTTTTTCTTGAGGTCGCGTCCCTTCTTTTCGATGACGGTCATGATATCTGCTAGGCATTGAAACGGATGATACACATCGCATTGCATGTTGAGAACAGGCACGCGAGATGCTTTGGCGACATCGTTGATGTATTGATTCCCGAACTGCCAGTCACATTGACGGATGGCGATGCCGTCGAAGTAACGACCGAAGATCTCGCCGATCTCTTTCGCCGTATCGCCGTGCGAAATTTGAGTCGTTTCGCTGTCAATGAACGCGGCATGACCTCCAAGCTGCGCCATGCCCGCCTCGAACGATCCGCGCGTGCGGGTGGACGTGAAGAAGAACAGCATGGCTAACACTTTGTCACGCAATAACGCGTGCGGTTCGCCCAACGCGCGCTTGCGTTTCAAATCCCACGCCACGTCTAACACGGTTTCGACTTCTTCTTTGGTGAAATCCAAATCGCCAATGAAGTCGCGTCCTCTGAAATTGGTTTGCATAATATAGTCTCCTTGGTTTATATTTTCTTTTCAAGTGGTGGTTGAGTAGTCCCGCATGCTTTTCGCGGGACGTATCGAAACCACACCAACTGTATTCATGTTACTGGTGGTTTCGATACGGGGCG
This sequence comes from Anaerolineales bacterium, assembly GCA_016789025.1. GTDB lineage: Bacteria > Chloroflexota > Anaerolineae > Anaerolineales > Villigracilaceae > Defluviilinea. The sequence goes on from JAEURC010000022.1 coordinate 12,233, forward strand.
GAATAGCACCGCCCCTACTCAACCACCAAAGTATGAAAGTTATTTTGATACTCGCAATATTTCACCCTCCACAAACTTCCCGTCATCCCAAAACAACCGAATCCCTTCGCAATATTCGAAATGCGAACCCCATTGGAAATGATCCGCATCAGGCAGACACGCCACCGCGCCCATCTCGACGACGCCTCCGTGATTGACAACGAGCGCGGCGCGTCCATCGGCGAGGAAGTTTGCGAGTTTTGTGTACAACTCCTTCAATTGATTCGCATAACGCGCCGCCGCGCCGCCTCTGCTCACCGCATCCGCGTAGCCCGCGCACGAAAGCGGATACGGCGCTTCGCGTTCCACGCTGTCGCCATAGGTACTCATCAACTCATTTTGTTCATCCACAGCAAAGCCCATCGCAATCGCGGTCTCGAATGCGCGCGGCAATGTGGATGTGACAACACGATCAAACGGACCGAGGTTCTGCCCCACCAGCCGCGCGAGGGTCACACCCTGTTGGTTGAGATGAACTCCAGGGTTTGAGCGAATCGAATGGCGGCGAATTTCGATGGTTTTCATATTCATTCCTAGGGCGATATCTTCTCGCCTCACATTGGGCGGGGAGACCCCGCCCCTACGGTATCAACGACGGCAATATCGCGTAGAACTCCGTCGCTTTGACCATGTCTTCGAGCGAGACAGAATCGTTCACAGTGTGTGCGGTCTCTTCGTCGCCTGGACCGAATCCGATCGACGGGATGCCTGCTTTGCCCGCCCAGTAGATTCCGTTCGTGGAGAAGTTCCACTTGCCGCTGGGGGCGGCGGGCAAGCCGATTTGTTCACGTGCCAGCTGTCCCGCGCGGACGAGCGGGTGGTTTTCCTCCAATGCCCACGCGGGGAAATATTTATCCACAGGGAAAACGAATCCAGTGTACGACGGCTCGTCATAAAAGAGTTCTTCGAGTTTGATGCTGTCTTTGTGCTCTTTGGGAATCAACGCTTCGACCTGCGCCCGAACCTGCTCCTTCGTTTCACCGAACGTCATGCGCCGATCAATGAAGATGACCGCCTCGTCAGGCACCGCGTTGATGGACGGCGTTTTCACGTGCATGTCGCTGACAGTGATCTTGCCATGTCCCAAAAATTCATGGTCGCCGAGTTGCGGTTCGAGATCGCGGATGCCCGCGATGATGGGAAGCAATTTGTAGATGGCATTATCGCCGAGATGATTCGACGCGGCGTGCGCACTTCGTCCCTTCGATGTGATCTTCATCTCAAGGCGACCTTTGTGTCCGCGATACGTGAGCATCTTGGTCGGTTCGCCGATGACGACAAAATCGGGTTTGATTTTTGGATCAACCTCAACGAAGGTGTTGGGCGCGATTCCGTCACACCATTCTTCCATGTTCCCGAAATAATACGCCGTCCATCCGTCGAGTAGACCGAGATCACGCGCCATCGCCAAACCATAGATCATCCCAGGCGTGGATGCTTTTTCGTCACATGCGCCGCGCGCATAGAGCACTCCATTTTCAATTTTGCCTTTGAATGGATCCCATCCCCACATGGACGGATCGCCCACACCGACCGTGTCAATATGCGAATCATAGACGATGACGCGCTCCCCATTTCCGATTCGCCCGATGGTGTTGCCCATTTTATCGAAGCGGACTTCATCGAAGCCGAGTTTCTTCATCTCCGCCTGCACGCGCTCGCCGACGGGTCCGATCTTCGAATCCATGCTTGGAATCTCACAAATTTCGAGCATGAATTGAATTATTTCTTCTCGCGAGGCGTTGACTCGTTTTTGTATTTCTTGTAGTTGATTTATCATAGTTAATCCTTGTATCTGAAAAATTTCGCACTATTAGGAATGTCACCCTGAGCGATAGCGAAGGGTCTCTTACATTGTGACAGGGATTCTTCGCTTCGCTCAGAATGACACTCTGTGAAATCACTCATTAAATCTCATACTCTCTGTGCTCTCTATGGCTACGAACTTCCCACGCGCCGATTGACGTGGAAATGGAAATAGCCTGGAATAAAATAACTCACCGAAAAATCCACCACGTTGTTTTTGAGGTCGAACAACTGCGACTCGAATTTCAAAAGCACATCATCGCGCTGGATCTCTAGCGGTTTTGCCACATCGGCATGAGCGTTCGTCGCGCCGACGACCGCGCGCGAGATGCCGAGTTTGTCGCCGCGCGCGAGCAGAAAGTCAAGGACGGAGCCGCTGAAGTTGGAGGGCAAGTCCGACGGCTTGAGAAACGACTCGGGCAGGATATCCACCAAATAGGCGGCGGGGCGTCGGTCGGCGCGGATCACGCGTCGGATGCGCGTGAGGCGCGTCTTTTCGGCGACGCCGAGTCCTTTTGCCGAGTCTGCATCCGCATCAAATTGTTCGATGTTCAAATCGCTGATCGTGATCTCCAAATTCATGCGCCGCGCCATGGTCTCGATGCTTTCGAGTTTTTCAAGCCCCGCGTCAATGACGGGCACTTTGCCGACCACGTACGTGCCAGACCCCTGACGCCGCCGAATCACGCCTTGCGTTTCAAACGAACGCATCGCTTCGCGCAACGTGGCGCGCGAAACGCCCATTTGTTTCGCAAGCTCAGGCTCCGAAATTAATCGCTGACCCGCGGGCGTCTTTGCAATGAGTTTTGCAAGATCGGCTTGCAGGCGTTGAAAGGGAAAATTTGCCATCACGACTCCAATACACTTATGAAATCAAACTTCGTCACATCCACCAAACCTTTATCCGAGATTCGCAATTCGGGGATGACCACCAACGCGAGCAAACTCAATTGCATGTTCGGGTTGTTCAACTCGCACCCGCACATTTTGAATCCCTCCAAAATGGATTCGGCTTTGCGCGCGACGATGTCCGCTTTTTCGGTGGACATCAGCCCCGCGATCTTCAACTCGACTTGACCGATCACCTCGCCATTGCGGACGACAACCTGACCGCCTCCGCTTCGCGCCAAGGTGTTGCCTGCCACCGCCATAGACGCATCGTCGGTCCCCACGACGATCATGTGATGCGAGTCGTGCGCGACGGTTGAAGCGATGGCGCACTTCGCAGTGAACCCGAACCCGCTGACGAGTCCCAGCGTGATTCCGCCCGTGCCTCTGTGACGTTCGACGAGCGCGATCTTGGCGAGGTCGCGAGTGATGTCGGCTTTGATCTCGCCGTTGACGGGTTGAACATCAAATTTCAAATGTTTTGTGCCTGCGTGATTTTCGATGACGCCGATGACATTGGCTTTGACCTTCGACGTTTGACCTTTGACCAATAATTTAAAGTCTTCCGCTTTCAACTTTCTCTTCAACTTCACGGAATTTTTCACCCACGCGGGATAAGAAGATTTTGGCAGATTCACTTTCCACTTTCCACTCTCCGCGATTACCTTACCTTTTGCAATGACAACATCTGCCCCAAAGTTTTTCAAATCTTGCGCCAACACCACATCCGCCCAGCGACCTGGGGCGATCATGCCCATGTCTTTGCTCACGCCGAAATGCTCGGCGGCGTTGATGGTCATCATCTGAATCGCGGTGACGGGGTCGAGTCCCTGCTCGATGGCGTGACGCAAGACGCGATCCATGTGACCTTCGCCCGTCAACGTCCCTGCGTGCGAATCGTCGGTGACAAGGATGAAGTGACGCGAGTCTAATTTCTTTTCGGTGATGGCTTTGACTTGCGCCTCCACGTCGAACCACGCCGAGCCGTAACGGAGCATGGATTTCATTCCCTGCCGCACGCGCGCAACCGCGTCTTCGAGGCGCGTGCCTTCGTGGTCGTCCTCCGCGCCGCCTGCGACGTAACCATGAAATGGGATTCCCAAATCGGGCGAGGCGTAATGCCCGCCGATGGTTTTGCCCGCCGCATGAGTAAGCGACATTTCATCGAGCATCTTTTTGTCGCCCATGAACACGCCGGGGAAGTTCATCATCTCACCCAAGCCGATGATGCCCTTCCACTTCATCGCGGTCGCTACTTCTTTGGGACCAAGCGTTGCGCCGGGAGTTTCAAACCCGGGCGCGGACGGAACGCACGACGGCATCTGCACCCAAACATGGATCGGTTGCTTCTGCGCTTCGTCCACCATCAACTTGACGCCGCGCAAGCCGAACACATTGGCGATCTCATGCGGATCAATGAACATGCCCGTCGTGCCGCGGACCGCCACCGCGCGAACAAATTCGGTGACAGTCACCATCCCTGACTCAACGTGCATGTGCGCGTCGAGCAAGCCGGGGACGAGGTATCGCCCGTTCGCTTCGATTACCTTTGTCTTTTTGCCGATGGCGTGACTCGCGTCATTTCCGACGTAGGCGACTCGCCCATCCTTGACGGCGATATCCGTCTTGGCAACGATCTCGCCCGATTGCACGCTTACCCACTGACCGTCCCGAATCACAAGGTCGGCAGGGACGCGTCCCATGGCGGTGTCAACGAGTGCGCGGGTTAGTTTGGTGGAGGAGGGCATGTGTACTCCGTAGTTCGTATTGCGTATGCGGATGGTTGAGCGATTTGTTCTCTACTTCGTTCTCTCGCAGTTCAACTGCGAGAGAAACGGAATTGCGAGAATGCTAGGCAAGCAATCTCTTCGCCGCTTTATTGTGCTTCTCGATCAATTTGCGTTCGTCCACAGTGACGAGTTGACCTTCTTTGACGATGAACTTTCCGCCGACTACGTTGTAATCCACGCGGACGGGTTGACCGAAGACAATTGCCGAGACGGGATCGTGCATCCCTGCGAATTCGATGCGATTCAAATTCACGGCGAAGAAGTCGGCGCATTTGCCAACTTCGAGTGAGCCAATATCTTTTCTGCCTAACACCGCCGCCCCACCGCGCGTTCCTAGATATAACGCTTCGCGGGCGGTCATAAGTTTTCTATTTGGATCATCAGATAGTGAATACCCAGTAATCCCCTCTTTCACACGAGACAACAACGTTGCGTTGCGGACTTCGGCTAACAAGTGCGAGCCGTCATTGGATGCGGAGCCGTCCACGCCCAAACCGACGTTGACGCCAGCCGCGCGATATTCTTTGATGGGAGCGATGCCTGAGGCGAGTCGCATGTTGGATGTTGGACAGTGCGCCACTCCGCAGTTGTGCTTGGCGAAAACTTTTATCTCTTCGTCGTTCACCCACACGGCATGAGCGAACCAAACGTCGCCGCCGACCCAATCCACTTCTTGCATGTACCCGACGGGACGATGACCGAATTTTTCCAAACAAAATTGTTCTTCGTCTTCGGTCTCGGCGAGATGCGTGTGGAGATGCACTCCATATTCACGCGCAAGTTTTGCGGATTGTTTCATCAAATCAGATGTCACACTGAACGGCGAACACGGCGCAAGGACGATCTGCACCATTGAGCCTGACTTCGCGTCGTGATATTTTTGGATGAGACGTTGCGAATCTTTGAGGATGGACTCTTCATCGTCTACCACGCTGTCGGGCGGGAGTCCGCCTTTCGATTCGCCCAGCGACATCGAGCCGCGCGAGGCGTGGAGGCGGAGTCCAACCTGCGCGGCTGCGGCAATCTCATCGTCGAGTTTTGAACCGTTTGGGTAGAGGTAGAGATGGTCCGACGCGGCCGTGCATCCTGAAAGGGCGAGCTCGGCTAACGCGGTGGAAGTCGAAATAAAAATGTCTTCGGGGTTGATGCGCGCCCAAATGGGATAGAGCGTTTTGAGCCAGTTGAAGAGGTTGGCGTCTTGCGCGGCAGGGACGGCGCGGGTGAGGGTTTGGTAGAAGTGATGATGCGTGTTGACGAGGCCGGGGAGGAGGACGTGACCTTTGAGATCAAGAACCTCGTCAGCCGTAATTGGTAATTGGTAATTGGCTCCGACTTGTTCAATAAATCCATCGCGGATAAAAATAGCGCCGTTTGGGATTTCGGTTTGGCTGTCGTCCATGGTGAGGATGTGGGCGTTTTTGATGAGGAGGGTGGGCATGGGGAGGAAAAGAGAATTAGAGGAGTGGAGAATTGAGGGTGGAGACTGGAGATTAGAGACTGGAGATTGTTTGGTTACAAATGGACTAGACGAAAGTTGTCTGACAAATTGGAGTGTAGCGGAAAGTGAGGAGGATGTCAACTTGGTAAAAGTTTATAATCAAACCCATGACAACAATAATCCGTTCCGTTCAAATCCTCGTAAACACAAATCTACAAACCGCCTTTGAGTACGTCGCTGATCTGACCAAACATTCCGAATGGAGCGTGGGGGAATTGAAAATCGAAGCCGTTTCGCCCGAGCCGATTCAAGTAGGGAAGGAATATGTCTCTAAAGGTGAGTTCGCAATCCAAAAGGAAAGACCGAACAAGTTAAAGGTCACCGAATTCGAGCCTCCACAAAAATTCGGCTTTGTAGCAAATGACCCAACGATCGGGGATGTGTTCCACACATTTACATTCGTTGAAAAGGAAAACAAGGTCTTGGTCACCCGCACCATGAGATTGGAACTCAACCCGTTCATGGCGTTCGGATTTGCACTCTTTGTGTATCCACTCACTGGCAACCCGTCCATGAAAAGAGCGTTTGATAAGCTCAAAGCCATATCGGAGAATTCGAAGAATAGATAGACGGCTTGAACTGGTTTTGTGAGAGAGACGGGAGATTGTTTGATGGCAATAGGGTAGTTGAAAATTGCCTGACCAATTGAAATTTAGCGGAAAGCAAGGACGGTGGCAATTATAGATTACGGAGATATGATTGCTGTTGGGTTTACCCTGTAGCGCCCATAGCGCATCCCGCGATCCAGCCGGTCGTCCACGAGGCTTGAAAATTAAATCCACCGGTGACGCCATCGATATCCAGGATTTCGCCCGCAAAGAACAAACCCTTCACGATGCGGCTTTGCATCGTTTTAAAATCTACTTCGTTCAACGCCACTCCGCCACAGGTGACAAACTCTTCTTTGAAGATTCCTTTGCCATGAATTGTAAATGTTCCCGTAGTTAATTCTTTGGCAAGTTTTCGCAATTCCTCTTTGGATACATCTGCCCAGTTTTTGTCGCCGATGAATTCAACCAGTTTTTTCCACAACCGCAGGGGAATTTGCGAGAACGCGGCATGTGATGAAAGTTTTTTACGGGCATTATCTTTCCACGCTTTGTTTCGTTGTAACACATCGAGAGCCTTCTCGAATGAATACTCGTCCAGCCAGTTGATGGTTATTTCGGCGCGGTAGTTTTTTTCATATAATTCGCGCGCGCCCCATGCTGAAAGCCGTAATACGGCTGGACCGCTCAACCCCCAGTGCGTGATCAGTAAAGCGCCGTGGGTGGAAAGCGAATCCATGGTCAATGAAACTGACGCCACGGATACGCCTTCCAAGCCTTTGATGCGCTCGTCTTGAACGTTGAAGGTAAACAAGGATGGCACGAGATCGATGATGGTGTGCCCAAACGACTTGGTTATCTCAAGAGTCTTGCGATCACTGCCTGTTGCGAGCAGTAGTTGTCCAGCACGAAGATGCATGAAAACATCCCGATGCATTTGTACGGTAAGCTGGAAACTTCCGTCCTGATTTCGATCCACTTTACCGAGACGGACATGTTCCCAAACCTCCACACCGGCAGACGTGGCCGCGCTGCGCAGGCAATCTGCAATTGTGTTCGAATCGTCGGTAGCGGGGAAGATGCGCCCATCGGCTTCAGTCTTCAACTTTACCCCGCGCATCTCGAACCACTCTACTGTGTCTCGCGGTTGGAAGCGTGTGAATGCCCCGCGTAGTTCATTGGCTCCGCGTGGATAGAACGTAACCAATCGCGCCGGGTCAAAACAGGCATGGGTCACATTACACCGTCCGCCGCCGGAAACGATCACCTTGCTCAAGGTTTGTTTTGCTTTTTCGAGGATCAAAACTTTGAGGTTCGGATTCAATTCGGCGCAGCGTATGGCGGCGTAGAACCCCGCAGGACCGCCGCCGGCAACGATGATATCCCAGTCGGTTTTCATGGCGCGGCATTGCCTTGCTGATATATCAAATACAACAACCTCAGAATCTTCAACTCATCGTAATTCAACGCGCCGTTCAACTTGTCGAATACTGGCTTGAGGTACATCGTCCCCGATTCATCGAAGACGGCGAAGGTTGCTTGCTGTTGTTCAGGCGTGGCAGATGTTGCCTCATGCAAATCACCGCCGTTGCGGAGTTTGTTTCCCGCCATTGCATACCTCGTCAGGTGATCGAGGATCGTTCCCTTCGTCACGCCTTGTCGTTCCATTAAGTCTTGGATCGTCGCGCCATCGTTGAACGATTCGCCAACGATGCGCGTGCGTTCGCCGATTGACTCCCCTCTCCCACTAGGAGATCGCGAAGCATCCCGTAGGGAAGGGCTGGGGGTGAGGGCGCTCTCTTGTAACCCATGCTTTTCGCAAAACGGCTTGATCACACCCAAAAACGCATCGCCATATTGACTTAACTTCACCTGCCCCACGCCCGCGATCTTCAACAAACTCTCGCGCGATTGCGGATAATACGCCGCCATCTCCGTCAGTGTTCTATCGGAGAAAATTACATACGGCGGGACCCCATCCGCATCTGCCATCTCTTTTCTTTTTTGACGAAGAATGGCAAACAACGCATGGTTGTACTCGATGCCCACTTTCCTCTTTCCATCTTTCTTTGTCCTCTCCGCTTCTTGCACGACGCCGAAGACTGTCTCTCTTTTCTTCAGCGACTCCAACGCCCGCGCCGTGAGACTCAGCGTGTGATATTCGCCCTCCTGTTTGAGATAACCCATGCTCAACAATTGACGGGCGATGTGCATCCATTGTTTCTTCGTTAATTCGCCGCCGATTCCGTACGTGGACAATTTGTCATGCTCCCACCGCATGACCTTCTCGTTCTTCGAACCGAGCAGAATATCCACGATGTGACCCGCGCCAAATTTTTCGTCGGCGCGTTTGACGCAGGAGAGGAACTTCTGCGCGTATACGGTGATGTCGGCGAGGGGAGTCGGGGCGGAGGTGCAGTTGTCGCAGTTGGAGCAGTTGTCGGCTTCGTATGATTCGCCGAAGTAGTTGAGGAGCGGCTTGCGTCGGCATGTCCGCTCATCTTCCGCAAAACGGACAATCGCATCCAAATGTTGAATCGCGACGCGTTTCTCGTCGCCTTCTTTTTGGTCAATGAAATAGTTGATCTTGGCGACGTCCGAATAGCTGTAGAGCAACGTGCAGAACGCGGGCAAGCCGTCGCGTCCCGCGCGACCGATCTCTTGATAATAACTTTCAACGCTTTTCGGCAGATCGAAGTGAATGACGAAGCGCACGTTGGGTTTGTTGATGCCCATGCCGAACGCGATGGTGGCGACGATGATCTGCGCGTCATCGCGGATGAACGCCTCTTGATTTTTTCTTCGGTCTGAATCTTCCAGCCCCGCATGATACGGACGGACGGAATATTTTTTGGAAGCGAGATACGCGGCGAGTTCGTCCACTTGCTTGCGCGAGAAACAATAGATGATGCCCGATTGATCTTTGTAACGGTCGAGCAGTTCGATCACCTGACCGACTGGCTCGCGCTTGCGGACGACTTCGATGTATAGATTCTCGCGGTTGAAACTGGCGACAAATTCGTTCGTGGTCGAGAATTTGAGCGTGTTGCGAATATCCTGCCGCACGCGCGATGTGGCGGTGGCAGTTAAAGCTAGACAAACCGCTTTCGGAAATCTTTTTCTCACCTCAACGAGTTGACGATATTCAGGGCGGAAGTCGTGTCCCCACTCCGAGATGCAGTGCGCTTCGTCAATGGTGAGGCAATCCACCTGAACCGAATCGAGAAGCGAGAGGATGCGTTGAGTGAGAAGCGTTTCAGGCGCGACGTACAACAACTTCACTTCGCCACGCCGCACATGATCCATGCTCTTCTGATATGCCTGCGGCGACAACGTGCTGTTGATGAACAGCGACGGCACGCCGAACGCGCGCAACTGCTCCACTTGATCTTTCATCAACGAGATCAGCGGAGAAACAACAACCGTAAGTCCGTCAAATACCAACGAGGGGATCTGATAACAAAGCGATTTGCCTCCGCCCGTCGGCATGACCGCAAGCGTATCTTTGCGCGCCAGCACATTTTGAATCACTTCTTGTTGAAGCGGACGAAATGTATCGTAGCCGAAGGTTTGTTTGAGGATGTCCGCTGGGGAGGTCATGAGCGAAGTATACCCGTGATGGGTGTTCTCTAAAACAAAAACAGTTAAGGTTTTCTGGCGCGTCCAAGTTAACTCCTCGCCTTACGCGAAACGTCCCGAAGGTTCTCGTAAGATAAGTCTGCTCATCGTCCAAACCTTCGGGACGGTGCGTAACATCAGTTAACGATTTTGAAGGGCGGCGCATGCGCTTTTTTACATCCAGTTAATAAACGGATTACACTGGTCACGGAAAATAGAGGGAAAGCATGACTTGGGATACTCACTCCCGTCGCCCGCCATCCGTACAATCAGTTCAAAAGGAGAAAAATCTCATGAATACCCTCAAACGAACCTCCCTTGTCTTTGCCGTTCTCGCGTTTGCACTCGTGGCGTGCGGGTTACCTGCCGCGCCAACGACTCAGCCCTCGGTAACGGCTGCCGAACCCGTCGAGACCCAGCCCGCCGAAGCCGCGACCAGCCTGCCCGTCGAAAACGAAGCGGGCGGAGCCGTCCTGCTCTTCGATATCGGAATGCACATCGAGCCGATGGGCGAAACCGTGCAAGGATTTCAAAGTGGCAAGAACGATTATCACAACCCGCAGTTCTTCGAGAGACAGGTGGAGGATATTCGCTTTCTGACTCAAATGATCGAAGCGCACGGCGGACGCATGACCATTCAGGCGCAGAGTCCGTTTACGACGGTGGCGATTGAATCGGGCAATACCATCCTCGCCGACCTCGCCGCGCGCGGACATGAACTCGCCCTGCACTTCCACGAAGACGCGCATCTCGGGAAAAATCCCGAACCGCTTTCCGTTCAGCAATGGTGCGACGTGATGAAGGAAGAACTCGGTTACATCATGCAGGCGGGCGGCGTGAGCGACGTCCGCTATTGGAGCGGCGGCAATTTATACGTCAACTTGTACGAAGCCGCCGAATGCGCGGGCTTGGATGTGAACAGCGATTGGAAGAGTCCCGACACGCAGTCCACCGATATGTCGCTGATCGGCGTGAACCCTTGGCGACCCGCAGGCGGCACCGACGGCTCTGACTTCACGCTCTTTACGCAACACGATCCCAACGGCGCAATCGTCTTCCTGCCCGAAGGTCAATACGATAAAGAAAATTTCGCGTCCATGCGCCGAAGCGAAGACTCGGGCGGGAACGAAGCCTATTTTGAATATCTCAAAGAGAGTCTCTATGCCTCGCTTTCAGCCGCGCAGGCGGGCAAGGTCAACGTCTTTCATTTCACCGTTCACCCTGGCGAATTTCGCGGCGACCCGCAAGACCCCTTCGGCGTGATCGAACGCTTCCTCACCGAAGTCGTTGATCCCCTCGTCGCTAGCGGGCAACTGCAATGGGCGACTTATTCCGAGATGGCGGATGCGTATGCCGCGACAGAGCCGTAACGCAAAATTTATTTTGCGCCTTGCAATGGCAAATTGAAATTTGCCGTACAAAAAATAATGTGCCGCAAAGTTTACTTTGCGATTTATCAGCGGCTGGATATTTTTCAGATACACATGCAGGCAAAGTGAACTTTGCCGTACAGGAGCGTTCGATGAAACGAATAACTTTCTTTATCGCGTTATTGATGATTACTTCGCTGGCGTGCAGTTTTGCGAGTCAGCCGTCAGCGGCGACTCAGCCCGCAGAAACAGCGACCAGCCCTGAGCTTGCCCTGAGCGAAGTCGAAGGGTCGCAAAGCGAGGCGGGGACTTCATCCGCTCAATTCGATTCATCCAAACTTGGGACGGTCGATAACGACGTCACGTATTGCACGATGGATGGAGTCGCGTTGAAGATGGATGTGTATTATCCATCCGAAAACAGCGGACGATTTGCCGTTACGATGTATGTGCATGGCGGCGGCTGGAGTTCGGGTGACAAGGCGAAAGGCGCGGGGGCGGTGGAATTTCCCGAATTGCAGAAGGCTGGTTTTTTGGTTGTGTCGGTCAATTATCGACTCGCGCCGGAGTATCAATTCCCCGCGATGATCGAGGACGTGAAATGCGCCGTGCGTTATTTACGCGCTCATGCAGATCAGTACAACCTCGACTCGAATCGGATCGGCGTGTTTGGCGGAAGCGCGGGCGGGCATTTGGTTTCGATGCTCGGCGTGACGGATGAAAGCGCGGGCTTCGATGTGGGCGAGTATTTGGAATATTCCAGCCGCGTACAAGCGGTGGTGGATATGTTCGGTCCCGCCGATTTGACGGTTGATTTTGAAGGCGGCGGCGAAACGGTTCGCCGCGCATTCGGGGATTTTGACCTCGCCCTCGCCAGCCCGGTGACGTATGCGAGCGCGGACGATCCTCCGTTATTGATTTTACATGGAGAGGAGGATGCGCTCGTGCCTATCGAGCAATCGGAGGAGTTGCTCGCCAAGTTGCAAGCGGCGGGCGTTCAGGCGGAACTTGTGCCTGTTGCCAACGCGGGACACGGCTTCAAGCCAGTTGGCGGAGAGATCAGCCCTTCGCGCGAGGAGATTTCGCAGATGATTGTGAGTTTTTTTGAAGAACGGTTGAGGTGAGGCGTTTTAGTGATGACCTTATACTTGATCTCTTGCAAAAGTCATTTTTGCCACACCGTTCGTGCCGCGAGTGGCGCCCTGCGCCACGAGACGGCAGAGATCACAGAGAAAAAGAGAATTTTTCAAAGGTCTCTGTGGACTCTGTGGCTGAGCAAGAGACACTTATGCAAGAGGTCTACTTTCAATAGGTAGGGTAATCAAAGCGTTTTATATTTTTTTGCCGCTTCCAAGTTGAAACGGAGGATAGCCTCATTAAGCAGAATGTTATAATCGGATCGTCCTATGCTAAAACGTCCGCATGTTCAATTGGTTATCCTGTTAGTTGCGCTTGTTCTGCTCGTGCTCGCCTCTGTCGGTATCGCAGCCTGGGAAGCGATGACTGCCGCCTCGCAACAAGGATTGGATGACGCGACGCAAACGGTAAATTATCTTCGCGTCGTTCAAATCATCTTATTGCTTTGCGCATTGATGTTGCTGGCAAGAGTCGCATGGGTTGCGCGCCGTTCGTTGTGGAAGCCGCTTCAAGCATTAGGCGCGGCGGCAAAAAGAATCGGGGAGAATCAACTGGACGAGCCGATTCAGGTCGAAGGTCCGGAAGAGATGCGGACGTTGTCGCAAACGTTTGATGAAATGCGAATCCGTCTTCAATCTGCGCAAGCAGAACTCATCCAATTGAATGACACCGTGGAAGAACGAATTGCGCAACGCACGCGCGAACTCGAAACGTTGAATGAGGTCAGCCGTGAAATTTCTTCGCGGCTCGATGTGCAACAGGTGCTGAACTCTGTCACCGAAAAAGCGCGCACACTGCTCGGCGGCGAAGTCGCGTCGCTTTGTCTTGTGGATGAATCACAGCATTGGTTGAAACTTCAAACATTGAGCGGACCCAAACGCGCGGTGGTCGGCAACACGATGCGCGCCGACAATGGATTTGCCGACGCGGTATTGACGGGCGAAAACACGATGCTCTGCGGAGTGGATTCGTGCCGCGGCGGATGCCGCATGTTGTCGGATGAATTTCGCGTCAGTCATTTGGCGGCGCCGCTTCGCATTGGCGACCGCGTTATCGGCGCGTTGTGTGTCGGAAGCCCCGCGCAGAATCAATTCGTGGCAGAGTCGGCGAACATGTTGACCAAGTTGGCGAACGTCGCCGCGATCGCGTTGGAGAACGCGCGTTTGTTCGCGCAAGCCGAACGCGCGGCAACCATGGAGGAACGCCGCCGCGTCGCCGCAGAAATGCACGATGGCTTGGGGCAAACGTTGAGTTATCTCGGGTTGATGACCGATCAGGTTGTTGAATTTCTTTCAGATGGGCAGGAAGGCGCGGCGCTGGATCGCTTAAGCAAAACGCGCGAGACCATCGGCAAAGCCACAAGCGATGTGCGCCGCGCCATCAATGCGTTGATGGATGACTCGCCCGCAAAAAAGGATCTCTGGACTCGTCTGCATGATTCGGCGGACGAGATCGCTTCACAACACGACCTCAAACTGGTCTGGCTTTCGGACGCCGACTCTACGCCTGAGGCTTCTCCGCAAACGGCGGAACAGATCTATAACATCACGCGCGAAGCGTTTGTCAACGCGGCGCGTCATGCAAACGCAAAACAGATCAATGTGCATGCGGGGCGCAGCGATGAAAACTATTTCGTGACCATCGCGGACGACGGCAAGGGATTCGACACCTCCCAACCCGCGCCAGACGGACACTTTGGCTTGCAGATCATGCAAGCCCGCGCCGATCACATCGGCGGACGGATCGAATTCCAGTCCGAGTTGGGGCGGGGCGCGCGCGTCACCTTGATATGGTCCCCTGAGGAGAAAGAGTCAATGAGATGAAACAAGTCCGCGTATTACTGGCTGACGATCACGCCCTCTTCCGCGAGGGGCTGGCTGGAATCATCAACTCACAACCAGACCTGAAAGTGGTAGGCGAAGCAAATGACGGTCTCGAAGCCCTTGTCAAGGCGCGGGAACTCAAGCCCGACCTTATCCTCATGGATGTGCAGATGCCCGGCATGGATGGGGTTGAGGCGGCGCGACAAATAAAACAAACCCTGCCTGAAACGATCATCGTGATGCTCACGGTTCGCGGCGAGGACGAGATCCTCTTTGAAGCCCTCAAACACGGCGCGCAGGGTTATTTGTTGAAAGAAATCCGTTCGCAGGATTTACTGGAAATGTTGCGCGGCGCGAAGCGAGGCGAGGCGGCTCTTTCTCCGACGTTGGCTGGGCATGTGTTGGCGGAATTTCGACGGATGAGCAAGTATGGCGCGGTGTATGCAAGCGACGATGGTCTAACTGAGCGCGAACTTCAGGTATTGATAAAAGTATCGCAGGGCGCGACCGACAAGGAAATTG
This sequence comes from Anaerolineales bacterium, assembly GCA_016789025.1. Classification (GTDB taxonomy): domain Bacteria; phylum Chloroflexota; class Anaerolineae; order Anaerolineales; family Villigracilaceae; genus Defluviilinea. Next base: position 27,272 of record JAEURC010000022.1, read on the forward strand.
CCGATGCCTTGACGATCAGTCTTAATACGGTCAAGACCCATATTCGAAATATCTTATCGAAGTTACATGTGTCTACGCGGCGCGAGGCGGCAAGGGTGGCGAAGACCAAAGGGCTGATGTAGGCTTACACGGTACGGGGTTTGTTTACCTTGCCCAATCTTTTGGATGCGGAATAACGCCGACTCCGCTAATTGACGGGTCAAGGAGTTGCCGTAGCGCTGGGGACGCGCGTCTCACATAACCCCGGCTCGTTGCCTGTTGGTATGAAACCAACCGCCATGCGGCAGGTGTTATCCAGTTCAAATACTGCCTGAATCGGATAGAAGACTGGGAACTCGGGATCAGCCGCGCCCGCTTGTTCGTGGGTGTAATGATCGCTAAAATCGAATAGGGCTGGGTTGAGGCAACTTCGTCCTGTCCACATGTTGACCAAATACTCCGGCGTATTTTCCATCAGGGAGCGCTTCATGGCTAGTTCGACGATATTCGCATCCAGCGGCGATACGCGGATCCATGCCGAATCCGGGTCGTTGCCAATGCCCTGATCAAAGACCAGTGCCTCGAACCCGTTTCCGTCTGCCGCATTTGCATCGGTCATCACCGGGGTCATATTGCCCACATCGCCGTTGGTGTCGAAGTACACCTGAACGCCTTTTGTAGTCCAATCGGTGGAGGATGGGTTATCCGCGATCACCAACCAATCGCCTTTGCCGTCCAAGGTGATATCCAACTGCATGGCAAAGCGGAACGGCGATCCATTTGCCGCGGCGCGATTCACCACTTGAATGGTGCCGTATACCCACGTGTCGTCTTGATAGACAAAGGTGTCAATGATATCCAACTCGGGAAAATAGGTCTCCATTGTCATGCCGTTGAACGGGCGTTCAAACCGCTCGAAGGTGAAGCGATCTCCGCCGTTAGCCATTTTCTGAGTTGCCGTGGTAGAAGAATTTTGATCTCCCGCGTGACTACTGCGATCTGGAGGCAGGGATGCGGGAATAGTTTGATGCTGGATTGGAGTTTCAGTGGGCGGGGGAGCAGGCGCCGTATCAATGGCCACAGTTAATTCTGTTGCAGGCGGTTGTGTTGGGGGTGGCGGAGTCGTTTGTGGTGTCCCTAGATTGCACGCGAGCATGGCCGCAATGAGGAACGTCAAAGCCAATACTTTATGCGTTTTTAGTTCGTGCATAAACAACTTCTCCCAGGTGGCGAAACGCGCAAGGCTCTACACTGTATTTGCACAACACATGAATATGATTATCGTTACTGAGCCTGCCGGAGCGGAAATTTCATAGAACGATCAAGAATTAGCGAGCATGAAAAAGTCGGTGGTTGTGATACCGTTCTTTTTTTCATTCCTCCATTTTGCTGTTCTTGTTTCGCGGGGATTTGGCGGGTTGATGAAGACATGGAGCGAAGAACTAATCCTTTTAAAAAAAAGAGTGATTCTTAATCACTCTTTTTTCATTCCAAAGGCAGGGTAGGGGAGGATAGGATTACTTCGCAAATTCAAGTACGCTTAAGGCAAGTTTTGTTCTATTGACCTTGCATAATCATGCCAAAACCACGCGTCTTATTGCTCTGTTCCCAGTATCTCTTCGGCGAAAGCATGGAGGCGATCTTGCGTTCTGAGGAAGAAGTGGAACTAATCGGTCCATGGAATTTGGGCGATCAGGATATTGTCGAGCGGCTGGTTGAAGCGCGCCCGTCTGTCGTCGTCATTGCCGATGAGCGCCTACAGAACGAGAAAGCCGCTGAATTGACAACCACCATCATCGAAAAGCATCCGGAAATATCCATGATTCGTACTGCGTTGAGCGAGAATGTTATTCGAATTGTTTCCACACACACCCTGCCTGCCCGCGGCGATAACCTGCTTGAAACGATCCACAGTTGTATCGCCCAAGCCCGGGCGGCAGACAAGTCTGATGATTCAGAAATATAGTAAGGAGTTTGCGAAACCCATGAATACTAGAAGCGGTACGTTTGCAAAACGAAGACCCCTCGCGGTCATTTCAACCCTTGTGTTCTTACTTTTCGGATGCGCGCCCATAGCTCAGCAGGAGCCCCCGCAACCGGCTTCTGTTCAAGCCATTGCGGAAGGGAATATTGAAAACGGACGGAAGTTGTTCATGGGCTATGCTCATTTTGAAAATGAGGGACCGCCTTGTATGGGGTGCCATAACGTAGGCACAAATGGACTTCTCGGCGGCGGCGCGTTGGGTCCCGACCTGACGAATGTATCAACCGAACGGACCGACATCGAACTTGCTTCGGTGCTCTCCAACAACCGCTGGACAAAATCGCCTGTGATGGAACCCATCTACAACCAACATCCGCTCACGGAGAGCGAACAGGCGGATCTGATCGCTTTTATGAAATCATCAGTGGGCGAGCCTGAAACGGATAAAGAGTTGTTGGTGCTGGGCGTCAGCATCCTTGCGACCATCGGCGCCGCTGTTGTGCTTGGGTTCATATATCGCAATCGTTTGCGGAGCGTGCGCGCGGCGATGGTGAAAGAAGCGGAAAAGGAGTTGTTATGAACTGGATCAAAGAGATCTCGAACCCGCAAGCGCGGCAGTGGGAGGAGTTTTATCGCAACCGTTGGCAGCACGACCGTGTGGTGAGAAGCACGCACGGAGTCAATTGCACGGGCAGTTGCTCGTGGATGATCTATGTGAAAGACGGCATCGTCACCTGGGAAATGCAGGCGTTGGATTATCCCATCTTGAAAGCGGATATCCCGCCGTATGAGCCGCGCGGATGCCAACGCGGGATCTCGTTCTCGTGGTATCAGTACAGCCCGATCCGACTCAAGTATCCGTACATGCGCGGCGTGTTGATGGACTTGTGGGAAAAAGCTAAAAGGGAACACAAAGATCCCGTCGAAGCGTGGACAGCTGTCGTTGAGAATGAAGCGGGACGCAAGTCCTTCCATCAAGCGCGCGGCAAAGGCGGATTCCGTCGCGTGAAGTGGGAAGAAGCGTTGGAAGTCATCGCCGCTTCAACAATTTACACCATCAAAAAATACGGACCCGACCGCATCATCGGATTTTCTCCCATCCCCGCCATGTCCATGCTGAGTTATGCGGGCGGGAGCCGCTTCATGCAAATGCTGGGCGGCGTGAGCATGAGTTTTTACGATTGGTACAGCGACCTGCCGCCAGCCAGCCCTGAAGTGTGGGGCGAACAAACGGACGTTGCCGAGAGCGCCGACTGGTACAACTCGAAGTTCATCGCGTCGGTGGGATCGAACATGAGCATGACGCGCACGCCCGATGTTCACTTCGCCGCTGAGGCGCGTCACAACGGAACGAAGTTGGTTGTGTTCGCGCCCGACTTCAGCCAAGTGGCGAAGTATGCCGATTGGTGGGTTCCGATCCACGCGGGGCAGGATGGCGCGTTTTGGATGGCGGTCAACCACGTCATCATGAACGAGTTCCACTATAAAAACCCGACGCCCTACTTTTTAAATTATCTGCGTCAATATTCCGATGCGCCGTTCCTTGTTGAACTCAACGAAGTGGATGGAAAGTATGTGCCTGGGCAAATGATCCGCGCGGCGCATGTGGAACGCACGAAAGATGTAGAAAACGGCGAATGGAAATTTTTAGTGTGGGATGAGATCAGCGCCGCGCCGCGAATGCCGCAAGGCAGTTTGGGATTCCGTTGGCAACAACAAAAGGGACAATGGAATCTGGAACCGAAAGACGGTTTGGATGGAAGCGAGATTCGTCCGCAACTCACGTTCTTCGGCGACTCGACCGAGCAACTCTCTGTATCGTTTGCTGAATTTGGCGAAGGCAAAACGTTTCAACGCAACATGCCCGTGCGTTACATCGAAACAGCAAGTGGCAAAAAAGCTGTCGTCACAATTTACGATCTGTTGATGGCGCAATACGGCGTGGGGCGCGGACTCGCAGGCGATTATCCCGCCGACTACGACGATGAAAATTTATCGTACACGCCCGCGTGGCAGGAACGCTACACAGGCATTGACCGCCAAACCGTGATTCAATTTGCGCGCGAGTGGGCGACCACCGCCGAAAAGACCGAGGGCAAATGCACGGTCATCATCGGCGCGGGCGTCAATCATTGGTATCACAACAATTTAATTTATCGCGCCTGCATCGGCGCGCTCATGCTCACGGGTTGCGTGGGTCGCAACGGCGGCGGATTGAATCATTACGTCGGTCAGGAAAAACTCGCTCCGATGGCGCCGTGGGCTTCGATCGCTTTTGCATTGGATTGGCAGAAGCCGCCGCGCCAGATGAATTCGCCTTCGTTCCATTATGTGAACAGCGATCAATGGCGATACGAGCGCGTCTTTACGGACCCTCAACCTGTTTCTCGACCCTCAGCCGAATCTCACCGCGACATGACTCAAGAGCACACGCTCGACGCGCAAGTCCGCGCGGTGCGGATGGGATGGCTGCCGTCGTATCCGCAGTTCAACGTCAGCTCGCTGGAAATTGTCAGAAAGGCAGAGCAGGCTGGGGCGAAGTCGGATGCGGAAATTCGTCAATGGGTGGTTGAGCAACTTAAGTCGGGCGAACTTAAGTTCGCCGTACAGGATCCTGATGCTCCTGAAAATTGGCCCCGCTTGTGGTTCATCTGGCGCGGCAATGCGTTGAACGCCAGCGCGAAGGGACAAGAATATTTCTTCAAGCATTATCTGGGCACACACAATCAACTCATTTCGGAAGAAGTGGACAAGAACACTTTCAAAGAAGTGACGTATCGCGACGAAGCGCCCGAAGGAAAATTTGACCTGGTCGTGGACATCAACTTCCGCATGGACACGTCGGCGTTGTATTCGGACATCGTGTTGCCGACGGCGAGTTGGTATGAAAAAGATGACTTGAACACAACCGACATGCACTCGTTCATTCATCCGCTCTCTGCCGCGGTGCCGCCCTCATGGGAATCGAAAACGGATTGGGACATCTTCAAAATTTTGGCGGGCAAGGTCAGCGAATTGGCACAAGTTCATTTACCCGAACCTGTGCGTGATCTCGTTGCGATGCCGCTTCAACACGACACGCCCGCCGAAATGGCGCAACCGCACATCCGCGACTGGGGCAAGGGCGAATGTGAACCCATCCCTGGCGTGACCATGCCGAACTTTGTTTTGACCGAGCGCGATTATGTCAACTTGGGCAAACGCTTCATTTCGCTCGGACCCAAAGTTCAAAAAGAAGGACTCGCCATCCACGGCATTCATTGGAACGCGGATGACTTGTATCAGGAATTGCTGGATAACAAGCCGACAACTTCATGGAATGGACAAAAATATCCGTCGCTTGAAATGGCGCGCGATGCGGCAAATGTCATTTTGCATCTCGCCCCTGAGACGAACGGCGAAGTGGCGTACCGAGCCTTCCAAGCCGAAGAAGAACGCATGGGACTCAAACTCACCGATCTCGCCGAACCGACTCGCGCTTCTCGCGTTTCATTCAACGATTTGACTCAACAACCGCGCCGCTTGCTCAACAGTCCCATCTGGTCGGGCATTATGACCGATGGACGACCGTACTCAGCATACACCCTGAATGTTGACCGACTCGTGCCATGGAGAACTCTAACGGGTCGCCAGCATTTCTATCTCGATCACGAAGGCTATCTGGCGCACGGCGAACACTTGCCAACCTACAAGCCGCGCCCCGATCATATTGCGTTTGGCGATCTGGATAAGAGTCATAAAGAAGGCAAGACCGTGCAGTTGAATTACCTCACGCCTCATGCCAAGTGGCACATCCATTCGAACTATTTCGACAACGACCGTATGCTCACCCTCTCACGCGGACTTGAACCGCTGTGGATCAGCGAAAAGGATGCGAAAGAGATCGGCATCGTGGATAACGACTGGGTCGAGGCGTACAACGATCACGGCACCACGGTCACACGCGCCATCGTCAGCGCGCGCATCCCATCGGGAATCTGCATCATCTACCACGCGCCCGAACGGACCGTGAGCGTGCCCAAGTCCCCGATGCGCGGCAACAAACGCGCAGGCGGACACAACAGCCCCACGCGCATCCGCCTCAAATCCATGTTGATGGTCGGCGGGTATGGTCAATTCACCTACGGATTCAATTACTGGGGTCCGACGGGCGTGAACCGCGACACGTTCATCTTGGTGCGCAAGTTGCCTGGAGAGCCTGAGTTTTAACAGATTAAACCTGACAGGTTTTATCAAGGTGTCTGCCTGCTCGGTAGATTGGGTTGGCAAGATACACGATAAACGAAGTCATCACGGAAACCTGTCAGGTTTTTTAGAAAAGGATGTGAAAAATGAAAGTACGCTCGCAAGTTTCAATGGTATTTCATCTCGATAAATGTATCGGTTGTCACACGTGCAGTATCGCCTGCAAAAATATTTGGACCGACCGCCCAGGCGCGGAATACATGTGGTGGAACAACGTCGAGACAAAACCTGGCGTCGGCTTCCCCACCCAATGGGAAGATCAGGAAAAATATCACGGCGGCTGGGAACTTGAGGACAAGCCGAAGAACCCCGAACTGAAATTAAAACTGCAAAACCGTTTGCAGACGTTCGGCAATCTATTTTCCAACCCCGCCATGCCCACCATGGACGATTACTATGAGCCGTGGACGTACAACTACAACGACCTGTTCAACTCGCCGCTCGGTCCCGACCAGCCGACCGCGCGTCCCATCTCGCGCGTGGACGGCAACCCGATTGACATCAAAGCAGGTCCCAACTGGGACGACGATCTAGGCGGCTCCAACATCTACGCGGTGAAAGATCCGTTGCTGGCAGATATGGATCCCGAGGATCGTCAGCGTCTCTTTTCCATCGAGCAACTTTTTTACTTCTACATGCCGCGCATCTGTAACCATTGTTTGAATGCGGCTTGCGTGGGCGCGTGTCCATCGGGTGCAATTTACAAACGCGCCGAAGACGGCGTGGTGCTCATCAATCAAGATAAATGCCGCGGCTGGCGCATGTGTGTCTCTGCCTGCCCGTACAAGAAAACATATTACAACTGGTCAACGGGCAAATCGGAAAAATGTATCCTCTGCTACCCGCGCCTCGAAACGGGACAAGCCCCCGCCTGCTTCCATTCATGCGTTGGGCGCATCCGCTATTTGGGCGTGCTTCTGTATGATGCGGATCAAATTCCCGACGCGCTCAAAGTTCCTGATGAGCAACTCGTTCAGCGTCAACGGGAGATGATCCTCGATCCGTTCGACCCGAAAGTTGTCGCGGCTGCGAAAGAAAGCGGCGTCCCCGACGGCGTGATCGCGGCGGCGCAAAATTCTCCCGTCTATCGCTACGTCAAAGAATGGGAGTTGGCTCTGCCCCTGCATCCCGAATATCGCACACTGCCGATGTTGTTCTACGTCCCGCCGCTTCTGCCTGTGCTCAATGCGACTCAAGAGAACGGCGCGCAACGCGTCGAAACGGATTTGTTCACATCGTTGGAAAAAGCCCGCGTGCCTGTGCGTTATATGTCGCGTACGCTTTCGGCTGGCAACGATGAACTCGTCATCAAAGCCTATCAAAAGATGATCGCGGTCCGCATTTACAAACGCCGTGAAACGGTCGGCGATGTGACCGAAGAGGAAGCGAATGCCGCGCTGGCAAAAGCAGGCATGAGCGCGGAAGAAGCGGAAGCGATCTATCGCCTCACATCCATCCCCACGTATCAAGAACGCTTCGTCGTCCCGCCCTACAGCCGCGAAGGCGACATCGAAGAAGTGTACGATCCGCAACAACGCAAAGCCGAGACAGGCTTCGGCAAGCGGCAGGCTCCGCAGAGAGGCTTGTAGTTTATGTACAAGGATACGACCGCCTCATTGTTCGACTCGTTCGCCGCGCTGTTGGAATATCCCGTTTCGGATATGACAGAACAGGCTGAGCGATTGCTCGAGGGATTGACGCCGCTCTTCCCCGAATCGGCTGAGGCGTTGAAAAAAATCGTTGGTGGGCGCGACCAGCTATCCCTGAGTAAGATGCGTGAACTGTTCACCACAACATTCGACATGCAACCCGTGTGCTATCCATACATTGGATTTCATTTGTATGGCGAAAGTTATAAGCGCGGCGCGTTCATGGCGCAATTGAACGAAGCCTATCATGCCATCGGGTATTCAGCCGAACAGGAATTACCCGACAATCTTTCGGTGATCCTGCGCTTCATCGGATTCGATTCGGAGAATCGTACCCGCGAGTTCTCGCAAGCATTGCTCAGCGACGGCGTATTGCCCGCGCTGGAAAAAATGCTCAAGGTCTTTGGCGAGGGATCGGAGAATCCATATTTCGCAATTCTCTCCGCGCTGAATTTGTTCGCTGCCAACACGTTAGAAAAGGAATTGAGCCATGACTGACATCCTGCTCTTTGTCGTCTTCCCGTATGTGGCGCTCGCCATCGGGATCGTCGGGACGATCTATCGTTACCTGACCAATCAATATTCGTTCACCAGTTTGTCGTCGCAGTTTCTCGAAAACGACTTGCAGTTTTGGGGCTCCACGCTCTGGCATTACGGAATCCTGCCGACCACGCTCATTCACATCGCGGGGTTTACTATCCCTAAAGTTATGGCGGCGGCGCACGGCACGCCTGAATTGCTGTATCTCTCCGAGTTGGCTGGAAAAATTCTGGGGATCATGGCGTTGGTCGGCGCGGGCATCCTGCTCTATCGGCGGCTGACTTCTTCTAAAATTCGCGCGATCACCACGCCTGTAGACTGGGTCATATTAAGTTTATTATTTGCTCAGGTCTTCTTCGGGCTGATCCTTGCCTTCGCCTATCGCTGGGGCGCCGCCTGGTTTATTTTTACCGCCACACCCTGGATGGACTCGCTGGCTTTATTTCAGCCTGCGCCGCAATTCGTCACTGCCCTGCCTTTGGCGCACAAAGTTCACTTCCTCACCGGCTTCCTGTTGTTTGCCCTCATGCCGTTCAGCCGCTTGGTGCACATCGTAACGTTCCCGCTCTCGTATGCATGGCGGAGTTTCCAACTTGTTATTTGGACGCGGAGAAAGGTCGTCTAGGAACGCGCAAATTCATGATTCTCTGATAACCGTATTGGATTCAATGGAGGCGCGGTCTTCATTGATAATTCGGCTGGATCAGATTGCATCTTGTTATCTCATGAAGATATCCCGTCTTTCATGAATCGCTCAAAGCCCTTCTTGGTTAGCGCGGCGAGTTCTTTGAACAGAATCGGCTCGACCTGCTTGAAGTTGAAACACGATTTTCCCTGCATGTGTTTTTTCAACGCGGGACTGATCTCTTTCACCAGATCGGGATACATGTAGACTGGCATAAGATAGAAGGAAACATAATTCTTCTTGATGTGAGCGGATGCGAAGTACAGTTCCTTCTTCCATTTCTGGCTGTACGGTCCGTCGAGATAGAACACGTTCTGGTTATCCATTTTTATGGTGAGTTTGGGCGCGTAGGGTTTGAGTATCTTTTTTAGGTGTTCAAAGACGGTGGGGAAGTCGGTTCGCGGGGGCATATGTTCTCTCCCGTTCTTCCCGCAGTTGAACTGAGAGAAGAACATAATGGCATTTTGATGATGCGTCGGCGGTTTGATCGCTGACGCGTCACTTTTTTTCACGGCGCAACAACATTCACACGGATATAGATCGGGTCGCCAAAGGCGAGGCCGTTGGGGTCGAATGCCTGCCATGCGGATTCGTACTCGCCGTCGGTGAATGGCGCGGTGAAGATGATTTGGATGATGGCGTGCGTGCCTGCGCGAGCGGGGAAGAGTGAAACTTCCACCTGTTGCGCGCCCAGGTCCGCGCCGCCGATGTGGATGAAGCGGTAGTCTCTGTTCCAGTCGCAGGTGCCGCTGTTTTGCACGAGCCATTGCTTATCGATGGTTGCGCCATAGGTGACGAAAGAGTTGTCGGGTATGGTTAAGTCTTCGATGTAGGTGAGGTCGTTGACACAGGTTTCCGCCTCTGATGTGGGCATGATGGTTGGCAACGGTGTGGACTGCGCCGTTACGATAGTTTGTGTGGGTTTGATGATGAACGTGGGCTCGATGAGCAAGGATTGGGATGTCGGCGGAATGAACGGGGTGGGCGTCTCTGCGGGCGAGCAGGCTGAGGCGAGGAAAACGCCGGGGAGGAGAAGCAAGATGAATTTCGATGTGAAGCGGAGCATGTCAAAAATAAAAAGGGCGGACTGGTGTGTCCGCCCTTCGATGTTTAAGCTTCTTCGTCGGATCCGCCGCCATCATCGCCGCCGCCGATTTCCAGCGGCATGGCGATCTCTCCGCTTAAGGCTTTTTGGCGGATGACGCCGTCGATCTCAGCCATGAGCGCGGGGTTCGAGCGGAGGAAATCTTTCGCGTTTTCGCGCCCCTGACCGAGGCGTTGATCGCCATAGGAGAAGAATGCGCCGCGTTTCTGGACGATCTCGAACTTGGTCGCCAGGTCGAGGATGTCGCCGGCGCGCGAGATGCCTTCGTTGAACATGATGTCGAATTCGGCGGTACGGAATGGAGGCGCAACTTTGTTTTTGACCACTTTGACGCGCGTGCGGTTGCCGATCACTTCTTCGCCGACTTTGATGGCTTGGATGCGGCGCACGTCGAGGCGCACGGAGGCGTAGAACTTGAGGGCGTTGCCGCCTGTGGTGGTTTCAGGGTTGCCGAACATCACCCCGATCTTCGAGCGGAGTTGGTTGGTGAAAACGACGGCGGTTTTGGTCTGGTTGATGGCGCCGGAGAGTTTGCGGAGCGCCTGCGACATGAGGCGGGCTTGCACGCCCATGGTAGCATCGCCCATGTCGCCTTCGATTTCGGAACGAGGCACGAGCGCGGCGACCGAGTCTACGACGACAATATCCACACCGCCAGAACGCACGAGGGTTTCGGTGATCTCGAGGGCTTGTTCGCCGGTATCGGGTTGTGAAACGAGCAGGTTGTCGATATCCACACCCACGCGCGCGGCATAGACCGGGTCGAGGGCGTGTTCCATGTCAATGAAGGCGGCGGTGCCGCCCAGTTTTTGCACTTCGGCGATGATGTGCTGGCAGATGGTGGTTTTACCGGACGATTCAGGTCCGTAGATTTCGATCACGCGTCCACGCGGGATGCCGCCCACGCCGAGGGCAATGTCAAGGGAGAGCGAGCCGGTGGGGAAGGTCTCGGTCTGCATGTGTTGTGCTTCACCGAGGCGGATGATGGAACCGTCGCCGTAGCGTTTGAGGATATCGCCGAGCGCTTTGTCGAGCACGGCGCGTTTGGCGCCATCCACGTTGCGGGAGGGTTGTTCCTGTTCTTCAACAGCGGCTTTGGATTTTCGAGGGGACATGGTTTGTTTCTCCAATACAGTGTAAGAGTCTTAATTGTGTGTAGCCGAGAGTATAGCACAGATGTTCTGTGCGTCAAGGTGTGGCTGTCGCCGTGCCCGGCAGGAAATTCAGCGTGGGCACGGGCGGCGGGGTCAGTTGAAACCCATCCTTGTCTGTAAATGTGAAATACGTTACCTGCCCCGGGAAAATCTCCACAAAGAATTGCATATCCTTATCCTTGTATTTCATCAGGATTTTATACACCCCCGCCGGCAGGTCGCTCAAAACCAAATTTTCCTGATAATACGGATCGCCGTTGACCGAACCTTCAGCGTACGTGAGGACTTTTCGCAACGGAACTTCGGATGGCAACGGACGCGCCTCAACGGAATATTGATTCAGCAACTTACCTTTTTCGTCCGTGAGGCGACCCACCAATACGCCCCAACCTTGAGGCGGAGCCATCCACAATTCGGGATTGAACGTGTTGTAAAACGAGTTTTTTCCCAAGCGGATCTCAAAATGCAAGTGCGGACCAGTCGTCGCGCCGGTATCGCCGACCAAGCCGATCACATCGCCGGTTTCCACATGCTGACCTTCTACCGCTGTGATCGCGCTCATGTGCGCGTAGATCGTGAACAAAGATTGACCCTTGTAGCCAAAATCGTGACGGATCACCACCGCCAACCCATACGGGTCAGATTCGTTACCGGGCACTTCGGTATACAAGCCCCAGCCCGCCGAAACAACCGTACCCGCGCCCGCCGCAAGGATAGGCGCGCCTTCCGCCGCGTCGATGTCTACCCCCGTATGCACGATATTCGGCGCGAAGAACACGCCTCCGTAGCGATATTCCGCCAGAGGCCAGTTGACGTTATCCGCCGCGATGGGGCGGGCGAAGTAAAAATGATCGTACGGCGAAACAGACCAGGGGATCGGGTAGAGAGGCGGACGCCAGCCTGAGACCGGCTCCGAGCCGGGCGTCGGCAGGATGAATCGAAACGGTTCGATCGTTGGACGCGGCGTCGCCTTCGACTCGCTAGGTAGTTGACTCGCCTCCCCGGCGACCACCGCCGTGGGGGTTTGGCTCGCGTTACCCGGCATAGCGGGGGCACAAGAGGCGAGCAAACTTAGCATCGCCAAGCCGAACATCAAGCCCATGCTCCTGCTCATGCAGAAACGGAAGCGGAACAAGCGCAACCGCGCCAACCCTACATTCAAATACATTCTCATGGAATGATTGTCGGCGGCGTGACCGTTGGCGCTACCGTGTTCGTTGGAATCGGCGTGGTCGTTGGCACGGGGGTGCGGGTGATCGTCGGCGTCAACGAGGCGGTCAGCGTGATGCGTGGCGTGCGCGTCAATGTGATGGTCGGCGTGAACGTGGATGTGACCGTCGGCGTGAACGTGGGCGGGAGCAAACGCGTGGGCGTGAGCAACACATCAGCAGGATATAGTTGCAGAAGCGCCGAATAAAAATCAAGCCCATCCGTGAGCGCGAATTCAGTGAAGCGCGCGCCTCGATAAAACGTCCGCCAGTTGGGGAGCGCCGGGACGCGCTCCCAGCCGTACTGGAGGGCGAGCGAGGTCACATCCACCCAATACCCCGCAGGCGCCGCGCTGTACTTGCCGCCTTGTTCGTACACTTTCGGGTCGAGGTTATACCGCGCCGAGAGGTCCCACGGGTTCGAACGGAGAGGCTCGCCGAGCGAACCATCCTGCGCCTGCGCGCGGATGTACAACCGCCAATACGTTTGCGCGCCGAAATCTTCGCGCACGGCAACCATCCAGCCGGCGTTGGTCATCAATGAATTGATGGCAAAGGCGCGCCCGGTGTACAACCACGATTCCTCGAAGCCCGGGTCGAGCGCTGTGGTGATCGGAACATACGCGTTCTCAAGGCTGGCGAGCGCGTCCCAGCCCGATTCGAGAATGACGCGATCGCGCAAGGCGTTGAACGCCTCGTCCACCCGGTCGCTCAATTGCGGATATGGCGCTTGCACATTGCTCAAACTTACAAGTGAATCGCGTCCCGCGCCTTCGGATGACGATGCAATGTTCGACACCCAAAGCGGGGAGGGGGTAAGTCCCGCATTTTGTTGAACGATTGCCGGCAAAGGCTCTGCCAGGCTCAGGCTTGCCCAGTCGAATCCTCGCAGCGAACCGGGGAATGCTGCCAACGGTTCGAGCAGGTTTCCATCCAGCGAATAATTCGCCAGATAGGTTTCATTCGGCGTGTTGAACGTGGTGATGAAATTCTCCCCCGACGGATTCCATGCGGGATAATCTCCATCGGCAACCCAAACTGCGGGCGCGTTGCGTGTTGAATCCCAGATGTAAATGCCGCTTCTCCCCACATTCTGGCTGGATGCCGCCCACATCAGCCGAGTCCCATCCGGCGACCAGACCGGGCGCGATTCCGCCGCGTCTGCTGTGTTGCTCAAATTGGCGTAACGCGTGTCGTCGGTTTTATCCAGATCGGCGAGGATGATCTCGCCATCCGACACAAAAACGATCTGCCTCCCGCCCGGCGACCACGCCGGCGAATGGTCTGCGGTTGCGGAGGAGGTCAACAAAATGGCGCCCTCTCGCGGATTCTCTGCGGGCCCAATCACAACCTCAAGGCTATCCTCGAGGTAGGCTTCGAAAGCGAGGAATGAGCCGTCCGGCGACCATGTTGGCGCGCCCTCATATTCCGGAGAGTCAGTGAGCTGGGTTACCTCCCCGGTGGAGGCGTCGAAGAGGTAGAGATCCCAGTACCCACTGCGGTTGGATGCGAACGCGATCCGCTGTCCATCCGGGCTGATTGCGGGCGTGATGTCATCCCACGTATCGCCGGTCAAACGCGTGAGCGGCATCTGATTCGGAATGAACGCGAAGAGATGGGCGTAGCCGTCTTCCTCGATCGAAAAGACAATCACCTCCCGCGCCGCGGCAGAAACCGCCGGCGCAGAATCCGCTGTGGAGGTGAGTTGCGGAAACGTCTGCGGAGTGGATGAATCCTCGATGGGTTGCAAGCACGATGAAAGAAGCAAGAGGAGGGAGAAAAGGAAAATTGATCTAGAGGAATGTTTGCGCATTGAAAATGTCGATTAACCAGAATCGGGCTGAGGCGGTTTTACCTCGAAGGAAAATGTGACCGGTTCCCGCGCGGGACCGTCGGGATAATATAACTTTGCTTCCAGCGTGTAGGGGTTCTTCAACTCTTCATCGCGGATGTGCAGGGTGAATTCGAGCTTCCATCCCAGCGGCTCGACGATGCTCGTGGAGGCGACATCATCGTTGTTTGCATCTTTCAACACAACTTCGATGTGCGGTCTCTTTTGAAAGGGCGTAATCTCGATGTTGACTCGCAAACGATACCCATCCGGGTACGGCTCCGCCCTAAGCGACGTGATCCGCGTTTCCTCGGGCGTCATGCGTTTTAAATTATCTTCAGCAAAAAAGAAATCCATGGTTTAGTTTGGTAGTTCTGTAGTTGAATAGTTGAATGGTTGAATAGCGCGATGGTCAAGGAGAGTCGTCAAAGTTTATAAACCAAAACTCAATGCTCTCCGTGTTTTCTGTGGCAACAAGTCTCTACTCTCTAATCTCTAGTTTTCACTCATCAAACAAAAACGTCGCCTCGGCGTACAAACGCACGCCCTTCTTCATGACGCGCTCATCCACCCACTTCTTGAGATATTCGCGCTTGTATTCAATGGGCTTGCCGCTCGACAACTCGTGCAACGGATAATTCAAATGCAGCGTGCGCGGCGAAACGGTGAAGCGCGTGATGCCGGTGGGCAGGACGATCTTTCGCCCCGCAAGTTTAAGCAGGGTGCGAATCTTGAAACGTGGAAAGACGATCAACGCGGTCAAGTCTTTGTGAACTTCGCGAAACGGCTCGATCAACGTTTGGCTGGTGCGGTCGAGCGATGCGGAGGTTTTGTACGCGTTCACAATCGCGTGCAGCGTGGCGATATGGTTCGCAAGATCGGTGGGCTCTTCCAGGAGTAAATACAATTTCCCGTCGGGCAGGCGCGCATTGACAGGCGCGTACTTGGGCGCGTCCACCGATTTATGCGTGTCGACTTTCACAACATCCACGCCTTTGAGTTTGCGAAGTTCGCTCATCAACGACTTCGCGCTCATTCCCCAGACAACATGATTCCACGTTTGTAAATTTACGTTTTGATCGTCCGCTTCCACCACCTGCGCCACCAGGTGCGGAAAGTCCAACTCATGCAACGACGTGACTCGGTTCGCGCCATCCAGCACCATGTATCGTTCCGTGCCGTCCGTCAGCGGCATCACGATCGGAGGGTTTCGCAAAACGCCCGCGGCGCGCAATTTTTCGATCAGCGGGGCGCTCCTTTGCGCGTCGTGGTCTTCATGCAAGATCAAACTTTCGATGGGCAGAATATCGAGGCGGGGCAAACCTGTCCTAAGCGAAGTCGAAGGGTTTGGAATCATCGGGCGAAGGATACCACAGGAAGCGTAGCGCGTTCAACTTACAAAAGTTTCAACGCGGTGGCAAAATCTTGCGGATACTCCGCTGTGAACGTGAGTCTTTCGTGAGTGTTTGGATGCGTGAATGTCAACGACAACGCATGCAACGCGGGACGCGCAATAATTTTCGATTCCGCCGCGCCATACAGGACATCCCCCACAAGCGGATATCCCAACGCCTTCGCATGGACTCGCACCTGATGCGTTCGTCCCGTCTTCGGCATCGCTTCGATCAACGCCGCGGCTTGATACAGTTCCCTCAGCCTGAATCGCGTCTCCGACGGCTTCCCGTTCCTGTCGTCCACGGCTGTTCGATGTTTATGCCCCACATTGACTCGCAACGGATGCCTCGCAACCTTCTCCTCCCACTTCGGATTCCCCTCCACGATGGCGTGATAGATCTTCTCCACCTCGTGATTCTCGAACTGCATATTCAACGCGCGGTGACTCTCCGCATCCCGCGCGAAGACCATCACGCCGCTGGTGATCTTGTCCAGCCGATGAACGACAAATATTTTTCCGTATTCATCCTCTAACAACTTCACCAAATACGGCGAATCCTTCTCCCACCCGTCAGGCAGGACGGGAATCCCTGCGGGTTTGTTGAGGACGAGGATGTGTTCATCCACATGTATAATCTGCATAGGCGTATTTTACTTTGGCGTAACCGAGTTTGCGCTGAGTATTTTTCTCGGTTTCATCCGTGCTAAAATCAGTGATGTCGCCCTCACAAAAGGAGTGAACTATGGACTGGAAACAAAAAATCATCGTTGACCCAAAAATCCTGGTTGGCAAGCCTGTCATCAAAGGAACCAGACTCGCAGTCGAATTTATCGTCGAACTGCTCGGGCAGGGCTGGGATGAAAGCGAAATCATACGCAATTACCCAGGTATCACGCATGAGGATATTGCCGCTTGCTTGATGTATGCATCCAATATTCTCAAAGCCGAGAAGGTCTATCCGCTCGAACTATCACAGGCTTGACCATGCGCCTGTTGGCAAACGAAAACTTCCCCTTGGAAGCCGTCGAAGCCTTGCGCGAAGCAGGGCACGATGTTTCGTGGATTCGGGAAGACTCACGCGGAATGGCAGACGATAGAATACTCCTCCGCGCGCAAGAGGAAAATCGCATTGTTGTGACGTTTGATAAGGATTTCGGTGAACTGGCCTTTCGCGCAAAACTTCCATCACAAAGCGGAGTAATCTTATTCCGAATCACTCCAAAATCTCCGCAATATGTTGCTCAAGTTGCTGTGCAAGCGCTCGCTAGCCGCGATAATTGGGCGGGACATTTCTCTGTTATCGAGGATAACCGAATTCGGATGACATCCTTGTAGATGTAAATCAAGCATGAACGAACCCTCCGCCAACAACCCCTTCCTCGTTGATTCCCTGAACCATCCCCTTGCAGGACCTATTCGCAAACTACTCACGCGCGAGGGACGCCGCGAACTCAACCAGATCATTATTGACGATGAGGAAAATATCCTGCAAGCCCTCGAAGCGGGGATCGAGATTGAATCCGTATATTTCTCAGGCGACGACAAAGTTTCCGATTTGTTGAGAGAAAAACTTACCGCGGGCGCGACCATCCATGAAGTGGCGAAACGAACGACGAAAAAGTTGTTCGAGAACGATAAACTCTCGCGCATCTTTGCGATTGCGGAAACGCCGAAGCCAATCGGGTTGGAGAAATTAAATTCCATCACAAAAGACGTGGTTGTGTTGGAAGATGTGAGCATTTCAGGGAACATCGGCAACATCATCCGCACATCGCTGGCGCTGGGGGTGGGAGGGATGATCCTGCTGAACATGGACCCGCTCGACATTTATGATCGCAGGTTGATCCGCGCGAGCAGGGGCTATCTGTTCTCATTACCAGTGATGACCGCGACCACGAGTCAATTGATCGAGTATTGCAAGCAAAACAACCAATCGTTGCTGGTCACGTCTGCGGATGCGGAAAAAACTGTGGATGAAATTGCATCCATCAATGAACGTCTGTTGATCGTCTTTGGCAGTGAAAAAGAGGGATGCTCGCCTGAGATCGAGAATGCCGCGAGTTTGAAGGCGCGGATTCCCATCAACGAAAAAGTGGAGTCGTTGAACGTCTCTGCCGCGGCGGGGATCACGCTGTTTGCGCGGAAGAATTTCAATCAATTGGTCGTATGAAACAACGGGAACTTATTGAATGGAGATTCGTCTATTCAGTAACAATACTTTTGGAGATGATAATGAAAAAGATTTTTGTGTTACTTTCTGTGATGGCAATCGCTCTTGCCGCATGTTCCCCCGCGAAACCCGCTTCGATCGCTGGCGAGTGGACTCTCGAATCCTACGGCGACCCAGCCAACCCAACACCCTCCGCGCCCGATGTGGAAACATCCATTATTTTTGGAGACGACGGTCAAGTCAATGGGACGGTGGGATGCAACGGCTTCGGCGGCGATTACAAAGTAGGCGATGGCACGATCACATTCGGCGCCCTGTTTTCAACGTTGATGTTCTGCGAAGGCGCGGCAGGCGAGCAAGAGCAAATTGTCCTCGGGACGTTTGTTGAAACCACATCCTATACCTTGAACGGCAACACATTGACTGTTACTTCGGCGGATGGAAGTTCGGTGGTTGTGCTTGTGAAGAAATAGAACCATTTATATATGCGCGCTAGAGAGCGCGCTCTACACAAACATCGATTGCAGAAGTAAGGCGAGACTAATCTCGCCTTACGTTTTTAACTGCTTGCGCCGCTGTACTGCTTCAATCCCCTCTTCCAAACCTGTGACGCGACGATGAAACTGGCGATCCCGATCGCAAAGAACATGATGATCCGCCATCCCTCCAGATCGCCGCGCAGGGCTTGGAGGGGAACTGTCGTTGCAACCGCGATGGGGATCAGGAACGTGACGATGATCTGCAACCAAATGGGATATACGGTTGAGGGGTAGCGTCCCGCGTCGATCAGCGCGTGGAGGATGGTCACGTTGTTGTCGAATTTAGTGAACCAAAACGTGAGGGCGATGAGGACGATCCACAAACTGTAGATGATGACCACGCCTGAGAAGGCGAGTAAGATGAAGTGTGCGATGCTGAGTGGGGTGACCAGATCTCCTGAAATGTTGATGCCAACGGTGATCAACACGATGGCAAGGATCAGATCCCAGATGCGCCAGATGGTGATGCGTGAAAATGTGACGAGGAACATGCTGTTGACGGGTTGCAGGATGGTGTAGTCCATCGAGCCGTCGCGGATGGATTGGTTGAATTTTTCGGTGTTGGGCCAGATCAGCGCGACCATCATCGTGTTGATGAGACGGAACACACCGAGCAGGGCGATCAATTCGCCGAAGCCCCATCCGCTGATGGTTTGGGTGTTGCTGAAAATGATGCTGAGCGTGAGCAGTTCCCAGCCGAGCCACATCAAGTTGAGGAGGATGTTGACAACGGTGTCGGCGCGATACGCGACTGCCATTTGGATGTTTATCTTGATAAAGGTGGAGATTAGTTTGAATGAGTGCATGTTACGCTCCCACCGCGGAGTATTGTTTGACTCCCCTGCGCCAGACGATTCGGAATCCGATCAGCGCGGCGATGAACCAGAGGATGCCTGTCACATATCCTTGCGTGATCTCCTGCGCCGAAAGATTCCCTTGGATGATTTGAATCGGCAGATACATGAACAATTGAAACGGCAGAACGCGGGCGATGTTTTGAATTACAGCGGGCATTAATTGCAACGGCACGAACTGTCCCGCAAACAACATGATCAGCGCGTAATAAAACTCATGGATGGAATACACGCGCGTCGTCCAGAAGGCGAGGGAGGTGATGATGCCCGAGAGTAAAAAGTTGATGGCGTATCCCAACGCGATGGCGGGAATCGCAAGGGCGATTCCGCCCAAAGAAACTGAATCAAATTGAGGCTTGAAGAGAAGCGTTAGTCCGATCCAGATCGGAATCAACAGCATCATGTTCAGCGTCTTGAAAGCGATGTCGTTCACGAGCGTGTTCGTCAGCATCGGATGGATCGGTTTGATAAGTTCGCCCGAGAGCGAGCCGTCTTGCACTTTGTATCCGAAGATGTGGATGATGATGTTGCTGGTGAGTTGATCCACGATCAGCAGGATCATGTAATAGGTGATGAAGTCGTTGGCGGTCAGCCCGTTCACGTCGCCGTTGGCGGTGGCGATGCTCGTCCACACCGAGAGATAAATGATCGGCGAAACGAGCCAGTATAAAATATACATGGCGAGGTTGGCGCGGTATTGCCATTGCTCCGCCCAGTTCACTTGCCAGAGTCGTTTGAAGATGTTGAACATGATTTACCTTTTTCGTGCTGAGCGGAGCGTAGCGAAGTCGAAGCGCATATTGGCATGATACCTGCCCTTCGTCTGCGTTCCTCGCTCCGCTCGTCACTCCGCTCAGGGCGGAAGCTATTCGTTAAACGCCCTCTCGATCACATCCTCAATTGGCGGATCGGCAATCGTGATGTCGTGGATGGGAAGTTCGGACAACATGCGCGATGTGACTTTGGTGACATCCTCCGCTTTCACGCGCACGTAGACTTTCTCCGCGTCTTCCTCATTTTGAACTGGGTCACCATACTTCGACAGGTCGCGCCCGTTTGAATCTCCAAGCCCTTCGTCTTCGCTCAGGGCAAGTCGCACGCCGATCAACTTGAACGGCGCGATGCGGCGTGAGAGGTTGGCGATGCCGCCGTCATATTTGAGTTGACCGTGATGGATGATGATGATCCGCTCGCACAACGCGGTCACGTCTGCCATGTAATGACTCGTGAGCAGGATCGTCGCGCCCGTGCGTTTGTTGTACTCGCGCAAAAATTCGCGGATCTTTACCTGCCCTGAGATGTCGAGCCCGATGGTTGGCTCGTCGAGGAACAACACTTTGGGACGATGCAGCAATCCCGCCGCGATCTCCACTTTCATCCGTTCGCCCAGCGAAAGATTGCGGACGGGTTTCTTCATCAACGGTTCGAGTTCGAGCAGTTCGTCGAGTTCTTTGTATGTTTTCTTGTAATCATCGTCCGAGAGGCGATAGATGGCTTGCGCGAGCAAATACGAATCCGCCGCGGGGATGTCCCATGCGAGGCGGTTGCGTTGTCCCATCACGAGGGTCATCGAGCGCAGGTAATCGGGTTTGAGTTCCCAGGGTGTGAAGCCCAAAACGTTGGCTGTCCCGCCAGTGGGGTGGAGCAAGCCAGAGAGCATTTTGAGCGTGGTCGTCTTGCCCGCGCCGTTCGGTCCGAGAAAGCCGACGATCTCTCCCTGCTCGATCTTGAAGTTGACTTCCTGCACGGCTTTCACGTCTTTGTATTTGCGTTTGAAAAAGCCGCGCACCGCCGCGCCGAACCCACCTTCGCGCTCGGGCACTTGATAGGTTTTGCTGAGTTGTTCAACGATAATGGATTCTGAAGACACCTAAATTGCTACCTTCCTCTTGGCATGTCATGCTGAGCCGCTTTTGGCGAAGCATCTCTGACACCGCATGAAGAGACCCTTCGGTCGCTATCGCTCCCTCAGGGCGACATGAATGAAGGGCGATTTTATCATTGCTAGAACAAAAGTGCTAGTCGTAAATTTCGTCATTGCGAGCGAAGAGAAGCAATCTCCTCGGCGTGCAGGGGATTGTGTCGCCACGGCGCCACGCGTCGCTTCGTCGGGCTACGCTTCGTCTTCGTTCGCCTATCGGCTCACTCCGCTCAGCGCGAACCATCCTCGCAATGACGAATCAGAGCGCGGACACGCGATACCAAATCTCCACGTTGACGTTGACAGTTTTGCTGTGCTGAATGTCCATGCCGAGGCTGGGTTCGGGGGTGATGCCCACAGAGCGTTTCATTGGCGCCGCTTGCATCGCCGCGAATTGCGGATACGGCATCTCTTCATCGAAATTATTTTCGATCAGATCGTACACCCCCAAAATTTTCACACCCATTGTCTTCGCAACTTTGTCCGCTTTGCTTTTCGCTTTTTCGAGCGCGGCGAGCAGACCGCGTTCGCGCGCCTCGTCTTCATTGTATTTCCACGCGATTCGCTCCAGCGTCGCGTTCTTTTGTTCCGAGATGATATCGAGTAGTTCGGCGAGTGAATCCAATTTTTCGCATTGGATCTTCAGACGATACGTCGCGCTGGATGACTTGAGCAACGCTCCGCTCGACGTTTTGATGTGGACTCCCTGCAAGTGGATCGCTTCGGACTCCACCCCGAGGCTGGTCACTGCTTCGACGAGTTGATTCACCTCTTTGGCTTTTTTCATCGCCGCGTCCCCGCTGACCAGCGACGAGCCTTTGACGGTCACGTACAAATCCGCGCGGTTGGCGGAAATCTCTTCTTTGTGCGTGGCAGATACTTTGATCGTGTCGGGTTTGGATTCCATGTAAACACTCCTTTGTAAATAATCCCGAAGGGATGTAAAGATTCTAGCACGGGGATAGATAATTCTAAATCCCGAAGGGATGGCATATTTTATGTCACCCCTTCGGGGTTCGGGAACATTGTTGATTCAAGTCTATAAAAATTACACCCCTTCGGGGTTTTGTAAGCAGTAAATTTTGTTTCGAATATTTCTCACTTTGCCGATTTCCCGAGAGTTTTTGCTTCAAAAGCCAGCCAGCGGAGCGCCAGCCAGTGATGCGAATCGGGTCGCGCCCATGGGTGATGTTCGCGAACTCGCGCCAGCGCCTCTTCGGCGTTGAGCCTCTCCAAAAGAATCAATACGGCGCAGCAAATTGTAACTGAACGGTTCATCCCTGCCACGCAGTGGACAAGGACGCGCTGATCGTTCCATAATCGCTCGATCACCCAGCCCGCCTCCTTGCGTATCTGTCCCACCGTCATTCCCTGCGATCCCTCGCCGTGTTCGATTGCGCGATCGTTGAGGTGTAAATCTTTTTCCGACTTGACCCAGCGGCTGGATTCTTCTCCAAGATTGAGAACTGCATCCACGTGCGGACGTGACCTGGGCTGGATATCCACTCCGCCGATGAAAAGTCTCCGATGTGTTTCATCGCCATTTATATTGATGCTGATTGGGTCGCCGCCGTATGTTTTATAGAGCGACTTCGATGTTGGGACCAATCGGTTCGTCATTGGCGGCGCGGGCGACCAATCGCGTTCGATGATAAAAGATTTCTGAACGGCACGGCTGATCTTGCAAGTTACCTTTCGCGCCAAAAATGACATGTCTGCGCCAACGGGGAGGCGTAGACCAAACATGTAGAATACAGCCTGCTTATTGGGTTGGTGCCACGAGTACATGTAGGCGATGGTCCGTGAGGTATCGTCCATGCCGTATTTATCGAGGTTGACGAAAAACGTGTCCCGTTTCAGTTTCGAGATTTTTGAGAAAGTCAATTCTAGCGGAACAAACTTTGCTTTGACGCGTTCGATAATTTTCCCATCCTTGCGAATCAATTTGGAAGATAAAGGCTGGAAGCCTTGAACATGTAAGACGGTTTCGTGTTTGGTCTCGGAGTAGGAATCAAGACGAGCTCCTTGCAGGAGCGTCGCAAAGGGATGTTCTATGATTCGCGTGCGAGGTTTGGCTGACATCAGGTGACGGTCAACTTTTGTTTCGGATATTTCTCATGTCGTTTTTCTTCGATCACTCGTTTGATTCTATCAAAGCCTTGCCAGATTTCGGCGAAGGAGGTATAGAGCGATGAAAAGCCGAGGCGGATGTTGTCGGGTGCGCGGAAGTCGGGGATGACGTTCATCTCTTCGATGAGGGCGCGGTTGATGCGGTAGCCGTCGGTGTGGCGGATGGAGATGTGGGAGCCGCGCATGGCAGAGTCACGCGGGGAGCCGAGAGAAAAGCCGAGAGGGGCGAGCCAGCTATCCGTCAGGAAAGAAGCGTAGTCTGTCATCAGAATCGATTTGGCGCGGATGGCATCCATGCCCGCTTGTAGAGTCGGTTCGATGCCTGCTTCCATCGTGAGGAGGGAGATCATCGGTTGCGTACCTGCTAAGAATCGCGTTGCGCCTGCGGCGGGTTCGTAGTCGAGACCGAAGTCGAACGGATTCTTTTGTCCCCACCAACCCCAGATGGGCGAGGTGAGTTTGTCTTGAATCTTTTTGTTGACATAGAGGAACGCGGGCGCGCCTGGACCGCCGTTGAGATATTTGTAGGTGCAGCCGATGGCGAGGTCGGCGTTGCAGTTGTCGAGTTGGATGGGGACGGAGCCGACGGAGTGACTCAGATCCCAGAGGACGAGCGCGCCTTTGTTGTGGGCGAGTTCGGTGATGTGTTGCATGTCGTAGGTGTAGCCGCTTTTGAAGACGACGTGCGAGAGGGTGACGAGGGCGGTGTTTTCGTTGATGGCGGATTCGAGTTTGGCGATGTTGGGGGTGATGTCGTTGTCGGAGGAGGTGATGCGGATGATTTCGTGGTCTCGATACGCCCCGCCACGATCATGCGGGGCTACTCGACCGCCGTATGAAAGTAGATTTTTTATACCTTGAAGGATGTAAAGATCAGAAGGAAAGTTGAATGTGTCGGTGATGATGCGTTTGCGATTCGGTTGATGTGTGAGCGCGGCGGTGGCGAGTTTGAAGAGGTTGTTTGACACGGTGTCGGTAACGATCACTTGACCTGCTTCCGCGCCGATGAGTTTGCCGATCTTGTCGCCGACGCGATGCGGGGCCTCCCACCAGCCTTTATTCCAGCCGCGGATGAGGTCGGAGCCCCACTCTTCATCTATCACTTGCTTGGCGCGTTCTGCCGCAACTTTGGGCATTCGTCCGAGTGAGTTGCCGTCGAGGTAGATGAGGTCGGGGTCGGTGATGATGAATTGGTCGCGGTAGGAGGCGAGGGGGTCTTGCGAGTCGAGTTGTTGGGCGAAGGCGAGGGAGGGGGAGAAGGTTGTCATAAATTCTTTTTTACCACAAAGTGTCACAAAGGAGCACAAAGGAAAACAAAGAAGGAAGAGGAAAGATGCGAGATACGAGATACGAGTTACGTGTTTCCTTGTGTACGTGTCTACCTGTTTCCGTGTTTACTTTGAATTCGACTCATCGCATATTCCGCCAATGCAGTAATCGTCAATGACGGATTCACTCCAGGATTCGCGGGCATGATCGAGCCGTCTATGATGTACATGCCTTCGTAGTTGTGGACTTGGAAGTTTTCGTCCACAACACCCTCTTCAGTATTTCGTCCCATCGGCGCGCCGCCGAGGATGTGCGCGGTGGTGGGGAGGTTGAAGGCGTTCTCGGTGATTGATCCCATCGCCGCGCCGTTGATGCGTTTGGCGAATGCTCGCG
The DNA here is from genome assembly GCA_016789025.1 of Anaerolineales bacterium. Lineage (GTDB taxonomy): Bacteria > Chloroflexota > Anaerolineae > Anaerolineales > Villigracilaceae > Defluviilinea. The sequence continues at coordinate 52,324 of JAEURC010000022.1, forward strand.
CCACATCGTGACCCGCATCCACCCGTGCGTGGATCTGGTGATCCGCGTCGGGTTGGGCTACCAAGCCGCGTCGGAACAGCGTGAGCGGACTTCGCCCGATGCGAAATTTCATGTGGTTGTCCACGTTTTGCATGATGAGCAGGATGGTCATGTTGTGCGCCCAGTTGGGGAAGACCATCGCGCGGAGATAGTCAATGGGGTGGCGGAGAATCCACGCGAGCGAGCGGACGAGACGCGCGGGGACATTCGTCACATCGGAGACGAGCGGCGCGCCGAGAAAGCGCATGAGCGAGGAGCCGTTCGGGTAGCGGACAGGTTCGACGCGCGTCACTTCATCCGCGTTGAAGATAGATGTGATTGAAACGCCTTGTGAAAAATCCACAGTGGACTGGCGCGCGATCGAGCCGAGCAATGCTTCGGAGTTTGTGCGGATCATGTCGCCGAGACGCGGTGAAAGATTCGGCAGAGACTTTTTCACGTCGCGCAGATTCAACAACAGTTTCATCGTCCCCATCACGCCTGCGGAGAAGATCACATTTTTGGCATACGCTTTTTTTGTTTGCTTGAAGAACTTTGTTGAATCTTTATACGTAATCTCAAAGCGCGCACTGTTTACTGATAACTGATCACTACTTTCTACTTTCCACTCTTTCACATCTACAACTTCCACTTCTGCTTTTACTTCCGCCCCATTCTTCTCCGCAAAATACAAATAATTTTTCGGGAGGGTGTTCTTGGCATTGTGACGACATCCGACCATGCACCCGCCGCAGTGGATGCATCCCGCGCGGGCGGGACCGTCGCCGCCGAAAAAAGGATCGGGGACAGTGACCCCAGCCTCCCCGAAGAATGAACCGACATCCGTCGCGCGGAAGGTGTGTCCCATGCCGCGCTCATCCGCGATCTGCTTGAGGACCTCATCCGCTTTCCATAATTTTGGATTACGCGCCACGCCGAGCATTTTCTTTGCGGTCGCATAATGCGGACGCAACGCGTCGCCCCATTTGACGTTTTGATTCCACGCGGGCGTTGTGAACGTCTCATCGCTCGGAACTTCGAGCACATTGGCGTATCCCAAACTTCCGCCGCCCACGCCCGCGCCGTGCAGGATCATCGCGCCTTTGAGAATGCTGATCTGCAAAATGCCATGCGCGCGGAGGGCGGGAAGCCAGAGGTATTTCCAGAATTGCCAGTTGGTCTTGGCGAAATCTTTATCGTCGTAGCGTTTGCCTTTTTCGAGAACGAGAACGGAATATCCTTTTTCGGCGAGGCGCATGGCGGAGACACTTCCCCCGAAGCCAGAGCCGATGATGATGAAGTCGTAGATCATTTAGAAAGGATGAAGGATGAATTATGAAGGTTTGCGTTGACGGTTCGTCTTTCGCTCATCGTGTCGAAACGATGAAAGAAGAAAGATGTTACTCGATACGAGTTGAGGGTTCTCTTTCTGTGTGCCTAACTAGGCGCTCATCTCATAATTTTCTTTTCTCAAATGATCCGTCAAACTCTATAATAAATCCCTTTATCGAGGCGCAAGTTTAATGGTTGTGGCTCGCGGACCCGACTCTGTCATGTGACTAGCGATGCTGGCATAGTGACGATACTTTGTTTTGTAGGCTTCATCTATCTGGTTGTTGATATTTGAATCGGTTTCTTCTGTGAAGGTAACATCCTTGTCAATTCCGCCAACTCGAACATGACCTTCATAACGATCCTGAACGCCGCGAAACCAAGACGCCGTGCTTCCGTTCGTGGAGCGGACGTAAACGTCGTTGTCCACGCGCACAACCCAAACGGTCACAGGTTTTCGCAATGAGCCATCCTTTCGCAAGGAAGAGATTTGCAGCTCCTCTGATTTTTCGATTTTATTAAGTTCGTCGTTTGTCCATGTAGTCATGAAGCACCTCACTTATTAATATATTAACGGCGAGCGAGAGCGCCAAATCGCATAGAAGCAACCACGCCGCCATCCATCAGAAAATCACTACCCGTGATAAAAGCTCCATCGAGACCCATTAGAAGAGCAGCCACAGCGCCAACCTCATCAGGCGTGCCGCCACGACGAACGGCACAGAGTTCAATCATCCTTTGGTATCCCGCAGCGTTGGGTCCTGTCATTTCATCTTTTGCTAATGGAGTGTAGATGATGCCAGGACTAATTGCATTGACTCGCGCTCCACGTTCGCCCCATTGAACTGCCGCTGACTGAACACGTAACGAGTTTGCGCGCTTGGAAATTCCGTACGCTCGCGCCGAGTCAGATATTTGATCGGGTTGAAGCATTGGCAGAGATAACAGTTCATCTGTAGGAGTTTGTGCGAGCGCTGCATCTTGTTCCGCGCCAAGCGCTGGCAACATGTGTCCCGCCATACTCGCAATAACGATACCCGATCCGCCTTGAGCAATTACCTGACCAAATTCTTCAAGCACAAGCGCAGTTCCGTATAAGTCAACTTTGAGAATGGCTTCTGGTGAAGCTTGTGTAGGGGATAGTCCCGCAGTATGAATCACGCCTGTTACATTACCTATATTGGCGGCGGCGGTTGCCAATGAATGGACGGATTCCCGAGATGACACATCCACAAGTTGTGTGCTGACTTGATATCCCATTGATGACATACCGTCGCTTGCCGCTTTGGCATTGGACTCGCGCACATCTGCCAAAAGCAAATGTTTGCCCGAAGCGACGCGTCGCGCAATCGCTTGACCAATCGCTCCAGCGCCGATCAAAACGATGACTTCAGTATTTTGCGGTGTATCCATTTCTAGACTCCTTCTTAAAACTCAATGATGGCTTTAATGGCTTCGCGGTTGTTCATCGCTCGATAGCCATCTGGAACTTGATCCAAGGCGCCAACAAAGTCAAATACTTTGCCTGGTTGAATGCTGCCATCAAGGACATCAACAAGCAACTCATTCATATACGCCCGAGCAGGCGCAGGACCGCCAGCAATTGTGACGTTTCCATAGAATGTCGGTCTCGCAATCGGCATCTCTTCTCCTTGCGGAACGCCAACACGCCCAACCGCGCCTCCTGCGCGCGCAATGCTCAACGCGGTGCGAGTCGATTCTTCATAGCCCACGCACTCCAGAACGGAATGCGCTCCAAGTCCTTTGGTAATTTCACGCACCCGTGCAATGGCTTCATCGCCGCGTTCAGTGACAATATCTGTCGCGCCAAATTCCTTTGCAAGATTGATGCGATCCGCATGACGGTCTAAAAAGATAATTTGCTCTGCGCCGAGGCGCTTTGCCGCGATGACGCCGCATAAACCAACTGCTCCGCCTCCAACAACTGCGGCGATTTTGCCCGCGCTAACTTTCGCCGCCACCGCCGCATGATGTCCAGTTGCCATGACGTCGGTCAGAGTAAGAAGCGAGGGCATTAATTCATGGTCTTTGCCAACGGGAATAGGAACGAGAGTCCCATCTGCTTGTGGAACACGAACCGCCTCACCCTGACCTCCATCCAGTTCGGTGCCACCCCACCAGCCTCCATGCAGACAAGAAGTTTGCAATCCCTGCTGACAGAATTCACAAGTTCCATCAGACCAAGCAAAAGGAGCCGCGACGAAATCGCCAACTTTGATCGTGCGAACATCCTTCCCAATGGCTTCCACAACGCCGATAAATTCGTGCCCCATGCGGCTACCGACATCACTGGGTTTCATTCCTTTATAGGGCCAAAGATCGCTGCCGCAAATCCCTGCGCGAGTGACAACAACCAATGCGTCCGTGGATTCTTTTAGTTGCGCATCGGGAACATTCTCAACACGAACGTCCCCCGCTCCATACATTAAAGTTGCGCGCATAATATGCTCCAGTGATTTGATTTGATATTATCCATCGCTGTCTTCGCTATACACTTCTTTTGCCATAGGAAAAACAGCCCATGCGTTTGGCCAGCCCGCGTAGAAGGCGGCGTGCGTAATGATTTCCGCCATTTCTTCCGCTGTGACGCCGTTGTTCTTTGCGTTGGTGATATGGTACTTCAAAGAATTATCGAAGATCCCCTTGGTCATTAGAACCGTGATTGTAATGATGCTTCGGTCGCGGAGTGAAAGCTTATCTTCTCTCGACCAGACTTCCCCGAATAAAACGTCGTCGTTCAGCTCGGCAAACTTTGGCGCAAAATCGCCAAGGGCATTTCTTCCCGCCGTTTGTTTTTTCATGACGAAACTCGCTTTCTTAATAGGGATTCTCTATTGCAACTTACTATACTCCTCATCGTTAACAGCCTCAAGCCATTCATTGTTGGTATTTTCTCCTGGAACTTCAATGGCTACATGAGAAAACCAACTATCAGCCTTTGCGCCATGCCAATGCTTTAATCCTGCGGGGATATGAATAAACGAACCTTCTGAAAGACTGATCGGTTCTTTGCCTTCTGCCTGATACCAGCCCTCTCCCGCGGTGCATAGCAGAATCTGCCCGCCGCCGCTGGTAGCGTGATGGATATGCCAGTTATTGCGACAACCTGGCGCAAAGGTGACATTTGCCAACATGGGCTTCTCTTCGGGTTTTGTCAACCTATTGAGAAAGGAATCGCCAATAAAATATTTTGCATACGCCTCGTTGGGCGCGCCAGTCCCGAACATATTTGCTTTTTCAAACTCTTGTTTATTCATATATTTCATGGCTTTTCACCTCACGAATAAAAATTGTTTTCTGCCTGCGATTCGATCGGAATAACATTGAAAGCATTGCTACCTGTAGACTGCGAATCGCTTCATCTGCTTTTGAATTATATCGCACTGATTACTCTCTCCTCCCCTTCGTCACAATCCGAATCGGCGTTCCTAAAAACCCATATTATTCCCTGATTTGATTTTCTAAATAACGTAAGTACGTGAAGTGCATCAACTTCGAATCATTGACATAGATCATAAACATCGGCAGACCGATCCGCACTTACCTGAACGGACACACATCCGCTGGCACATAGATGTGACTTTGCGCCCCGTGATAATCGCTCCCCAGCGGAATCAAAATTTCGGGATGTTCCGCCGCATATTTGATCGCCGCCGCGCAACCATCGTACATCTTGTGCGCGGACTGGTACGCCTCCCAAAATGCGGATGCCATTTCCACGTAGGGATGGGCGTATGGGTCGTTGCTGAATGTTTCTTGCAGGGTTTGATAAGTCGTGAGGGCTTCTGACTCATTTCCCTGAACAAAATGAAGGAGCATAATGCGATAGTAGGCATATGCGGCGAGACGAGGGTATTCAGTGGTGTCTTCCAATGGTTCAGGAGGAGAAGTAGGTTTTGCTGGATCGTAATTATCAACAAGCAATCGAATTTCGTATTCTCTACGAACTTTCGACCACCATTTTAGTTCTTTGCTAAATATTACGTCGTCATAAAGCTCCAATGCCTTTTCAAAATCCGCATCTAAAGCCATCCAGTCTGCATCTTGAATTGCCTGAAACCGATATTCAGGCGTAGAAAATTCAGGGTGGGAAAGTGCAAAGTTAGTTCCATCCCAGTAGTAAATATCTTTTTGCCCACGCAATGGGACATAGTCTACATAACCTCCTATGCTTGGAAATGGTCCCTCAATGACTAACTCTAGAATCTTATCGTTGTTTACATCTATGACTTTCTTGTCTAAAGATGTAACTGTTTGCCATTCACCTAACAAATTTTGAAATTCATGCCCATCCCACTCAAAGATTGAAATATCAAAGCAATTTCCTGAACAATATGTAATGCCCGCGACAATTTCAGGTATACCATTTTGATTCATATCCCTTATATCAACGATGGATGCAGGTTCTCCTACAACCCCATTCAGATTTAGGGATAATTCGTAAGAACCATTTTTACAAGAGTATATTCCAAACCCCGGTAATATTTTGATAATAAAATCTTTCACACCATCATTTGTCAAATCAAATTCATCGATTGTGCCCAAAGCACGCCCGTATTTATTGCTATTTGATAATTCGGCATTTGCATTTTCCCAAGAACCACCCATATTGAGATAATCAAGAATGGATTTGAATATCTGATCATCAAACAATTTTTCTTTATGTCCAGAAAAAGAAGTTGTATCTAATTCCGTGTCGGGGTTGATTTGTGGGCAAACATGGGCCATCGCAGGCGTGACCGTGACAATCGTCGAAACATCAAATGTCGGCGTGAAGGTGGGGATGGTGGGCAGAGGCGTGATGGATGCGGTTGGTGTTGCTGATGGAAGGAGAGTCGCGGTGCTGGTTGGTGTCAACGATGAAGTTGATATTGCATCGTCAACGACAGGGGCGGGAGCAGGTTGTCCGCAGGCGGAGAGGAGAAAAATCATGGCAAGCAAAGTAAACGCAAGTTTTTTCATGGGAGTCCTCCCGATATTATTCATAGCGCTTTAAACGAGGTTCTTCATGAGCTTGTTCCAATTCGACCCCCTCCGCCCCTATCGGGGCGCCTCCCCAAATACGATGTTGAGAATTTTGTATGCAGATTCGTTGAATCTACCGTCGGATTTGGGGGAGTCAATGCCAGCAAACACCTTTAATCTCCAATTCTCTGGTCTTGAAACGGACTTCGTGCTCGTCACCTGCCAATTCTCAGTCTCTAGTCTCCAGTCTCTAGTCCCCAATTACCACTTACCATTTACCATTTATTCCCTCCTCCCCTTCGTCACAATCCGAATCGGCGTTCCCAAATACCACCGAGCAGGTGTTGCTGTATTTGGCATTTTATCACTCATCCTGATTGGGTCTCCCGTTATAATCAGCCCGATGTTTGACTTTCAAATCACCTCCAAAAACAACCGCGCCCGCGCGGGGATTTTCTCCACGCCTCACGGCGACCTCGTCACGCCGGTCTTCGCGCCTGTCGGCACGCAGGCGACGGTCAAGACCCTCACGCCTGAGCATCTCAAAGACATCAACGCTTCGCTCGTCTTGAGCAACACCTATCATCTTTATCTGCGTCCCGGCGACGAACTCGTGCGCGACATGGGCGGCTTGCACAAGTTCATGCAGTGGCATCGTCCCATGCTCACCGACTCGGGCGGCTTTCAAGTTTTCTCGCTCGCGCAGACCCGCAAAATTGACGACGACGGCGTGACCTTCAAGAGTCACATAGACGGCTCGACGCATCGCTTCACGCCCGAAAAATCCGTCGCCATTCAAGAGAACCTCGGCGCCGACATCATCATGGCGTTCGACGAATGTTCCGACCCCAACGACCACGCCTACTCGAAACTCGCCATGCACAGGACTCATCGCTGGGCAGAGCGATCTCTCAAAGCGCAGACGCGACGCGACCAGGCATTATTCGGGATCGTGCAAGGCGGCGTTCAAGTGGACCTTCGAGCTGAGTCGGCCAACTTCATCGCTTCGCTCGACACCCCCGGCATTGCCATCGGCGGACTCTCCGTCGGCGAGACCAAGCAAGAGATGCACGACACGCTCGACGTGGTTGTTCCGCTCCTGCCCGAAAACAAACCGCGCTACCTGATGGGGGTCGGCACGCCCGAAGATCTCATCAACGGAGTCGCGCGCGGCATTGACATCTTCGACTGCGTTCTGCCGACTCGCCTCGCCCGTCACCACTCCGCGTTTGCGCCCGAAGGACGACTTAACTTGATGAACGCATCCTTTGCGCGCGATGAACGTCCGATTGATGAAACCTGCGATTGCTACTCCTGCAAAACTTTCACGCGGGCGTATATTCGTCACTTGATCGTGGCGAAGGAATTATTGGCAGGGACGTTAATCTCCATTCACAATCTGCGCGCATTGATTCGACTGATGGAACAAATTCGTGTTTACATCGCAGATGGGACGTTCGAGTCGCGTGTCCCTGAATTGTTGAGTCAATGGGATAACAATGCAAAACGTAAACACGCAACGGTAGGGGCACAGCGGGACGATTGAGCGTCAGAGTCCTGAGCGGATTCGCTGTGCCCCTACGCAATTAATCATACGGAAAAACAATGACCCTCTTCCACGCCCTCCTCCTCGGCATCATTCAGGGATTGACCGAATTCATCCCTGTTTCATCCACTGCCCATTTGTTGATCGGGCAAAAACTATTGGGCATCCCCGCCGATGACGCGATGTTTTCATTCCTCGTCATCGTTCAACTTGGGACGCTGGTCTCCCTGTTTGCGTTTTACTGGAAGGATTTGATCTCCATCGCCAAAGCGACCATCAACTTTCGACATGCGACTTTTGACCGCAACCTTGGTTTTTACATCATCATCGCCACCGTCCCCGCGTTGCTTGCTGGCTATCTCTTGAAGGACGCGGTCGAAGCGATGTTCAAACAGCCCATGCTTCAAGCGTCAATTCGCCTATTAACTGCGGCAGTTTTGCTTACTCTCGCTGAATGGCTCACAAAAAAGAATCGGACACTGGACTCCATGACTTGGCTGGATGCGTTGATCGTTGGCTTGTTTCAGATCATCGCCGTCTTCCCCGGCGCCTCTCGAAGCGGGACGACCATCAGCGGCGGTATGTTCCGCGGATTCGACCGTCCGTCCGCGGCGCGGTTTGCGTTTTTGATGTCGGTGCCTGTGATGCTTGCGGCGGGCGGATACGAATTGCTGGATGTGATTCAAATGCCGAATCTCGCCGAGCTCCTGCCTCTGCTCGCGGTGGGATTCGTCACTGCCGCAGTTGTTGGCTGGTTCGCCATAAAATGGCTGATCCATTACTTGAGTCACCGTTCGTTGTATGTGTTTGCTGTCTATTGCGCGGTTGTAGGTGCTATCACACTTTCAATGTCCTAGCCTGTATTACTGCGTATTGCGTACTACCTAATACGCAGTATGCAATAAGGAAACCATGAAACCAACCCAACTCCTCAAACTCCTCGTTGAAACTGAATCACCGTCACATGACAAAGCCGCAGTGGATCGTGTCGGCGCTATCGTCGCTGAAGAAGCGCGCAAACTTGGTGGACAAGTTGAAGTCATCCCCAACAAGGAAACTGGGAACCATGTTTTAGTTCGTTTCTCACCAGCCCGACCTTCGACCTTTGACCTTCAACCTTCAATTTTGATTCTCTGCCACATGGACACGGTCTTCCCTCTCGGCACGATTCAAAAAACTCCCTATCGTGAAGAGAGCGGGAAAATTTTCGGTCCCGGCACGCTGGATATGAAGGCTGGGATTGTCATTGCGCTTGCCGCTGTTGAATCCGCTCAAAGGTCCGAGTTGAAGCGTGCGGTCACGTTGTTGTGCACATCCGATGAAGAGATCGGCAGTCATACATCGCGCGGATTGATCGAGTCGCTGGCGAAGGAGTCCGCGTTGGTGTTGGTGATGGAAGGCGCGCTGCTCGACGGCTCGCTCAAAACGTGGCGCAAAGGCACAGGCGGATTTTCGGTGACGGTTCACGGACGCGCGGCGCACGCGGGCGGCGATCATCAAGCGGGGCGCAACGCGATTGAAGAGATGTCGCATCAGGTGATCGCGATTCAAAAATTGACGGATTATGAAAAACAAACAACGGTGAATGTTGGCGTGATTCACGGCGGAACGGTCTCGAATGTTGTGCCAGAGGAGGCGCGCATCGAAGTGGATGTGCGCGTGATGCAAGCGGGCGAATGGGAACGACTCGAAAGTGAAATGAAAAAACTTGCGCCTGTTCTCGATGGTACGCGCATCGAAGTCACGGGCGGATTGAATCGTCCGCCGATGCCGTTCGATGATCTGATGAAGTCCACGTTTGAAAAAGCAAAAGCAATCGCCGCGCCGCTCGGCATGAATCTCACCGCGGGCGGCACGGGCGGCGCATCGGATGGAAATTTTGTCGCGCCGCTCGGCGTCCCGTTGCTCGACGGCATGGGCGCGGTGGGCGAGGGCTATCACTCGGAACGCGAATTTATTTTTTCCAACAGCCTCGAACAAAAAGCAAAGTTGATCGCGGAGTTGATTAAGCAATGGTGATTCGTGGCGCGGGATGGTATCCCGCAATTTCACGTAGCGGATTACCAATCCGCTCCACGATTCTTGTCATCTTTCTTCTTTCCTCTTTCCTCTTATTCTCCTGCTCGACGAAAACGCCTCAGACCCCGCCTCAAGTTGTCTCTGTCTATTCGACCTCTGCCGCCGAGCCGTGGCTAACCGACCTCTACGCCTGCGCGGACTCTGTCGCGGCGCTCGTCCGTGTGGACGACTCGAACTCGGCTGACATCTCGTTGCAAATTGGCGAGCCTGATTTTTTATCTTCGTTTGCGTATCAGATCGGCGAAGAAGAAATATTGGTCGCTGTGAATCGTCAAAGCCCGATACAAAATTTGACCCTCGACGATGCGCGCGTCTTGTTCATGGGACTTGGCGACCCATCTGTTCAGTTGCGGGTGTACGCGTCAGACGCGGATGTGCAAAAAGTGTTTGACCAGTTCGTAATGGAGGGACGAAGCGTTTCGTCGTCGGCGTTGATCGCGGTTAGTCCAGGGCAGATGTCGGATGAATTATTGAGTCAGCCGAATGCGGTTGGCATCCTGCCGCGGCGTTTGATGGCTGATGACTTGCGCGAAGTTTATTTGGTTGCAACCGCGCCTGCGCTTGCGTTGACGAAATCCGAGCCGCAAGGTGTGGTCAATCAATTGATCGGATGTTTGCAAGAGAAATAGTCATATAATGATGGGGAGGAGATGAACATGCGAACTCCATTGTGGATTCCATCAGAACAACGCAAACGAGACGCGAACATCACGCGCTTCATGGACGTGGTGAACGCGCGGCGCAAGTTGAATCTCAATTCGTATTCGGATTTGTACACATGGTCGGTTAAAAACATTTCCGATTTTTGGGCGGAGGTGTGGGACTTCGTCGAGACCAAAGCCTCAACGCGATACGATTCCGTAGTGACGAATTTATCCGTCTTCCCCGGCGCGAAGTGGTTCCCCGGCTCGAAGTTGAACTTTGCCGAGAATCTTTTGCGCTATCGCGATGATCATGCGGCATTCGTTTTCATCGGCGAGACGCAAACCTCCAAACGTATGACCTATGCTGAGTTGTACGACGAAGTGGCGCGGCTGGCGCATTCATTGAAAGAGTCGGGCGTCGGCGCTGGGGATCGGGTCGTTGGGTATATGCCGAATCTCATCGAGACGGTCGTCTGTATGTTGGCGGCGGCGAGCCTCGGTGCGACGTGGGCTTCGTGCGCCACAGACATTGGTCCCGGCGCGGCAATCGAACGGCTGGGACAGGTCGCGCCAAAAGCGATGATCACCGCGGATGGATATTTCTACAAGGGCAAAGCGTTCGACACGCTGGCTCACGCGGCGGAGGTGGCGCGCGGAATTCCATCGTTGCAAAAAGTGATCGTCGTTTCGTATACGCGCGAGAAGCCCGACATTTCCCAGATCCCCAATTCGGTTCATTACGACGATTTTCTCGCCAAAGAAAAGAATCTTGAAATTCAATTCGAGCAATTGCCGTTCGATCATCCGCACTACATTATGTTTTCGTCGGGGACGACGGGCAAGCCGAAGTGTTTGGTGCAGGGAGCGGGCGGAGTGCTGATCAATCATCTCAAGGAATTATTTCTCCACACTGATTTAAAGCGCAGTGACAAGATTTTTTACATCACATCATGCAGTTGGATGATGTGGAACTGGCTGGTCAGTTCGCTGGCGGTCGGCGCGACGATCGTTCTTTATGATGGCAATCCGAATTATCCCGATGCGGGCGCGATGTGGAAATTGATCCAAGACGAGAAAATTTCCATCTTCGGATGCAGCGCAAGTTACATACACTTCTTGAAAAAGGAAAACGTATCGCCGCGTGCGGACTTCGACCTGTCGTCCCTGCGCGAGATTTCGCAAACGGGTTCGCCTCTCTCCGCCGATGGATTTGAATACGTGTACAAAGAGATCAAGCCTGACCTGCACTTTAATTCCATCGCGGGCGGCACGGACATCAACGGATGCTTCGCGGCGGGGAGTCCCATCAGCCCGGTGTATGCGGGGGAGTTGCAAAGCGCGGCGCTGGGGATGAAAATAAAATCATACGATGAACAGGCGAAGCCTATTTTCGACGAGCAGGGCGAGTTGGTGTGCGAAGCGCCTGCGCCTTCGATGCCGTTATATTTTTGGAACGACCCCGATGGCTCGAAATATCACAAGGCGTATTTCGATGTGTATCCCGGCGTGTGGCGTCACGGCGATTATGTGTTGATCCACAAGGACACCGGCGGCGTGACATTTTACGGCCGCTCGGACGCGGTGTTGAAACCCTCCGGCGTGCGCATCGGCACAGCGGAGATTTACGCGCAGATGGAGAACCTCCCCGAAATTGCGGACAGCCTCGCAGTGGGACAAAACTATCAGGACGATCAGCGCGTGATTCTGTTCGTCAAACTCGCGGCGGGAAATGCGTTGACCGATGAGTTGAAACAGAAGATCAAAACGACTTTGCGTGAGAATGCCTCTCCGAGACATGTCCCTGCAGTGATTCTTGAAACGCCTGACATCCCCTACACGTTGAATATGAAGAAAGTAGAGAGCGCAGTGACGAATATTTTGAATGGGCGGGCGGTGAGTAATCGGGATGCGTTGAATAATCCGCAATCGTTGGAGTTTTATGAGAGGGTATTGCATCAATTATCATAGTGTTCATCCAGCAGTTGAACTGCTGGATGAACAGTGATTGTTTGAGTTTTATACGAAGATTGCAACCTAACTCGGTGGTTGAGTAGACCCGCGTGATCTTCGCGGGACGTATCGAAACCACAAGTATGCATACAAACTTTTGTCGCAAAAGTGTTTTGGTTACTGGTGGTTTCGATACGGGACGGAAAACCACCGTCCCTACTCAACCACCGATGTTGAATTGAAAGAGAGAAACCTCATGCCCTGCAATTGCTGTGAAATCGAAAACAATACCTTCACCGAAGAGAGCGCGAACGCGGATTTGAAACATTATCGCAAGCGCGGACCCGCCAACCAGACCAAGTTGATCCTCGAAGCCGTCCGTTCGTTGGGGTTGAAGGATGCCGCGCTGTTGGATATCGGCGGGGGGATCGGAACGATTCACCACGAGTTGCTTAACGATGTGGCGCGCGAAGCCACGCACGTGGACGCTTCGTCAGCGTATTTAAAAGTTGCCACGGGCGAAGCAAAACGAATTGGGCATGAGGCGCGGGTGAAATTCATCCACGCGGATTTTACGGACGTGGCGGATGAACTTCCGCAAGCGGATGTGGTTACGCTGGATCGAGTTGTTTGTTGTTATCCGAATTTCCGCGAGTTGCTGAAAGACGCCTCGTCGAAGAGTCGCAAGGCGATCGCGTTCACCTATCCACGCGAGACGTGGTATGTGCGGATTGGCTTGAAGGCGATCAATTTCTTTCAACGCTTGCGGAACGATCCGTTCCGCGTGTTCTTGCATCCTGTCGCGGAGATGGAAGCGTTGTTGAATCAACAAGGGTTGCGAAGAGTCTCGGTGAGGAGATTATTCGTGTGGGAGATGTCGTTGTATCAGCGGTAAGTTATCACCCATTTGTAAGGGATGGATTTTCAGGGCGGATTGTATAATTGCGTTACAGTGAATTACAGACTCTCACAAGGATTTTTCCCCATGAAGAAGTTGAGCATCATCGTTTCGATGTTTGTCATTGGCGCGACTCTTATCTCTGCGTGCAATTTGGGCGCGACGCCCGAAGGGACGAGCGAGCCGGGGAGCGCGACCCAGCCTCCCGTCGGAACTGAACCGCCCGTCTTGACGGAAGTCCCGATCCAGCCGACACAGCCGCCGGTCCTTACGCAAGCGCCGATCGATCTCTCCGGTCCTCCAATGGAGGTGGGTTCGAAATTCCTGTATGTGGATGGGAGCACGCTCGTGGCGGTGCCGGGCGGCACATTCATTATGGGGCATGGCGGAGACGATAACCCCGAGCATGAAGTCAACGTCAGCGATTTTTGGTTGTATCGTTCGAAGGTAACAAATTCGCAATACGCGCTGTGTGTTCTGTTGGGGAAATGCACGCCGCCGAATCCCGGTAAAAGTGAAGGATACGGAGACCCATTACGGGCGAATCATCCGGTGACGGGCGTGAATTACCAGCAAGCATCGGAGTATTGTTCGTTCGTGAACGGGCGCCTGCCGACCGAAGCCGAATGGGAAAAAGCGGCGCGCGGTCCCGAAGGCAATATTTACCCCTGGGGCAATGCCACGCCGCAATGCGATCTGGCGAACTACGGCACGTGTGAATTTAAAACGTCCAAAGTGATCGATCACCCCGCGGGGCAGAGTTATTACGAAGCCTTCGATATGGCGGGGAATGTGTATGAATGGGTGTCGGATTGGTACGACGCCAACTATTACAATAATTCGCCGGTGGATGACCCGCTGGGTCCCGATCTTGCCCTCCGTCGATCTGTTCGCTCCAGCGGATTCAATTCTCCCGCGTACGAATCCGAATCGGCGCGGCGGCTCTCGCTTGCGCCGGTGGAGCAACGCAACGACCTCGGCTTCCGTTGCGTGGTGGAAGACCCGATGTACTTTGCGCCGATGTGTACTGCCGCGCTGGTATATGGGCAGGATGCCAGCGGCAATATTTCGCTCGGCGGTTTTTCCAATGAAGTGTGCCCGAAGGTAGACATCACTCAGAACGCCTATTGCAATGGATTATCGCCCGCCACGAATGTGAACTTTACCGCGCCCTCCGGCGCGACCATCGACCCGTCTACCTGCGCGCCGACCGGCAATCCCGGTCAATATGTGTGCCAGCCGCCCGGTGGAACGGTTTCGGTTTCGGCGAAATGTGATTTGACGGTGGATGTTCAGCCGCAATGTCCGCCGGGCTTTCAACAGCAGGGCAACACCTGCGTTGCGCAAGGCGGTCAGGGGCAGTGTTTACCGGGTTTCAATTACGATCCTGCCAGCCAGTGTTGCACAGCCCTGCCCGGGCAAGATGCGAGTCTCGATGTGACCCCATGCCCGGTCGGCACGTTCTTCAGCAAGGTACTCCTTGCTTGTGTGCCGGTGCCGGTGGCAAGTATTGTATCGGTGACCCAGTCGGTTGGGTTTATGGATTGCCGCCCGCCGGATAAAAGCGGGGGCGGAGACCCGGGAGGGGGAGACCCGGGAGGAGGAACACCATCCTGCCAGCCTGTTACATGTAGCGACTTCAAAGCTTCCTGGGATACGGCTAGATGTTGTTGTTACAACCCCTTTGTAAACGCTTGTACGAACTAATCCCAGAGCAGTCCTCGATGAGTATTCGAGGACTGTCTTATTTTAAGCCTGTTGGAAGGGCGCTGAATTTGCGCTTTAAACTTAACGCGGGTTTTTCTATGAAGCGATACGATATCGATGCGAATATGATGGTCAAGGCAAAGGCGATGCACAAGATCAGGAGCGTATGCAGTGGAAGGACCGGTTGTTGAACCTTCAACGACAGATCAACGATTGAGGCGGCGAGCATGAAACAGCCGAAATGAAATATGTACAACCCATACGAGATTTTTCCCAGTTGGGTGAACAGGGAATTGCCGACGAATCGGGTGATTGGCGAGTATGGCTGGGTGATCAATACATAGAGAAGTAACGTTGTGAAAGCGCCGACGCAAAGATAGGTGAGCATCAGCCCCCATTCTGTTACATTGTTGTTGGGTAGAATGAAAATGGATGAAGTCAACGCAAGAACGGTTACCCATAAAGTTCGGGTTTTGAAGCGTGTCAGAATGGGTTCGAGAATCCCCAATCCGAGAGCGATTCCACCCAGCAACGACTCGAAGTGCGTGATCGGCAGGAAATAAATCGCGGCGGGATGAACCCTGAACTGTATGAATAGCGCGCGAATTACGCATCCCATACCAAACAAGAAAATGAACCAGTTGGTCCTTGTGTTTTGGGCGGCGCTTGCCAACTTCCGTGTGAGCCATGGAATTGCTGCGTAGAATTGTTCCTCATACGAAATGCTCCATAGATGCACAAAGATCAAAATGGGAGAGGCAGCAACGCCAAATATGCAAAATTGAACGTGAACGTGGATAAGCTGACGATATGCCAGGGCAGATTGATGTTGCGCCCATCCACAGGCGCGATGATGATAGAGCCAAGGATGAGGTAGAAAAAATAAAGCGGCCAAATCTTCAAAATCCGCCGGATATAAAAATTTCGAAAGTTGATCTTCCCGGTTTGTCTGTGTTCCATCACAAGCAATTTTGTGATGAGAAACCCCGAGAGGCAGAAGAATAAGTCTACGCCGAACCAGCTATATTCTGAAAATCTCTCCAAGAACGTTCTTTTCAGTATTGGGTTGGCGTTATGAATGAACACCAGCAAAAACGCGATGAAGCGCAGACCGTCCAATTCGGGGAGGTAGAAGCGGGGTTTGGTTTCGAGTGACATGGGGGAATCTTACCATCCTCAAACAGCCTTACAACTTGGCAAAGCAGCGACTTTCTGCGAAACGAATTGTTGCGTCAAGCGTCATGTTTGCACATCGCGCTCAACAGGGTTGAGCGACCAATTCAAAAGGAGTTAAAAATGAAGAAAAGATTTTTTGTTATTTGCCTCGCGCTTGCAATGCTGGCAATGTTCACCAGTACTGTGTTTGCGGCGCCCTCCGCCGGTTCCGCTTTGAGTTTGGTCAGCGCGACCGCCGGCCTGAACGGAACCGTATTCTTCTTCAAGGTGTCCGGCGAATTTTCCGGGCGCATTTGAAGGGTTCCACGCACGTGGAAGGCGGGGAGGATTACGGGTTAGACTGCCGGCAAGTGGACGGTGAAACCGTCCGCTGTACCGCTTCGAGAAATGTGCAGGGAAACGTGACCGTCATGTTTGGCGGTTCGGTCTTCTGGACCTATATCGCGCCATTCACACAGTATTGTTATAGTGTGTTCGATTGGGATATCACCATCACTTACTGGCAGTATATCGGAAACAATTGTCAGGGTTTCCCGGCGGAGTATGGCGATGTGATCGAAGATTACTATAACGCGTATTGGGACGAGGATTACGATTATGAGTTTATGCCGAACAGCCCGGATACGTTGGTGAATTGTGGCTTATCGCTTCCTCCTCGGTCTGGTGACGCATTTTATTATCCCGATTGCTAGAACTTGTCTCAAAAACACCGTGTCACTCTGAGGGAGCGGGGTTTGCGACCGAAGAGTCTCTTATTTGGGCAGTAGAGACCCTTCGCTGACGCTCAGGGTGATATTTTTGAGATGACTTCTAGAAAAGATTGGCAAGATTTCAGCATAATCAAAAACTGCCCTGGTGAATTTCTCCGGGGCAGTTTTTGTTAGACCATACCACGAAATTTTTCGCCCCATCCGGTGGCTTGCTCGAAGGCATACCCGGCGTTCAGCGTTTTCGCGTCGCCCCATGCGCGCGAGACGATCTGCAAGCCGATGGGAAGTCCGCTGGAGGTGAATCCGCAGGGGACGGAGAGCGCAGGCAGACCCGTGAGGTTGAACGGCGCGGTGAAGCGAGTCAGCCGCGCGGCTTGCTCCACCGCGTCGTGACCTTCGATGGTCGGCGCGGGGATGGGCGTGGTCGGCAGGATCAACAAATCGTACGCTTCGAAGAACAACTCGAATCGTTTCTTCATTTCGGCTTGGGTCCGCCGCGCCAGCGCGTACTCGGTGGAGGTCGTCTTCGCACCATCTTGCAACCTGCGGCGCACGTCTTCACCGAACCAATCAGGATGTTCCTTCAAGCGGTCGCGATGCACAGCCGCGCCGTCGGCTTGAGCCATGGTCTTGTTGGCAGACGCGGCGTCGCGCAACCAATCCATGCCGACCTCTTCGATGACGCACCCCATGCCCTCAAATACTTTTGCCGCATCGCGCGCGGTTTGCAACGCCTCGGGGTCTGCGCTTTCGATGTATTCGCCCACGGCAAACGCGATTCGCCTGCCCGCCATATCATCCGTCAAGTGACCGAGATAATCGCCGTTCAACATTTTTATGGAGGCGGCGTCGAGGGCGTCGTACGACGAGATAGCCTGCAATAACAGCGCGGCATCTTTCACGCTTCGAGTCAGCGGACCGACGTGATCGAGGTTCCACGAAAGGGGGAACACGCCGCGTAGGCTGACGCGCCCATACGTGGGTTTGAACCCAACCACGCCGCATAATGAAGCGGGAATGCGGATCGAGCCGCCGGTATCGGTGCCGAGCGCGCCGAGCGCCATGCCGGTTGCCACCGCGATTGCCGAACCGCTCGAGGAGCCGCCCGGGATGCGGGTGAGATCGCGCGGGTTGCGGGCTGTGCCAAAATGGGGATTGTTCCCGGTCACGCCGAGCGCGATCTCGTGAGTGTTGGTCTTGCCGATGATGAATGCGCCGGCGGCTTTGAGTTTCTCCACCACGAAGGCGTCCTCATCGGGGATGTGGTCCGCGAAAAATTTTGAACCGGCGGTCGTACGTATCCCAGCCGTGTCGAACAGATCCTTGACGGCGATGGGGATTCCGCGCAGAACATCCGCGTAGGTGGCGAGGGGAGTTGAGGCGGATATCATCGTGCTTGCCACACTGCGCGCGAAAGAATCCTGCACGGTGATGAACGCGTTCAGTTTGGGGTTGAGTCGCTTGATATTATCGAGGCAGGCAGAAGCGAGGCGCGACGCGGTGAGTTTTTTATCCTGCATCAACTCGAGCGCGTCTTCGATTGTTTGCGCGGGGAGCGGGGTCATGCCTTCCATTATAATGAAAACATGCCGTATTCAATGGACAAAAAGTACTTGTGGTTCTTGCTCGCAACTTCGCTGGCGGGCGCGTTGATCGCCGCGCTGGTGGCGTCGAGATATGGTCCCGGCGTTTCCGCCGATGGGACGAAATATCTGTCCATCGCGCAAAACTTGTTGGACGGCAAAGGCTTCTTCGATCACACCGGGCGTCCGTTGTTGTGGTGGCCCCCGTTGTATCCGCTGGAGATCGCGGGCGTGAGTCGCCTCGCGGGTCTCGATGTGCTGTTCGCCGCGGGCTGGCTCAACATTCTCACACTCGCCCTAAATATTTTTCTCAACGGCGCGTTGATCTATTACGCTTTTCCCGATAAACCGCTTCGTCAATATCTCAGCACCCTCTTCATCCTCGCGTCGGATATGGCGATCCGCATTCACGCCAACATCGCCTCCGAGCCGCTGTTCGTCACATTTTCGATGATCTTCCTCTTCGCCAGCGCGGACTACGTGCAGACTCGTTCGCGCCACGCGTTGTGGTGGATGATAGCGATGTCGGCTCTTGCCCCCCTTCAACGTTATCTTGGGGCGAGTCTCATTGCGGCGGGAGGCTGTTTCATCCTCTTCGCCCACCGCAGGGACATCCGGCGCGGCATCCGCGAATCGATTCTGTTCGGCGCGTTATCCCTGCTCCCCATCGCCGCGTGGATTTGGTTTCACAACATCGGTCAATATGATTCGTTCTGGGGCGTGAGCGGCTCGATCGTGAATCCGCTCGAAAACCTGCGCCTGTCGCTGGCGAAGATTCTGCATTGGTTCCTTCCGAGTCATCCGCTCTTGCAACCGCTCTTCGACAATCCGTGGATTGTGGTCGGCGTCATTACAGTAATTCTCTTGTTGATCAACAAAAGAGAGAATTGGAAAACTTTCGTGCGGACGATGATGCAGCCCATTCCGCTCGTCTCGTGGGCGTTCTTCGTTTGGACGATCCTCGGTTTGATGTATTCCGTCACCACCGAAGACCACGTGGATCTGTTTTCGGATCGCTATTACGTGGGTCTGCTCGCGCTTGTGCTGGTGATGATGTTCGTCGCTTTCGATTCGCTTGTCCTCCCTCATTTGAAATGGAATCAACTCGCGCTCAAAAGACTCGGCGCGGCGGTTTTCTTCCTCTGGCTGGCGGTTTACCCCGGCTGGAGCATGGTGAAATACGTTTCCGCTTCAATGGAAGATGGCGAGGCGAGCGGATACAACGTGTACAACAACCGCGCCTTCCACGAGAATCCGATCGTCAAGGCGATGCAAAGGATCGCGCTGGAAAATCCCAACGCCACGTTGTACAGCAACTACACCGACGGCGTCTGGTTCTTCACGCGCCGCGAGTCGCCGGTGATGCCGCGCTCGTTCACCATGGACTTGGACGAGATCAATCAAAACTACGCGGGTTGGCCCCACGACAAGCCCGGCTACATCATCTGGATTCTGCCGAACAGCATCTATCGCAACGCCGTCCCGCCGAAATTGCTGGCAGAGATCGCAGACCTTGAGTTGGTTGTCAAGATCGAGGAGGGAGAGATTTACCGGGTGAATAAAAAAGGAATGTCACCCTGAGCGAAAGCGAAGGGTCTCTTGTGCGGCGAGGAGATTCTTCGCTTCGCTCAGAATGACATGAACTCTAGAATAACCCCACCACTTTCCCGGTCTTCAAATCCAAATCCACATCGAAGAAGGCGGGGCGTGTCGGCAAGCCCGGCATCGTGCGCATATCGCCGAGGATGGGGTAGAGGAAGCCCGCGCCCACGCTCGCGCGGATCTCGCGCACCGTGATGCGGAATCCCGTCGGCGCGCCTTTCTTGCTGGCGTCGGTAGTGAACGAGAGATGCGTCTTCGCCATGCAGATGGGAAGTTTGTCAAAGCCGAGGCGGGTGAAGCGCTCGATCTGTTCTTCGGCTTCGGGGGTGTAATCCACGCCGTCGGCGCGATAGAGTTTGACCGCGATATCCGCGATCTTGCTCTTGATGCTGTTCTCCAGCGGGTACAGGAATTGGAACTTGCTCGGCTTTTCCGCCGCTTTCACCACCGCCTCCGCCAATTTCTTCGCGCCTTTGCCGCCATCTGCCCAGTGAGTCGAAACGACCGCATCCATCGCGCCCATTTTCAACGCGGCATCGCGGATGAGTTCCACTTCGGCTTGGGTATCCGTTGCGAATGAGTTGACCGCCACGACAACCTCCACGCCGAACTTGCGCGCGTTCTCGATGTGACGTTCGAGGTTCGGCAGACCGGCGCGGAGCAGATCGAGATTCTCGTCGGTGTATTCAGTTGGGAGCGGTTTGCCCGCCACCACTTTCGGTCCGCCGCCGTGCATCTTCAATGCGCGGACGGTGGTGACCATCACCACCACATGCGGGGTCAAGCCCGAGTAGCGGCACTTGATGTTGAAGAATTTTTCCATGCCGATGTCCGCGCCGAAACCGGCTTCGGTGCAGACAAAACCATCCTTGCCGACGAGTTTGAGCGCGATCTTGTCGGCGATGATGGAGCTGTTGCCATGGGCGATGTTGGCGAAAGGTCCGGCGTGAACCGTGGCGGGGTTGCCTTCGAGCGTCTGCATCAGGTTCGGCTT
The DNA here is from genome assembly GCA_016789025.1 of Anaerolineales bacterium. GTDB lineage: Bacteria > Chloroflexota > Anaerolineae > Anaerolineales > Villigracilaceae > Defluviilinea. The sequence goes on from JAEURC010000022.1 coordinate 73,549, forward strand.
GATCGCGTCTTTCATCAGCACGGTGACCGCGCCCGCCACGCCGAGGTCTTCCACCGTGACGGCTTCGCCTCGCTTGTTCGTGGCGACGACCATCTTGCCGAAGCGTTCGCGCATATCTTTGACGCTCGTCGTCAGCGCGAGGATCGCCATGATCTCCGAAGCGACCGTGATGTCGTAGCCGGAGCGGTGTTCGAATCCCGCTTCGTCTTTGCCGAGTCCCACTTGAATTTCGCGCAGGAAGCGGTCATTGACGTCCAGCACGCGCCGCCACGTGATGGTGGCTTCGTCGATGTCGAGCCGCGCAAAGCGACTGCGTTCTTCGGGCGTGAGATCGTTGGGATTGGTTTTGTTAATGCCGAGTTTTTTCACGCGGCGCAGCATGGTGGGCGAGAATTTGCGGTTGCCTTTTTTGTCCATCGGGCAGAGCGCGTTGAATAACTTTTCATCGTCTTGTTGTTTTTCGTGCATCACGCGCACATCGAGCGCTGCCGCGACGAGGTTATGCGAGGCTGTGATGGCGTGAATGTCGCCGGTGAGATGCAGGTTGAAATCTTCCATCGGGATCACTTGCGAATATCCGCCGCCAGCCGCGCCGCCTTTGATACCGAAGATGGGTCCCTGCGAGGGCTGGCGGATGGCGGCAACCGATTTTTTGCCGAGGTGCGCGCCCAACGCCTGCGATAAGCCCACTGTGGTGGTGCTTTTCCCTTCGCCGAGCGGGGTCGGCGTGATGGCGGTGACAACAACGTATTTGCCGTTGGGTTTGTCTTTGAGGCGGTCAAGGATTTCGAGTTTGATCTTGGCTTTGAACGGACCGTATAGCTCTAACTCGTTCTCGCGGATTCCCAACTCTTTCGCCACTTGCAGGATCGGTTTGACCGTTGCCGCCTGCGCGATCTCAATATTGGAAGGGACCGGTCGAAGTAATTTCAATTTGGTTGGCTTGAACGCGGGCGCTTTCTTCGCCGCTTTGGCTTTCCGAACAGGTTTTTTGGTTGATTTCTTCCCTTTGCTGGACTTTGTCGCCATGTAGTTGCTCCTCTAAAACATATGTGGTTACTGCGTTTTCAATTATCAGTACTTCACGAAAGCGCGTATTTGGCGCTCTCTACCGCCAGGTTTGCGCTAGAGAGCGCAACCTACGCGGGCTTTCTCGTGATCTCCTGATTATCAAAACTTTTCCGATTTTTGGCAATAGTGAATTGTCACAGGCTTTGCGGAGAGGTATCACTCCCATGCTTTGCCTCCACTTTCCACTTTCTACGAACTTATCACCGTTCCCAACGTTTCGCCTCCCAACGCTCTCACCAAATTCCCCGGCTCGTCGCTGGAAAAAATCTGTACGGAGAGGTTCGGGTGTTTCTCCACGAGTTCGAGCATCTGCTTCACTTTCGACTCCATGCCGCCGGTCACATCTGCCGCCGCAGACTTGCCGACGCCCGATTTGATTTCGCTGAATGAAGCGGGCGTAATTCTCTCCACTTTGCGCGTGCGAGCGGGAAAGTCCTCCCACACAGCGGCTTCTAACCCCGCGAGCAGGATTCGATCCGGGTGCAGGGCGTTGGCAAGATACATGAACAAGTCTTCCGTCGAAAGGATCGTGCCCCCGCGCACCTCATCGAAGATGGTATCGCCGAACACAACCGGGAGGATATCTGCCGCGAGAGCCATGCGGATCGGGGTCGTATCCCAGACAGACACTTGCCCATTGCTTGAGATCACGCTGGATGAGGGCGGCAGGGAAATCGCGCGCACATCCGCTTTGTGAAAGGCCTCCATCACGAATCGATTCAACGTGGACGCCTGATACCACACCTCGGCAAAACCCTTCCAGTAACTGTCCTGCGTATCGTCGCGCTGGCGGTAGACCAATGGCGTGGCGCGCGGCGGGAGTCCATCGCGCGTCTTGTATTCGCTCGCGGGCACGTGGCCGAAAGAGCCGGCGCCGTGTCCCACCAGCACGCGCAGATCGGGGTGGGTTTGAAGCGCGGTTTTGATCTGCAAGGCGAGATCGTCCATCACATCCAGCAGGGGAGTATAAGGTTTTGTTTTGTCCGTAATCAACGAGCCGCCGAGCTTGAGGAAGACGAGTTCTTTCATGCGGCTATTGTACAGGAGGTGACAGTCACTTCGCAAGTGACTGTCACCTGCCAGAATCAGGCGTTATAATCTTCGCCTTATGAACGCGGGCTTGTTCGTCATCCTTCTCGTTTTGTTCTTTGCCATTGCGGCATTGCTTGCGGCGCGCGTGGGCATTCGCTCGATTCAAACGGCTCGCACCATGGTGTTCTATCGCAAACGCCAATCGTATATGCGCTATGGTCGGCAATGGCTCATGGTAGCGTTGATAGCGTTGGTTGCCAGCGGCGCTTCAGCATTGTTTGGAAGACCCATTGCGAATCAAATTTTTCCTCCCTCGCCCACGCCCTCGGCAACAAACACCGCCACCGCACTGCCGACGATCACCCCGCTCCCAACCCAGACCGCGACGAACTCCCCAACCGCCACAGTCACTGCGACTCCGTCGCCGAGTCACACGCCCAGTGTAACTGCTTCAGCCACCGACACGTTTACCCCCTCCTCAACCTCCTCGCCTGCCGCAACCGTCACCCTCGCGCCCTCCTCAACCTCCACACTCACTGCCACGCGCACGCCGCGCCCGACATGGACTTCCACGTTCACGCGTACGCCGCGCCCAACAATCGCGCCGACTCAAACACGCACGCCTCGACCAACCGCCACGTTCACATCCACCTCCACAATAACCAACACGCCGATTCCATCAGCCACATTCACCTCTTCGCGGACGCCGATCCCCACTTCAACCGTCAAGCCGAGTGAGACGCCGCATCCCACCGATACGCGCCAACCCACGAAAACAACCACATTCACGCCGACCATCACCTCTACGCCGACCTTGACCTTTACACCGACGCCGACCTTTACGGCAACAGCGACTCAAACTTCAACATCGACTTTTACGCCGAGCGTTACACCCTCGCTTACCGCGACCCGCACGCCCCGCCCAACATGGACATCCACATTTACCCGCACGCCGCGACCAACCTCTACCAACACGTCGACTGCGACCTTCACGCCGAGCCAAACCGCGAGTTCAACGCCGACTCAAACCTTCACGCCGAGTCTCACGCCAACTTTAACCGCCACCCGCACACCGCGCCCAACATCGACCTCGACATTCACACGCACGCCACGACCGACCCAAACGGCAACGATCACTCGCACCCCATCGATGACACCCTCCCGCACGCGTACCCCAACACGCACCCCAACATCAACTCGACGTTCAAGCCCATAGTTACGCCGGCGTCCGTAATTTACCCCTCATCCTTATTTCTCCCCTCCTGCTATAATCTTTTCCATGGACATCCGCGCGGGAATCATCGCCGCCGTTTTCTTCCTCTTCATCGGCGCGTTCGTTGTTATGCGTTCCGGATTGCGCGCATTCATCTCTGCGCGAAAACTTTCGTTTTACCGCATCAAGGTCAAGCGGCAACGCGGCGGATTGATCACCTTCGTATTCGGAGTGTTGACGCTCGCGCTTGCCATTTGGCTGTCTGTGTTTGGCGAACCTGTGGCGTACCGGTATTTTCCTCCCTCGCCGACCATCACTCTTTCACCGACCATCACTCTATCGCCCACCATTACACTGTCGCCGACCATCACGCTTTCGCCCACTATTACCAACACCCCATCCGTTACCGACACGCCCACCATCACGCCGACCCCATTCATTCCGCTTGCCATCGAAGCATTGTTCGAAAGCGTGGTCACGCCAAATCCGAACGCGGTCTTTAGCCCATTGCAATTCACCGAAAACTGTTCCAACTTTGTCGAGTTCGAAGCGGCGGCGGTCTTTCAAACCCCGGTCGATTACATGTGCGCGGTATTCACCTACGCCGAAATGATCCCCGGCTCGCAATGGACCGCGCTCTGGTTGCGCAACGGCCAACTCGTGCATTACGAAACCATCCCCTGGGACGGCGAGACCGGCGGCTACGGCTTCACCGAATGGCAGGCGCCTCCCGATCAGTTTTTGCCCGGCGCGTACGAAGTGCAAATCTTTGTCGGACTCGACTATAAAGTTGTCGGTCAATTCGTTATACAAGGCGACGCGCCAACCGCGGCTCCCACCCCGAGTGCAACTGCCTCGCCCTCCCCGGCGGGAACCTCACCCCCGGCATCGCTCCCCGTTAGTACCGCAGTGACCGGAACACCATGACGCAAAGGAAACTATCATGCCCCAAAAATCCTTCCAGGAATATTATCCCGAATCCTACGCCCACTGCTACGGATGCGGCACCCTCAACGAACACGGACATCACATCCAAAGTTATTGGGAGGGCGACGAATCTGTTTGCCACTTCATGCCCAAGCCATATCACATCGCGATACCGGGCTACGTCTACGGCGGATTGCTCGCCTCGCTCATTGACTGTCACGGCACCGGCACCGCTGCCGCCGCGCTCTACAACGCCGCAAAAGAACAAGACCCGAACGCCGATCCTAATACGCGGACTCTCACCGCCTCCCTGCACGTGGATTATCTCAAACCGACGCCGTTGGGTATCGAACTCGAAGTGCGCGGCAAAGTGAAAGAACTCAAAGGGCGCAAAGTCGTCGTCGAAGAGTGGCTCATGGCAAACGGCGTCATCACCGTGCGCGGAGAGGTGATCGCGGTGCAGGTTCCTGAGTCGCTGGTGGAGGAGTTGTTGAAGGGAAAATAACCTCGTCATTGCGAGACTGCGGAGCAGTCGAAGCAATCCCCAACTGGACTAGGAGATTGCTTCGTCGCAACGAACGCTCCTCGCAAAGACATATTTTTGGGCTTTCAGCGTATAATTTGGCTATCGAGTTCGAGAGGTAGGAGAATGACCTCCAAATTTGCCCTCGTCATCGCGAATACGGAATACCAAGATGCGAGTTTCGCAAAACTGACCGCGCCCGGCAGGGACGCGGAAGAGTTTGCACAAGTCTTGCGCGACCTTGCCGCGTTCGACGAGGTACAGGTTCTGCTCAACGAAGGCGAAGGGAAGACGCGTCGTTCGATTGCGCGGTTCTTCGCCGAACGCAAGCGCGACGATCTGCTGTTGCTTTATTTTTCAGGTCATGGGGTGCGGAACGATATGGGGCAATTATTTCTTGCGGCACACGACACGGAAATCAATATTAGACCTCTTGCAAAAGTCAATTTGTAATGAGCTCAAGGTTATAAATCGAGGCAATCAGGTTGAAGCGCAAAGCAAATCGCTTTCTACGGTTACGATACCTCTCGCTCAAAATCCGAAAGACTTTCAATTTACGGAATATATGCTCAATCACAATCCGCTTTCTTGCCAAACTCCGATTGCTCTGCTTTTCTCGTTTCGTCAGAGCATGGTATTTCGATTTCTTGAAGGGTGTCTGGCTGTTCTCATGAAGCTCCATCAAACCTTGGTAGCCAGCGTCGGCCAGAATCCGAAGGTGTTCAGAGAATTGACAGGCGTCCTCTTTGAACAACTGGAAGTCGTGTTTGCTTCCATGACTGAAGGCCGTGGCGATGATCTGGGAGCTTTTTCGATCCGCCATCACCTGCGCTTTTTGGGTGTGACGCTTCTTTTTGCCGCTGTAATGCCGTTTTTGGCTTTTTTTGGGCGTTCCACCGGTTGTTCGCTGACATCCACCAGCACGACCTCAAACACGGTCTCACTGGCTTGGAGCACCTTTTTGCCAGGCAGACGAAACTTTTTCGAGCGTACCAAGGCATCCTCTATTTGCGAATTGTGCGGCAAACGGTCGCTTCGCTAACACCATAGGATTGCGAAATATGAAACTCCGTTCGATATTCTCGCCAGTACATCAAGGTCATCAGCAACTGATCGGCTCGGCTCAACTTGGTCGGCCTGCCGAAGTTTGGCAACCTTCTTGTGATGACTGCCAGCATCTTCTCGAAGGTCTCGCGCTGGACACCCGTTAGTCGTTTGAAGTCCTTGTCTTTTAGATATTCGAGGCTCTCATAGTTCATGTGCCTATTATGGCACACTTATGCAAGAGGTCTATTTTAGAAGCGAGCGGCATCCCTGCTGAATTCGTGACCCAGTCCATGAACAACAGCCGTTCACAACGGCAATTGTTGATTCTAGATTGTTGCAACAGCGGTGCGTTCGCCTATGGGAGCAAATCCGCCTCGGCGGTGGGAAAAAGCATGGGCATTGCATCAGCCTTCGAGGGGAGCGGATTCGGGCGCGTCGTCCTCACCGCCACCGACGCGACGCAGTACGCCTGGGAAGGGGACAAGGTCATCGGCGATACGCAGAAATCAGTTTTCACGCATTTTCTCATCGAGGGACTCAAAGGCGAGGCAGACCGTGATGGAGATGGTCGCATTCATGTGGATGAACTGTATGATTATGCCCATGAACAAGTCGTGAGCCGCACCCCAAAGCAGACCCCGAGCAAATGGTCGTACAAACAACAGGGTGATATAGTTTTGCGGGAGAATATAAAGCCGCGCGAAGTGAAGCCCGCGCCATTGCCCGCCGATCTACTTGAATTACTTTCTCATCCAAACTCAAGCGTTCGTAAAGTTGGCATTCAGGATTTGATCGGCATCTTGAACGGCAAACATTTGGGACTGGCTCGCGGCGCGGAAGAGAAACTGCGCGAGATCGCCGAAAATGACGATAGTTTCAGTTTTCGCAAAAGCGCCAGCGAAGCCTTGACCGCGCACGGCTTGATCGTTGAACAGCCCGCGCCCATGCCTTTTGAAGTCCCAAAAGAAAAACAAAAAGAGGAAAAGCCTGTTTCGGCACCCAAGGAGAAAATTGAAAAACCTGTTGCGAAGTCAGCGCGCTCGCCTGAGTTGCCCAAACCGACTGTAGAGAAAAAAACCGCGTTAAAAAAGTTTGCCCCCAATTTGAATCTACGCGTTATCGCAGTAATCGTTGGAGGACTAGCGATATTAACTTTGCTTGTATGGGGCGGTGCAAAACTTTTTGCTAATCTAACTCCCACACTCGGCATTGGCTCAACAATGACCGGCGAAGATGGCATGACTCTACTTTATGTCCCTGCTGGTGAATTCACTATGGGAAGCGATGATGGTGAAGCATACGAAAAGCCAGTTCACAAAGTTACTCTTGATGCATTTTGGATTGACCAAACCGAAGTAACCAACGAAATGTATGAGACGTGTGTGGTTGCAGGTGTTTGTAAAGAACTCAGTAGCAATGCGTCTTTTACCCATTCGAGTTATTACGACAGCTCTGAATATGATAATTACCCCGTGATCTACGCGGATTGGAACATGGCAAGAACCTATTGCGAATGGGTGGATCGAAGATTGCCTACCGAAGCCGAATGGGAGAAAGCCGCGCGCGGCGAAAATACCAATGTATACCCGTGGGGCAATACATTCGATGGAAGCCTACTAAACTTCTGTGACACAAATTGCTCGTTCGATTGGGCAGATAAATCATCCGATGATGGTTTTGCGGATACAGCGCCTGTCGGAAGGTACCCAGTTGGCGCCAGTCCATATGGCGCGTATGACATGGCAGGCAATGTCTGGGAATGGGTGTCAGATTGGTACAGCCATACCTATTATGCCGGTTCGCCAGACTCCAACCCTTTGGGTCCTGATTCTGGTCAATTTCGCGTACTGCGGGGCGGCGCGTGGGAGGATATTGACTACAGCGTCCGTTCTGTCAACCGCAATTGGGGCGGCCCCTCGTATCCGGACGTCAACACCGGTTTTCGTTGCGCGATGACTGCAACGCCGTAGTTCTGACCTCACCCCCAGCCCCTCTCCCAATCCCCTTCGGGGACGCTTCGCGGGAGAGGGGAGCCCAGTTGCATAAAAAGTGACTGTCACCTGCAAGGTGACAGTCACTTCGTTTTTCTACTTCTTCATCGGCTTCGCCATCTCGTCTTTCACGGCGTGGTACAAATTCTCTGCTTTCAACTCGCTCAGCGCGTAGCACGGCGCTTTGAGGTGATTCGCCAGTTGTTGCGCCTTGCATGGATGCCGTGTAAGCGATACAATCTTGATAATGGCAATTCGTTCATTTGGTGATTCGGCGACCGAAGACCTGTTTCATGGCAGAAATACTTCTCGTGCCAGAAGAATCCCCTCAAATGTTGTGCGGGTTGCTCTGCGTAAATTAGACGTATTGAATGGTGCTCATCGGCTCGGCGATCTGAAATCACCACCCGCCAATCGACTCGAACCTTTGAAAGGCGATTATGCTGGCTTTCATAGTATTCGCGTTAATGACCAATGGCGGCTTGTTTTTCGTTGGGACGACGGACCTCACGACGTTTCGTTGACCGATTATCATTAAAAGGAGAAAGAAATGCTTCCTGAAAACCGTATCCCTACTCATCCGGGCGAAATTCTACTCGAGGAGTTTCTTGTTCCCATGAATATCTCACAAGTGGCTTTTGCGGCTCATATTCGAGTCCCTGTACAGCGCGTCAATGAAATTGTGCGCGGCAAGCGCGGCGTTACACCTGAAACCGCATGGTTGTTCGCCGAAGCGCTTGGCACGTCACCCGAATTTTGGCTTAATTTACAATCGAACTACGATCTGGTTCGTTCCCGTCCAAAGAGGCAGATATCGCGAATGGCAGTTGCGGCTTAAATCAGAACTCCGAGTTTTTCAAAAACTCGGAGTTCTTGTTTCATCTCACTTCTTCATCGGCTTCGCCATCTCATCCTTCACGGCGTGATACAGATTCTCCGCTTTCAATTCGCTGAGCGCGTAGCACGGCGCTTTGAGGTGATTCGCCAGTTGTTGCGCGAGTCCCTGATCGAAGGCGGCGTGTTCCATGTTGATGACCACGCATTTGATCTTCTCGTTGGCGATGAGTTCGGCAAATTTATACGATTCTTCCTGCGGGGGCAACGCGCCAATGGAAACGTTCCCGGCGCCATCGGTCAATACAATTAGCAAAGGTTCAACATCAGGGTGATGGACTTTTTCTTGCCGCAATACGTCTGCCGCGAGGAATAATCCCGCCGAAAGCGGAGTCTTCCCGCCGACGGGAATATCCATCAATGCACGTTGGGCAAGTTGGACTGAGTTGGTCGGAGGGAGAACAAGCGTCGCGCGATCTTTTTGGAAGACGATCAACCCGACACGGTCACGGCGTTGATAGGCGTCAGTGAGCAAGGATAATATCGCGCCTTTTGTCGCGTTCATCCGCTCGGCAACTGCCATTGACCACGAAGCATCCACCAAGAACAAAACGAGATTCGCCACCCGCTTCACGCGGATCTTGCGTTGCAAGTCCGATGACTCGATGGCAAAAGCAAGCCGCTTTCTTTTTTCTGTCCGTTTTTTCTGGTAAGGCGCGGCGGCGCGAATGGTGGCATCGAAGGCGATATCGTCCTTCTTTTCACCGGCGGGACGCGCCTTGATGTAACGTCCGTGTTTGCGTTCCGTTTTGGTGAGCGAACGCCTGCCCGCATGTTTGCGCGCGAGTTTATCCAGCGGCGTGTTCAATTTGCGCGGCTGAAATTTTTCGCCCGTTTTTACTTTCTGTCCGCCTTCCCACCAATTCGCCGATGTGTTCGCAAACACATCCTGCGGCATCGGTTCGGGCTTGCCCTCTTGCGGACCCTCCTCGCGCTCATCCTCGAGTTTTAAGTTTTTTTTTCTTCGGATTTGTTTTGCTGAGACTCGGGTTGATTCTCATCCGACTCTTCCGGCACAGACTGACCTGCCAACTGCTCGATTCGCTCCTGCAATTGCTCGGTGGTCATCTCGGCTTGTTGGAACGGCGTCCGCTTGATGCGGTGGGGGAGAGTCAGTTCGGCGGCGAGCGCGATATCGTGATCGTTGATCTTCGTGCGGCCTTCGAACGCGGCTTGGGCGCGCGCGGCTTTCAGGATGACGAGATCGGCGCGGTGACCGTCCACGTTCAGCGAAGCGGTCAATGCGGCGATGGACAGCAAATCGCGGCTCGTGTGTTTAACCTCGCCGACAAGTTCGCGTCCTTTTTCGATCTGATGCGACAACTCATCCTCTTTCGGTTTCCACTGCTGACGGAACGACTCCGCATCCTGTTCAAAGGCGAGGTTGCGCTCCATGATCATCACGCGTTCGCGCGCGTCGCGGATGCCGACGATATCCACCGAGAGGGCGAAGCGATCTAAAAGCTGTGGACGAAGCTCGCCCTCCTCCGGATTCATCGTCCCCACGAGAATGAAGCGGGCGGGGTGCGAGAACGAGATGCCCTCGCGTTCGACCATGTTGGTTCCCATCGCGGCAGAGTCCAGCAGAACGTCTACCACGTGATCGTCGAGCAGGTTGACTTCGTCAATGTACAGCAAGCCGCGATTTGCGCCGGCAAGCACGCCGGGTTCAAAGTGGCGTTCGCCTTTTTGAATGGCTTGTTCGATATCAAGCGTGCCGACCACACGGTCTTCGGTAGCAGAGACAGGCAGGTTCACGAAGGAGGTTGTCCGCACGTGCGACGGAACTTTTTTATTTCCAGCGAACCGTTCCTTACATTCGGTACACCAAGTGTTGGGCTTGTCAGGATCGCACCCGAAGCGGCAATCGTCCACTACTTTGACGCTGGGGAGCAGCGCGGCAAGCGAGCGCGAGGCGGTGGATTTTGCGGTGCCGCGTTCGCCACGAATAAGCACGCCGCCGATACGCGTATCTACGGCGTTTAAAATGAGGGCGCGTCTCATGCGCTCCTGTCCTACAATAGCTGTGAAGGGAAAAATAGGTGGCATTAAGTGACTCCGAAGCGTGATTATAACTCGTGTTTGAAAAATCCCCAAACTGAAGCTATCTATGTGAATCAGGCACGCCATCCCGAATGATTTTTTCACATGGTTGTCTGGGCGGGTTGTCAACTTGTACATTCACCTGTATAATCCCGTGCATATTTTATCCAACCGGAGCATCAAGTGACAGACGAAAACCAAGCCCTGCCTACCCAAGGGAGTGATCGCAATCCGCAGGGAGAACAAAATCATGCGAACAATCAAACCATGGAATCACTGCTCAATGAGCAGGAATTAAACGTCGACTTGCCTCAGGCTGGCGAGATTCGCAAAGGGACGATTGCCAGCATCAGCCCCAGCCAGATTCTCATCAGCATTGGCGCGAAATCTGAAGGTGTGGTTTCTGGTCGAGAATTGGACCAACTCACCCCGGCGGAGATCGAAGCGTTGTCGGTCGGTCAGGAAGTTCATGCGTTTGTGATCAATCCCGAAGATGCGAACGGGAACGTTGTCCTTTCCCTCAAACGCGCGCAGGAACAAATTTCATGGGATGATGTGGAAAAACTCATCACCGATGCTGTGGTGATCGAAACCAAGATCATCGGTTTCAACAAGGGCGGGCTGATCGTGGCTGTGGAAGGCTTGCGTGGTTTTCTGCCATCGTCGCAGATCGGGGCGTTGCGTCGAAGCCAGATCGCCGGCGAGACACCCGAGCAAAAATATCAAAAGATGACGGGTCAACCCATCTCGATCCGTGTTATTGAAGTGGATCGCGAACGCCGCCGCCTGATCGTTTCGGAACGCGCGGCAAGCGCTGAATCACGCCAGTCTCTGAAAGAGCGCGTCATCGACGAGTTGCAGGAAGGGCAGGTATATACCGGGCGCGTCACCAGCCTCGCCAATTTCGGCGCGTTCATCAACGTTAACGGCGCGGATGGGCTTGTGCATCTTTCAGAACTTTCATGGGATCACATCGATCACCCGCGTGAAGTGCTCGAAGTAGGGCAGGAAGTCAAAGTCAAAGTGATCAACGTCGATCGCGACAAGAAGCGCATCGGTCTGTCTGTGCGCGCCTTGCAAGACGATCCCTGGCACGCGCGCATCGAAAAGTACAGCGTCGGTCAACTCGTGGAAGGCAAGATCACGCGCCTGACGAAGTTCGGCGCATTTGCCCGCCTCGATGAAGACGTGGAAGGTTTGATTCACATCTCTGAAATTTCAGAACAGCGCATCGAGCACCCGAAGGAAGCGTTGCACGAGGGCGATGTGAAAACCCTGCGCGTCATCCGAATCGACGCCGACCAGCATCGCATCGGCTTGAGCCTTCGTAAAGTGGATTCAGCCGCCTTTGCCGACAAAGATTTCAAAATGCTCGCGGCGGAATTCGACGCCGAGGATGAGGATCCTTCGGGAGATTCACCGTTCGATCCGCCGACCGAATCGACCGAAGAAAAATAAATGGCAAGCGTCCCGCCCGAGCGGGACGTTTTTTTGAATGTATGACTCTCATTGTTGACTCTCACCAGGACCTTGCCTGGAACATGTTCACCTTCAAGCGCGATTACACGCGCCCGGTTGCCGAAACGCGCCGCCTCGAAGCGAGCACCCTCATCCCCGAACGCATGGGCGATTGCACGCTGGGATGGCGCGAATATCAGCGCGGCAATGTGGCGATCGTATTCTCGACGCTGTTTGCCACTCCCGCGCGCAAAAAGGAAACATGGGACAGCCTGTGGTATCCCGACTTCGACACCGCCCGCAAACTATATCGCGATCAGGCGACTGCCTATCGTAAGCTTGCAGATTCGCACCCGGACAAATTCCGCCTCATCGCCTCGACGGGCGAACTGGATTCCCATCTTCGGCATTGGTCACAGCCCGCGCGTGAAGACGAAGGACATCCGGTGGGATTGGTGATGCTCATGGAAGGGGCGGAAGGAATTCGCTCCATTAAGGAACTCTCTGAATGGTGGGAACTGGGCTTGCGGATGATCGGCCTTGCCTGGGTGGGAACGCGCTACTGCGGCGGCACCGGTGAACCCGGCGGGTTGACAGACGAAGGACGCCAGTTGATTTCTGCCATGGCAGATTTTAATTTCATCCTCGACCTGAGTCACATGGACGAATCCGCCGCGTTGGAGTCGCTTGATCGTTATGAAGGCGCTCTCATGGCAAGTCATTCAAATTGCGCCGCGTTGATGAAAGGATCAGAGTCAAACCGCCACGTGCCCGATCGTGTCATTGCAGGGCTGATCGAACGCGGCGGCGTGCAGGGTCTCATCCCATTCAACACTTTTCTCAAGGTAGGCTGGAACCGCAAGACCGGGAACCGCGCGGAAGTGCCGTTGGATGCGTACATCTCGCATATCGATCACGTGTGCCAGATCGCGGGTAATTCGCTCCATGCGGCAATCGGTTCTGATTTCGACGGCGGCTTTGGCTTGCAATCGATCCCTGCGGAGATGGATACCATCGCCGACTTGCAGATGGTACGCGGGAAGTTGTTCGAACGCGGCTACACGGAAGCAGACGCGGAAAATATTTTGGGCGGCAATTGGCTCAGATTTTTACGAGAGCATTTGCCAACATGAACGGCGAACCCGGTTTTCGGATTTCACGTTTGCGGATTCAATTCAGCCTGATTCTTATCGGGCTGGGGTTGTTTATCTTTAGCGTTGGGGCAAAACCCGGCTGGTTTGGTTGGGATCGAAGCACAGTAGTTGGGTTTATTCAAATTTCCGTTTTTCTTATTGGGCTGGCGATGATCTGTGTGGGCGGGTCTATCGGGCTTATGGCGCTATGGGGCAGGGAACAACGAAGCATCGTAGCCGATTTTGGTTTGCGGTTGGTGAGCACGGGTTATGTGATCGCGGTCTTTACCGGCATGGCGGATATTTTTGGGTTGGGCACACAGCCGCTGCCGGATGTTCCGTATTTCGGTCCATGGCAATCGGCGGGGGTGTTGATTGGGCAGGTTATCATTGCGATTGGATTTCTGATGACTATTCCATATAAGGTTCATGAGGAGAAGGGCTAGTACGAGTTGAACAGCGTTGGGGGAAAGAGACGAATTGAAGCGGATAAGTAACTCACCTTACGCAGTAGAGATCGTAACGCGAGACTGCGAAGCGTCTCGCTTTTCCAGCCATTCTTGCGCAAGAGCGGCATGAATGTCGCATTACGAGAGCCAAATTGACTTCAACTGCGTAACATCAGTAAGTAATACCGGATATCCACATCTCTTGGATGGTGAATCAATACGCGTGTGAGAAATGCCGGGTTTCGGTTGCCAGCCGCCCCGTCGGAAATGAAGCGATGTGATTTTTATCCATTGGGCGCGCGCAGGGCAGTAACGCCCAATGTTTTTATCTCTGAAGCGCATGAATTAAAAGAGTCCGCCAGTTCGATTGGCGGACTCTTTTAACTTTTTTTTCGAGCGTTATTGATCTGCGATCACGCTTACCAGCACGGCGCGCGCCATGCGGCGGTAGAGGTAATCGCCTGTCTTCGCGTTGAACCCTTCGCAGGTGATCAGTGTGAGCCAGGTTTTTTCCTCGTGCTTCATCATTGATTTTGTGTCGGTGGATGAAATTAATGCCGATTCGCGGATCTCGTAAATGAATACCTGACCGAAGGCGTGGATCTTGACCTGGTCGCCGTATTGCAGGTCTTTGAGTTTGTTGAAGGGGCCGGGTTTGTTGGTTTCTGTCCATACGTGACCGGTGAGGACTGAGTTGCCCTGCCAGGTGGGGAATGCCGAACCGTTGAGCCAGCCGGCATCACGCGCAAGCCAGGTCACGTCCCATCCGTCTTTTGTCTGGGGGATGCCAACGATGTTCATCTTTACGCCGAGGCGCGGAATTTCGATCCACAGGCTTGTGGCGGTGTAGGCTTTTTCCGCAGGTTGAAGCGGCAGGGTGGTGAGTATGCCTTGCGGGAAGCCTGTGGCTGGCACTGCGCTGCGTTGATTGGCTGGAGTGCTTCCACCTCCGCCTCCTCCGCCCGCGCCGCCGGCGATCACTGTGAATTGGATGATCGTGTCTGCCAGACCATCGTTCAACTCAAGATTTATCAGGTTCTCAATAGAAGTGGTTCCGCATACGTAGAGTTGATACGTTCCCACGGGAAGGGCGATGCCGCCGTTGATATCGAGCGTGGCGATGAAGGGACCGCTACCGCCGTTGTTTGTATAGGTCGCTGTATTGATCGTTATGACTGTATCATCGGCAACCACGCCGCCCACGCATGAAAGCGTATCGAAGGTGGCGTTTGCTCCGGCTTCGACAAGCAGGTAATTGACGATATTGTTCGCCGCGCCTGCTGACGCGTCATTTTTTACATCCTCGTTGTAGGTCACTGTTAACTGAGTCGGACCGGTTACGGTGGCAGTGTTTGCCGGCACCGATGCGGTGACGATGGGACCCGAGTTATCGACGATGAAGGTTTCATCGGTGGCGGGTTCGCCGGCGGGAAGCGCGTTGCCAACAGAATCGGTAATGTCTTGCGCGCCGCTCAAGTCGATGCCAACCACGCCGTTGAATCCTGCCAGATCGCCGCCGGAGACCGTGATGTCATATACGGAGCCACTGACTGGGGTTACTAAAGTTACCGTTGCCGTGGTGGTTCCATTGACCGTGAAATCTCCCGTATCGACATTGAGCATGTCTTCGCTAAAGGTCGCCCGGAAGACCAAGGTGTCTGCGTTGGTTGGGCTTGTCGCGGGTGTTTGACGGGTGAATGAGGTGAGCGCTGTGCTGGTATTGTCAACAGTGTAGGTTTCATCGGTGGCGGGTTCGCCGGCGGGAAGCGCGTTGCCAACAGAATCGGTAATGTCTTGCGCGCCGCTCAAGTCGATGCCAACCACGCCGTTGAATCCTGCCAAGTCGCCGCCGGAGACGGTGATGTCGTACACGGTTCCGCTGACGAGTGTAACGAGAGTGACTGTCGCCGTGGTTGCGCCGTTTACGGCGAAATCACCGACGCTCACATTGACAACGGTTTCGCTGAAAGTCGCCCGGAACACGAGCGTATCTGCATTGGTTGGGCTGGTTGCAGGAGTTTGACGAGCAAAGGATGTCAGCGCTGGGGCAGAATTATCCAGTGTGTAGGTTTCATCGATAGCGGGTTCACCGGCGGGTAGCGCATTGCCAAGGGAATCGGTAATGTCTTGCGCACCGCTCAAATCGAGTCCAACCACGCCATTGAATCCTGCCAAGTCGCCGCCGGAGACAGTGATGTCGTACGCGGTTCCGCTGACGGGTGTGACAAGAGTCACCGCCGCAGTGGTGGCGCCATTCACGGCGAAGTCGCCCACGCTCACGTTAATAACGGTTTCGCTGAACGTCGCCCGGAACACGAGCGTATCTGCATTGGTCGGTGTGGTTGCCGGTGTCTGACGGGTAAACGAGGTTAGGACGGGTCCTGAATTATCGAGAGTGTAGGCTTCGTCGATAGCAGGTTCGCCGGCGGGAAGCGCGTTGCCAACCGAATCGGTAATGTCTTGCGCGCCGCTCAAATCGAGTCCAACCACGCCATTGAATCCTGCCAAGTCGCCGCCGGAGACAGTGATATCGTACACGGTTCCGCTGATGGGTGTAACAAGAGTCACCGTCGCAGTGGTGGCGCCGTTCACGGCAAAATCAGCCGCACTGACATTTATCACTGTTTCACTGAAGGTGGCGCGAAAGACCAGCGTATCTGCATTTGTAGGTGACGTTGCGGGATTTTGCCGGACAAATGAATTTAAAGCAGGGGCAGAATTATCCAGTGTGTAGGTTTCATCGGTAGCGGGTTCACCGGCGGGAAGCGCGTTGCCAACAGAATCGGTAATGTCTTGCGCGCCGCTCAAATCGATGCCAACCACGCCGTTGAATCCTGCCAGGTCGCCGCCGGAGACAGTGATATCGTAAACCGTACCGCTGATGGGTGTGACGAGCGTTACAGTCGCAGTGGTGGCGCCGTTCACGGCGAAGTCGCCCACGCTCACGTTGACAACGGTTTCGCTGAAAGTCGCCCGGAAGACCAGAGTGTCTGCGTTAGTTGGGCTTGTTGCGGGTGTTTGTCGGGTAAACGAGGTAAGCGTCGGCGCAAAATTATCTAGTATGTAGGTTTCATCGGTGGCGGGTTCGCCGGCGGGAAGCGCATTTCCAACCGAATCGGTAATGTCTTGCGCGCCAGCAAGGTCGAGTCCAACCACGCCGTTGAAGCCAGCGAGATCGCCGCCGGAGACAGTGATGTCGTACGTGGTTCCGCTGATGGGTGTAACGAGGGTGACTGTTGCAGTGGTTGTCCCGTTCACGGCGAAATCACCAACGCTCACGTTGACAACAGTTTCGCTGAAAGTCGCCCGGAACACGAGCGTATCCGCATTGGTTGGGCTGGTTGCAGGCGTTTGACGGGTAAACGAGATCAACGCTGGCGCAGAATTATCCAATGTATAGGTCTCGTCGGTGAGGGGTTCCCCGGTGGGGAGGGAATTTCCGGCAGAGTCGGTGATATCTTGCGCTCCCGCAAGATTGAGTCCAACCATCCCGTTAAATCCTGCCAGGTCGCCGCCGGAAACAGTAATTTCGTACACAGTGCCGCTTATGGCAGTGACCAATGTTACAGTCGCGGTCGTTGCGCCGTTTACGGCAAAGTCGCCAGCGCTCACATTGAGTACGGTCTCGTTGAACGTGGCTCGAAAGACCAGCGTATCGGCGTTGGTGGGCGACGTCAACGGATTGAACCTTGTGAAGGATTGCAACGCCGGCGCGTTGTTATCGAGGGTGTATGTTTCATCGGTTGCAGGTTCGCCGGCGGGGAGCGCATTTCCAACAGAATCTGTGATGTTCTGTGCGCCGCTAAGGTCAATACCGACTACGCCATTGAAGCCTGCCAAATCACCGCCTGAAACGGTGATTTCATATACGGTTCCGCTGACCGGGGTTATGAGGGTCACTGTTGCAGTGGTCGTTCCATTGACCTGGAAATCTCCCGCACTGACGTTGAGGACTGTTTCGCTAAAGGTGGCCCTGAATACTAAAGTATCCGCGTTCGTTGGTGTTGTCGCCGGATTAAATCGAGTGAAGGAGATCAATGTGGGCGCCCCTGTGTCATCGATCTCATAGGCTCCGATATCACATGCCACGCCTTGTGGACGCGCCGTCCCGCGTTGATCGACGGCGGCGCAATCTGCTGTAGTTGTATCTGCCGCATCGTCCGCCGCGCCGGTAACGCTGATGGCCATGGTTTGCGTATACCCGCCGTTGTTTACCAGCGCGCTCAACACCGGGTTTGAATTAATAACGTTTGTGCATGTTGCCAACGCCGGGCAACCGCCTTGCACGATGCTGTCTTCGATCGTGGCGGAGCTTGTGCCTTCACTGCGCACTTCATCGTTGATCCCGCCGTCACCCCATAAAATACTATTTTCGATCACAGGCGCGCTGGCATTACCGGTCTGGGTTACGTTTTTGATGGCATCGCCGCCCGCTGTGCCGGAACCGTTGACACTGTTATTCCCATTGAAGGTGACATTGTTCAACACCGGGTCCGCGCCGATGTTCATGATGCCGCCGCCGCCCCAAGGGGTGGTTGCGGCGGATGTTTCAGTCGATATGTTTCCGCTGAAAGTCACATTAGTCAGCGTAGGGCTGGAGAATTCATTTAACATGCCTCCGCCACGCCGTGTGGCGGTATTCCCGCTGAAAGTCACGCGGTTCAATGTGGACTGGCTGTTGTTATTGAACATGCCCCCGCCGCCGACAGAGGTGTTGCTCGTGAAGACCACATCCAATAATGTCGGGAGATTAGGTTCATCTACGCCGGGACCGCCCAACGTCTGAACGTTCAAACCGCCGCCTGCGCCGCTTGCTGACGAATTCCCCGTAAAAGTCACTCGTGTGAAAGATGGGCTTCCGTTTTGCACATATACGCCGCCGCCAATCCCCGCCGTGTTATTGCTGACCGTTACATCTGTGAACGATGTGTTGCTGTAGTTGGCTTCCACTGCCGAAACAGAAATAATGAATACGCCGCCGCCGCGTCCATTCGCATTGTTGGCTGTGATGATTAGATTCGCAAGCGTGGGGCTGGTGTTTTGAATGTACATGCCGCCGCCAACACCGCTCCCTGAGTTTTGATTACCGCCTGTGATGGTGAACCCGTCCAGCACGTATGTATCGGCAAGAAAACCATTCGTGGTGACCACCGTGTAGGCGTTATTCGCATTGCCGGCAACCTGGTCAATGTCGCCGCTGAGCACAGTCCCGTTTATTGCCGGATTCGAATCTCGGTCAGTCAGCAATGCATCGCCGACACTGAAACCGCCGTAGACCGAAACGCCGTTTTTCAGGGTAAAAGTACTGTTGCGGTCATTATTGATCTGACCTGCTCCTTCATCTGGATAGTACGTTCCGCTCGCCACCCAGATCTGGTCGCCGCTGGTTGCCAGCGTTATCGCATCTTGTAATAACGGAAAGGCCGTCGCCCACGTGCATCCCCCCGCGCCTGAACCGCTGGAAGCCACATAAATGATATGGTTGGGCGCGCAAGACGCTCCCGCAGATTTTGGGGTTGAAAACAAGGAAAAAAGCAAAATCGTTATCGTTGCAAAGATTCCCGCTAATTTGTTTAGTTTCTTCATTGATATGATTCCTTGTATAGGATAAACCATTGAGATTGGAAAATTAACCCTATTATAATGGGCAATACATTGATAAAAGCACGAATATAAGACGCAAATATTGCGTATATGTAACAATTTTGCTCAACCCTTTGAGGCACATGTGACAGCATACTGGTACGCGATTCGAAGTAAACCCAACAAAGAAGATTTTCTTGCTCGTCAGTTCGAAGCGGCTGATGTGCCGGTCTTCTATCCGCGCTTGCACGTTTCACCTGTCAACCCGCGCTCGCGGAAATTCAAACCGTATTTTCCCGGATACTTATTTATTCAGGTAGATTTGGACATCGTCAACGCTTCGACTCTTCAGTGGATGCCTGGCGCCGCCAACCTCGTCAGTTTCGGCGGGGAGCCGTCACCCGTTCCCGAACAGCTGATTTCCATCCTGCAAAAGAGGGTGACAGAGATCAACGCCTCCAGTAGAACGCGGTTGAGCGATCTAAAGCCCGGTGATGCAATCCTTATTAAAGAAGGGCTGTTCGCAGGGTACGAAGCCATTTTCGACGGAACAGTTTCCGGTCAGGAACGCGTTCGAGTGCTCTTGAATTTCTTGCAGAAGAGACAAGTCTCTGTAGAGTTGGGAAGCAGTCAAATCAGTCGCGTGAAGCGGGGATAAGACAGTATCCATCATCACCGCTTTGGGGGATTAAGACGAATGAATCCAAAGTAACTTTTTGGAATACGTGTCGTCATGCAACAGCGAAACCACCAAACCAAAATATGAAATAGCCCGAGCGGTGTGGCTCATGTTGCAACAGTTCATCTGGCTAATGAACCTTAGGAGCAGACAGAATGGTAACCGCAGGACCGAATATGGAGAAAATGCACATCATGTCGCTGGGGAAGAAAATCGGGAAAGCAAACTCGGTCATACCCAGGCACACCCAGTGGGCGCTCTTTCGCGCCGCCTTGGTCTTGCTCGATTTGGCAATGATCATCCTTGCCTTCCGGTTTTCGTATATTCTCCGCTTTAACGTCCCCTTTGGAATTTTTGATGAAACCGCGTTCGTGTCATTACCTCATTACAACCAATTAAGCATTCGCGCCGCAGTATTATGGCTTGTTATTTTTGCGGCACATGGTCTGTATGCCCGGGAGAATTTACTGGGCGGCACACGCGAATATTCAAAGGTATTCCGCGCGTCGTCGGAAGGGGTTTTATTTATTATCATAGCCGGCTTTACTTTTTCTTGGGTAATCGTTTCACGCGGGTGGCTGGCGATGGCGTGGGTACTTACTGTTATATTTGTCATCATTGGGCGGTTTACCCTGCGACGTGTGGTCTACTTCCTGCGCCGACACGGTTTCTTCCTGACTCCTGCTGTTATTGTCGGCGCCAATCAGGAGG